>DYKG01000078.1 GCA_020722725.1 Candidatus Methylomirabilis sp.
TGAACTCCTCATAGAATCATTATCGAGGGCTGCCTAAATGTACGAAAGTCCACTAAGAGTACGAACAGATTTTTTGGGAATGGTATTACACTGGTAATTCTCAAGAAAACAGATTCAGGAAATTTCTCTATTTAAGGCTTTTCTGAAGGATTCTTTCGACCGACTCCAGGTTAGCCTCAAGGCAGAAATTCAAAATTCTCGATGGGTCAAACATTTCGGGCAACAGCTGCATTACCTGTTCTTTGGCAGCAAATTGCGCGATTTTTTTTGGCAGTTCAAGGCCAGAAAGAAGTTTTTCGGTTTTATTCAGCAGAGGTAACAATTCCTGCGGCAAAACGTTCTGGCAGTTTTCAATTATTGCGGGAAGACTGAATGAACAGGCCAGCCCATGGGGAATTTGGAGTTTAGCGGTCAGAGGATAGCTCATGGCGTGGGCAATGGCAGTTTTTGTCGAGCTTATGGCAATTCCGGCAAAAAGGCTGGCAAGCTGCATTTTTTCACGGGCGGCCAGATCATCGGGTTTGGCCAGAACTGTGGGCAATGCCGTTGTGGCCAGCTCAAGAGCCGCTTTGGCATGAAGCAGACTGATGGGATTACAGGCATGATTCCATATAGATTCGAGGGCATGTGAAATGCAGTCAAGCCCGGAAAAAAGAGTTTCGTCTGCAGGGAGAGTCAGGGTGAGTCGCGGGTCTAGAATTGCCTGGTCTGCAAAAACATGGCGCCCGGCAAGAGAATATTTGCTGCCGGTTCGGTGATGCCAGATCGTTGCGAAGGGAGTAACTTCAGAACCGGTTCCAGAGGTGGTTGGTATGGCAATCAGCCGCGCACGACCACGAAAATCGCTGTCTTTTTTTTCGATCAGCAGTTCCTTGAGGCTGAAAGACTGGCATACTCCTATCGCCAGGGCTTTCGCCGCATCGATGACGCTGCCGCCACCAACGGCGATTACCGATGTAATCTGTTTTGAGCGCAGCCCGGTAACTGCTTCATCAAGGTCTTCGAGATCAGGGTTTGGCTTTACCTGGTCAAAAATTATTAAATTTTCGGGTTGGCACTTTTCGCTGATCTGCCTGGTCAGGCCACGCCTGGTAAACCCCTGGGTGGTAACCAGCAGAGTTCGGTTCTGCCGGCCTGAAAAAAACTTTTGAATGAAGCTCAGAAAATCTGTTCGCAAAACCTCGACCGGATTGAAGGATGACCACTCAGACGGTTTGTTCATCGATAAACCTCATCAATTCAGCCTTATTTTCTGCCGGAGTCGAAGTGGGGCGCCCGAGATTTTTTCTTGAACCCGGCTTGATCGGCGCTTCAATAAAAACAGGCCCAGTAAGGCTGTTTAGCGAAGAAAAACATTGTTGCATGGCAGTTTCACTGTCTGTTTTAAAATAATGTTTGAAATTCATTGATTCGGCAAGCCTGCGGGTGTCGATGCGGGGAGCCGAAGTTGGTTGACCGCCAACCGATTCATGAACGCCGTTGTTCAGCATGATATAAACGAAATTTTCTGGGCGGGCAGTGCATGAAATGGTGGCCAGGGCTCCGAGGTGCATCAGCATTGCTCCGTCACCATCAAGGCAAAATACCCGATTTCGTGGTCGACTCAACGCGAGCCCAAGAGCAATTGAAGATGCATGGCCCATGCCACCGACGGTGAGAAAGTCGCGCTGGCTTTCACCTCGTTTAACCCGCAATTCAAAAAGCTCACGCGAAGCCTTGCCGGTGGTTGAAACCAGCAGGTCGGTCGGCTGCGTGTGGTCAAGCAAAAGTTCGATGGTGCGTTCACGGGTCGGCAGGTCAGGTTCTGAATCTTTTTCTGGCAAAACGCTTGCCGGCGCAAAGCAGTTTTTTTTCACAATAATCGCTGCCGGCCCCTTTTTTAGCTGGTCAAGAATTGGCGAAACCGTTTCTGTCAGATTTGAATCGGCAGTCAGTATGACAAAAGGAATTCTCATGGTTTCGAGGAGATCGATGGTGATCTGTCCCTGTAGGAGGTGCTGCGGTTCGTCTTTTACTCCCGGTTCACCGCGCCAGCCTATGATCAGAAGAGTTCCAATGCCGTAAATTTCAGGCGCTGCCAGTGAAACCAGTGGGTTAATGGCGTTTCCCAGACCGGAGTTCTGCATATAGACTGCCGCGTAACCGCCGGTGCCGAGATGATGACCGATAGCGGTTGCAACGGCATTTCCCTCGTTGGCGGTGATTATGTGGCGGCACGAATGATGATCGAGTTCTTTGCAGAATTCTGCCAGCAATGAATCAGGTACACCAAAAAAAGCGGCAATTCCCCGCGAAATCAGATAATCAATGAAATTTGCTGGAGAAATCAATTCATTTTCCCCCCGGTATCAGATTGATGATTTCCTTGATCGGCATCATCCGCGATTCCGATTCAAATGCCCGATGGTTGCGAAGAATTTCGCGGGCGGTCTGAACCATTGCAGGATAGGCGCTTCTGATCAGCTGGTTTGCATAGGCGATAATGTTAATGCCATTGGCGATCAAATCTTTTTCAAAAGTTGCGCTGTAACTGCTTGGAACTGCCATCAGCGGTCGGAGTTCAGGCAATTTATCGTATTGCCGGCAGAATTCAAATACTTCATCTGGGGTTTTCTGACGGCTGTGAATCATTATTGCATCGGCGCCGGCCTCGATGTAAGACCTGGCGCGCTCAATGGCGTCATCGATGCCTTTTCCGAGAATCAGGCTTTCGATTCTTGCGATAATCATAAAATCCCGGGTGGCGCATGACTGTTTGCCAAGACTGATTTTATGGCAGAAACCGGCAATGCTGTCCTGGGTCTGCTCGACTTCGGTTCCGAAAAGCGAGTTCATTTTCAGACCGGTTTTATCTTCGATGACAACCGCAGAAATGCCAAGCCTTTCGAGGGTTTTTACGGTGAATACGAAGTGTTCGGGGCGGCCGCCGGTATCCCCGTCGAATACAACTGGTTTGGTGGTCACTTCGAGAACATCGTTGATCGTATTCAGCCTTGAAGTCAGGCCAACGGCTTCGATGTCGGGCTTGCCACGGGCAGTGGCGTCGGTAAGAGAACTGGCCCACATGCCGTCGAATTCGAAGCGGCCGTCTTTGGTGGTTTCGGTAAGATGCTCAATAAGCAGGCCGGTCAGACCATTATGGACTTCGAGCAATCTGACGGCTGGTTTTGATTCAATCAAACGTTTGAGTGATTTGAGGCGAATATCAGGAGTTGTTCCGATTTCTTTAAGGGCATTATGCAGCCGGGTCGATGAAATGCCTTTGGTGTACGGCACTTCAACCAGTTCACCACCCCATTTTGCCAGTGCGTCGATGACGCGCTGACGGGTCTGTTTCTGGACTCCTTCTCGCCAGTCGTCGCCATGTACGACATAATCTGGTTTGATTTTTTCGAGGTTGGGAACATAGTCAAGGGTTTCCTGGGCGACCACGATGGCCACCCCTTTTATGCTTTCAACGATTTCTCTTCGCTGATCGAAGCTCATGAATGGCAGACGCTTGTAGCTGGCTATTGCTTTGTCGGTAAGCAGGCCGATGATTACTTCGCCCAGCTCAGCTGCTTTTTTAATAATATTTAAATGCCCCGGATGGATTAAATCGGCACTCATTCCGACATAAACTTTTTTATTCATGGTGCTGAACCTTTCTCTGACTTTGAAACGAATCGATAAACATGTTCTGCCATAACCGATGCACTGGAACCGGTATTGAAAATAAATTGTCGATGAAGATCGGCGAGTTTCTGCCGCCATTGGGGAGCCTGGGTGTGAATTTCTTTAACCGTTTCAGGCAAACTCGCCAGCTGGTCAAGCCGTAGAACCTCTCCAATCAATGGGCGGATAATGTCTTCAAATAAGGGAAGTTCGATGCGATCACGCCCGGGATTATGGATTTTTGCCGGGGTAGCAATCGAAATTACCGGCTTTTTCAGCCCAAGAGCAAATTCGATGCCAGAGCCGCCATGGTCGGCAATCATCACATTGGCCCGCAGCAGCGAATCGGTTGTCTGAAGCTGTCGGTCAAAGGTAAAAAAACCACCCGATAAAAACCTTTTTTCAAGACGTTCTGGCAAATCGGGCTGGTAACGGAGCGTCATCGGGTGCAGCCGCAGAATGGTATTTATTTTTGCATCGGTCAAAATCTGCAAAATTTCTTCGAGGCAGCGACCTACCATCGAAGATTCGCCCCAGGTTGGTGAAACCAGCACGGTCAGCTGCTTTTCTGCGGAATCTTGGGCGACCGGGCTGTTACTTTTTTCAACATCATTCATTAGCTGATCAAGTCGGCAGTAGCCTCCTTCAAGAAGGTTTTTTGCCCTCAGGCCATAAACTTTTTCCTGAAATCTGATTTCATCTACGTGATACGGGCCGACGCAAAAAATACTGTCATAGCTGTCAAATGCGTGCTGGCGGTAGGCGGCATGGGAACTGACCAGTGCATGAAAAATGTAAAAATAATGAACCGGATTAATTGAACGTTTTAAATAATACACGTTAAGATCGGTCAGGGTCATAACCATTGCTCTGGCTTTAAGGCCTTGAAAGAAAAGGGTCCTGGCCGTACCGTCGCCGATGAAAAAAGTTTTCATTAAAGGGTTGTCGTTGTTGAGAATCGGGTCATTGATATCTGAAGTGACACAGATTAGTGGCTGACGATGATTATCAACAAGGCATCTGACGACTTGCCCCATGTGAGCCCAGTCGGCGTTGCTTTCGGCATAGAAAACCAGTGAGTTTTCCGTAAGTTTCTGCAGGGCAAAATACGACTGCCATGCAGTAATCAGGCGGCTGAACCATGATTTTGACAAAACTTGACCTCTGAAAATTTCAGTGAAATTGCAGAGCCAGTTTACTATTTTTTCGGAAATTTGTCAGTGAAGTTCAGATCGCGAGCCGCAAGTTTTTGCGGCCTCCCATCCAGGTGTTGATCTGTTCAAAAATTCCGCTGGCATCGAGTTTCAACATGGCCCGCAGTTCATTCTGAGAACCGTGGGTGACAAAGCTGTCGGGAATGCCGATGCGCAGAATCGGGGCGCTGTTGCCAAGCTCAGCTGCCGCTTCGAGAACCATGCTGCCAAAACCGCCGGCGAGAGCATGTTCCTCTATGGTTACGATGGGTGTTCGGCGTCTGATAATCTCTGTCATCACGCTGCGATCGAACGGCCTGATAAATCTGGGGTTGATAACCTTAACACTCAGGCCGGATTTTTCAAAATCGGAAGCCGCCTGCAACGCCGGCTGAACCATGTTGCCAAGTGCAAAAATTGCCAGATCTGAACCATCACGCAGAATTTCGGCCTTGCCTGAAATGATGGGTCGGCGGTCGGCGGGCCTTTGCCCAGAACCGATACCGCTGCCACGTGGATAGCGAAGAGCTACGGGCCCACCGGCGGTGGATGCGTATTTCAGCATCATTTCAAGTTCGACCTCATCGCGGGGTGCCATGAATTCAAGGCCGGGGATCATGCGTAAAAAGCTGATATCGAATACGCCGTGATGGGTTTCGCCGTCTTCTCCGACCAGACCGGCGCGGTCAAGGCACAAAACCACCGGCAGTTGCATCAGGCAGACGTCATGAATGACCTGGTCGAGAGCTCTTTGCATAAAGGTTGAATAAATGGCGACAAAAGGTTTCAGGCCGCCTCTGGCCATGCCGGCAGCCATGGTAATGGCATGTTGTTCGGCAATGCCGACATCGTAAAATCTGGCAGGATGTTCGGCGGCAAAACGGTTCAGGCCGGTTCCTTCCTTCATGGCGGCGGTAATGGTGACGATGTTGCGGTCTCTATCAGCCAGTTCGCTGACCACATTGCCGAAAACTTCTGTATATGTGGGCGGCGTGTTAGCGGGTTTTCTTGCCTGACCGGTTTCAATTTCGAACGGGCCAACGCCGTGAAACTTGTGGCATTGCTCCTGGGCGGGGGTATAGCCGCGGCCCTTGGCGGTCAAAACATGAACCAGTACGGGGCCATTGCGGTCGCGGGCGCGGGTTAAAGCTCTTTCAAGAGTTTCGAAATCGTAACCATTAACCGGGCCGAAGTATTTGAAGCCGAATTCTTCGAACAGCATGCCCGGGGTCAGCAGGTATTTCAAACTGCCCTCAATGCGGCTCAACACATTGTATAAGCGCGAGCCGAAGCCGGGTATCTGTTTGAGAATGTAGGCCAGGTAGTCTTTGGGCGTGGTGTATGCCGGCTCAAGCCTGAGGCGGTGCAGATACATGGACACGGCACCGACGTTGGGTGAAATTGACATTTCGTTGTCGTTAAGAATAACAATTACATCGTTTTTCTCATGGCCGGTAAAATTAAGGGCCTCGAATGACATACCACCGGTCAGGGCACCGTCGCCGATTACGGCAATAACTTTGTTGTTGCGATTGAAATGTTCATTGGCAATTGCCAGGCCCTGGGCGGCAGAAATTGAGGTTGAGCTATGGCCAGTGTTGAAAATGTCGTGTTCGCTTTCGCAGATCTTGGGGAAGCCGCTAAGGCCGCCAAAGGTTCTGATCGATGGGAAACGGTCGCGGCGACCGGTGATGATCTTGTGCGCGTAACTCTGGTGACCGACATCCCAGATTATTTTGTCGCGGGGGCTTTGAAACACCCGGTGTATGGCAAGTGTTAATTCAACAATGCCCAGGTTGCTGGCCAGATGCCCGCCATTGCGTGAAACCACCTTGACGACAGCGTCGCGTATTTCATCGGCAAGCTGGTTCAGCTCTTCGTATGAAAGAGATTCTAAATCCTTTGGATCATTTATTCTATTAAGTATCATATAAGTTGTCAGTTGCGCCCATTCTTTGTTTTCTCATATTGCATTGTAAATGCCAGTTTTATTTCGAAAATCTTCAGCAATTTTATCTTGCTTTTTAAGATTCTCTTCTGTTAGTGGATCTTTTATAAGACTTTGCCATTTCTTGGAACTGTAATAGCGGTGATCTGGAATGGTCAAGTAAAAATGGACATTTTTTTAGCGGCCATTCTTGCTTTGTTGATTGAGGCGAATTCTGTCGGTGCTTT
>DYKG01000005.1:0-53830 GCA_020722725.1 Candidatus Methylomirabilis sp.
AAACGATGAAATCTTTGATCAATACATGTTTTTATCGCTCACCGAGAATTGCTGTAAAAAAAAGCCGCACCCGAGGGTGCGGCCAGTTTTTTAGAATCAGCGGCTTACGGTTTCGCCGGGGAATTTGCTCAGAGTGCCAGAGAGGCTGCTGCCAAGCAATTCACCAGATACCTGGTTAACCGCGGCTTCATTGATCTGATCGCTGGTAAGACCAGCGTTTTTCAGCTGAATCCAGCCGATCAGGAAAGCCAGGTCGCTGTCGGTAAGAGCCACGTCACCGTTAAGGTCATCGAGTGAGGTGTTCGGTACAATGGTAACGGTGAAAGTCTGAGACTTCAGCAGGTCACCAGCAACTGTGTTAACATTTTCTGCGGTGATCTGATCATCGGCAACACCGGCGTTAACCAGCTGGTTGCGTGCAATCATGGCTGCGATGTCGGGGTCACCAACCTGGCCGTCACCGTTGAAGTCGCAGCGCATGCCTGATGCAGCGCCGGAAACATTCTTAAGAACGGCAAACTTGGTAAGGTGGTCAACCTTGAAGGTTACATAGCCTTTTTCAGGAACATCATACTGAACTGAACCGTCAACAATACCAACTTTTGACCAACGATGGTTCACGGTGTCATACCATCTGGGTTCGAGTGAAGTACCTTCTTCATACTTGATGACGATTTCGAACAAACCTTTGTGTTCGCTACCACCGGCAAAGTTGGTACCACCGAAGTTGAATTCGAAAGCCGGGCCGGCAAATTCCGGAGGATTGTTCGAACCTTCAAGGAGCGAGTCACCAGCGGTCGCAATTTCTTCGGTGATGGTGAAGTTTTCGATGGACGGGTCAAGATAACCCTGGGGAACTGACAGACCAACGGGCAGGACATTGCCGTTGGCATCAGTCGTATTCGCTGAGAAACCATTGGCAGAAAGCGGATCAACTTCATATTCCCTGCGGAATACCGCGCCACCGACCATTTCGAATTCACCAATCGACACTTTATTGCCGTTGTTGGCAGTATCGTAAGATACGGTAGCGACCACAACCGGTTGGTTCGGAATAGTGTTTACCAATCGCATGCTGGTCAATCTGCCACCAATAAGGTCAACTGGGGTAGCATCGCCGAGACGTTCAGTTTCATCGATCTTGAGTCCGAGTCTTGCCTGATAAACCGGCTGATTGAAATCGAACACGCCCCTGACGTTGAGCAAGTCAGGATTGGTTTCGTGAGCACTTACAAACCCAGTGTAAAAGACTTTTGGATTGGCCTTTTCCATGGTAATAACTGCAGAAGCAACACCGGTATTATTAGCTGCGGGAAGAGTATAAATGAAGGGCTTGTGATAGAACGCTTTGGCTCTGAAGTTTATATCTTTTCCGGTGGGAACAGTTGAGAACTGAACGCGTCCGGTTTCATCGGTCATCTGGGTTTCACCAACCGTCCAGACCAGTGCTTCGGGACTTTCTTTGAAGACCATGGCCACTTCAGCACCGATAAGGGCAGCACCACCATCTAAGCTCTTCAGAGTTGCTTCGAAACGGCCCACAGAGGCGTCGAGTTCGATGTTACCAAGGTTGATGTCGGCTTCGAGCTTAACACCATCGGTTGCAATGCCGGCAAATTCAACGACTCTTCTGGGCCGGAAACCAGGTTTCTGAATTTCGAGCTGAGCCAGGAACAATTCGCCGGCAGGCAGGAAGAACGCAAAGTCACCGTTTGCATCAGTTGTTGTAGCAAGCTGTTTGAGGAACAGATTGACTTTGGCAGCCTGAACCGGTGTGGTTGAGCCTTTAAGCAGAACCTTACCATAGACCTTCTTAACTGAAGTTCCGAGGGCAAGATCTTTCTTGAGCGGAGTAGCCGCGCTGACGGTAATGACTTCACGGAAGAACTGGACACCGTACCTGGCAGTGATTACCTTGATGCGGTAAGTGCCGGCGGGAACGTTCCTGATGAACCATCTGCCATCGATCGGATAGGTGATCGCAGTCGGGAAAGGAGTTGTTGCGAGAGTAAAGGCAGTTGCATTGCCGACCTTTTCAACGGGATACAGAGCGATTACTGCATCGGCGCGGTTGAACACAGCGGCTGTATCAACAGAATGTTTCAGGGTTCCTTCTACTACGCCATATTCCGACGGACAGGCAATTCTGGCATCGAGTTCGAACGAACCGGTTCCAACCTGTTCCTGTGAAGGAATTGACAGACCAGCCTGCCAGCCCCAGGTAACTATGGACATATTGCCGTTATTTTCTTCTTTGTGAAGAACAAGACCAATGCCGGCTCTGCCAAATCTGGCGAAGAGCTGGAACGGAGTGTCATTGGTCGGAGGATTGAACGGATCGAAAAACAGTTCGTTTTCACCAATTACGTGCTGCATGAACGAACCTCTGAGAAGTTCTTCATCAGATACGACGCGGTTTCCATCGAATGCTACGACGCTGAGACCCATGCCTTCGGGGATACCGTTGGAGAAAGCGCTGATAACAGGTTTATCGAGATTAGCAATCTGACCGGTTACGCTAACCGCCTTGGCAACGAGAATTGAACCAAGATCGGTAATCTTGCCGGGTTCGACCAGAATGCCCATGCGGAATACGCGAACGCGGCCGGGAACCTCGTCGATGCTTAGCATGTAGTTGCCGCCGGGTGCAACACCATTGAGGGTGAAGGTGCCGTCTTCGAGAACTGACCCATAAATCCGGTTATCGCCAGAAACAATTTCAACCATACCAATCCCGACCGGCTGGCCGTTTTCATCGATCAGGCGACCGACAACCTTACCGGCAACCGGAATTGTGAGGTTGACTTCCATGAGCCTGGCATTTCCAAAATTCGGAGCGAAGTTCGGAGTTCTGGCAAGACCATAGTCAGTGTTGTTAAGGCTGAAGCTTGATTCAGTTTTAATGAATGCAACCAGGAACTGGGGAACGTTGTCGAATACGAACTGACCATATTCGTTGGTGTTGGTCCATTTGCCCTGGAGGTAAGCATCCTGCAGACTGTAGGTTGTTGGATCGGGAACGTGGATGTTCTGGCGGAATGAGAACCTGCTGTTGGCTGCCACCGGATTGGTAATTTCTTCCATTGGCAGAGTCATTGCCAGGTTAACCGGAACGTCTTTTACTGCCAGAGGATTGCCATCGGCATCAACGAGCTGACCGACAACTTTGAAACCTTCGGCAAGGTCGATGGACAGCGAAGCTGCATTTGCCGGGGGAACTTCAACTGCATTAAGAACTTTTGCAGCAAAACCGGGTTCAGCGGGCCAAATCTGGATATCATACTTCTGAGCAGGATCAAGGCCAAAAAGAACGAAGTCATAGCGGTTTTCCGCATTGGGAACCCTTGCTTCGGCATAAACGGCATTGATGCTGCCGAACTGTTCGAGCAGAGCGTTCTGGCCGGCGGGTCTGGCTTCAATATAAGCCGGAACATTGAGTGAACCGGCAATTTTGCCACCCTGACCAAGGGTAATGGCAATGCCCTGAGTAGGATCAACAGCTACGCCATTCACACTGATGGTAGTGCCGTCAAGGCTTACCTTAACCGGAGCACCGGGAGTGAAACCAACGGGAACGATAGCCTGGATGTAGTAATCTACGCCATCTTCAGCTTCGAAGAAGAATTCGCCAGTCGGACCGCAGCGGATTTCGTTGTAACCCATGAATGCCGGATAGGGCAGGAAATCCTGACCATCAAGCAGATCACTGCGGGCTTCAGCTTTTCTCATTACGGCGATAGAAGCATCGAATACTGGAAGCGGAGTAGTGCCATCTGGGCCTACGGGGCCGACAACCTTACCATGCACGGAAGTGCCAGGCTGTATATTGATGTTGCAAGTAAGATTAACACCGGGTTCCATTAGAATGCTAATGGTTTTCGGAGCACCGGAGGCGGGAACTGCATAACCGTTATAGAAGCCCGGGGGCAGGAAAGCCTGATAGGCTCCATTCAAGGCCGGAATTCTGATCGGTTCAAACGTTTCGCTGGTTGCATCGGCGCCTTCCGGAATCAGGATGATCGCTCCGTCTATCGGCATACCGCTTAACTGGAAAGTACCGGAAACCTGGTTGAGTTCTCTGAGGATTACGTCAAAGACACGACCGGTTGATGGAACAACCACGTTTTCGAAAGCCCTGGTCAGAAATTTTGATCCAGCCTGAGCTTCGTAAACGATACGATAGGCATAATCAACCGGAACTTCTACCGGGAAGAATACTTCAGTGTCAACGCCAGGAATAAGCGGCCAGCCAATCAGGCCTGTAGTATTGGTCGGGTCAGATGTGAAAAGCATTTTCACATCTGCGGGGCCAGTGATGAGAGCAGTATCCTGCGGGCAATTCACGGTCAAAGGAGCAAGAGCCCTGAATGCCTCATTTCTGACAACATCGGCGTTAACCAGGAACGGATCAGACAGATGGCGGAACATTGCTTTCCATTGGAATTCAAATGCCCATTTAACGGTTTCGGGCACGAGAGGTTCAAAGGTTTCGTAAGAGATAAAGATATATTCTCTGCCGGGTTTTACGTTACCAAAACGGAAAGCACCGTCAACCAGACCGGCGAAGATTGGTCGGTCAGGCTGTGCACCGGTAGTAAAACTCAGACAATCCGGCTGACCTCCAACTCTTGGCGGGCCATCAAAAAACATATTCCGTGGCAGAAGAACGCCAAGGTAGCGATTTTCGCGGCCAGCTGGAATGTTGGTCGGGTTAATTGTAACGGTTACGGGTTTAAGCCAGGTGAGAACAACCGGTTCAGTTTGACCAACCGGCAGAATTTGCAGTGGGCCCGGGCTGTAAACTTCGTTCAGATAATTGTTATTACCAAAGGCATCTTTGATTTCGATGCTGGTCCTCTTTTCAAGACCGCGGAAACCATAGGCGAAACCGGCCTGTTCATTAGAGAATGCCGGAACGAAAAGGTTCATGCGGCCAAGGTCATCGGACTGCGACCAGGTAAGATACCAGTGAGAAGCGCGGAAATTCTGTTCGGGATCAGAGAAAAGGAACACGTCACCAGGCGCCTGAGGAAGGACGGCACCAGCAGAATCACGGGTAACCATCGGAATCTTGATCAGAGTTGTCGGATCAAGATTGATGGTAACAGTATTTGCCTGATTGGCAACAACGTTGAATTTCTGCAGATAGAAGCGGCGGTCGGGGCCGTCTTCAACGACCAGACCAATCTGGGCAACGCCAGGAGCCACGAATACCTGAAATTCACCCTTGTCATTGGTGTAGCCCCAGCCTTTGCCTTCGCCCATTTCATTAAGGATCTGGAAGTTGGCGTATTTAACCGGAGCATTGGCTTCAGTCAGCACGCCATTAACCGGGAACAGGCGCATGATTCTGCCAAGAACCGGGGTAACCTGCTGATTGGGCAGAATGCTGATTTTTGCAATCGGCGGAGCTTCCCAGGTAAAACCAAGGTCTAATTTAAATTCGGTCGGTTCTGTTGCGACGCCTTCGACGAAAATATCATATTCGCCGGCTTCAAGGGGAATGAAGGTCGGTTTGTCTGGATGAGCAGAGATCAGGTTACCTTCATTATCGGTAGTGCAGCGGAAAGCCAAGTGACCTCTCCGATACCAACGATCGGACATACAGGGCTCATTCATTTCTTCGACGCGACCTTTGGCATGGATCGCAATCTTTAGACCGGGGATACCATTGCCAAGGTCATCAACGATCTTGCCCCTGGCATAGCCGATAACACCAGTGTTCAGATTCAAAATCACGGGAGCCGAGGCACCGAAAGTGCTGCTGTCATCACTGACTGCAACTTCACGGCGGATAATCGGCATTGTCTGGATTCCATAATTATACGGAAATGCGTCGAAATCAATATTGTCAAGGTTAAGAGTTACGTCATAAAGACCAGCTTTAATACCGGAAACTCTGAAGTTTGAACCAGTGATGGTGCCTTTGCGTTCGACAAAAAAGAAATCATCAAATTTGAATTTATCATCAAATATTGAAGTTACAGCAATTCCGACCGGTTTGTCGGAACCTATCGGAGCACCATCGACCTGAACAATAGCGTTGAATGAACGGTCTTCAGACAAGAAGACATTGACGTCGAACGGGTTGAGATTGTTATGGTTAGCAGGAACGGTAAAATTGCCTTCATAAGGGATAATACCTTCAAGACCAAGAGGAGTTTCTTCTTTAGCAACAAGAGTGAAGCTGGCACCGATTTCACCACGGAAAACAGCCATATTGCTATTGCCGGTTTCAATCATGTTGTTATCAAAACCGGGATCCCAGTCGCCGCTGCCGAAAGCTCTGTAACCGGGCATAACCGGGTCAGAACCAGGAACGGTAGGGCTGAAATACAATCTGGCGCGACCCGTGAACGTAGCAATCTCTCCGTTGTCCTGTTTTACCCAGGCATAGGCGTGTATATTGGTGAAGTTGCTCAAATCAAGGGGCAGATTGGTTTCAATAGTCTGGCCAACCACACCCTGAATCGGGGCAAAAACCTTATGAGCAGCAGGATTGGTAACATCATAAATATCTTCATCATAAGACACTCTGATTACAATCTTCTTGTCAATGCGTGCAAACGGTATAAAAATCTTATCATCGTTCCAGATATAGCTGCCACTATAAATGGGATATTCACCCAAATAAGCAACGACCGGCCACATCAAAGCACCGGAAGTCGGAGCGTTGGCAATCTGTAGATTTGCCTGAATAGCAGCAATCTGCGGAAGATTGATATCTTTGGTCAGAGTGCCGACAGTTGAAGCATTATTGATTTCAAATTCAGGAGCAGTGATGTATCCAAAACATTTCCAGGGGGTGGTGGAGTAATCGATTACGCCAAGATTCTGAAATGCATCATAAGATTTTTTATAAACCCGAATTCGGTAAGTGCCATCATTCAAGCGATGGAAAAACCTCATGCTTGCGCCAGTAGAACTGACTGTTCCATCAGAAGAAAGCGTGGTGGGATTGCTCTGAACGGGCATCCATTGTTCGAATCCGTTGAGTGTAACTTTTTTCTGGATTTCAATGTTTGATTGGCCAAGAGCCGTTTCTTCACCGTCACCGGCGCTGTCGCCCAGCTGAAGGTTAACGGTAAGGCCGATGCCGCCGGCGAGTTCATAGTCTTTTTCAACCAGATCTTCGGGGTTGGTGAGATCAACATCAGGGTAAAGAGCCGGAGGCGGACCATATTCGCCCAAATCATAGAAATTCGGGGCATCATTTACCAGAGCGAAATTTATGTTATACTTGCCAACCGGCAGATAAACAATTTCATTGCCTGAATAGTCAATAGTCAGATTTTCACCATAATGAAGCTGGCGTTTGACCAGCTTGGTTCCGGTGGTATCAGGTTCGGTCAGGTTAACTCTGAATTGAGCTTTTTTGAGACTCTGGTGGTTGACCAGAATGTCCTTTTCAGTATCATGACCAACCGGGAAACTGTCATTAAACCAGCTGTAGAAGGTTCGAGCAGTGTGGTCATTCCATTTTCCATCGCCGTAGAGTTCGATATTGATTGGAGTTTCAAAGGGCCAGGCGATATCGAAAGAGGGGGTAGCGTCAGAAATTTCATTGGCAGCGACATGAATGGTTTTAACCTGCCAGGGAACGCCGGGCAGGAAAATGTTCATGCCGGCAATCAGCCTGGCAGGGGTGACAACATTGCCATCAACCGTCTGAGGTTTGATATGAAGCAGACAGCCTTCGTTGAGGTTGATCATCTGCTCAGGAGCAAGTGCATCAGCTTCAAAAAGGTTATAAAACCAGGCATTGGCCACGGCAAAGGCCAGGCGGGAATTGTTGGCAGCATTATTCGGCATAACCAGGAAGCCGATATTGGGTTCGGGATTGCTGAGATTGTCAGCAGTTGCGGTTAACCCCGAAAGAACCAGAGAAACTTTACCTTCGGCATCAGTTACGCCACTAATATTGGTATCGGGGTAGTTTCTATCCCATGCGTAGACTGTGGCGCCGGGAACCGGAACGTTGTGAGAATCAACTACTGCTACCGGAAAAGTATTATTGTAAGCAAAGGCGCTGAAAACCGGTAACAGCAACATCAGCGCAAGAAGCACAAAATAATTGCGTTTGTTTGAACAACAATTAAACATTCACCTAACCTCCATAAAATTTGGTATAAGCAAAGAACGTACAACCGCAAGACCAACCGGCCTATTAATTAAAAGAATAGATAATAGCCGCCTCCTTCTCTCTTTTATTGCTGTCTCAAAGCAATTTAATGCCGCATTTTTTTTCTTGACCATGTAAGTTTAACACTGACGAATTTCAAAAAGCAATAGGCGCAAAAAAAAAATTCACAGCAGCGCTCGGGCCGGTAGAATATTAATTTCTGGCGGGCAGCCAGGCCTTAAACCGGGTAGAAAGCTGATTGCGGCGTTCATCCCCGGTCACTTCAAATTCTGCAAGATAAACTCCGGAAGAAGCCACTATGTTTAGCAGGTTCCAGAAAGTCTGTGGGTGAGCGCCATCTAAGCGAATCTGCGCTGCCGGCTGATCTTTGCCGAAAATATTGATACGGATCCGTGAAAGCACCGGATAAGAGTCGGAAGCATTCAGTCCGCGAAAAACCTGTTCAAGTTCAGGAACCACCGCAGAATCGGCCTTGAATTCATACCCGTCGAGCTGGGCTTTAAGCAGAGCGTATTCCTGCAACAGTTTCTGCACTTCGGTTGCTTCGTTGCGCCTGGTTTCGAGAACCCTCTGCGCCATCTTGAGGCGGTCTTGTAACGGCACGGTAACCAGATACCAGAACAGTACAACCGGCAAAACCAGCGCAAGAATCGATAAGGCACGCCGGTCGCGGACCGGGCGCTTCTGCCACCAGAGTATCAGCTTTTCCATTTAGCCTCCATGGCAAACAATACCTGGTCATCATTTCGCCGGGATTCGGGGGTGGAAACCTTGTCAACCATGCCACTGGCTTCTATCAGCTTTCTAAAATTTTCGAGAGAAGTGAAATCGGCGGCCAGCCCCTGAAATCTGAAGCCATCGGCCCGAACTATCAATTTGAGCAGCTTCACCCGAGAATTGAAAGAAACAGAGGCAAGCTGAAGCGTCTGCAGCCACGGGATATTTGGTACCGAATCAACCTCCTGAAGACTGTTGTGCGCGTCAGAAATCTTGCGTCGTATCTGGCTGACCGCATCAACCATTGGAACTCCCGGGAAAATACTGGAAAAAGCCCTGGCTGTTGACTGTCGGGTGCGATCAGCAGCCGATTCATGCAACCGGCATTCGATCCAGAGGAAAAGGTGGCCGAGAAAAACCAGACCGGCCATTAGAGCCGCCAAAGATATCAGGCCGAAACGCATCGCCTGGATTGTCTTTTTCTGGTGATACCCTGACAGATCGAAGTTTTCGCCGTTTTCCAGCAAAGACTGTAGACAAACGAAAATCTTCTGCGAATTCGCGGCAAAATCAAATTCTTCTATGCTTTCAACGCCGGCAGCAGCAAGCATCGGGCCCATGGGCAGCGTGGCATCGGCAATTATGCGACTCAGGCAGCCATTTTCCAAAAAAATGGCAACGTAACTGCCAGTTGGGGTAGCCGCTTTATAAGCGCGACCATGGGGTAAAAGCAGAAAATCTGGTATAGCAAGGCGCCAGGCGTGTTCGGATGCAGATACAATTCGTTTGAATTCCGGCGGGAAAGCGATGCCGGAGACGAGAAATCTATTTTGCGGGTCGACACCTGGGTCGGCCTCTACAGATTCAGCCTTACAGGCAACAGACCATGAGAAGAGCCAGGTTTCGTTTATTTCGGCATACTGGTCGGCGGCAAGCTGTGGGATTACGCGGGAGATTTTTACGGGATCGTCGAATGACAGGTCGATCTGGAAGGGCAAACCAGCGGTGGCGGGAAGAATGAGAATATTGCAAACGCCCTTTAAAAGGGCACTTCGACCCGATAGATCGGGCTCAGTGCCCGTTTCTGGTTGCGGGCCGACATGCGGGTCGGCCCCTACGGGTTCATTGTTGACAGAGAATGGAGATAAGGCGGTTGACGAAAGAGAGAACCAGTGCAGTTCTCCGCGAATATCGGCAAAAGCCAGATTAAAAGAATCTTTCAAGGTATCTCCACGTATCTTGCCAGACGGCACATGCCTGGTCGGTCACGTTTTACCAGCGCTTCAACCCTGCGATGTGCTTCACCGTGCTGGGCATGCGCAGATATTTTAAACCATCTTGTATGAGTAATAAACCTGTTTGTATATTTCTTTGGAATGCGCCAGTCAAAAGTTACAATGAAGTTCGTATATCCGGCAAGCTCCATAAAAGGCCGGGAAGAAAAAAGTTTCTGATAAAACTCCGCTGTTTTTTCAGCCTCATATTCGCCGGGCAAACCGGGAATCGATTTAACAACAGCTTCGACCGCTGTGTTAACGTTGATTTCACCTTCGCCGTAAACAGTGAGTAAATCTTCAAGACCCGGCCTTGAACCGGAAGCAACCATGAGGTCAGGGGTAATCCCGGGAATGTCAAGAAGTTCCCGGATATCAGTCATTGGCCCGTTGCGCGGTGCCCGCAAGCCATGCAGCATGTAAGTTGAAAACTCCGCCCCCATTGAACGGGGAGTATCATCTTCATCGATATAATCGAGAATTCGCTGAGCCAGCCGGGTGGAAGCCCCCAAACGCTCCGATTCGCCGACAAGAGAGCTGCTGGCAATTATTCCAAGACCAGATTCCTCAAATGTTTTTTTAAGAATATACTCATCGACCAGGTTAACATTCAATTTCGATGACTCATCAATGATCGAAACGGTGCAGCTGCAAACCCCGAACATTAATGGCTTCTGTGCAGTTGCTTCGGTTTCGGTTTTCCAGGCTTCGCCATAACTATCCCCCAGAGAACGATCCTGAAACAACAGATTGATTGCATAATCGACCCCGGCGCGGGCAGCCCACTGCGCCTGCATTATTGCTTCCTGACGGGCATCGATGCGTGCCTGTAATCCGGCATTATCGAGAAATCTCAGGTAAAGAGCGATCAGCAGTGCCGACATCAACAGCACCGAAACAAGTGCCATTCCATGTTTTTTATTCTTTAGTGAATGTTTCATTGGGCAGAATAAATGCACTTTCAAAAAATTCTTCTTTTTCTCCGGGTGCGGATTTAAAAACCAGGCGAAGGGCGACGCTCTGAGTCTGGCGCATAGATTCAGAAATGCCGGTCATGCGCAACCACTCGACTCCGTCAAACACATAAATTTCGAATCGGTCGAGGTCTTCGAAAAAGCTGCTTTTAACTGGTTCTCCCGCATCGCGTTTACCGTCGATCAGCATTGAAACGGTACGTATCAGACTGCCGGTACCCGGATCATGCCGCCACTCAACCCTTTTTACCCCACCGGGAATACTGTTTCTTGCCAACAGTTCATCACGGGTGGTTGTATAGGCAATGAAATTTTCACCACCGACAAAACTGTAATCGCCCTGATTCTGAACCACGACCATTTCTCCCAGTTCTTTGCGAATAAGGTCGAAACAGAATGACATCTGGCGTTCACGCAGCGATGAATCTTCTGCCAGGCGCGAAAGACGCGACATTCCGTGAAGCATTGAACCCAGCAGAGTGAAAAGAACCGCAAGCAAAGCCAGAGAAATCATCATTTCAACCAGGGTGCAGGCATGACGCTCGCTTAGGGGAAGCAAAACCGACCTTTTTCGGCAATAAATTTTCATTTGACTGCCTCTTTTTTTTCGGTTGGCGAAGCTATATTGTTGGCAGTTTGCAGATAGTCTGCAATCAGAGTTGAAAAAGAAACCCGGTCTTCCTGCCAGGCTTCGGGCCAGCTTACCGTCAGTTCATATTGGTAAAGGCCGCTGTGAACAATGCCATTGATATTGGCGGGTTTGATTTCTTCTGAATATTTGAAATTTTCAAACTCCCTGCTGAATACTCCTGACCGGCGAAATGGCTCAATTCTGCGGGATTTGATTTCAGCAAGTCTTTTCCAGGCGAGGTTTCTTGCTATGCCCGCATTTTTGGCGCGAACCAGACGACGGGTCAGATAATTGGTGCCGCTTGAAAGCGCGCCGGCAACCATAACTAGAATGGTCAGCGAAATCAAAATTTCTACCAGAGTGACACCTTTATAATTAATCGTTTTATTAAATTTTTCTTTTAATTTTTTACAAAAGCACGTTGAATTTTTCACAATTTTTCATGCCCCAACTTGCTTTTATCAGGAGGATAATAAGGGAATCTGCATAACAGCTGTAAATTCCGGATCGCCCGACTATCCGCAGGCCACAAGCTCGTCGGGCGATGACAGAAGTATGTTTTTCGGTGTGCTTTTGTATAATGAAATCACCTGATGGAATCTGATTTTCTGACCAGGCGGGCATCGCAGGCGCGTATTTCGGCAAAAACCGTTTCATGAGAATTTTCGTCATAAAAACGAAGCATGGGAGATTCGCAATATCCTTCCGGGAGCACCTGCCAGCCGTTTTCGGGCCAGTTCAGCCGCATTTTATCAGGAATCGCAAGCGGACGCAGCCAGAGGTCGTTAGACGGTATCCAGCGCTGGTTTTCGTAAAACTGAACTTCGAGTTGATCGCCAGAAGTTCTAACAATTCGATACAGCTGCCCAGCAAAAACCGCCTTTTCAAAAGCTTCGCGGCAAAGCACCGAAGTATGGTGAACGAAATCATCGAGCCGGTTTTTTCGGGTCATCACCGCTGCAGATGGCAACACAACACCTGCGGTCATGGAAAGAACCGCCAGCACAACCAGCAGCTCAACCAGGGTAAATGCGCGATTTTTCATCGAACCATCATTTGCGACCGATGTTCCAGTTTTCGATGTCGGCGAATTCGCCTTCACCGCCCTGAACCCCGTCTTTGCCGAAGCTCAGCAGATCAAATTCGGGAAGATGGACACCGGGCGAAAGATATATGTAATCGCGATCCCAGGGGTCTTTGGGAAGAATGCCCTTCTCAAGGTATGGGCCTTTCCATTTCGGCGGAACTGGATCGACGGTTGGCTTTTCAACCAGAGCCTTGAGCGTCTGTTCGGTGGTCGGGTAAGTGCCATTATCGGCATAATATAGCGCCAGAGCGTTTTCGATGCTGCGAATCTGCACTTCAGCGGTTTGCCGTCTGGCTTCTTCAGTGCGGCCCATCATGCGCGGCAATACCAGGCCGGCAAGCAGGCTGAGAATGATGAGAACGACCAGCAGTTCAATAAGGGTGAAACCGCTGCGAATTTTAGGCATAGTTATCCTCCGGTTTTGTTTTCAGGGGGTATTTTAGCATAGTCTGCAAGTATGCCCAAAGATAAATGTACTTCCGCACGAATTAGCCAGGGAGAAAGGTTTTTAGAGAAAGCGGTTCATTTCGTAGATGGGCAGCAGAACGCCGATCATTATGGCGCCGACGACCGAGCCCATTACTACGATCAGCAGCGGCTCAAGAATATTGAGAAACAATTCGGTGAGCACCCGGTTATCGGCTTCGAGTTCGGTTGCTGCTGAATGCAGCATTGGAGCCAGTTCGCCAGAGGCTTCGCCCGCTTCGATCATCTGAATCACAAAAAGGGGAAAAAAGCCGGCGGTCTTGAGTGCTTCCGAGAATGACACGCCGCGTTCGAGAGATTTTTCTACTTTAGTCAGGGCTTCGTTATGCAGCAGCGAGCTGTGATTTTCTTTCAGCACCCGCACCGATTCAAGCAGAGTGACGCCGCACTCGATCATCATGCCGGTGTTTCTGGCCCAGCTTTCCATCATCATTCCCTCACTGAAACGGCCCCATATCGGAACTTTCAACAGCAATGCCTCCCACTGCCGTCTGAAAGATTCAACTTTCAGAGCGAGATGCATGCCGACCAGCGAGAATAAAGCACCAAGACCCAGAATTATCCAGTATTCTCTTAAAAAATTGCTGAACCCGATCAACCATCTGGTTATCCAGGGCAGCTCACCCTGCACGTCAGAAAACATCCTGGCAACGGTTGGAACCAGATAAACCATCAGAAAAGCCAACACCCCGATTGATATCACCGCAGTAATGGCCGGGTAGGCAATTGCGGCAAGCAGGCGACGGCGATGCTCCATTTCCCGGTCGAGATGGGCGGCCAGTTGAGCAAAAGCGAAATCGAGCCGGCCGGTGGTCTCGCCCACCCTGACAACCGCAAGCAATGATGGCGAAAAAACCGTGCCGACTTCCTGCATAACCGCAGAAAGATCGCGCCCTTTCTCGATTCCTTCGCGTAATTGAACCAGCACCGGTCGGCGCGAAAACCAGGCTGCCTGGGCTTCAAGACCAGTCAGAGCTTTAACCAGAGGCACACCACCGCGCAGCAGCGCGGCCAGCTGCCGCGAAAACCTGGCCTGTTCGGCCAGAGAGAATGATCGTGAAAATCCAAGACCGGTTTCTTCAACCGCCGGCTCAATAGAAAACGGTGCAAGCCCGGTTGAGCGCAGCTGCTGCCGGGCGGCGGCCAGATCATCGGCATCGATGACCCCTGAGGTTTCATCACCCTGCTGATTGTAGGCCTTATATTGAAACAGCGGCATGATCAGTTACCCTGCCAGCACACACGTTCAACTTCATGCAGAGAAGTCTGGCCCGTGCTTACTTTCTGCAGGCCATCTTCGTAAAGGCTTCGCATTCCGGCGTTGCGTGAGGCGTTTCTGATGTCATCGAGAGAAGCGCTTCTGCCGATCAGTGCCGCAATTTCTTCGTCAACGTTCAGCAGTTCATAGACTCCGGTTCGGCCCTTGAAGCCGGTTTGCGAACAAACCGGGCAGCCTGGTGCCTGCCAGGTTCCGTCGGCAAGTTTTTTAACACAATTCGAACAGAGCCGGCGAACCAGGCGCTGAGCCAGTACCCCGATCAGGGTCGAAGCCACCAGATATGGCTCCACATTCATATCCATGAGGCGAACCGCTGCCGATGCCGAATCGTTGGTGTGAAGAGTAGAAAAAACCAAGTGGCCGGTCAGACTGGCCTGAATCGCCATTCCCGCCGTTTCGTCATCACGGATTTCGCCGACAAGAATGACATCCGGGTCCTGGCGCAGAATCGATCGCAATCCCGAAGCAAAAGTAAAACCGATTTTTGGTTTTACCGGAATCTGGCTCGCCCCCGGCAATTCGTATTCTACCGGGTCTTCGAGAGTAATAACATTGACATCGGGGCTGACGATGCGCATGATGGCGCCGTAAAGGGTCGTGGTTTTGCCCGAGCCGGTGGGCCCGGTGACCAGCAGAATGCCATTGGGTCGACGAATCAGGCGATCGAACTGAACCATAATATCGGCGGACATTCCCATCTGTTCAAGAGAAAGCAGTTCGGTTCTGCGGTCAAGAAGTCGCATGACCACTCTTTCGCCATGAGCGCAGGGAACCGAACTTACGCGAATATCAACTTCGCGGTCGCCGAAGCGCACCCTGATTTTTCCATCCTGGGGAAGGCGGCGCTCGGCGATGTCGAGTCCTGCCATGATTTTTATGCGCGAGGTAACCGGGGCGTGCAGTTTGCGCGGCGGTGAGAACCGGTTTACCAGCACCCCGTCGATGCGATAGCGAATTTTAAACGAGTCGGGCGAAAGCTCTAAATGAATATCAGAAGCCCGTTCGCGCAGCGATTGAAAAATCAGGGTATTGACGAATTTAACGATGGGCGCTTTATTTGCCGACTCAAGCACATCTTCAACGGCAAACCGACCCAGATCGCCGTCGAAACCGTCTTCAACCGAAATGGTTTCGATCAGTTCGCTTGAATCACGTCCACGACCATAGGTTTCATTAAGGACGTGCTGAATCTGCACCGGTGGAGTTACGACAAAATTAATCTTTTTTTTAAAATGTCGATTTAACTCTTCAATTATTCCGGGGCGAAAGGGGTCGGCGGAAAGAACATAAATACTTTCGTGGCTCTGGTGAACCGGCACCGTATTGATACGGCGCAGATGTTCGAGGGGAAATTCTTCGAGCAGCGCGGTATCGACGTCGGCAAGATCGATATGGCCGACGAATTCCAGGCCCCACTGCTGAGCCAGAGCCTGATAAAGCTGCGGTTCATCGATCAGGCCGCCATCACACATAATTTCACCGAGTCGGCGACGGGGGCTGTCTTTCTGTTGCTGAATCAGGGCTTCGTCAAGGGCGGCCTGGTCAATCAGGCCGGTCTCGATGAGAATTTCCCCGAGCTTTTTCCAATTAGTCATCAAATTTAAACCTGTATTAACAACCTATTTCAAGCGACTCGTAAAGTGACCATTTTCGCACCGGACACTTCGACCCGGCAAAGCCAGGCTCAGTAACCGTCTCAGTGCTTTACCATTTTTGAAAATTAAACTTTCAATTAACCCAAAAATAGTAAAACTCATACTACGAGACAATCCCCTGCGAATATATTTTCTGGAACCATTAATGCGGGCGAGCGCGGGGGCTCTCCCCTACCAACATGGGGTTTTGTTTGAATTTCAAGCGTGGCAATTGAGGCCATAGGGTGACATCAGTTGGCTTTGAGCCGGTCGAAGGCCAATCGCGCTTTTTCGCGCAGACGATTGCGCTCGTTTTCCAGCACCGGAGTCTTTTGTTTGTCGGTATTTTCGAGACGCCGGGCAGCATTATCAAGAGCGGGCTCAGAATTGGCATTGACTTCTTCCATTCGCTCTTTTTCAGGCTTGCGACTGCGGTCATCATCAAATCTCACCAGCTCTTCGGGGCTGGAAAGAATATGTGGAGTCAAAAACACCAGCAGATTGGTTTTTTGGGTAACGGTACGCCGATTTTTAAAAGCCTCGCCAACAAAAGGAATATTTGAAATAAACGGCACGCGCTCGATGATTTTGGTCTTGTCTTCTCGCATCAGGCCGCCAATTACGATGGTTTTGTGATTGGGCACCGAAATGGTCGTATCCATTTGCCGCTTGGTCAAAACAGGAACATTGAATTCATAAAGATTTTCTTCCTGGCGCTTTTTAATTTCCTGATTGATTTTAAGAGTCACAAGTTCATTTGAATTAACTCTTGGAGTAAGCTTCAGAACAATACCCACGTCTTCATATTTGAAGTTGGTCAGGTCGAAGCGGCCGGTATCGCGGTCCTGGGTGAACCCCTGGGGCAGTGCCACAACTTCGCCGACCGAAATATTGGCTTCTTCGTTGTCGGTAGCGAGAATCTGGGGCGCTGAAAGAATTTTGAAATTTGAATTGTTCTGATAAGCCTTGACCATGGCTTTTATTTTGGTCAACTCAGTCAGATCGCCGGTTGCCAGCTTGGCCGCCGAAATCGGCTCATTAACCAGCCCGACCTGAAAACCGCTATTGGTGAGCGGATTGCCGGTAAGGCCATAATCGGTTCCACCAAAAGCACGCCATTTTGAAGAATTGAAATCGAAAACGTTCCATTCGATGCCGAGGTTATGGGTCAGATTACCGCTGACTTCGGTAATCAGAACTTCGACAAGAATCTGAGGACGCATTACGTCAAGAGATTTAAGAATGTTCTCATAATGGGAAAAAAGCTGCGGCGGGCCGGTCATGATAATCGAGTTGGTATGATCTTCGGCAACGAAACTGATTTTCGAAGTTTTGACCGCATTGGCATCAGCGTTATCCTGAGCCCGTTGCTGCACCAGGCGCGAAAGGGTTTCGGCCAGGGTTTTGGCATCGGCATTAACGACCTTAACAACTTTGACCTCGCTGGCATCCTGGGCGGGCGGGCAGTCAAGATATTGAAGAAGAGCTTCGATACGCTTCATGATATCTTCTGACCTGGTCGTAACCATGATTGAGCGGGTGCGTTTAATCGCAACCAGTCTGGTAGTTTCGATGGCAACCGACTCTGATGCGCTCAACACCTTGTCTTTATTACTGAAACCGAGTATATCCTCGATTTCTTTCACGGTTTCGGTTTCATCGGCATATTTCAGATTGAAAAACCGCGTAAGTTCCGGCCTGGCATCGGTTGAACCGGTATCGAGACGATCAATCAGCTCACGGATTTTAGCAAAATTGTCGGGCGAGGTCAGCATCAGCAGGCTGTTGCTGCGTTTGTCGGCGATGAAGGTTACGCCGCCACGAATTTCGTCGCGCTGGACGCCCCCTTCTGAAATAATGCGTTCAAGCTGGGTTTTCATTTCCTCAGCCCCGGAAAATTTGAGCGGCACGATATCCAAGCCTGGCTTCATTAAGCCTTTTTCCAGCTCTTTTACCACTTCAAGCGCCCGTTTGATACTCACCGAACGACCGGTAAGCACGATGGTGTTCGATGGCGGAAAAAGCAGCATCGAGGCGTCGCGGGGCAACAGACTGGTCAGCAGCTTTCCGGCCTCTTCCACAGAAGTGCGTTCGAGGGGCACTATCTGGGTAATAAGGGTGTCATCTTCGCTCAAATCGCCAAGTTCATTCGACGTTCGGGTTTCGGTGCCGGCAACCTTGGCATCGCTGAGAGCCACGATTTTGAACATTTTTCCCGAGGGAACGGCAGTGTAACCACGCACCTGCAAAATAGATTCCAGCATGGCAAGAGCTTCTTCGCGGTTGAGAGTCACTGGTGAAATGATAGTCACATCACCCTGCAGAGCCTGGTTAATGATGAATCCGCGCCCGGTTTCCTGGCTGAGATAGCGCACCAGGCTCATCAGATCGACCGACTCGAAATTAATTGCGATTTCGTCGGTGTGGTTTCCGGCAGAGGGTTCAATAACTTCAGCGGCATTGATATTAATATCAGCGCTGCCACCTGAAGGCTGGGTCTGACCTGGATTAACCCCGATCACCGAAGGCATTCCGGCAGGCTGAACCGGTCTGGGGGTGCCGGGCTGCGGGTTCTGCCTTGCCGAACCAGGCGTGTTTCGAATCAGCACTGGCCTGGCAAAAGGATTTTTCCGGGATTCAATCACTTTTGTCTGACCAGCAGCATTTGCGGATGGGAAAACCATATATGTAAGCAGAGCGGCGCAGATAAGTGCATACCGCAACGGCAATCCGAGCAAATTCATGTTTCATTCCTCTGTTTAAGAATAAGCTATTATAACGTACCTTGCCGTCGGTACCAACTTTCATGTAGATAGCTTGAAACGCATTATTTTAAGGCTATTTTACCGGGGTGTCATTTTTGGCGGTTGCGGTGGGCTCAAATACATGATCTGGCGACCACGCTGAATTTTCAGAGCCGATGGCCGTTCACTCAGATTGCCAAGCCGGTTTGCAACCTCTGCCGACTGTTTGAAATCGCCCTCTGCGGTGCCGATTATCTTGTCGCCGGCTCGCAGGCCGTAACCGGCAAAAGAATCTGGTATTTTTTTTACTTCAACCTTGTAGTTTCCACGTTCAGGTCTGACCTGAAAATGTCCGGCAGAAATCATATCAGCAACAGAGTTGGCACTGGTTTTGGCCTCTCGCAGAAGCTTTTCATTTTTCGCCAGGTTAGTGGCAGTCTGCGGAGAAAAAGTCGTCGCCGGTTTGTAGTATCCGGTCGGGGCAGCTGAAGAACCACCGCCAGTTTTGCTGCCAATGCCGTCTTCAAGTTCAAGAGAGCCGACTCCCTGCGGGGTAGCAAGCTGAACCGAGCGCATCGTCGCACTGATAATCCGTAAATTTTCTTTCCCGACGTTTTTTTCCCTTACTACCAGAACTCTTTTGCCGCTGGGTTCGTAAACGAAAGCAGCGCTGTTGCCGTCTTTTTCAAGCACAATGCCTTTCAAACGGTAACCTGCCGCAAAAAGATCGATGGTTCCGGGGCCGGTAGCAACATGTGATTCAACAATGGCTGAACGGGTCGCAACTATTTCTTCAACAGGCTTTTCTGCCCGAGCCGGCTCCTTTTTCTGATAATCAAGGCCGAAAGAAGCTGCGAAAGCCTCAGGATTGAGTCCGGCGAAAATCTGGCTGTTAGTGGAAGAATTGCTCGATTTTGCGGTCGCTTCGCCTGGTTTTGGAGCGTGAATTATCAATCCGCGCGGCCGGGGCAACAAAATAAAGCTGCCTGCGGCATAAACGGCAAGCACCACCACGACCATCGCAGCCAGAAGCTTCGGGTTCAATTTTTCAAAAATTATTTTCATTTTTGGTTTGAATTACTGATTTTATGCTTTTCGCCAATTTTTCAGGTTCAGGGCAAAGTAATTTACATTTCAGATTTTCAATCACGACCTTTTAATGATAGAGGCATTTCAGATGGTTTGCAATAAGGTTGAATTTCGATTCTTCCGGAATTCATTTCTCAAGAAGCACCCTGCCCAATACGAATATTTTATTGTCTAACCTATACGATCAGGCCGGCAGGCCGATTCTCGGGCAATGAACGGCTACCTCGCAGTTGCCGCAATCGGGTCGGCGGGCACTGCAGCGCTCGCGACCGTGCAGAATGAGCAGATGGGAAAAATCTATCCACTTTTTCGGCGGCACAATTTTCATCAGGTCCTGTTCGATTTTTTCGGGATCTGACTGCTCAGAAAACCCCATTCTATGCGAAAGCCGACGAACATGGGTATCGACAACGATGCCTTCTGCTTTTTTGAAAGCGGTTCCCAGAATAACGCTGGCGGTTTTTCGCCCGACTCCGGGCAACTGCACAAGCTCGTCGAGGGTCTGGGGAATTCGGCCGGCAAACCTGCTCTCAAGTGCCTTAGCGCAGGCGATGATGTTTTTGGCCTTGTTGCGAAAAAAACCGGTTGATTTGATTGCACCTTCGACGGCAGCCTGAGTGGCGGTTGCAAAAGCAGAAATGGTCGAAAACTTTTTAAACAGATCGGGAGTTACCATATTCACTCTTTTGTCGGTGCACTGGGCCGAAAGAATGGTGGCAACCAGAAGCTGCCATGGATTTTCGTGGGTAAGGGCACATTCAGGAGCGGGATATTTCTGTTCGAGTATTTTAATTATATTTTTGAGATGGTTATTGTTTGTCATCATTCATTCCCACATCGGTAGATCGACTTTGATCGCCGGAAATAAACTCATCATCGGCCAGCAGTGCTTCAGCCTGGCGTGCGCGCAAGCCGGCGGGCATCGACTGCAGGGGCTCTGCCTCAGAGTCGATACCCGCTTTCTCCGTACTTTTTGAATCATGAATATTTGTATCGGTCAACCCAGGCGCAGAGTCATCCTCAGCAGTTTCCCCAAGCTGCGCTTTTAATTCGTTGAATCGTTCGTCAATCGCCTGCTGCAAAAGGCTCTCATCGGGCAACGAAGACGGGTGAAAAATCGCCACTCCAGCCATTGCAGCCACCAGGGTCGCCATTCCAGTTGACAGAATGCGCAGAAAATAATTGAGCGCAAAACCGCTGGAAAGTATCCACAAAACGCTCCAAAATAGAGTTGCAACAATAAAAATCATCATCCAGGTAGTGAAAAGTCTGATTACATAAGGGCCCTGAAAATCCTGGCGTGAAAAATTCATTCTACGCCTGAGAAGGGCATCAACTTCTGCAACCGGATGCCGGCCACCATTCATTCGAACCAGCACAGCTTTTAGCAGATTCAGACGCTTCAAAGCATCGACGTCGGCAGCGAGATCCGGCTCTGAAGCCAATGGTTCCGGAGCCAAAGCCGGTTCTTCGGTTGTCTGATTGTCAAGTTTTTCTGCCATGGCTGATAATATACCACATCTCAGCAATCGATAAGAATTTCTCACAAAGCGAACAATACAATTGCCGGCGTGCCTGCAGCCAATTTGATAAAAAACTTTAAAAAGGCTAGAATGCAAAAGTTGATTCTATTCTGCACAACAGACATCATTAAGGAAAGTTAGCTAAATTGGCAATAACAAAGCGTTTACTCCCATTATTGTTCTTATTTGCCCTGATTTTTTCCGCATGGCCTGGACGCGCGTTGGCCTGGGGGTACCACACCCATCGCAAGCTTACGGCCGAGGCTTTCAAACACATGCCCGAAGCTTTCCAGAACCGCTTTTCCCGCCAGAAAAAGTCGTTTCTCAAAGGCAGCACCGATCCCGACATGCTGATCAAAGACTTTACCAATCACATTTACTACCTTGACGGCACCCAGACCGGCGGGTTGTATCGCATCACCGACCTGTTCAACCGTGCCGTAGAACTCTTGCGCAGCGGTGAAAGCGACGAAAAAAGCGCCTACGTCATGGGTCTGATGTCACATTACATCGCAGACCTCAACCAGCCGCTGCACACCGCCGGCAAAGAGCGCGACCCTTACGAAGATGCTTATCACTCACTTTACGAAGGTGAGATAAATCACAGTCTGCGCAACTTCAACCTGGTCTGCAGCAATGAGCGTCTGATTACTTCTATTGAAGAGCGAGTGAGGGAAATGGTCGGCGCTGCCAACCGCCATTACGACGAAATTGGCATGTCTTACCGGGCCGGCACCAATCTGGCCCCGTTAATGGAAATGACCGGCCGGCAATTGAACGCTTCGCTGCAGCACATCGTCGATTTCTGGGCTACCGCTCTTTACAGTGCCAATTTTAATGCCTCGACCCAGCAGACGGCACAGACTTCTCCTGCCGAAGACTGGAATATCCAGGGGAAACCGGAAAAAGAAGCCGACAGCATCAATGTTAACTCGGCATCGGCAGCAGACATGGCGGCCTTTTTCCGCATCAGTGAAGAAAAAGCCCGGCGCCTCGTCGATGGCAGACCATTCAAAAGCGCTTATGATCTGGCCAAAACCGGAGTTTTCAACCCGATGTACATCAAGCGCAACAAAGAGCGCATCAGAATAAAATAAAGCTTAAACAAAATCAGCAATCTGCCGATATATGCGAACTGAAAATTGCATTTATTCTGGAGGCAGATTTCATGATCAACAACAGGCGCTATTTCATTGCCGGCGTTCTGGCCGCCACTTTCGGGGTTGCCGGAATTTTCAGCATCGATTCGATTCAGGCTTCAGGAAGCAGGCTGCAGGCTGAAATCAAATTTGCACGTCGGATTGGTATTTACGATTCAACCAGTTACAGCAGCAGAATGCTTGCCCGCCCCATTGCAGAACAGGCTTTTTATCGCGGACTGACCAGTGTAATGTATGAATTGAATTTCATTGAATCCCTGAGTCCTGATGAAATGAAGCATCTCGGCATCATTCCTGCGACCGACGACAAACCGGTTATTTCTCGAAAAGCAGCTATTGAAAGCATATTCAGAGCCATAAGTTTTGCGGTAAATTCAGGCGCGGTAAAGCCTTCACGGGAAACTGCCAATCTTCAGCCTTTCTCTGACTGGATAATCGAGGAAAAATACATGCAGGGTCTTGGCGAAGCACTCGATCGCGGCATCATTAAAGGCATGCCCAATGGACGTTTCTGCCCAAATACCCATTTAAAAACATCAGACGCCCTGGTTATATTCAAAAGAATGTTTGATGCCTATGCCGTCCAAACGGCAGAACCGGTAAAAAAGCAGGTAGTTGCAATCGAACCGGGCAATCAGTCAGAACCGGCTACAGGCTTCAATCTTGAGCGCCTGCAGAAAGCCGGAGCTTTTTCAACGATTGACTGCAATGTAAAAATGAACCCGGTCAAACCGTTAAAACTTAAAGAGCTTTACGGCATGCTGCATGGAATTTTGACTCAGGCTGATAAACCGGCTTACCTTACCGAATTGAAATATTTTGTCAGAAACCGCAGCATGAAGAGAAAAGTAACCCGCACCATGCTTGCAGGGCTTGGTTCAATAATGGTAAGAGCCCTGTCCTGCCCGAATGTTGAAAGCAAAGCCCTTTACGCTGACGTAAAAGCCGGTTCAGGTCTCGACCGCGCCCTGAGCTTCCTGAGCCGGGCAGGCATCAGACTTGGATATGAAAATAATCAGCTCAAAGGCTATGAAGTCGTTACTACCGAAGAAGCGGTTGGAATGCTGAATAAAATCGTTGATTCAGCCGACCAGTTTCGGCAGAATCAGGGAATATCAGCCACCCGCAACGACTTTGACTCTTTCAAAGCCCTGATCGAAGGCAGAAAAGCGAGAATCCGCCGCATTCTTAACCGTAACAGCGAACCTGGCAATTAATCACCAAAAATCAGGTTCAGCCACATGGCTGAACCTGATTTTTTTTCTAATTGCCATGGAATTTTTTTGTGGTTATGTGTTCTTTGTACCCTGGTGTGAAAAATTGAACCCGCTGGAGGTTAAAATTTATAAATGAGTGAAGAAAATCCCAGGGTTTCTCGCCTGGTTCACCCTGATTGTTTTCGGGCTCGCAGCCTGCCACATCCGGGTATCGAGCCTTTTCTCATTTCACCTGTTTAACCTTTTACCCCATTAAAACAAAGGTTTAAAATTCAACACCACAATTTGAGATAAATGAAGCGAAAGATTCCGGCGACAGCAAGTAGAAGCAGCGAAGCCAGCAGAGAAAAGCGCGAGCGCTTTGCCAGCGGAAGGGCGGGCGTTGAATCCAGTTCACCTGAAGTGAGAGAAATGGCGGCCTCGACTGGTTTATCGGGAATATCCGCCCGTTTGGAAAATTCATTCGGATCCGGAAAAATGCCGCGATCGCGGAATACCATCAGCATTGAAGCCAGTCTTCCCTGATCATGAGACAGCGGCAAACCGCTCTTTTCCCAGCTTTCCAGGGCTGATCGCGGAAAACCGATTTCCAGTTCGAGGCGCGATCTTAAAATGAAATAGGCCTGCAGGTTCAGGCCGGGTAAATGATCGTCATCGGCTTTTCCACTTAGCACAAAAGTTTTTATTGCTTCATTCAAATATTTGATTGCCGATCGTTTTTCTTCGAGGTCAGGCTTACCGGCAAACATTTTTATGGCGGCAACCGCGGCATATAGCTCATGAATCTCGGAACTGCCGCGGTTAATTCCAATCGCTTCCTGTAGAAGTCTGATCGCCTGCTCTTTTTTGCCAAGATACCGACCGAGATTGGTTGCAAGCAACTGCCACGGCCGGTTTTCACCGGGAACCAGAACGGTAATGGCGTGCAGTAGCGGTAAAAGATCGGTGTTTCCTGCATAGCTTCCGGCGACGAACCGGTATTTCTCAATTCTCGAAGGGCCCGAATGCATATAGCGGTCGGCCTGTTCCCAGAGGCGGGCGGCCACAAAACCACGCAGATTTTCGGGTATAAGGCGGGTCAGTACGGCGGTCTGCGTATCAGCGAAAAATGCCGGAGATTGGGTTTGACAGCTGAATGCACAGACCAGCAGCAGAATTGCCAGAAGCCAGTTGCGCAGCATCGCTCAGTTTTTCCGCTGGCGGCGGGCCAGCAGATCAGCAACCAGCAGATAAAAACCGGTAATGAAAATCGCGTAAAAACTGGAAATGAGCGCCTCCTGTGAACTGAGAATTTCCCGCTCAAGAATGAGCCCGGAAAAGCGGAACATGCTCAAATCCGGTATTAATGAAAGAAAAAGCGATCCAATCAGGGTCAGACCGTCATCAAAACTGGCGCTTTTGAAAACCTGTGCGAGGCTGGTGCTTGAAAAAACGTAAAGCAGAATTATCCATGAAATTGCCAAAAACCTTGAAAATATGCGGCTCAACAAAATCAGTGCCGCAACCAGAACCATTGCTTCAAGAAAGACGAAATAGCCGGTGAACATGATTTCGGGCAACCAGGCTCCCTGCATCAGGCGATAAAAGATGAAAAACAGCAGGGATAAACCGCCAATCGCTGCCATCAGCGAAAAAGCAATGCCGAGAAACTGGCCGAAAAACAGATGTAGATAGTTTTTTACCCGGCTTAACATGAACCAGCCACGGTTTTCGCCATCAGACCAGATCAGATGTTCCAGGCACATGACCAGAGCCATTACCATGGCGACCAGGCTAAGAAAAAGCCCGCCAGCATCTTTGGCAAAAAGCGTCTGATATCCAGGGCTCTCGGCGTTTATCATCCAGATTGCCAGCAGCAGCGGCAGTGACAGCAGAAAAAGCGCAGCGGGCAAACGACTGCGCATCGTGCGAACCATTATCATTTCAGCAATAATCAGAACCTGATTCATGATTTTTTCCCCGCTTTTTCATACTGCCCGATAATCTGGGAAAAACGCTCTTCAACCTGGGCGCCCTTGGGGCAAAATTTTTCGGAAGTGCCACTGAAGCAGATTTTTCCCTGGTGTATGATGCCGATGCAGTCACAGATTTCCATCAGATCAGCAAGAATGTGGGTGGTGAAAAAAACGGTGCGGCCAACCGCTTTCTGTTGTTTGATCAGGTTTTTCACCAGCTGCCTGCCAAGCGGGTCAAGTCCGCTGGTCGGCTCATCGAAAATCAGCAGTTCGGGCTCATGGGCCACCGCAGCAGCAAGCGACAGACGCTGGGCATTTCCCTTTGACAGAGTGGCAACATTCTGGTCGGCGTATTCTTCGAGGCCAAACTGCACCAACAATTCTTTCAAGCGATCATTTGACAGCTCTTTTTCAAGCAGGGCGCATGAATACTCAAGCATCTCACCGACTCGCAGATAACCAGGCAGTTCAGGGTTTTCAGGGGCAAAGCCAATTCGCGAGGGTTTAACCTGCTGCGGGTGCTCTTCGAGAATCCTGATTGCACCATCGTCTGGTCGGCTGAGATTAAGCATAGCCCTGATCGCCGTGGTTTTTCCGGCACCGTTGATGCCTGCCAGACCGTAAATCGCCTGGGCATCGACCTGCAGATCCAAGCCATCAAGGGCTTTGGTTACGCCACCACGCCGGGCAAAAGTTTTGCTGACCTGATCGAAACTGATATGAGTTTTCATCGTGGCCCATTATAAACAAAACCCATGCAAAAACCAACTTTTTACAATCTTGCCTTGCAGGCACAATAAATAGACTATCGCCGCAAGAATTAGAACCGCATCATGACAAAAACAAGAAAGATTTAAAAATCTGTGCAGAGAAACAGCAATGGGTTGCTCCGGAAAGCCTGCATACGGAACAACCCCAATTAAAGCTGAATCAGATCGAAGTCAGGAAGCCTTTTTCGCAGCGGCGAGAGCGGCTTCGTAGTCGGGTTCGTGAGTTACCTCAGAAACCACCTGAATGTAGGTGATCTTGCCCGATGAATCGACGACCATTACCGAACGGGCGAACAGGCGCAGTTCTTTTATGTGAAGACCAAGTGCATCGGCCAGACCCATATGCGCATGATCAGACAAAGTGCGAACGTTCTTGATGCCGGCACCACCGCACCAACGGGCCTGGGCGAAAGGCAGGTCGGCAGACACGGCAAAAACGCCGATGTTCATGCCGGCGGCTTTTTCATTGAATTTGCGAACCTGAGTATCACATACCGGCGTGTCGAGCGACGGTACCGTGGTTACAATTTTCACACCCTTTACTTCATCGATTTTGAAGGGGGTAAGATCGTTGTTCAGAAGCACAACGCCAACGGGAAATTTATCACCGAGACCGACTTTTTTGCTGCCAATAAGAGTGAGCGGATTGCCCATAAAAGTCACTTTACCAGTTTCATTTGCCATAATAGTGCCTCTCCAATCTGAATAGAAATTTGCAATTTCATATTCATCAGCTTCATACAAAGCAAAATAAAAGTCAAGCCATTTTTAATACTTTTTTTGTGTCATTTATAATAATCAGCAAAAGTATGCGCAAAAGCACCCAGGTGCGAGAGATACCTTTATGGCCTGCTATTTGACCTGGTTTTTTGTTGCGCTTTTTTTTCCATCTTTTTGGATTCTTTTCATAAAAGCTGGCGAATTTCCAAAAGCAGCATCAAAAACAAAATTGATCCACAAAAAAACAAACGGCAAGCCGACCCAAACCTGATTTTTGTTGAAGCAACCTGGCCAGTGGCTCATTCGAGCGAAACCAGGTAGTGTTGTAACGCGGCCCGAAGGTCGGAGAAAGATTCGGGAAGCATGCCCGCCAGCCTTCTTACCACCATTGCATTGACCGGGCGGGCCAGAACAAGTTCGGCAAGAAGCTCGAGCACTGTTTCCTGATCGCCCTCGAGAACTTTCAGCTGAATCATGGCGTTGTACAGGTTCATCGACGGTTCGCGCAGATGGTGCAGTTTTTCCAGCATCAGATCGGCACCACTGCCCCTGATCGACCGGCAAAGATACAGGCAGCCCTCGAGCAGTTCGCCATACAGCTTTTTCGTCTGCGCCCCGTAATCGGTGGCTGAATCGAGGTTACCAACTTTCAGGGCGATGCGGTAGGCATCGAAAAGGTCGGCCAGCACCAGCGGGCGTTCGGCAAGACACTGAGCCAGCAGAGAAGCGGCTTTGTCATACTGGCCATCGCTGATTGCCAGAGCTGCCAGCACCCGGCGCAGACAATGTGATGCGGGAAATCGCCGGCACTTTTCCTCGACCAGCCACAGCAGCTTTTTTATATTGCCGCGGCCAATCGCCATTTCCATGAAAAGACCTGGTAGTTCGGGGCTGGCAAGCAGACCCGGAGTTATGGGCTCCTGTGCGCGGTCGGCTTTTATGCGGCGGGCAACCGCGAGGGGCAGCGGATGGTCGGCCTTGAGGGTCGGCGGCTGAATGCGCAGCAACTGGCCGAGCCCATAGCAGCCCGAAAGCACTGGCACCGGTGAAGGAACCAGCAGCATGCGATTCAGTTCGGCAACGATATCGAGCTGGCCCAGCAAAAACAGGTTGCGAGCGGCAGAGGCGCAGACGCGGGGTGCCGGATCGCGCAGAGCGGCGGCGAAATACGGCACTGCGGCATTGGCACAGGCAAGCATGGCATTGATCATATTGGCTCTGACCCTGGGGTCAGGGTGGTCATGAAAACGTGAATAAACAAGAAGCCGATCAGAGCCAATGCGGCCAAGCGCCCCGAGCAATGAGGCTATAACGTGGGGATGCTCTTCCTTTTCCAGGGCTTTGAGCACCATTTCTTCGGCAGGCGATCCGAGAACCCCGCACAGAACGGCGCACTGACTGCGTTTAAAAGCATCGGCAGACCTGATCAGGCGTTTCAGCCATGGCATCAGCAGATCGTGCATACGGCTGTTGTTCTTAACTCCCGGCAGCAGTTTGCGCAAGCTCAAAATCATCTGTCTGATCACATCGCCGCTGCGCTCAACATCGAAGCGACTCGACAGCATGATCAGCGCAGTTTCCGGGGCCACCTGAGCCAGCGCATGGGCGGCATGCTGGCGATGCAGCTTCGAGTCACCGAAAAGATTTTTTTCGAGCAGGTGCAGACCTTTTATGGAACCAAACTGCCAGGCGCCGGCGGCCGCCCGGCAACTGACCGCAGCGTCACCAGAAGCCATGGCTTTTTTGAACAGCTCGCTCTTTTCTTCGGCGGGCGCGGGAAAAATCTCGGCGGCCTGCAGTGCGGCAAGTTGTAAAACCTGCTCAGAAGCCGCCGTATAATTCTGAATGACCGGCCAGACTTCTTCACGACCGGTCGCGGCAGCCAATGGCAGCAGCCAGGCCTTGCGGGCCGGGTCGGCTGATTCTTTCAAAAGTGACAGCAAAACCATTACCACTCTCGACCCGCCACAGGCGGCCAAAGCCCGGGCCGCTTCAAGTGCAACCCGCGGGTCGGCACTGCGGGCAAGAGTCAGCAACTGGTCAAAAAATTCCGGAACCGGATTAACCTGCAGAGCAAGCAGAACCGGCACCAGCCGCGCCGGGTCACTGCCGAAAAGTTCGCGCTGCAGCAGTCTGACACGGTCCTGGCCACCGGGCAACGAGGCCAGCAGCAAAGCAAAACCCTCGGGCAGCATGAAACGCCGGGCCGGGCTGACCAGAACCAGGCCTGGCGTCTGTCCGGATACCACCGTGTCATAACTTACCGGTTCTTCAAGAGACTGTAGGACCTGTTCGATCAGCCCCGGATGCAGGTGCTCGGGTGCAAAAGCCAGGGCTTTCAACGCCGCCAGTCGCAGCTGCAGCGGCCCGGAGCAGGCACGTCTGACCAGCAGTTCAACCGATTCACCGAATATGGTTTTCCAGGCCTGCTGAACCGGCAATGGTGCGGGCAGAAGTTTTTTCAACCCGAGAAAGGCCAGCAGCGATGAGGTTGGGTCGTCACCGGTCAGAATTTCTTCGAATATTTCACGGTCAGTGGGCTGGGGCTCGCGCAGCATGGCAGCCAGGGCCGTTCGTCGGCTCCAGCTGTCGTTTAGGCGCACCATTTCGCGGGGATTGCCCAAAAGAGTCTCTGGCCGCATCAGGGAATCCTTTTAATTATTTGTTACACCGGTCGCTTCGACCCGTTTGACGGGCTCAGCGACCGTATAAAGCGGGCCGACGCGGTGGCTGGCCCCTGCGTTTTTTTGGCAATACCAGCAAGGGGAAGTGCTCATTTTACTCCGGGAGTTTCAGTTTTTCGAGGGCATCAATACGGCCGGGCAGATTGCCGGTATCCATGGGCAATGCCGGCCAGATGTAGCCGGTGAATTTCTGCAGCAGAGCAATAGCAGCCTTGCGCCCCTTTTCGGGTGAGTCGAGCAGCAGAATTCCCTGCAGATCAGCTTTTTTGTGATCCATTTTCGCCTGGTTACGCAGGTAATCACGGGTCATTTCGCGAATTTTCGTCTGATCGCGATAATCGGGCGCAAGTTTGAGCTGGTTAAGCAGGCCGGCATACAGTCCTTCAGATTTAAGCAACTTCATCGGGTGGCGCAGAACCATGTGCATCAGATTGCGACTGAGAATGAAATCAAGCTGAAATTCTTCAACGGAGGCAGAAAGTAAACCAGTAGTAAGAAACAGGGCACCACCCGGAAAAACCAGCTCGTCGGCAACATCACTGTCAATGACGAAAACCCGATAGTTCACTTCGGGCCGGCTGGTGTTTTCAGCGATTTTTTTGATTTTCGCGCTCAGCTCATCGCTGGGTTTGATGACCTCGCCCAGTTCGCGGATGAACTGTTCTTCAAGCAGACGCCCGACCTCAATTTCCGCCCGGCTTTCATCGAGCAGCCGTGAAAAATATTTGACGATCGCATTGGCAGCCTGTGCTTGCGAAACCGCCAACAGCGGCAGCAGCAGCGCCACCGACAAAACAAGCCTGATTTTTCTCATTTTCCTTCTCCTCTGGCGGGCTCGGCCAGGCGCCCGGCAATGCGTTTGCGCAGAATTTGAGCCTGATCGATCGTTTCTTTCAGCTTAACATCGAGCTCGGCGCATTTTCTGATCTGATCAGGGTTAGCCGGCATCACCGTGCTCAACTGCAGCCGCGAATAATCAAAGCGGTCAACGATCGACTTGAGCACCGCTTCGATTTCGGCAAGCCCCTTGCGCAACGCGTTTTCGTCGTCGGGGTTAGACGGGTAAGTTGAGGTCATTTCGAGCACCGAGCCACCCAGACCGCTCATGATTTTTTCCACATCGGTCATGGCAGCGGCCGCATCTTCGACACTGGCCATCGACTGGGGGTTAACCTGCTCGGGTGCAACCAGCTGGCTGGCATTGGCAAAGCGGCGATAGGCATTTTTTTTGAAATCCTCGCGCTCGCTGCTGCGCTGTTCAAAGCCAAGCGACGGGCGAATCGCATCGATCTCACCATTTTCAGCCACAGGTTCGCCGTTCTCATCGACGGGCGCACTCTCAGAAGCCAATACCGGCGCCGATTCAACCGGCTGATTGATAATCTCGATCTTCATGCCATAGCGATCTTCCTGCTTTACAACGCCCTGAGCAACCAGAATCTGCAGCCCGCGAAAAAGGTCGTGCCGGGTCAGCATGTGGTTTGCCCCGAAATTGCCGCGTTTCATGGGCATAAAGGCTCCGCCCACGATTTCCAGTATATTTTTGAAGGAAGAATCATTGCCGATGTCGGCAAATGCGCGAGGCAGCCGGGCAGCGGTACCCGACTGCACATGCAGGCGATGAAAGGCCTGCGCCGCCATTCCACGCGATACCGGCCATTCAAGGTGAAAGCGCCCGTCGTCGTAAGCGTCGAGCAACCCGGTATTGATCGCTTCAAGCTCGCTCACCTGGCGGTTATACACCCGTTCATAAATCGCCGAAACAAGCTGAAAGCGGCTGACATTTTCTTCTTCCGGCGCTGCCCATGATGTAACGGCAATCAACAGCAGTACTAAAATACTGCTCAACAATTGTCGATAACTGAAGTGCCATATTTTGAGTATGACAGGAGACTTGCCGATGACAGAAACACGTTCACTGAATTCTTCCATTGCTCCTCCGGAGGACGAAGAAATTGTCATGGCCCAGATTCAGAAATATTCTGAACTCACTGAGCGCAGTCTTGACATGATCGAAAAACTACTTAAACAGGGATACGCCATGAACTCACCCGAGGTCAAGCGTCTGCAGCATAAACTGCATGAACTTGAAGTAAAGAGTAACTTCTGGCGCAGTCGCATGATGAAGTTCCTCTGAATGGAAATTCAGGTTCCAGGTGGCGCGGGCCGCCCGAGCCAATGCCATATCCCAACGTCCCGACATCATCGCCAGTTTTCCGCTCTCGCGGATAACCAGCGGATGGTCGCCGAGCCAGTCAGGCAGAGAATCGAGCGCCGCCTGTGCTTTAGCCAGATTCTCTGCCTTCACCGTTTCGGCAAACCGCGACAGCTGCCAGACCGGGTGTAACGCCGGCCAACAGGCAGTTACCGCAAGAAATCCCGCCAATATCAGACCCATCCTGTTTTTTCGGCTGCGCCTGCATAATTCTTCAATACTACCACACCAGCCCCGAACCCGGGCAATGCGATCTTCGATTTCCGGATGGGTCAGCAACCAGGCGGGAATCGCCCTGGGCGGGGGCATGATATTTCGCTGCAGAGTTTCGAGGCCACCGGCAAAATTTTCAGCTCCGGTCAGGGTTGCCGCAAATGCATCGGCCTGATATTCCGACTCGCGTGCCAGCGCCGTGAATGTAAGGGCAAAAATTGCGAGAAAAGCAATCATTTCAAGGGCATCCATCGCCGCCGAACCAGGCATCCAGTCAGGGGCATAGACGAAAACTGAGAGCTTCGCGGCTATCGAAACCATCACCAGATCAAGAGAATAAATCATGTAACTGGAAACATGCCCAAGACGCAGATGCGCCAGCTCGTGGGCAATTACCCCGATCACCTGACGGCGGCTGAACAGTTCGAGCAGATAACCGGTAATGTAAACAAAGCGGAATTTCGGCGACAGGCCTGCAACTGCGGCATTGGGAACCGGCTCGCGGAAGGTATCCCAGATTTTTACACCCGAAATGGGGGTGTCGGCGCGAAGACACAGCTCGGTAATCTCTTCTTTCAGCTTCTCATCCTGCATCGGTTCGGCGCGCCAGGCCCAGTTGAACAGCCGCGGAGCCAGCAGATAGAGAAACACGAAAAAAAACGGAGCAGCAACCAGCAGCCTGATATCCTGCAGTTCGGGAATGCTCTGGCCTGAGCCTGCCAGATCCTCGATCATTGTCCAGAACAGCAGAGGCGGAAAAAACAGAATCGGCACGGTCATGCGCGCCCGCCAAAAATCGGCGGGGGTCTGGGCATCATCGAGAATCGGGCGAAACAGCAGATAAATCTGAAAAATCAGCGGGCGACCGAGAAACAGGTAAAGAAACGATGAAAAAAGCATGGGCAAAAGCTGGGGAAGGCTTTCGAGCCAGCCTGGAACCAGCAGGGCCAGAGGGTCAGCAGCGGCCTGCAGCAGCAGAATCCAGCCGACCAGGCTCCATTGCCAGATTTCCTGCACTTTCATGAACGACGGCACGGTATGACGATTCTGGTAATCGTTCACCATGTCGGGAATGCTGCGAAAAAGCATGACAATCGTGGCGAACGACCACAGGGTCATTGCCAGCAGCGGCATTTCGGCCAAAGTGCCACGAAAATGCACGGTGCCATAACCCAGCAGCAGCAGGTGCAAAAAAATTGAAATCATCAGCTTCCGGTCAGGTTTTTCTTTCTTTCTTTTTGGCAGCGGGGAAAAGAATATTGTTGAGAATCAGGCGATAACCGGGGTTGTTCTTGTGCAGATCAAGGCGGGTCGGGCCTTCGCCCACGATGTGACTGATGTCGGCAGGGTCATGACCGCCATAAAAGCTGAAAAAACCCTTGCCGTAGTCAGCCCTGATATATTTTACCGAGACACCATCGTTGTTTTCGCCCATGACCACCACGTAAGGCTTCAGCAGAGACTTTCTGAACGCTGTTGTCTGGCCGAAGAATCCATCGATGACATTGCGGTGATTCTGGGTCAGCATGGTCGGAATCGGGTCAACCTTGGCAGCGAAGTCGAAAAGCCTGAATGTGCCCGCGTCGCCCATGTAGTTATTCGACATGTCGATATCGGAAAACTCGTAGATCATCGGGTCAGTAATCAGCTTGAAATCTTTAAAAGCCAGGCTTTCTTCAAAATTGAGTTTGCTCTGGGCCAGCGGGTCAATGTCGTCACCATCGATTTCGCGTGCAATGATATCGACGCCATTGGCTGCCAGAGCGATGTCAAGGCTGTCAACCGCCGAGCACATCGCGAAAAGAAAACCACCCTCGAGCACAAACTTTTTAATACCCCGGGCTACCGCCAGTTTTAGCTCGCTTACTTTCTTGAAACCAAACTTCTGGGCGTCGAGCTGAGCCCGGGTAACCTGCTTGCGATACCAGTCGGCCATTCTGAACGACCCGTAAAATTTTCCGAACTGCCCGGTGAAATCTTCGTGGTGCAGGTGTATCCAGTCGTATTTGCTGATTTCCCCGGTTAAAACTTCCTTGTCGTAGAACTTCTCAAAGGGTATCCGGGCATAAGTGAGCACCAGCGTCACCGCGTCGTCCCAGGGCTCGGTGTAATCAGGCGAATACACCGCTACCTTCGGAGCTTTTTCGAGCAGCACCCGCTCCATGTTTTCTTCTTCGATCACCGAATAAATCTGGTCGATCTGGGCGGCGGCAACCGCTTCCATGGTAACCCCGGCGGTTTTTGCATGTTCGCGAATCTCGGGCAGATCTTCGGCCAGAAAAGCGCCGCCGCGAAAGTTCAGCAGCCATTCGACATCGGTGCCGGTCTTGTCGAGTATCCAGTAAGTCACGCCATAGGCCCGCAGGTGGTCATTCTGCGTGTCATCCATCGGTATCAGCAGTTTCTGCGCCGACAAGGGCTGCAAAACCGCAAACACCAGCAAAAGAACAATGCAAAAGCTCTTCATACCGTTTCTCAGCTCGGGCAACTCGGTTAAGCTCGAAAACCACCCATACAGTTGCTGAGCCAGAGTCATCTGGTCGAAGCAACCGAAACCGTGATCAACGGCCATTTCGACCCATTGCATGGGCTCAATGACCGGTTCAGTTCGGTCACTGAGTCCACATTGCGGGCGGCTGGTGAGCTGAGTCGAACCATCTAAGTGACCGGTTTCGCAGCCGACAGAGTTTTTTCGTAGAAGAAGTCTTTTCATTTCAGTAATCCCCTTCTTCTTCAATTTCGTATAAGGGTTCGACCGGAACAACCTGGTCGAGATCCACATCGCCGTCAGGCAGAACAGGCTCGTTCTCTTCGGCAGGCAAAGAAGTTGAAGAAAGGCTGGCTGCCGGCTTTTGGACCGTCAGTCGCTTCTGTTCAATCAATTTTTTGAATCGACCCGATCGCAGATCATTGGGAAAGCGGTCGATGAATGTCTGCATCAGCTTGCGAATTTCTGCCTCATCAGCGCTTTTGCGCCGCAGCAGCAGAAGCTGTCGTTCAAGCAGATCGGCGGTAAAATAGCTGTCGGGAAACAGTTTGCTGAACTCTGTTATTTTTTCTGACTGCTGTTCATCGCTCAGATGCCCGGATGCAACCAGAATCCGCTCAGCTTTCAGCTCATCAATTAACACGGTTAACGAAGCATTGCCAGAGATAATCTCGGCATATTGATCGGCGGCTTCGCTGCTTTTTCCGGTGGCAGCCAGGCGGCGAGCCCGCAAAAGCTTTTTGTTAAACGATAAGTCCCCGATCGAAGTGCGGGTAATCAGCAGCGCCATTGCGAGCGCATCGTTGGTCCAGACCGATTCAGGCATGTTTTCAACGATGTTTTTCAGCAGATCAAGAGCTTTTTGCAGATCACCCCGGTTCATTTCAAGAAACGCACTTTCGAGATTGATGCGGGCCAGATAATCGGTTTCACCGATCGGGTTCACCGCGAAAATGTTTTTGCGGGCCGCTTCGACGTTTTTGTGGTTCTGTGCCAGCAGCGATTCAGCCTGCTGATAATCTTCAAGGCAGATCATGATATGAGCCCGGGCAATCGCCGCCTCTATCGCCCGGTCAGGAGCGGCTTTCAGCAATTCTGACTGTAGAATAAGATCAAGCAGATGCATCGCTGAATCGGCATCCCGATCAATGGTAAAAGCATAATCCGCCAGTTCGAGCAGCAGAGCGGCTTTAAGCCCCGCGTCCACCGTTTCTCTGGTGACCGCTATTTTAGTAGCCTCATTGAAGGCAACCTGACCGAGTATCGGCTCAAGACGCGCCATACGCAGCATCAGCGCACCAAGGCGAAGAGCCAGGGTCGATGATGGTTTGGCGGCGACCAGGCTGCGGCAAAGGTCGAAATGAAAATTCGCGGCAAATACCGAAGCATCCTGATTCAGGCGCTCATACATGAAATCATCGAGAATGCCGTTACTTCCCAGAATCAGCTGGGTGATGCGGTTTGCGCCATCTGGTGTCTGGCGCCGGAAAAAAAGCTCAATCAACGCCTGACGAACCGCCAGGCTGTAACTGCCGCCCAGATGGCTGCGCAACTTCTGTTCGAGATTGAATGCGGGTCCATCGCTTTCATAGAGCTTGTTGAACACTTCAAGATCGAACTGACCGCTGGCAAAAACCTGAATGTACTCCTCAAGCGCTTCGGATTTTCGACCCAGTGATTCAAGCACAGTAGCGATCTCTTCGGCAAAAATTACCGGATTACCAAGAATCCTGCGCGCCTCCATGAAACCGGCCAGCGCTTCTTCATAGAGCTGATGCTCTATCAGCACGGTGGTATAATTCATATACTGGTCCTGACGCTGAAAATGCGGATGCCTGAACGGACGGCGCCAGGCTTCGAGAGCTTCTTCTTTTCTTTTAAGCAACATCAGGCAATGGCCCAGTTTTTTCAACGTCGCCCAGTTATCGGGAACGATTGAATCAACCTGCTGCAGAGTCTGCAGGGCTTCTTCGATTTTTCCCGTGTCAATCAGCAGATCAGAAAGTTTTTCGAGCAGCAGCCAGTCACGATTGAGATCGGGAGTTGCTTTTATCGCCTCGATAGCTTTGTCTTTACGGCCCAGTGCAAGATAACAGTCTGACATGAAATGGGCAAAATCGCGACTGCGAAACCTGGTGCGCCGATCTTCGAGAGTTTTGAGCAGTTTATCGATTTCTCCCGATTTCATGGCCAGATCGAGCAGATCACGAAAAGCATCGGGGGCGGCAGTGCGCTCAAGCTGAGTTTCGAGAATCATCCAGGCTTCATCTTTGCGCCCGGATTGCAGGTAAAAGCGAGCCAACTGCCGTTCAGTCCAAAGATCGTTCGGGGTAATTTTTCGCCAGCCTTCGAGCAATTCGACTCCCTCGCGAAACCGCTGCAGATCGTAGAGCAGGTTACACAGCATCTCTTTGGCCCAGTTCTGGCTGTCGGTGGTTTTATCCTGTTCGAGCATTTCTTTAAGCATTTTTATGGCCGGCTCGGTTTCGTTAAGATCGCGCAGAATCTCGATCATCATGCGCCGGGAAAGAGTTGCATAAAAATCATCGGGGTAATCGGTGATAATCTTCTGCAGTATGGCCCGTGCTTCGGCAAGACGCCGCATTCGCAAAGCTGCTGCGGCATCCTGATACAGTTCGACGGCCCGATACCGGGGTTGCGCCTGGCGCAGCGGCTGGGCGACAAGATTGGTCGGCAATGCAGTGAAACAGATCAGTAGAAAGCAAAAAGCAAAAGTATTTTTACTCATTTTTCATCACCGTAAATGTTGAGCGAACGATAATAGTCGTTGAGCATCCGGCGATAATCACCGGGATATTCCTCTTTCAGGTCGGTCATGAAGTCTTTCGACAGGTCGAGCGATGAAGTGCCGATATCGCCAATCGGCTGGTCGGGCTGCTGCTGCATCACTTCGCGAGCCTTCTGAGCCTTGCGCTCTTCGCTTTCTTCATCGCGGTTTTTAATCGATTTCTGCGCCTTGAGCATGCGTTCGTAAATCTGCTTCTGGCGCTCAGCGACTTTTTTACGCATTTCCGGGTCGAGAATAGCGGTCTCCAGGTCTTTCATATCCTGAATCACGTCTTCCAGTCGGCCCAGCGTATTCATCTGCTGCCGGCTTTCGCGCATCAGCTTTTCAAGGGCCTCGCGAATCTGTCGCTGCTCCATGGCCATGCGCTGCAGCTGCTGCATCATCTGCTGCCCGCCCGGGCTCATCTGCTGTTTCATCATTTCACGGTAGAGGCTGAGCTGGCGCCGCGTCAGATCTTTGAACTGCTGCAAAGCATTCATCGGGTTGGAAGATGAGCCGCCCTGACCCTGCTGATCCTGGGCCCGCAGCAGATCTTTGGCCAGTCGGTTGAACCTTCTCATGATTTCCCGCTGATCGCTTACCGCCTGCTCCAGTGCCCGGTCTTCGAGATTCTTTACGATGTTCGAAAAAATGTTCTGGGTGCCTTTAACCGACTCGATAACCGAGGGGTCAATGGCAAAACTGCTGCGAATGAACTGTTCGAGGTCGTATTCGAGGGTCGAGCCCTGCTGTTTGACCAGCACCTGAAGAAATGATACCTGATCGATCAACCCTTCAATTTCAGGCCGCTGCCCACGCATGAACTGCGACGGCAAATCATCGATGCGCCTTGAAAGACTTTCCTGATCGAAACTGACCTGCAGCGCTCTTCTGATGAACGCGGAAAGGTCTATCTGCGGCGGTGAGCCCCCCTGGCAGGCAGTGCAGATCTGCCGGGTATTGCTCTTGAGCGATTCGAGAAATTTGAGCATGTTCTGCTGCTGCTGTGAAGCGGAATCGAGCTTTTTCCGCTGCATATCCTGCCTGATTTCATCAGACATTTTCTGATGGTCATTTTTCTGCATCTGATCACGCAGATTCTTGACCTCTTCCAGCAGCGGATTCTGAGCGAATTCGTCTTTCCTGCGGTTCTGCGTCATTTCTTCAGCCTGCTTCTGCAGCTGTTCGAGCTCGCTGCCGATCTTTTCCTGCTGGTCGGCCAGGTCTTTGAGCTTCGATTCTTCTTCAGAGCTCAGTTCGCCCTCTTTCATTTTTTCCTGCAAAGCGGCCGTTTCAGAGGCAATCTGCTGCTGGCGCTGCAGCAGGTCTTCAATCGCATTGCCGATCGCATTGAATTTCTGCTGTTCCTGCACCTGTTCGAGCAGTTCGATGGTGCGGTCAAGGCCTTTGAGGTATTCTTCCATCTTGAAGGCTTCCTGGTATTTCTGCAGCTCAGCCGGGTCAATTTTCAGATCTTTAAGCGATTCCTGCAGTTGGGTCATCATTTTGCGGGTCTCTTCGTCGAGTACGTCGTTGAGCAGTTCGCCGACTTTCTGCATGCGCTCCATTGCTTCCGGTGAGCTTAGCGGGTTGTCTTCCATTTTCTGCTGCAGCTCTTTGACGCCTTCGAGGATCTTATCAGCTTCCTGCTGCTGCTTTTCGCCTTCCTGCAGAGCCTTCTCGATGGCTTTTTCCGCCTCGTAATCGAGCTTTTCTTCGTGCCTGATCTGCTCGTAAGCCTTCATCAGCGATTCGCGCCGCATTTTCTGCGCTTCGACAAATTCTTCGAGCTTTTCTTCCACGCTCTGATGCGACATTTCCTCGCCGCGATACAGGTCATACATCGAAGGCATTGAAAGGTGGAATGTGCTGGTAGTGGCAATATTGGGTTCAGGAATCTTTGCATCTTCGGCCTGAACGAAATAGCTGACCTTGATGCCGGGCTGCAAGGCCAGTGTGTCAAGCATCCAGGGAAATTCAACTTCGAATTCCGCTTTCGGCCTGAAATCAGACTTGAGATTCTGCGGAATCAGCGAACTGCGATCGCCGACCTGATAATACAGAATCAGGGCTTTGACCCCGAAATCATCGCGGCTGACCACCTTGATATCGAGCCGCTTTTCCGTGGGAAACGGCACATCCTGGCCGGGTTTGAGAATTTCGACGGTCGGCGGCTGATCTTCAACCGCTTTCAAACTGTAAATGACCGGTTTTTCATTCTTCAGGCCCAGCTCGTTTTCAAGAACAAAGCTGTAACTGGTGTCGGTCGCCAGGGTAATTTCATGCCTGAACCGGCGACGCTCGGTGATTTCGCAGGCATTCATGCTGTCTGAACCGACCTGAACGAACGCTTTGGCGAGATCCTGGTCCGATTCGGCTTCGATGAGAACGCGGCTGCCGGTAAGCACGGTTGCATCACCGGTTCCCTCGTTAAGTTTGACCGGGCCGCTGGCGATGTATGCCGGCTGATACAGGGTAAGCTGCAGCTTTTTCAGTTCAGGGCGCGGCATGACTTTCACCGAATATCGCGGTGAAGTGAATTTTTCAGCGCTGATCTGGTAATCAAGCGAATTCTGCAGGCTGTTGAGCGTATAAACAAAGCGCGACGCCGAAGCACTGGCATCGGGATACATCTCTACCATCGAGCCCTCGTCTTTATCAGGCTCGAACAGCTGCAATACGATGGCATCATTGATCGCCCGCGATGGCACGGCAGAAATTTCGAGACCGTTGCCCCGCGCTACTACCGCATGACCCGGTTTAATTACCAGTTCCAGGGAAGTGTAGGGCGCGATTGCCTGTAGCGGCAGCAGCAGACGCCGGGCGCCGATCTGCACTTCGAGGGGCGACAGAAAATACCAGAAAGCTGCCAGCACCAGACAGAACAGCATCGAAAACGCCGACTGGCGCCGGGAAAAAGCTTTGAGCGATTTTTTCAGGTCGTCATTGGTGATTTCGCTGGCAATCTGAGCAATGGTGAGCTTGCGCATGACTTCAGATGTGCCGGGATCAGGCTTTTCATCAAGGAACTCAGCTGCCGTTGACAGCCCTGAATTAAAGCGGCCGGTGCTTTGCTCGATCTCAACCGCCAGACCCGTATCCGCCGGCGGATGCAGCAGTGCCGAGAAGCCTCTGAAGATCCAGTAAACCATGCCGCCGTAAACCGGCAGCGCAGCGATGAAACGCATGAATTCAGATTGCAGCGGTGTTCGTTCGACCAGCAGAAAGATCAGCAGCAGCGCCAGAAAGGTAACCAGCCACCAGAAGCCACACGACATGAGAACGCGCAACTGCCTGCCATGGCGGTAACCCGCCAGTTCACTGCGCAATCGCAGGCTCAGGCGGTCGTAATTTTCCAGCAGATTTTTCAGACCGTGGTTGTCGTTCATCTTTTTCTCACTGGTTCATCGCATAAATGAGAATGTTGAGAGCCATCTGCATGGCTTTCTCGCGAATCTCAGGGGTATCGGCAGGGTGAACGCCCGCGTCTTCAAGACCATCGCCGACGTCAGATTCAAGTAGATAAAGAATTTTCATGCGACCCTTATCGAAAATAGCATAAGCTACCGGCGGCCTGCCATCATGTTCATGAATTTTCGGCAACCCATCAGGAAATTCATAAAGCTGGTTGAAAATCGCATGATCTTTCGGCAGTGCCACCAGGTCGATATCGGGGTAAAGCCTTCTGATCTCGCGTTTAACGTATTTTTCCATGCCGTATGAATCGTTGATCCACAAAAAGCCGCCGTTGTCGAGCCAAGTCAGCAGTGTGTTGATTTCCTGATCTTTGAATTTAATCTGGCCGTGGCCGGTCATGAAAAGCATTGGATAGCGATAAAGCTCCTGATCGGAAACCGAAACCGCGACGTTTTCAGCCTGCACCGGCAGTCCAAGCCGTTCATTTGCCTGCCTGAGCAGATTCGGCATGGCAGTCGGGCCCACATACCAGTCGCCGCCGCCCCCATATTTGATGCGCGGAATGACAAGCCGGTCGAAATCCTGTGCCCCGGCTGGTTGAACCGACAGCAGAAGAATCGCCAGAATCATTATGCAAAAGCTGAATGGCAAACTGGGGGTTCGCTGAGCGGGTACAAAGCGAACGGTTTCGGTTTGTCCGGTCATTTCGACCCATTGCATGGGCTCAATGACCGCTTTACGGTTGTTTTTATTCATCAGCTTAACCCCCTTACCCGCCGCCAATACCATTCGGCAAGCGGCAGAAGAAGAAGAAGCACGAGCAACACCCAGCTGTCGCGCAGGTCGATGATGCGGCTTTCAAGTTTCTGACCGGGCACCGCGTCAATAGCCGAAACCAGGGGTTCGATATCATCGGCATTGCAGTAAATACCTGCCGTTTCACTGGCGATCTGTTTCATCAGATCAAGATTCACCTGCGGGTTCTCGAATTCGGCGGTAGGCGCTTCAACGATCAGCTCAGCATTGGCACTGCCCAGATCATTCCCCTGATAGCGGGCTTTCGCCTGAATCTTGTGCAAACCCCGGTAAGCGGGCACCAGACTTGCTTCGTAACAGCCTTTTTCTGAAGTTTCAATGCAGCTCAGACTGGTTTTTTCGCTCTTCTCGTTTTCGATTTCGATGCTGACCTGGGCCCCCGATTGCAGCTGGTGGCGGGCATCGCTGACCCAGACTTTAACATTAAGCGGCTGGCCCGCATAGCCCCGCGAGGCGGGCAATTCAATGCTCACATTGGCGTCTTCACGGCGGTTGGCCAGCCACTTGAGCATATTTACCATCAAAGCCGCGTAAGGGGCGAACCCACGATCAGAAGGCACAAGTCTGAAACCGGCAGGCCACAGCGGACCACCGGTCACGAAAATCACATTGCCCTGACCGGCACGGCTGCGAAGCATGAAAGGTAACGGGTCAGGGCCACTGCGCACCGTGCTGCTCACCAGTATTTCAGCACCGGGTTTAATCGCCGAAAATTCAAATAATCCTTCAAATTTCGGCAAAGTCGCAAAAAACTCCCCATTCTCAACAGGATCATCGGTTAGCTTCAAAAAGTTATATGAAGTTTCCCCGGCTAAAACCATATTTCCTGGCGTGCCGCGCCACTCTTCGCGATCAAGCTTAACTGGCAGCAGACTTTCAAGCTCACTGCCCGCGTAGCCGAGACTGGTCAGAGTTGAAAACCCTGGCAGCCACAGCAGACCAAGATTACCCGACTCGAGCCGCCGCACGATTTCCGGCGCCAGCGATCGAATGAAATTGTAAGAAACCCCGCGCAGCAATAACACATCGGCATCTTTGAGATCGGTGGCGAAATCCGGCTGCCTGACTCCGGCCTGGGGCTTGAGTTCACGGTTGCAGACCCAGCGATCGTCTTTTAATCTGGTCCAGGCCACCATGCGGGCGTTGGGGTCAGTCAAAACTGCATTTAAAATGAATTTTGTATCCCATGATGGCTCGCCTGAAATGGCAAGTATATTGAGGCGCTCACGCACTACTTTCAACAGAAATGAAACTCGGTTGTTCTCGCTGGTAATTTCGCCGGGCAATTCAGGAATCGCCAGCTCAAACCTGTACGAACCCTCTTCGTCACAGGGTATGTTAAGAGCAAAGTTTCCACGGTTTCCGGTGAAAACTCCATCAATTTCGGTAAATGGCTTGCCATCGCGGGTGACCGTTATTTTCAGACTGTCGGCCGTATTGCCGTAACGGCTGATTTCGCCGCGAACCCTGACATTCGAGTTAAGATAACCGGTCGCCGGCGGTTTGGGGATACTGATTGCCAGGTCAACACCCTTTTCAACCCCGCCCGGGCCCACAAAATAAATCGGAGTGCGCAGATTTGGCAGGGCAATTGCCGGATTTTCACCGGCGGTTGACACACCGTCGGTCAGCATTACCAGCCCAAGCAGGCTGCCATCGCCAGGGTTGCCGGCCACATTGCGAGCCGCAGCCGAAATGTCGGTCTGGTTGCCCGCAGCTTTGACGTTGAACTGCTCGATTTCCTGCAGCGAAAGGGGCGAAACGTTTTCGGCAAAACTGAACAGGTCGGGCATGATTCCCGTCTTTTCCTGCAGGCGATCAAGCAGTTTTTTCTGTGAAAAAACCTTTGCAATGCGATCGAGGCGGGTATCACCCTCGCTGCCGATGCTCATGCTGCGCGAACCGTCAACCATGACGGCAATCTTGTTCTTCTGCGGAACCCAGCCGCTGACCAGCAGCACCGGCCCGCAAAGCAGCAGCGCCACCAGAAAAATGAAGGTGGCCCGCAATCCAAGCAGCGCCAGGCGATCACGCCGGCTGACCTGCCGGTCTTCGAAGCGATAAAGAAACCAGCTCAACGGCATCAGTGCAAGCAGAGTAAGAACGAGGCCAGCCCAGCCCCATGACAGGGCCAGATCCAGCGAATCCAGGCTGCGTATCGGGCCCAGGTCGAAGCCGAGCAGAGTAAGAATACTTCTCATATCAGGCCTCCACCCGGTTCGAAGACTTCCGGTTGGCGAACCAGCATTCGGCCAGCATTACCAGAATCAGCAGCCAGAGGGCCATGCGACCAAGATCGTAGCCGTCACGCAGTACCGATACTTTTTCCCTGACCCCATGCCCTTTGCCAACCTCGGTTTTCAAAGGAATGAATCGGGGTATCTCACGCAGATTAATGCGGTCAAGCCGGCTTTCTTCAGGCGGCGGGTTAACGGCGAATGCGGTAATCAGCTTATCATCGGCCAAAAGTTGATAATAACCGGGCTGATCGGTTTCGCGACTGGTGAAATGCAGCAGACCGCTGCCGTTTTCGCTGGTGCTTACCGAAACTTCTTTCTGATCGGGCAGACGCATGGTGATTTTCTTTGCCTGGGTGCGGTTAAGGGTTGCGGCAACCGGCATTCCCGGTCTGACTGAACCCGGATTCAGGTCGCGGGCCGTAACCATGGAAATCAGCGCCTGATGCAGGAAAGGCAGCCAGGTTGGCTTGAGCGGCCAATCGCTCCATGATGTATCGGCGTTGAAAGTGACCAGCATCGATCGGCCCTGACCCCGCTTTTCTTCCACGATGCCCGGCAATCCATGGCTCATGCGGCTCAACAGCAAGGCCGCCGGGTTGGGGCGCACCTGAAAGAATTCAAAAACTGAAGCCCGACCCGGGTCGCCGTTTCCATCTCTTGAAAACAGGGCAAATGCCGGGTGTCCGAAGTCGAGATCGGTCATCTGATAGGCTACCGATTTGCTGACCGCGTTGCCGACCCGCTTGAAAATTCGTGCCGGCAGCAGATATTCGCCGCCCCGATCATCGATGAGATGCCGGTTATACCAGTCAGGATCGACTTTATCGCCAAGAAACCACAACAGATTGCCGCCTTCGAGCAGGTATGACGACAGACGCTTTATCAACTCAGGAGGCAAAGAGCGCTGGTTGATCACGAAAACCGCAGCATAACGCTGCGGGTCAAGATTAGCCGCCTCAGCCGCCGAACGGGATTCGACGGTAAAATTGTTTTCTTTGCTGCGGTTCAGCGGGTTAAGCGCAAATTTTAGAAACAGGTCTTCACGGTTTTCGATCTGGCCCGGCGCGCTTTCAGGCTTGATCGCCAGCAGACGGCAGGGTTCAAAAACCCTTACCGCCAGAAAACGCTCGTTGTCAAAAGCCAGTGAATCGGCCTGCACCGACGCACTCAGACTGTTCATGCCCACTTTGCTGAAATTGAGTTCGATTTCACTCTGCTTTTCAGAATCAGGGGCAAGCTCAAACTCTTTTTCAATCTTGCGTTCGCCGTTGATCGAAATGACGAGACGGGCATTGCGAACCCGATTCGCATAATTGGCGATTTTCACGCGCAGCGGCACTTTGCGGCCCGACATCACAACCGGCGCGGCAATTTCGAGGCCGGTAACCGCCATGTTTTCGGGAGCGGCACCACCAACGGGAACCATGATCAGATCGATTCCCTTATCGACTTCCGAAAGTTTGTATTTCTCGATCAGGGGTTTCCACGAGGTTTCGGTCATGTCGGTGACCACGTAAATGGCTCGACGATAGGTCTGCAGCGGCACCAGCAGTTTCAAAGCCGGCAGCAGCGATGAATAAATCGAAGTGCCAGCCATACTCAACCGAGCATTGGCAAGGCTCTTTTTCAGGGCATCCCGATCCCAGGTGAGCTGCGGAAACAGCAACTGGCCGGGGTCGTTGAGCAGCCCCACGGTGGCCTTATCGCCTGACTGCATCTGGTCAAGAATTTCGAGGGCTCGTGACCGGGCGGTATTGAACAGTGAAATGCCCTGGTGGCTGGCACCCATCGACATGGAATTGTCGAGCAGCACCACGAAAGCCGCCGGGGTGGACGATGAGGCGCCGGCACTGGCACTTTGGCCGATAAACGGGCGTGCCAGAGCCATAATCAGGAAAATAACCAAGAGCAGCCGCAAAAACAGCAGCAGCAGATTTTTCATGCGGCGGCGCCGGGCGACGAACTCGACTGAGAGCCTGATCAGGCGCAAACTGGGAAACTCTTTCCGAATCGGGGTTTTGCGATGGTAAAGGTGCAGATAAATGGGCACGGCAACGCTCAGCAGGCCGATCAGAAACCAGGGGCTGGCAAAACTCAGACTCATGGCTACCTCACTGAAGCTGCCTGGCGGCGGGTAAAGAAGCTGCGCAGGCTGGTTTCGAACGGCATCGAGGTGTCGGCGACCAGGTAATCGATGCCCGATTTGCGCAGCGCCGACCTGAAAGTGCCGACCAGCTGCCGGAAGCGCTTGAGGTACTCATTGCGCAGTGAAAATGCATCGGTAACAATCTCGCTGCGGTCTTCGAGATCTTGAAACATCGTGGTGTCGTCGAATGGAAACGCGATTTCGTCGCGGTCGAGCACATGAAACAGCACGATTTCATGGCGGCGGCTGCGCAGATGACGCAGTTTCGCGATTACCGTGTCGGCGTTGTCCATCAGGTCAGAAAACAGGATGAAAATGCCGCGCTTCTTCATGCTCTGACCGACCAGATCGAGGCTTTCGCCGATATTGGTTTTATCAGACGCGCTGGTCGCTTCAAGTTCGTTGCAGATCGCCTTCAGATGCGCCATGCCGGTGCGCGGCCGGATGATTTTGCGCAGTCCGTCGGCAAAGGTGATCAAGCCCACTGAATCCTGCTGTTTGAGCATCAGATATGAAATGGATGCGGCAAGGGTTGAGGCGTATTCGAGCTTGTTCATGCTGCCGGCGCCGCGATAAGACATGGATGCGCTGGCATCAATGGCCATATAGCCCGACAGGTTGGTTTCTTCTTCGTGCTCTTTGATGTAAAACTTGTCGGTGCGGGCATAGACCTTCCAGTCGATGTCTTTCAGCGGGTCACCAGGCACATACTGGCGGTATTCGGCAAATTCGACGTTAAAACCCTTGAACGGGCTCTTGTGCAGGCCCTCGACCATGCCTTCGACGACGGTGCGGGCCTTGATCTCCATGGCAGAGAGCGAGGCGAGCAGCTTCGGGTCGAGAAACTTCGAGATTTTCCGCGTTTTATCCATTGATGGCACTAAACTCAGGAGGCGGGTTCGGGTATGATTTTCAGGATTTTCTCGATGATCGAGTCGGTGGTTACCCCTTCAGCTTCGGCGTTGAAGTTGAGCAGAATGCGGTGGCGCAGCACGGCGTAAGCCAGCGCCCTGATGTCTTCGCAGGCCACGTAGAAGCGGCCCTGCAGCACGGCCCGGGCCTTGGCGCCGAGAATCAGATACTGGCTGGCGCGGGGGCCGGCGCCCCAGGTAACGTAATTATTGATGAAATCCGGGCTTTTATCGCGTCCGGGGCGGGTTGCTTCGGCAATCGTGACGGCATAGCGAATGACCCGCTCAGAAACGGGAACCTTGCGCACCATTTCCTGCAGCTCTCTGATTTTATCCTGGTGCAGAACCGGTTTCAGGCTGGGAATGCCACCGCCGGTGGTGGCGCGCACCATGGTGATTTCTTCTTCGGTTGGCGGGTATTCGATGCGGATGTTGAACATGAAGCGGTCGAGCTGGGCTTCGGGCAGCGGGTAAGTGCCTTCCTGCTCGATGGGGTTCTGGGTCGCGAGCACGAAAAACGGCTCAGAGAGCGGGTAAGTGGTGCCACTGCTGGTGATGTTTTTTTCCTGCATTGCCTGCAGCAGAGCGGCCTGGGTTTTGGGCGGGGTGCGGTTGATTTCGTCGGCGAGCAGAATCTGGGTGAAGATCGGGCCTTTGACGAAGCGGAAGTTGCGTTCGCCGGTTTTCATGTTCTCTTCGATGATTTCAGTGCCGATAATGTCGCTGGGCATCAGGTCGGGAGTGAACTGCACCCGTTTGAACGCCAGGTCGAGCAGCTGGGCGAGGCTGTTAACCAGCAGGGTTTTACCGAGGCCGGGAACCCCGATCAGCAGAACATGCCCCTGTGCGAACAGCGCATAAAGCACTTCTTCAACAACTTTGATCTGGCCGATAAAGACTTTGCCGATTTCTTCAAGAATCCGGGCGTGGGCTTTCCTGATCTCAGCCAGGGCTTTTACTTCGTCTACCTGGGGTTTTTCTTCTGCCATCTGCTTACCTCAAAAGTTCAATTTCGTGATGTTGCATCAATCGGGCACCGATGCGGGCGCCAGGCCTGCCAGATCGGTCAGGTGCCCGGCCTGCATGATACCACAATAATGGTCATGCAGGAATAAATCTTTGCCAATTCATTAGCCCGGTTACCTTAACACGAAATCATTTCTTGTACAAGTTGCCAAAACCGCAACCATTTTATTTTCGCCACAGGGTTAACTATACAAAACTCATTGAAAATTATACCACTGTCATCGCCCGACTAAATCGGGCGATCCCGTATTCACCGCTGATATTGAGGATGCCCCGATTATGATTTTTTTTGATTTTGATCGCAAATGTCTCGTTTTTGCGATCAAAATCAGATTTCGGGGCTGGCTATCGGCACTTTGGGCGCGGGCGGAAAAATTTCGGTCATATCGATGATCAGATCTGGGAAAATGCCGACCTGAATACGGTCGCAGTCTTCAAAAGTGTTTTCTTTGCCGAACTTACCATGATCGTCGAGCTGATAGACGCGCACATAGCGTTCTTCCGGGTAAACCAGCCAGTATTCCCTGACTCCGGCCTGTTCGTAAATATGGCGTTTTCTCACGTTATCATGCGATGCGGTTGAAGGCGAAACCACTTCGACCACCAGATCCGGGGCTCCACTGGCGCCTGAATCGTCAAGCAGATCGCCGTTACAAAAAACCGCCAGATCCGGCTGAACGACCGTTCTGGTCTCTCTCCCTCTGAGTGTGGTTCGTTCCAGTCTCACATCGAACGGGGCAGTGTAAACCTCACAACTTTTTTTCCGGAAAAAATTGCCGAATTCCAGACTCAAACGATGCAGAATAAACTGATGAAATCTCCCAGGAGCAAGAGTCATGGCGAATGCCTCGCCATCGATAAGCTCATAACGCTGGCCATCCTGCCAGGTTAGATAGTCAGCGTAGCTGTATTTCTTCTTTTTACCGGGTTTTTCACCGGTTCCTTTTTTCGCCGAACCGACCATTTTTCACCTCGAATAATCTTTTCCTGACCCTTATTTTACCTCATAATCCTCACACGAATCATGTAGAAACTATGTAATTATACCATTTGCATTTAATTCGTTTTTATCACAACAACTCGAGGCGGGCCGCGCCATGGCAATCTCCTTTTTTCAATCTGTTAACCAAATTTTAGTGCAAAATAGATATCTTCTCTGCCACTGAACAAATTCAGATCAACCGGAAGGAATTCACCTCAATAAGTTTATCATAAACCATGCAGGATAAACTGATGAAATCTCCCGGGAGCAGGAGTCATGGTATAATTAAACAATGAACAGAAAAATCCTTATTGTAAAAAAGCTTCATGACCCGGATTCGAATATCATCAAAGCCGATCCGGCTGAATTGCTCAGAGCCTGTGCCATGGCGGTTCAAGGCATCGTTAGAGCTACCGGCAACATTAATTTTCCACGGATAGACGGTAAAAAAACTGACCCTGGTGCAAAAAAATTTTACGGTTTTTTCTCATTGGGTGTATACTTTAAGGTATAAGACAACTGAGAAGATTAACCACACATCCTCAACCGTGATGAGATTCGATTCTAAGACGATCAGAGGTACAGAATTTGCGATCTTTAGATTAAATCGACTGACAGAGCTGGAGGTTAAGCGATGAATATTTTCAAGCGTTTGATTGAAAAGGGCGGGTTTACGCTGGCCGAAGCTCTTGTCGTGACCATTCTGGTCGGTTACATCATGGTACCGATTATCGGTTCTCTGCAACACGGCATGGTTCAGACCGAAAACTTTGACCACCGCGAAAAGTTGCGCAATCTGGCTCGCTCAAGGCTCAACCGTGAGGTTTCAGCCGGCGCATTTGATCTGCGCGCCATCGACAGCCGGCCCGGCTATCATTATGTCGCTTACAACACCGCCACCGAACCCCGACTTTTTTCATTCGATGCCTGGGTGGCTTCTGATACCGATCTTGCTTCATTCCCCGCGAGCGTTTCATCGATTCTCTACAGTTACAAAACCGAAGTTGAAATTAAAGAAAATCTTCCGGTGGAAAGCGAAAACGGTGTTGCCACCTTTTCAAAGCCACTTAAGGGCCTAAAAGCGCTGGTGGTAAAATCAGAACTTGAATACAACGACAACGTAACCGCCACCGATTCGGTCAGTTTGTTTGCCATGCTCAATATTCCCAGCTTCTCTGAAGATTTTATCTGGGTTTGCAACCCTGGCTACCTCGAGGTCTATGCACTTGACCCGATTTCACGAACGGTTACTGAAACCTTTTATTTCCCCAGAAAAGACCCGAGCAAGCCCGTCGATGACGATGCCCAGAATGACGTCAGGCCGGTGCATCTGGCCGTTCACCCCAACCGAAAATTCATCATTGCCCAGGCAAAAAAGCGGATTCTCGCTCTGAACATCAATCGCAATTCGAGCTCTTACGGTCAGGTCGCAGCCCTGAAAAAAGAAGAGTATGAAATTGTTGAATGCAATAAAGACAATAATAAAGACAAAGCCATGAAAGACCGGGGAGTTGTTTTTCGCCCTGACGGCAAGATGGTGTTTTTGACTTACCATCACCTTAAAACGGTAAGAGCCTACCAGGTTGTCGATGCTGATTCGTGGCCGCCAGTTCTCGGGGCAACCGCCTCCGGGAGCCTCGACCTGAGCCATGTAAGCCTTGATTCAGACAAATATTCAAGTTTTGTTGCAGGAAACGATGGCTGGCTTTACCTTGCCGTTCAAGATAAAAAGGCAGCGATAAGATTTCCGATGTTTGCCCAATTGAATGGGGGAGAACTGCCGTTTCAAATTGTCAGAGACACCTGGATCGACGGAAACGTCGCTTCTGCTAAAGAGAAAGAGGCCTGGTCAATCAGGCCGTCAAACGATGGAAACACGTTTTTTATCCTCTGGAAAGACAGCTATATCAGCCGATTCAAATCAAGCGACCTGAGTATTATCGGCCGGGCAAAGGTAAACTGTGGGGGCGTTGTTAATGACTTTCTCCTTTCGGGCAATGAGAAAAACTGGGCATTCACCAACGATATCGACAACGCAGCAAACAGCGGTATCTATTTTATGGCAAACAACTATATCGATTTATTGAATCTCAACACAACTGCCACGATTAACACCACCTCATGCGCCTTCCCTGGTAAAACAAAAACCGCGATGCTCTGCCTGAGCCCCAAAACCGACGAGTTTGTCGCAGATCCCGAAGAATTGCCCGAAATTTACCTGATCGATCAGGCTAGTGCCATGGCCAACTCATACACAAAATCAAATGGCGAATTGCCGCTTGACCGAAAAGTAAACATCGCCACCTACAATAAGGCTCACGTTTCTTTTACCGCCCGCCAGCCTCAGGTTCTCGCCGTTGCGTGCAGCAACCCCGAAAAGATAATTAAATTCATCGATATCAATACCGGTGATTTTATTGAAAACCGTCAAATCACCCTGGCCGCCAACACAAAATTTCTGGCATTCAATCAGAATGGGTCATCTATAACAACCGTTTATGATGATGGTTGTTTTCACAGATGGGATACAACCACCCTTTCTTCCACTTTTTATCACATATACGCCAACGTCGAAAAAATTGTTAACATCGCCACCGACAGTCTGCAGGATAACTTTGCCACCATGGAAATTCATGCAAGCGACAATGGTTTTAATGGTTACTGGGCGCCAACTCTCCAGGCAGATGAAACCATTACCAGCTCTGACCCACGCTGGCCAAAGGATTCCAACAACAACTGGCGGGCAGGCACCTGGACAGCCAAAGACATCGTTGCTTTTCGCGACCAGGGCTTTCTGGTTCTTTTACGTGATGGATCAGACAATTGCGCCCTCGATTGGGTTAAAAAAGAAGAATGGGGACCGCAGAAAGATAAATTTATTGTGGTGGCCCGCTGGCGAACTGTCACCGACCAGTTCCCGCCACAAAAGGCATATGCCATGGCAATCAGCCCTGACGGCGGTTTTCTCGCCATCGCCACCGACCACAACCCCAATCGCATTCATCTTTACGATCTGCGTGCCAACGACTTCGGCCACTGGACTCAGCTATTTGGACTGGTTGCCGATTACCGAGTCTGCGATAATAATGCAGACTGCAATTTTGTCGGCCAGATTGCCGATAATTGCAGTTTTAAAGTTTCTTCACCAACTCTGGATAACGGAATCAATCTGGCGAGCTGCACCACTTCTTTCGATACCTGGCGAAGCCACAGGGATTTCCCGGGAAACTACCTCTACCTCCCCAACGGTGAAACAAACAATGGAATCGCAGGCAATGACGATCGAAACAAGGCGACAAAAACCTTCTTCGGCTATTTTATTCCGCCGGTAGACATCGCCGAATTTGCTGTTGCTCACTGGGATCCAACCAGAGTTTTTCTCAACAACCAGCTCAAATTCGAAAGTACAGATTGCGCAGCAGATTCATCACACGAATTTGCTGGCGCTCCGACCGCCTTTTCATTAAACAATCTTCAGATTAACCACAAAACCAACGGCAATGAGCGGCTGGTCGGCCTTTTTACCGCAATTAATAATAGCTTAACCCCTGCCGCGCCAACCGGGGTAAACACAGGTACGGGCTCTTTTGACGACAACTACAACGAAGTTGCCAGCTATGACAAAATAGCTTCGACCAGCACCAGGCCTTTTCAGTTCACCCCGGTGCATTTGTGTTCTTATGAGGTCACCGGCTGTAACAATGATGTTTCAGGTATGGCATTTTCGCGTAATGCGGCGAATCCTGTTCTTTTCTACTTTGATGCTGTGGACGATGAAATTGTTGCCATAAAACCAGGATTTCCCCCCACTAATATAGATGTCGGTTCCATTGATTTCCTCAACAGACAACTGACTACTTCGGTAGATGGGCAAACTCTCATATTCGCCAAGGAAAGCAGTTCTTATGAAGTTTACATGGTCGATATAAGCAACCCCGATTCGACCGCTGACAACTTCAGTTTCGACGGGGGCACCTACGACTGGAACAGCATGACCGGCTTCGGTCGAAGAATCAAAACTGTTTCACTGACCAGCCGTCCTACCGCCCTTGCGACCCTGCCGATGAATTATCACGACAGCAGCGCGCCAAACGGCACTTATGTTTCAATCGCCACCATGACAGACGCCATTTTCGGCTGCGGCAACGCCGCCATCGCCAGTGGCGGCATCTATATCATGGGCGGATCACCATCTTTTTCATCGGTCGCCCCCACCACAAACGTGTTGCTTTTCCAGCCCCACCTGACCGGCGGATTAAACATCGCTTCAGTTACCACCAATGTTCTGAAAAAACCTGTTTGCCTCCATTCAACCGCCGCCTACGACAACAAAATCTACGTATTCGGCGGCAGCGACGGCACCGCCCCAACCAGCTGGGTGCAATGCTACAACCTCGCCACCGGCAAAGTTATATCGTCTTTCGACCCGACAAGTTCGGGAGCTCTCGTCAGCCTTCAAGTCAATGCAACGATGACTGATTACACGGCACCAAGTCCAGTT
>DYKG01000005.1:53930-110084 GCA_020722725.1 Candidatus Methylomirabilis sp.
TTACCAGTTTGGGCTGGGCAGCCACCACCAACAACTGTTGGTTTACCTATGATGCTGGAGACCCCAGTTTGGCTTTTGTTGTCAATAGAATTTGGGTTAACAACAGTATGAGTGACCCTAACGGGGGTGTCAATGATTATAATTTGTATGGTTTCGATGGAATAAATTGGCATAATATTGAAAGCGGCACTGTTCCCGAAAGCAGCACAAATTACAATCACAGCTTTACCAACTCAACGGCTTATCAAAAATATAAATTTGAAATTACTTCAAGGCATGGTGAGGCAAGCTATTATGGGTTGAGAGAAGTTCGGTTTTTCCTCGATAACGTAAGAAGAGTGTCGCCAATTTTATCTGACTATACGAATGGAACTGTAACAGTTTCTGCAGACAGTGATAAAGATGATCCTGCATGGCGGGCTTTTGATGATAATTTAACCAATGGGGGCGAATGGGATACTGGGAGTTCCTCTTTCCCCCACTGGATAAAGTTGGATCTTGGTGCGGCTGATATCGTCGACATTTTAAGAATTTACAACGGCCCAGATGATGGAATAAAAGATTTCGTTTTTCAGGGATCGAATGATGACGTTAATTTTACGGATTTAAATTTATTTAATGGCTCTTCAAAGATAACGTGCTTTGCAAACGAAGGTTTTTACACTTATTATTTCAATAATTTTGCCGGCTACAGGTATTACCGAGTCTATGTGACAACTGCACATGGACCAGATGATACACTTGAACCCTGGGAAATCCAGTTTTATAGCACCCGTCCGACTCCTCCTCCTTCTGAGCCAATCATGACGAAAATGCTAAATGATGTGCGCAGCCCGCTGGCGCTGCAGCAGGGGGCAGCCTGCACCACCCCGTTCGGCATCATGGTTGCGGGGGGGGTTTATGCCGCCAGCCAGGCAACCAGCACCGCGACTATTTACTGGCCCCACGCCATCGATTATTATAACTCAAGCACCGACATGAGCTACGGCATCAGCCGGTCGTTGCCGCTTCTGCCACAGGCAACGGCCAACCATTGTCTGGTCTGGCATAAAGGCAAGGTTTATCGAGTCGGCGGCAATGGTACCGGCGATGCCACCGGCGCGCTTGATAACATCAACATTTTCGATTTCTCTACCAACAGCTGGGCAACCATGACATCAAACACCGGCGGCTTTGATACCGCGTTTGATTTTACCAAGCGCAATGCCGCTGCCGCCTGTTCTTTCGGCGATGAAATATTCATTTTCGGTGGCCTCGATGAGGCAGGAAAAAGACGCATCGATGGCGCCGCATGGAACCCGACGACCAACCAGGTTAGAAAACTGGGCGATTTACCCAAAACTTCCGGTTCCAACGGAACCTTTTATCATACTGTCTGCATGAGCGCGGTACCATACGGCTCATTCATTTACCTGATCGGCGGCGCAGGAATAAGCACAGACGTAAGCACAGACGCGGCTTCAACAGCAGAAAAAAACAGCGTCGGCAAAGAAATAATCAAGTTCTCGCCGTGATTTTAATCAATCATTTGCCTAAATTATGAAGGTATTTAATAAAATAATCAAGAACAGGCGCGCATTCACCATGATGGAAGTCATGGCCGGGCTGGCCATCATTTCTATTGTTACCAGCATCGGCCTGCCGGCCATTGATAATTTCTATTCATCCAGCCGGGTAAAAGCGGAAGCGGAAATCTTCGTATCTAACCTGCGAACCGCCAGATATAGCGCGATGAGCACCCAGGCAATGCACCGACTTATTCTTCACCCCGAGGGTGGCTATTACAAAATCCAGGCTTTTGCCCCTGATTTTGAAGAAGATTACGCGGGGGCAACCGCTTCTTCAACCGCCGGAGTTACCATCGATGGCGATGCAATGACCGAATATGACAGTCCTGACTGGTTGAGCATCATCGACGGCGAAGAGCATGAAGTCGATGCAGGTGTCTCGATTTATCGCAGCGCTTCGATGCCGAACATCGTTTTTTTTCAGCCCAACGGTTACCTGGGCTATGATTCCGACGGCTCAAACACATTCAACGTTTCCGATCAGGCACCATTACCGGAAACTCATGTGACATTCGTCTATGGCAATTCGGCAATCAGGGTCATCATCAACGCATTCGGTGTGATGAGCTCCGAAGCCTTTCAGGTAGATGATGACTTTAACCCTGACAACGATGGTGTAATATGGTAATTTTAAACAATCATTCAATTGAATTCAGGCGCGATGGTTTTTCTTTAACCGAAATCATGATTTCCACCCTTGTTATGACAATGATGCTGGCTTCGGTCATCGGTTTCATTCACTCCGGTTCAGAGCTCTGGCGCAAGGGCTACAGCAAGATCGATGCCCAGAACTATAAGCGTGCCGCCTTCGAGCTGATCAAGGCTGATCTGATGAAAGCCTACCGTATTGAAGACCCGATGGCCTCGACTACCTCACAGATAACCGCGCCGGGTTTAAAATATTCCATGGCTATTCACAATGGTGATCTCTGTGACTTTAGAATTATGATTAATTCTGATTCTTCGCTCATAAGAGATGTCGCTTCGCCAGCTTATGAGACAAATTACAACATTCGCATTGCCCGCAATGTCGCAAGTTTTTCCGTAACCCGCATTTCAACCTGGACGATTCGGGTATTCCTCGAAATCGGCACTGACCCGGATGATTACGGTGAACGCGAAACCATTTCAAGTGACACCATGGTTTTTACTGCCCCGATGGCAGGCTAGGGAGCATTGCATGAAAGCACGCAAAGGCAACGCCGGAACCATCATGATTGTGATGATCATGGGTTTTCTGATGACCGTCACCACCGCCTATATGAAAATGGTGCAGACCGAAAACCTGGTCAGAGGAATGATCGATCACTCAGACCGTGCGCTCGATGCCGCCTTTTCAGGAGTTCAGTATGCAATGTCGGTCGCCCAGACCAAAAGTGACATGTTCATCAATGATACCAATGCAATCAAACAAAGAATTTATTTCATCGACTCTTTACTCACACCAGACTGGGATTGTACAGCGAGTTCGCCACTTTCTTATCCAAACAAACTTCAGTCTGACTGGTTTTTTTATGATGGCAATTTCGAATTGATGAAAATTCATAACGACATCAACAAACCCTATGTTTTCAGGGTTACGTCTTATGCTTCGCATACCGCCTCGCTTCTGGTTCCCTCAGAATATATAATCAAGTCTCAAGGCAGATTCATCGAGTATTCTGATGATAACTCCAGCGTTATCAACGAGTACAAGGCTCAGGTCATCGCTCTGGTTCAAATAGACTTCACCAGAAAAGTCCTGAAGCTCAAAGCCTGGCGCCAGATGCAGTTTCAAGACGACGCCAACTTCTTCAACATCGACCATTTTTAATAATTCTGTAATTCTGAATTCTGGTGAATTCTGGGGTGAATTCTGGGGACATCTTACTTAATTAATCATTCCGCTTGCTCCTGGTATTAAGCAAACACACGAAGACATCAATTGAGTTTAAAAGCTTTTTGTTATACTTTTGGCGATGAAAGATGAAAATTGAGTCATGGTTGCTGCGGCGAAGAAAAAGAAAAGGTCTGGTCTTATGCCGGTTATTGCATAATTCTGTAAGAAACAACCTTTGTAATGCTATACTATATCGGAATAACCTGACGGAGGTGCGGCGATGGCTGGAGCGGTGAAAAAGAAGCGGGAGCGTTATTCTTATGCCGATTATCTGAGCTGGGGCGATGACCAGCGCTGTGAACTTATTGATGGTGATATCTATGCTATGACTTCACCAAGCGTTGTGCACCAGAGCATTTTAACTCAACTCATTAAGCAATTTGCTGTCTTTTTTGATGAAAAGCCCTGTAAGGTTTTTTGTGCGCCACTCGATTTGGTTCTGGATAAAAAATCAAAAAAGAATGATGAGATATTCACGGTGGTGCAGCCTGATATCATGGTTGTCTGTGATGAGAAGACAATTGAAGAACAACGCATTGTTGGCGCACCAGATCTGATTATTGAGATAATCTCACCTTCAACTGCCGCAAGAGACAATATCTCCAAGAAAGCACTTTATGAGAAGGCCGGCGTCAGAGAGTTCTGGCTGGTCAGCCCGACAGACCGCCTCATCAGAGTCTACCGACTTGAAAAAGACGGCCTGTTTGGCCGCGATGATGTTTATGACGAGACGGCACAGATCGGGATAGCGTTGTTTGAGGGTCTAAGCATCGACTGCCGCCGCGTTTTTCCTGAACAACCCGAAATTAAGCGGGTTAAAGAGCCCCCAATGCAGTATTTATGATTGATTTGCCGGGTTAAATTGATTATAATCAAAATATGGGCGAAACTGATAAGGGCTACAAACTGATTTTTTCGCATGCGCAGATGGTCGAAGAGCTGCTGCGGGACTTCGTCAGGGAAGATTGGGTCGGGCTTCTGGATTTTTCTACTCTTGAAAAATATAACAGCTCGTTTGTCTCTGACGATCTCAAAGAGCGCTTCGATGACGTGATCTGGTCGGTTCGATGGGGAACCAGGCAACTTTACGTATACATTCTTTTAGAGTTTCAGTCTGAAGAAGACTACTTCATGAGCGTTCGCATCATGACTTATCTCGGGCTGCTTTACCAGGATCTGATCAGAACCAGAAAAATCAAAGAGGGCGCTTTTCTTCCACCGGTTCTGCCGATTGTACTGTATAACGGTGAACGGCGATGGCTTAAAGCTCCCCTTGACATCAATGATCTGATCGGGCCTTCACCCAGAGGTCTCGAACATTATCTTCCCCGTCTTCGTTATCTCCTGATCGATGAAATGAAATACGCTGATGAGGAATTGAGCAGCATAAACAGCCTGGTTGCTTCGCTTTTCAGACTAGAACGGCAACAGACACCGGAAAAAATAAGGGAAATTCTGAAATTACTGATCGACTGGCTCAAAGAACCCGGACAGCAAAGTATAAGGCGGGCATTTACCGTCTGGCTCGGGCGCCTGATTCTTCCAAACAGGTATCCGAATTCTCCGGTTCCTGAGTTCAACGATCTGCAGGAGGTAAATACAATGCTCGCTGAAACCATTAAAAACTGGCATATCCAATGGAAAGAGGAAGGTCTGAAAGAAGGCTTGGAAGAAGGCAAAAAAGAGGGTATCAAAGAGGGTATCAAAGAAGGTATCAAAGAAGGTATCAAAGAAGGCATTGAAAAAAAACAGGTGGAAGCCGCGATTAATATGCACCAAAAAGGCTTTCCAACAGAAACGATTGCTGAGGTTCTTGATCTGACTATCGAAAAAGCAGAAGAAATCATTGCCAGAAACCAAGTTTCTGAGAAGCCCGCAACATATGCACCCACTTCCCGACCAGTAAAGAAAAAGCCCACAAAAACACGACAGTAAAAATTTTATTCATTATTTTTTCCCATTTTTGTTTTTCAGGTGATTTAACAGTGAGACCTGCAAAAAACAAATCCGGAGGAAAAAATGCCCAGAATCAAATTCATCAGTCTTCTGACCGCTTTTATTTTTGTCTGCCTTTTTGCTTCAGCCGCCGAAGAAAATTCTGAACAACGTTTTCTACAATTGATCAGCGGCAAATACCGATTCAGGCTGCAAGTAATCAATGTCAGCACTAAAAAAGAAGTTCATAATGCGACCGCAACCGTCACCATCGAGCAAAATCGCGCTAATATAGAAATAAATGCCTCCGGCTACCGTATGGGCACCCGCGATTTTGACCTGATAAAAGGGGTTTATTATTATGAAGGCCCTGCCTACGTTCATGAACCTGAAATCAACACTTTTCTCCGTGATCATAATCTTAAACAGATAAAGGGCGGCATCGCCTGCCCTGAATGGGAACCATGCAATAACTGCTGGTATGACGAATTCTGCATCGCCGGAGAATTTTTCAAAAAAGATTTTGAATACATTTCCAGCAAAGATTTTCATGTTCATATAAACCGGACTCACGATTACGCCTACCCCCCACGCATTTTCATTTTTGACTGCGAAGACAAATGGGGTTTCGAAATCATGGTTGACCGAACCGCACTAAAACCACGGGGGCAAAATTATGTCGATATCATCATCACACACAATAGAGAACACCACCAGCCAGAGGCCGAATATTTCAGGCATCTCGCAACATCATATCGGGTCGGCACCGAAAAACTGCATTCCCTTACTCATGAAGATGAATTTCTGCGCCTGCAGGAACGTCTTGAACTGATCTCCATGAAGCTGACCCGCAATTTCGCAGACCTTGACCCGAAAGTAAAAGACGAGATTCTCGCCTTGTTGCCTGACGAAAGCACACTTGCCAGAAACCTGAAAAGCATCACGACTTTTGCCAATCTGCACGAATGAGCCGAAAAAAAGATTGAAGCAAAATCGCTGTGGCTTTTAGTTGACATCGCGTACGCTTAATAAGAGTGGAGGCTGAAAAATGACTGTTTTAAATGCTACCGAAGCGCGTTCAAAGCTTTACAGCCTTATTGATGAGACGTTGAAAACCCATAAACCGATAGTGGTTAATTCGAGGGACATCTTATTCAATTATCCTATTCTCAAGATTCTTTGTGTCCTTGGTGTCCTCGCGCCTTTGAGCGAGCTTTTTGGGTAAACAATCAAATATGATTCATTTAAAAAGCAATAAAAATCAGACCGCACGCCTGATTAAAAGAGGGCGGTCTGATTCAAACAGAATTTTGGCTGATAGCTTATTTTATTGGAATGCGGTAGCCATTTTCGTCGGCAGGGCTCGATTTGTCTATGGGCAGCGTCACTTTGAGAACACCATCCTGATAAACGGCGCTTGAGCCTGCTTCAATAACCTTGCGGGGCAGCGCAATTACCCGGGAAAAATTGCCGTATGAAATCTCGCGCCGGAAAAACCGGTCTTTTTCTTCTTCGCTTTGCTCAGATTTGCGTTCTGAGCTGATCACCAGTTCATTGCCGCGCAGGCGCAGATCTATGCCCTCTTTGCTGTGGCCCGGCAGGTCTACTTCCACAAGAATGTTGTCGCCTTCGACCCGCACATCAGCGCGCCCCTGGCTGAATCCATGCATATTGCGGGTAAGGTCGGGAATCTGCATGCCTTTGAAACCATGCAGTCCCTTGAACGAATCGAACATTTGTTCCATTTCTTTTTCGAAATTATCGAAAAATGGGTCAGAGGGCATTTTTATTGCACCAAATGGCCGAGGCAGATCATCTTTTTTGCTTTCTGCCTGTTTTTTCTGATCGCCAAGAACGTCTTTTATTTCAGCTCTCAGCGAAACGGCAAAGCTCGCCAGTATCAGCACAATTGCCAGCAAACCAAAAATTTTAAAAGATTTCATTGTTTCCCACCTCCTTATCAACTAATTAAATTGACCCGCCCGGAAAATTTAAGGTTCCAGAATTTTGCAAAGATTTTCCCGGCATCGAACTTATCGCCTCTGCAAAGGTCATTTCGACCCTGCTTCACTGAAGCTGAACAAAACTCAATGGCCGCTTTGAAAAAGGTTCATGCTTGCCGATCAGACACACATTTACGGCGAAATTATCAAAGTTGCCTGCCGCCTCTCTGACAGGGGCAACAAGAGAATTGCGGGTATTGTTTGCGATGTTTCGGTGCCACAACGCGCCAGACGGTGACAATTTTAGATGCTTCGCCTGCATTTATGCAAACCGCAATCAATGCCTCGATGGAGTTATACCATGCCCGGTGACCGGGAAAAATGTCTGGCTGCAGGCATGAACCACTACCTTGCCAAGCCAATCAACCCCGATTACCTGGCAAAAATCCCTGAAAAAATCAGTTGTCGCATGCCTTTTAGGCGAACGGCTGACAAACCTGCCGAATCAACGGTTCTCGATGTCGAGCATTTAAAAATAATCTTCAGCAAAAAGGTCGAGAGACTGGAAAAAATAATGCAGGTCTGCCAAAGCACCGTTGAAAAACAGCTCAGCATTGCTTTCGCAGCAATCGAGCAAAAAAATCGGGAAGCTTTTATGGCCGCGTTTCATACGATCAAGGGCTCAGTTGGCAACCCTGGCGGTAGAGAGGCAATGCAGGCAGCAGAGAATGCCGAAAGGGCAGGAGCCGATGCGGATTTTTCCAGCCTGCTCGAGAAGGTAGGCCACTTCACTCAGTCGTTCGACGAGTTCAAAGCCAGCCTTGCCAGTCTGATCCATGAATTTAAAGAGAAAAAAGGGTAACTTTGTGCTATAATTCGCCAATCTTCAAACACAACGGTTGGCAAAATGAAAATCGTTATCTCAGGCGGGCGCGAAATCGGCTTTCTGCTGGCCCGGCAATATTCAAGCGATAATGATGTAATAGTTATCGAGACTAACCAGGGCAGTATTTCAGAGCTTGAAAAGCTCGACCTGCAGGTGGTGCGCGGCAACCCAACCAGTCTGTCGATTCTGCAGACGGCGCAAGTCGAAGATGCGCATGCCTTCATTGCCTGTGCCCATTCCGACGAGGTCAACGTCATCTCCTGTCTCGCGGTCAAGCAGCTGAGCAAAGCCCGCACCTTCTGCTTCGTCAACAAAATTCATTATTTCGAAACCTTTGCCGGTGACCTGGGTGAACAGCTGGTTATCGACAGCCTGATCTGGCCGGAGATGCTGCTTGGCGAGTACATCAGTGAAATTATTTCGGTTCCTGAGGCCATTGATGTACGCATGTTCGCCCAGGAAAACCTGAAACTTCTGGAATACCGGCTAAAAGATGGCGACTGCCACATCGGCAGAACCCTGCGTGAATTTGCCCTGCCCAAAGGAGCACTGGCGGTGGCCATTTTTCGTGACAACGGGGTAATAATTCCTGGTGGCGCAACTGAATTCAGGGCCAACGACAAGGTCATTTTCATGGGCCATAAAGAGTCCCTGAAAAAGCTCGAAGGCCATTTCAATCAGAGCGGCAAAAAACAGGACAATGTCATCATCGTTGGCGGCGGAAACGTCGGCTTTATTCTGGCTGCGGCCCTGAGTCATATTTCAGGCTGCAAAATCAGGCTTATTGAAAATTCACGGGAACGCTGCATGTTTCTCGCGGAGAATCTGCCCGAATCAGTGCTGCTGCTGAATGCAGACGGCACCGATGTAAATTTTCTGAAAGCTCAACAGCCACACAATGCCGACTGCTTTGTGGCAGTTACCGGCTCTGACGAGAAAAACCTCATGATTGCCCTGCGCGCAAGGCAGATGGGGGTTAAACGGGTGATCACCCGCGCCCACTCAATAGACAACATTGATTTTTTCGAAAGCCTGGGCATCGACATTGCGCTGAGTTCACAATTGAACGCTATTCAGACAGTTCATCGATCCATATCGGAAGACGGAATCGACATTTTTGCCTTCTTCGAAAAAGGCAAAGCAGAAATCAGAGAATACGTGGTTCCCAATGATTTTCCGCCTACCCAGCTGATGCAGCTGAGGCTGCCAGAAGGGGTCATCATTGCGGCAATCAGGCGGGGCGGGCACACAATCGTTCCTCATGGGCAGGACAAGCTCAAGCCCAAAGACCGTTTGCGCGTATTCTGCTCAAACGAGCAGAGTGAATCGTTCGACGATTATCTTGACCGCATTGCGATCGAGCGCCGTGAACAGATGGAAGAGGCTCGCTGAGCCATGCTGCGCCTGAGCCAGATTCTTGCGGTTACCGGATTGATTGTCAACGGCTTTGCGCTGGTGATAGTCATTCCCTTGCTGGTGGCGCTGCTGGTCGGGCAATACGACTCAGCCTGGGCCTTTCTGTTGTGCTCGGTTGCCGGCCTTATTTTCGGCCTTTTTTCGATGCGCATGAACCCAAACCGCGACCTGAACGATCTGACCAGGCTCGAGGGCATGGGCGGCGTAGCTTTTGGCTGGCTGGCGGTTGCGATTTTCGGATCTATACCATATACGATCAAAGGCATCGGCTTTGTTGACGCTCTTTTCGAGTCAATGAGCGGCTTTACGACCACTGGTGCCACGATCCTTTCTGATTTTGGCGTTTTCAACAGCTCGATGTTTTTTTATCGTGGCTTTACCCAATGGCTTGGCGGTATGGGAATTCTGGTACTTTTCGTGGCCATTCTTCCCCATCTTGCCATCGGTGGCCGCCAGCTTTTTTTTGCCGAAACTTCGTCGGCATCCACAGAAAAGCTCACTCCACGCATTGTTCACACGGCTCGCAGCCTGTGGGGCTATTATTTCATTCTGAGCATGGCCCAGGCCATGATCATGTACTGGTTTGGCATGCCGTTGATCGATTCGTTCTCAAACACTTTCGCTACCATGGCTGCAGGCGGGTTTTCGCCACATCCGGCAAGCATAATGGGCTATAAGTCTCCGGCTATCGAGTGGATAATCATTGTATTCATGCTTCTGGCAGGCTCAAACTTCACTTTGCAGGTCAAAGCGCTCAGAGGTGAATGGCGCAGCTTCTTTGGTAATTCTGAGTTGCGTGCGTATCTGCTGATCATTCTAGTCTCATCACTCATTCTCACCGGTCTTTTAATGCCTAATCAGGCGGGTATCGCCTTAAATTTCCGAACAGCACTGTTTCAAAATTTAAGTATTCTAACCACAACCGGTTTTGCCTCGGTTGATTTCGAACTCTGGAGCGAATCGGCCAAGACGGTTCTGCTCGTTCTCATGTTCATCGGCGGTTGTTCGGGTTCTGCCGGGGGCGGTATAAAGGTAATCAGACTGGTTCTGCTGATCAAATTTCTACGGCGTGTAATACTAAGAACTATCTACCCGGAAATGATACTGCGCATCAGACTTCAGGATAAAACTTTCAAAGAATCAGACGTTCAACCAGCCATTTCTTTTGTCATGCTGTATTTCTGTTTTTTTGCAATAGGTGGCACCATTACTGCCCTGCTTGAGAACAATATCATTGTCGGCTATACCGGAGTCATTGCAACGCTTGGAAACATTGGCCCGGGCTTTGGGGCTATCGGCCCGATGGGCAGCTTTGCTGGTCTTACAACTATAAGCAAGCTGATATACACTTTTCTCATGTGGATCGGCCGTCTTGAAATCATAGCTCTGGCGGTATTTATGCGCAAAGAAACCTGGACCGATGCAACCTGGAAATAGTTTTTTTGGGGAAAACTGCCGAAATTTCAGCAGGGTACTGCTGAAATTTCTTCAGCGCCAATTTTTCAGCAGCAAGGTACGCCACAACAAAAGCTCAATATTGATGTGGCTTTCAGCATTTTTTGTTCAGTTGGCACGAAGGTTGCTTTGACTTTGCACATCAAGTTCGAAACAATAATAACAAGTAAGTTAATAAGATTATCAGGAGGGTGTTTATTATGCGTAAGACTATCGTAAGTTCAGTTCTTGCTCTCTCTCTCATCGTAGCTCCGGCTTTTGCAGGCAATCCCGGTCAGTCAGACCAGTCAACCCAGGCCGGTCAGCATGCTGGTCAGTGCGGTGGCCATCATCACAATGGTTTCTGGAATAACGTGAAGAAAGCCACCAAAAAAGTTGTTAAGAAAACTGTTAAAGCCGTGAAAAAAGGCTATCAGGCCGGCAAAAAAGCTGTTGTAAAGACCGGTGACTGCATTCAGAACAAAGTAATGGATTCAGGCGTAGCAATCAAAAAGGCCGTAACCGGCAAAAAATGCAAAACCTTCGTAAAAGGTCACTATGACAAGAATGGCAATCATACCAAAGGCCACTTCAGAAAAGTAAACGGCTCTGGCTGCTGCAAAAGATAATCAACCGAAATTTCAAGGTTGAATAAACAAGATTAATCGAATTTAATTCGAATAACTAAACACCCTCGGGTTTCTGATCGAAAGGTCAGAGCCTGGGGGTGTTTGGTTTTACCGGAATTTCAGCCGACACTTCTTCGGGCAACAGCAGCAGGTGCGCCAAAATCAGCAGGTTGGCAAACAGCAGAATTCCTGAAAAAGCGTATTCCTGCCAGCCGGGGAAAACGAGAAAACAGGCAACTGACTGCAACAGCAACGCTGCAACCGAAAGCAGGCGCAACTGGTTGTGCGGGGCAAGAGAAATGGCAAGCATGCCGCAAAACGGTAACCAGACAAAATAATGCGGCCAGGAAGTATTTATCAGCATAGGCATCAGCAGCAGCAATTTGGCCATATCCTGCCAGAATAAAGTTGCTGAAAGATTTTTACGCAAAAACATTCGCAACAGCACCACCGCCGTCAAAATCAGGCCGACCAGGCTGACCAGCCCTTTCATATCGTGACCGAGGCCGGCCAGGCGCAGAACAACATGGGCAAAATATTGAGAATTGGCATCCGCCGCCACCCAGTCGATCGCGTAATCCATTTCAGCCAGTGACAGCCGGTAAAAGTCAATGGTCGGGGCAAAACCAAGCAGCATTCCTGGTAGAATCAAGCCGAGAACCAGGCTGGTTGCCGCGAAACCCACAACCGGACGATAATCTTTTTTCAACAGAAATCCGGCCAGCAGAAAAGCGGGATAGTATTTGATCAGAGCAGCCAGAGCCAAAACTGACCCGGCCAGAAATTTGTGCCCCTTTTCGGCCGCAACCAGCGAAAAAATGGTTAAAACAGCGATAAGAACGCTTACCTGGCCCCATTTGCAATTGTGATAAACGGGAAAACTAAGAAGAACCGCACTCAGATACCAGTATAGATAGCTTTTACGACCTGCCAGCACTGCAAGATAGTAACCCGGCAGCAGCAGCATGATTACCCAGGCAACCTGTAGAACCTGCCATAACAACAGCGGGTCAAGCCCGGACCACATCAGATCATGAAGAAAAATGGCAAAAGCCGGTGTGTAAAAATAACCGCCCAGGGGCTTGGCATTCTTGAAAATAAACTGCGAGGCCGGGTAATAATAGGCTTGAAAGTCTTCAAAAACCTTTGCAGGACGATCGGTAGAAGCAACCAGCTTATCAAGCCCGCCGCAAACCTGGTGCAGCAAAGATACGAGAGCCAGGCAAAAAAACACGGTTAACGCCATATCGCGGCGGGTCCAGCAGATTTTGGCAGGGTTCATGAAAGTCTTTCTGTAAATTATTGATTTCTGTTATACAATATCATGGTACTGTTGTAAAATCGAAACAACCAGAGGAAAACAGGAGGCAGAAGTTTTGCTTGAGCTGATTACCGGCATGACTTTTCTCGAACAGTTTTTCCTGACCTGCGCCCTGTCTGGATCAGTAATATTCGGAATTCGCATGATTCTCATGTTCATCGGTCTGGGCAGTGACCATGGCGATGGTGAGATAGGCGACGGCGGCCATGACGGCAGCCCGGATCTGATCGACGATGCTCCCGACGATTTCGATGGTGATGTTTCCCACGACGGCGACCTCGGCGATGAGCATGACATGGTCGAAACCGGCGCTCAACATCATCTCGATAATTCCGATACCAGTTTCAAGTTTATCTCATTGCAGGGCCTGACAGCATTTTTCATGACTTTCGGCTGGGTCGGCCTGGCAATGATACGTGACAGCGGTCTGCCCGGCTGGGCGGCCATAGCCGGTGGCTGTTTCGCCGGAGTGATCATGGTTTATATTCTTGCATTCATTTTTCGTTTTTTCATTGGTCTGCAGTCTGACGGCACGGTGCGGGTCAATCATGCGCTGGGTTCTGGCGGCTGCGTTTATCTTCGCATTCCTGCCGAAGGTACCGGGCAGGTGCAGGTAGAAGTTGACGGGCGCTTGAAAATATACGATGCCGTCTCTTCCAGTAAGGAAGAAATTAAAACCGGAGAACAGATAACCGTGGTCTGGGTTCAGGACAACGGGGTTCTTGTCGTTGAAAAGGATGAAAGAGAAAGAGGAGGAAAATTATGTGGCCCATAGCCATAGTCGCCGCAGTTGCGGTTCTTTTCGTCACCATCACTTATCTGGCCAGTCGTTATAAGCGCTGCCCGTCTGACAAGATTCTGGTCATTTACGGCCGGGTTGCCGACAACCGTTCGGCCAGGTGTCTGCACGGCGGTGGCTCGCTGGTTCTGCCGCTGATTCAGGATTACGCTTATTTGAGCCTGACCCCGATGACGATCAGCATACCGTTGCAGAATGCGCTTTCGCTGCAGAATATCCGTATCAACGTTCCTTCAACTTTCACCGTAGGAATCAGCACCGACCCGAGAATCATGAATAATGCCGCTGAAAGACTGCTTGGCCTTTCAACTTCAGCCATGGAAGACATGGCCAAGGAAATCATTTTCGGTCAGCTGCGTCTGACAGTAGCTTCACTGACCATCGAGCAGATCAACCAGGATCGCGAAAGCTTTCTCGAATCGGTGCGCAAAAACGTGGAGCCCGAGCTTAACAAAATCGGTCTATACCTGATCAACGTTAACATCACCGACATCACCGACAGTTCGAATTACATTGAAAGTATCGGTAAGAAAGCAGCTTCTGAAGCAATCAACAAGGCCAAAGTCGATGTTGCTGAACAGCAGAAGTTTGGGGCAATCGGGGAAGCCAACGCCAACCGCGAAAAGACCATCGAAGTTGCGAAAAACATGGCCGAAGCAGCCAAGGGTGAAAAGCAGGCCGAAGCAGACCGCCGTATTTTCGTGCAGAAGCAGGAAGCCCAGGCAGTAATCGGGGAAGCGGAAGCTAACCGCGAAAAAACCATAGCCGTCGCGAAAAACCTGTCGCAGGCCGAAATGGGCGAAAAAGAAGCAGAAGCTAACCGCCGCGTTTACGTGCAGCAGAAAGAAGCCGAAGCCATCGAGGGTGAAAACAAATCGAAAGCCTCGATCGTGTCAGCTAACGCGACTCTCGCAGTAAAACAGGCCGAAGCCCAGAAATCGGCTGAAATTGCGTTGCGCGAAGCCCAGACTGAAATTCAGAAAGCCCAGTACAAGGCAGAACTTGAGCGCCTGACCGCTGAAGAAATCGTCAAACATGAAATTGAAAAACGCAAAGTTGAGCTCGATGCCGAAGCCGAAGCAGGCAAAATCAGCATTGAAGCCAAGGGTCATGCCAACGCCCTGCTGATGAAATATCAGGCCGAAGCAGAAGGTGTAAAAAAGGTTCTCGAAGCCAAAGCCCAGGGTTACCAGGAACTGCTCAAAAGCGTCAATGGCGACCCCAAAGCGCTGGCAACCCTGCTGATGGTCGAAAAAATTGAAAGCATCGTTGAAAAACAGGTTGAAGCAATCAAGAACCTGAAAATCGACAAAATCACCGTCTGGGATTCAGGAAACGGCGGCGAAGGCGGCAATTCATCGACCGCCAACTTCGTTTCAAACTTCGTTAAAACCCTGCCCCCGCTGCAGGATATTGCCGGAATGGCCGGCGTCGAACTGCCCGCCTATCTCGGCCGCATGAAACCAGATGAAAAAATTCAGAGGGAAATCACCCCGGTCGAAACGATGAACAAACCCGATAAACAAAAAAGATAAGGCTTTTTCAAACAAGCCCCGGTTGCGGTTTATGCCACCTCCGGGGCTTGTTTACTTCCTTACGGTTGCTGAGCCTCTGCAAGAGGTCGAAGCAACCGGATTGGCACAGATATAGTTGTTATACCGGTCATTTCGACCTGCTTTGCAGGCTCAATGACCTTAAAGAAGCTTGTTCAGGCTGAGCGGGTCGCGCGCACGCACTTATCCTGGCAGTTCGTCTCGGATTTCGAGCAGAATTTCGGCTTCGGCAGCATCGAGGCGGCGGCCCATTCCGGCGAAAGATTTTCCGGAAACCTCGGTCAGGCGAGAGGCGAAGCGGTAAAGAAAGTTGGTGAAGCTTCTCACTTCGCGATTTTCAGCCTGGGTCAAGAATAGTTTGACCACTTCGCGCAGCGGTTCACGCAATGAATGGGTGCGGTTAAATTCATTGATCAGACCTTCATTCAAAGGTAAAATTTCCAAAAATTTCTGCAGTTCATCACAGAGATTTTTTTCAAACGGTTCACCGGCAAAATTTCTTGCCGCTGAGAGTGTTGTATTGATCGCCATTTTCATTGCCCGGTCCTGACGATAGAATTCTTTCAATTCGATTTTCCAGGCGATGAGGGCCAGCAATGAAACTATTCTTGCGATTTCCGGTTCTTTGAAATTTTTGGTTCCGAGCATTTCACATCTCACAGTAGAGTTGCCAAATATGTTTTTTGCGCTACAATATTCTAACTATGAATCAGCAAAAATGGCAGAACTTTTTTTCGATAAGAATTCTGTTTCTCTTTTTTGCCATTGTGGTATTGCCTCTGGGGGTAACCTGGCAGGCGATTAATTATATGATTAACGAGCAGTATCAGGCACGCAAAGATCTGCTCGAGCAGCAACTCGACCTGCAGACTGCCAGAATTCCCATTCTCGCCCGCGACGATTATCAGCTCAGAGATTTTTTCGACAGTTTTTTCACCAGCGGCAAACTTCTTAAAAGCTCTCCCAAAGCCATTGCCAAGGTTCTTGACCGCATTGACAAAATTTATCCTGGCGGATTCAGATGGATTTTGTGGGATCGAAAAGCTCAAATCATTCCAGTTGACAGCAAAACCATTCTCGAGGGCAAAAAATCATGGGAAGTGTTTTTTATCAACCTGATGAAAAGATTCAACGTTCTTGGCAACGCCGAGGTCTTTTCGGCCACCGACCATTTCAAAAGCCGCATGAGCTATTCTCTCGGGGTTTTGCAACGCGCCATCGGCCCTGACCACAAGGTTGAACATCTGTATTCCGCCAGAGAAAAAGTCGTCGAATTAAAATGGTTTGGTAAAGATTGTCTGGCCCATTGGAACATCGATGTCGTTTCGTATCAGTATGAAAACGTTCCGAAAGAAATTCGTGGTGGCTGCCTGGCCATGGCCTTCAAAGATGCGCTTGGTGAAAACTTCTGGCTGAAGCGCATGTTGATCAGAAGACCCAGACAAAAAAAAATATTGCCCTTCCCCATGGTTGCCATCAATTTGTCAGATCGAAAACCGCTGTATATCGAAGATTCCCTGAGATTTCCCGGCATTTCTCATGGCCTGATCAAGGCTTATATCGACCGCGACCGCAGCGTTTTTGAATACAACAATTACATGGTAAAAGCGGCAATTCATGAAGACAATTCAGCGCTGCGCATTTTTTCGCTGGTCGATTTGCGCAGGCTCAGACAAGAGCGCGACGAAAAAATAACCATTCTGACCGGTGCCATCATCGTGCTGTTCATCGTCGCAATTTTCACCGCGTGGTTTTTACTGAATCGTGAACAATTTTCATTTTCGTTGCGGAAAAGAATAGCGATTCTCTTTCTGATCGCAGTGTTTCTGCCGGTTTTGAGCCTGGTCAGCATCGGTCGGGTATTTCTTGCCCACGAAGAAAACCGCCTGCATGAAACAGCATATCTTCGCATGAAATCGGGCCTTGAAGCTCTTGAACTCAGATACAGGGATACACCTGAATTGCTTGAAAAAAATCTTTTTTCTGAAATTCAATCATTTCTCGGTTCTGGTTCCCTGAAAACTGAAATGCTGGCGCCGGCTCTTGAAAAGGCTGTTGATGCTGATCTGATCAAGAATTACATCGTCGGTGATATTAAAGGCAACTTTATTGTCGACAACTGGAAGGATATTCATCCGGCCATAAAAAATGCTTTGAAACTTTCAATCAAAAAATTGATTGAAGTTGAATTTGACATTAAAACTGCTAATAAATCGCTGATTTCTGAAGTTATCGATGAAGAAATGGAAGGACTGCTAAGCGCGGTAAATGCATCTTTCGACCTTTCCCGCCCCAGTCATCTTCGCTACTACTGCTTTCAGGATTTTCACATGTATTTCATGTCGGGCTCAGTGCTGGTTAATAATCAACCACACGTATTGATCGTGCATATTCCCGACTATTTTCTTGAAAAACTGTTTGTCAGAAAAGAGTTTGCCCGCAATATCATGGCATCGGGCATGACAGATTCCGATGAATTTCATCTTCGTTCAGAGCTGTTCTTTTATTCAAGATTCAAAGCCAATGAACATCTGCCTGCGAAATCAGATTTGTTCGAAAAACTCGACCGAGATTTCAAGCGGTCATTTAACCTTAAAGTTCAGGAAAGCGGTCAAATAACCATTGAAGGCGAACCGTTTCTTTATCTTATTATGCCACTGCGCACCATGTTTCAGCAAAGCTACATTCCATGTATGCTCACGACAACGAAACAGATAGACCAGCGCTTAAACAGCCTGCGGCTTGCCATCTTTATTCTGGCAGCCTTCGCATCACTCGGCGCCGTGCTGCTTAGCATGATTCTGGCCGGCAGCCTGCTTGGCCCGATTCAGAGAATCGACAAAGCTGCCCAACTCGTCGGAAAGGGCGATCTGAGCGTATTTGTCCCCAGTCTGGGCAATGATGAACTGGGGCGCCTGAGCCGCACCTTCAACAACATGGTCAAGGGTTTGCGTGAGCGTGAAAGAATGCAGGCTTACGTTTCGGATTCGGTGCTTGAAGCAGTGCAGGACGAGGCTGACCCGAATATCGGTGCCGGTAAAATCATTCAGGCCACCATTCTGTTTTCCGATATCCGTAATTTTACCGGGCTGACCGAGACCAACCGCCCGGAAAAGATCTTCGAACTGCTAAATGAGTTTCTCGGTGGGGTTGAACCCCTGATTCGTGAAAACCACGGGCGTGTCGATAAATTCATTGGTGATGCGGTAATGGCGGTTTTTCACCATGGCCACGGTGAAACCCACGCATTGAGCGCGGTTAATGCGGCGGTGGCCATGAAAAAATTCGTCAAGCATTTGAATTTAAAACGAAAAAAAGACGGTCTTTTCACCATCAATATCGGTATCGGCATCAGCACCGGCATGGTATTGCTCGGCGATGTGGGCAGCAGCAGACGAAAAGACCTGACCGTAATCGGCGACGAAGTCAATCTGGCCGCCCGTCTTGAAACTGCATCGAAACATGGTCGCCATTCGCGCATCATTCTTTCGGGCAGTACTTATGATCTGATCAAAGACGGAATAGAAGTCGAAGAAATGCCGTTCACCGAAATTCGCGGCAAGAAACAGGCCGTAAAAATATTCGAACTGGTAAAACTTCGCAACAGCAACCCGGCAGATTTGATATGAAACTTGCCCTCAGCTTTTTTTGCTGTGAGTCAGGATGATGGTATCGCATCATTATTCCCTCTACTTATTGCATTTCAAAATAGACGATTCTTTTTATCCTTTGTGGCTTTGTGCATTGGTGAGAACTTTTGGGGGGCAAGAAATCCGACAGTTCCTTTTCTTTTTCCATTTTCCGGGTTACCATGAAGGGCAAAGTCCGACGAGGAATTTCGATGTTTACATTAGAGAAAAAGAGTTTTGATAAGAATCTTGTCGTTAAAGTCGCGGGGTATTGCAGTCAAAATGCTGGTGATTCACTGCTAAAGATGGTTCAGGAAATTTTCGAAGCCGGTTTGGCAAAAAATCTTATTCTGGAGTTTTCTCAGTGCCACGGGGTAAACAGTCCAGGAGTCGCAAGAATTCTTGAAGCAACCGAGCAGGTAATCGAGGATTTTGGCGGAAAAGTCTATATCTGCGGCCTCGACAAGGTGAAAACTTCATTTTTTGAAATGGTTGGAGTACTTGAACTGGCAGAAGCATTTTCGACTGAAGAAGAAGCATTAAAGGCATTATAGGTTAACCGGAAAATATCGATGGCAAATCTTGAGCGTTTAAATCAGGAATTGTCTGCGCCAATAGAATCGGTGAGAATTTTTGCCCTTGAAGACGTTCTAAAAACTGGTGGCGACGATAGAATTCTGGCACTGCTCAAGCAATTTCAAAAAAATGAAACGGATGAAGAATGTCTGCTGCTGTTTTCTTACGCCATCGACAAACTTGAAAACTCTCTTGCCCCGCAAAAAACAGCTGTTAAAGCCGGCTTAATTTCAAATGATTTTTTAATAAAATTCAGCCGACTTGATAATACTCAGAAGCTCAATCAGCTTAGCCAACTTTCGCGATCAGACTGCAAAAAGCTTGCAGTAAATTGCCTCGAATTTCTGAAACATGAGAAGCATCCGGCAGTTTTAAGAAAACTGGTACTGACTTTTTGCCCTTTATCAGAGCAGCTTGACCTGAACCAACTTAAATCCTTTCTCAGCCATCCGGCAATCGGCGTAAGAATTGCGGCTCTGCAACTTCTTATTCAAAAAGCACCAGAAACCATTTTAAAAGCTCTGCCTAAACTTATCAGAAACCCCGATGCGAATCTACGCACCCTGGCAATCAGAGGCCTGGCCAGATTCGACCAGACAATAGCCCTGCGCTATTTTGACCATTTTCTTTTCAATGGCAGCGAATTTGAGAAGAAAGCCATTCTTGCCAACAGTATTTTTTTTGAATTTTCATTGATCAAGGAAAGCCTGTTAAGGTTTCTGATCCTTGAAAACAAGTCTGATCTGCTCAACCCGACCTCTTTACTGTTGATCAACAACCCGGAAATGGAAATGATTAAAAAGCTCTGGCTCTATCTCGAAAAATGCGGGAAGGGTAAAAAAGAGTTCGTGACAGCGGTGATAAATGAATGTCTTAATCAGCTCCAGGCTTCTGCAGACAACTCACAGGACTGCCGAAAAGAATTCGAGCAGTGGAAAGAAAATATCATTCATACCCGCCAGGCAATGGCCGATGCAGGCGAGCTGATCGCATCAGACTTCTCCGACGAAGAGCTTATGGCAAGACTAAAAGACAGCCTCGCCAATGCCGCATATCGACAGGCTTTTGAGCAGTTCGTAATTTTGAACGGGAACGAAAAAGCTGAAACCGCACTGGCACCGCTGCTAGAAAGCCCCGTGCCGCAAAAAAAACCTTCAGAGCCTGAAAAAATCGAAGTAATCCAGTCAGAGGCAAAAGAATTTCCCGCCGACTTTTCTCAACTTTCCGCTGAAGACAAGGCCCTGGTTATCCTCAATCTTTCCCCAAAAATCCTTGAAAAATCAGAAGATAAACTGAAACTCATTTTTTCTGAATCATTCGAAGAAAAGCCGGTTGTTCTGGCCATTTTAAAAGTTATTAAACGTCACCATCTGAATAACTTGATCGACCTTGGAAAAAGAGCCCTCAAACATGCTGAGCCAGCGATTGTGGGTGCGGCCATCGAGTTTCTCGCAACCATCGATACTGACTGGTTCTTTTCGATTGTGGGCAAATTCATCAAAAACAAAAACAAGTTGATAAAAAGATCCACGGTTAAAGCGCTGAAGGAAATTTCCCTTGATCTGGCGATTGCAGCCATCAATATGATGCTCAAAGGACGAAACCATCAGCAGACCCTCGATGCGCTCGTCTGCATGATCTATTTCGACTTCGGTTTCATAAGAAATCTGGTCAGAAATATTGCCCGCGAAACCGCCGACCCTGAAATATTCGACTCAGCCATGATTCTTTATCAGAATAATCCTGAAATCGAAAACCTTTACGATCTTTATTTTCTTGAGAAAAAAGGCAAAACCGATTCATCGAGAAAAAAGGCCGGTGAAATCAGAAAAAACAACATCGATTTTCTTATGCAGATCAACAGTCTTGATCAGAAAAAAGTTACCGAACTGGAAAAAGAGTTTGCCGCAAAGCTGGCTGAAGAAGAGGCTATGGCCGCCAAAGCCCGCGAATCTTACAGTTTCGACAACACCATCGACCTGCCGCCTCATAAAGAATTCTGGTTTTTTATTCTCGACAGCCTTTCTGATCTTCGTCACCAGTCCCTTGACCAGATTATCCAACATCTTATCAGCAAAGCCAGAAAACTCAGATATGTCGTTACCCTGTTTTTTGTATTTTTTCTGATCTGGTTTTTAGCTGCCAGACCCGGAACCAACCCGGAAAAAGCAACCAAAGCATCAGCCATCGTTTCCGAAACCATTATAATCTGCGGCAGGGTTAAAGAAATCAGTCCTGACAGACTGACTGTAGTTGTAGCTTCAGAAACGGTCTATCTGCTTAAGCCAATGCGCGGAAAATTCTCTGACAACTTCAAGCAGAATGAAAAAGTTATTCTGAAAATACGGCCAATTCGTCAAAGCTCCAATAATGAGATTCTGGCGGTCTGCCTTGATTGAACATGCCTTTGCGAATTACCTGTAAATTTTGGTGATTTATTGCTAAATTGTCATGGGAGTTTGCAATGAAGAGAAAAACTTTCAGAACCATCAGCCAGGCCAGCTGGATTTCAATAGCCCAAAATGCAAAATAGATTTTCCGGCGTCTTACAAAAGCGAGCCGGTTCGCTTTATTTACTGGTAGTTTTAATTATTGTCAGCATCTCAGTTCTGGCAGGAAAGTTTTTTCAGATTTCCAGGCAACGGCAATCATCGAGTTTCAGGCTTGAGCAAAATCTGCTGGCAAGAGAAATTGCTGAATCGGCTCATAACGAAGCTTATGCCCAGATAGTAAATCAGACCACTGATCGTGAATCAGACCTGGCAAAATGGCTGGTGGCCAAAAACAACCATGAGGTTTATCAGCTGGATCTGCCATCTACCGAAAGCATAAAACAGCAACTGCTCAAACCCAATTTTTCGGCAGAAATAAAATGTGAATTGAAAAAGATCGACTTCCGCTCTAATTCACATGAGCTGATCGACTACACCCCCCCGGATCAGGGTCAGGGAACCCTGGCAATCAAAATTGAAATAGAAATTTTTCATGGGCTGATCAATGCGAGAAAACTTTTATCAGCATCGCTTACCATGCATCACGACTACCTGGTTGTGGCGATGGTCAGCCGGCGCAATAATTTTTCAGCCCGTACAGGTTATTCACAGAGTTTTCCTCTTGATTACTCGCTTTTAATTAGAGATGGGCTGAAAGAGTCCAGAGAATATTCGGGTAAAGTTCCAGATGGGGAAAGAAAAATTCTGATTATTGACCAGAAAACGCTGACCCCGGATAACTGCGGAAAAATTTGTTTTAGCGGCACAGATGCAGGCAATAGCCTGGCTGGCGACACACCCTCAGGGTATGTGGTTATTGATTACGGTCATGCCGATAAAACCGGAATTTCTCCGGCTCCACGGCTGAACGCTTCACAACCGTTCAACCCCACACCTGGCAGTCTGAATTTACCCGTTCAGGAACTTCCAGCCCCGATATTTTTCAATCGGCAGAATGGGCCAGTAAGCTTGTTCAGCACCGGAGCCAACGGTTTTCAGGCCTACGGCAATTTCGAACTCTGGAGCCGAAGAAGACTAAAGCGTGATGACCTGGTCAGACTCAGGATAATCGACTTTGACAAAAAAATCATCAGACCAAGAGGAATTATTCATACAGCTGAAACTGACGGCCTGACCTTTGAGGCAGGCGCATGGAAAATAGAAGGCTGCGGTGTATTGATTGCTCCAAAATTCAGTATTGCGGGGCCGATCAGCAAATCTACCGACAAGGATATGCTGGTATTGTTTGCCAGAAAAGAAGGCATTGAAGTAATTACCGATCAGCGAATCGAGTCGGCCCTTATCGCGGTAAACGATGACCTGACCGGTTGCGTAACCGTTCTCAAAAAGCTCGATCTTAAGGGCGCGATTATTGCCGACCGACTAAATCTGGCCCTGTGGAACCCTGGCAGCCATAAAATCGAATACGATCCCGCTTTCAAATTGAAAGACAAAGATGTCTATATCACCAGTCTATCAAGATGGACAACTTTTCAATCCTGGAAAATCAACTGAATGAAATTAAAAACATTTCGCGGCATGTCATTGATTGAAGTTATGGTTGCGGTGCTGATTCTGTCGCTGATCAGCAGCGGCATTTTTTTATTGATCACCGGTGCGGGCAGAAGCTCAATGGATTCATATTATGAGCATCTCGCACTTCAACTGGCCAAAGAATCCCTGGAAATATTCAGGGCTTTCGGCTATGAAAGGCTTCTGGTAGCCGATACTCATCCGATTGCCGATTATCAGATAAATCAATGGCAGAGCATTTCCAAATTCAGCCTTGAATCTGGCATCGACCGACCAGAAGAAACAGAATCATTTGAAAGATTCATTGAATTGCAAAAACAAGACAGATTACCGGTAAAAGGAATACTGGTAAAGATAACTATCAGACCCAAACCATCGGGAAAGGCTTACGCCTGCTCAAGTCGCCATTCAATAGAACTTGCTGGTGTAATATGGGAGCAACCTCAATGAAAAAGCAGGCTTTTACCCTGGTTGAAATAATGGTCGTCGTCATAATTTCGGCTATTACCATGGTGCCGGTTTATCTCATTTACCGCTCGGGAATGCGCAGTTCAATTTCAGGCATGGCAAGTCTCGAAATTCAGTCAGAAGGTGAAAAACTTCTGTTGCAGATCTATGATGACCTGAAAAACGCATGCCTGCCCTACGATGGCGAGCTTAAACTCAAATTTTCAGATCTGATAAAGGTTGAGCATATCGACACCAGTAGCCTTGCCGGACTGAATTATTCGTTTCACTCTTTTATGCGTGATGAGAACAAGCTTATCGGCTCTACTGGCAACGGCAAAGCTCTGAGGGCAACCAGAAAAATCAAATATTTAATTGAAAAAACCGATAACCCGAGACTGTTTGCCTTGTTCCGCTCAGAGCAGACAAAATCAGATGGGATCGTGAAAAGGCTTGTCAGCAACCGGGTGGCTTTTTTCCAGATTAATCCGGTAACTATACCGAGCAGGATCGATGACAGCAGTCAGTATTTCTGGCAGGTGACCATACAACTTGCAGAGCTGCCCGAAAGCCTGCCTGCCGGCACCTATGCAACCAACCGCTCGCTTGGTATTATAATTGCGGATTTTTACCAGATTGTTTCATGTGACTTTTTCAGCAACGTTATTAATTTCCCACACGTCAACAGGAACTGGTATTCTGGCCTTGAAATGGTTGATCAATAAACATATTTAAGATAAAACCAAACAAGCTTTTTTAAATTTTGTAACAAAAAAAATTTTTTTTCGTCTAGTAATTGAGTCGGTGTTGACATACGCTTGATTCATTACTATCCAATCCTCAGGAGATCGCCCAAGTGCTGACTGAAGCGATTCTCCTCTTTTTAAGACTGGTGTTTTTTGTTGGTTAAAAGGAGTGGGAATGACAAAATATTATAGTGCTTCGGTAAAAATTTAGCAGACGTTTTCTGTCGGTTTAGGGTTTGGGTTGATAACTTCAGAAAAACAAAATGAACTTGAAACCCTGCTTGATTTGGCCAAAAAGGGTGACAAACAAGCATTTTCCAGAATCATCGAACGGTTCTATGGAATGGTTGTCTGCTATCTTATAAGTCGCGGTAACCGTCTTCAGGATGCCGAAGATCTTGCTCAGGAAACATTTTTGCTTACCTACGGCAAACTATACCAGTTCAAAAGTTCGGGTTCTTTCCCCGGATGGCTTCTGAGGATTGCCAGGAATCTCTTTATTGACAAGATGCGCAGAGAGAGAAACCGGATAAATTCGATTGATGGTGATGTTATTGAAGCCTGGGCTTTTCATAACCAAACACCAGAGCAGATCGTCCTGGAAAATGAAAAACTTACTGAAATCTATGAAAAACTGGAACCCAGAGAAAGGCTAATTCTTGATTTAAGGGTGTTTCAACACCTTCCGTATGCAGAAATTGCCCAAATAATGGATCTATCTGAAGTTAACATCAGAGTTCTTTTTCATCGCCTGCTCAAACGTTTGAAAATCTGAAGAAAGGAGGGAAATCATGGAAACCGGCACCTGCGAAAAAATCATCGATCAGTTTATTGATTCCGGCAAGATCAACACCGACATGCAAATTCATATTAATTCATGCCCGAAATGCCAGGAAACAATAAAAAAACTGGCATTGATAGGCAACGGGCCGCCCCCCACCCACACTACAGGTTCACCAGACAACCTCCTTAAAAAATTCAGTAATTCAGCTTCTGTTGCCACTTATTCAAGCATTATTTTAAACATTGCGGTTGCCATTGCAGTTACCGGTTCAATTGCAGTCGCAATTTATTCAGGCTTCATCAAGAACACCGAAATTCAGACCAATGAAAGAAGAAGCAATTCAACAACGCGTCAAAGCCCACAACCAAAGTCCAAAATTCTTGAAGAAGAGCCTTTGATGGGCAATGATTCTTCTGCACAACCGCCCGCAAACAACTTGGAACACAGCACGTTACCCAATAAAACTCTGAACTATAACCCGGAAAATACCAGGAGCTTGCCTGTCGGTGACAAAATCTTTATAAATCCCTCCCCGACCGAAGAAATCAGGTGACTATCCGGTTCATGCTTTCAAATAAAAAAATGATTTTTATGGAGAAACAAATGAAAGTTCTACACATTTTTCTTGCGTTTTTTTTGTTTTTGTTGGGCTGCTCGAATAACCAGACATATATCTGCCGACTAAAATCTTTTACCGGCGAAGTTGAAGTCTCTGCTGACAAAAAAGATTTCAAACCGGCGATAAATGGCCAAATGATGGCGGCGGGTTCAGAAATCAGAGTCAGAAAAGGCAGCTCGGCTCTTATTGAATTCATACAAAACAGTGGAACAATGACATTGAAAGAGAATTCATTTTTCGAGGTTAAGAAGGGCAACTGTCTGGGCAATCAGAAAACCGGAATAGCGAACTACGATATCAACAAAAAGCAGACCGAAATAGTAATTGAAACTCCCCATGGTACCACCGCAATTCTCGGTACGAAATTTGTGCAGTCGGTAACCGAAAACTCGTTTGATTTATGGGTAGCCGAAGGAAAGGTAAGTTTTACGACTGCGGGCAAATCAAAACTTGTTGCTGCCGGCAACAAGTTTCACTTTCAAAAAGACAGCCCGATTGAAGAACCACAGCCAATGCCCTTGCCTGAAAAGGCAGAAATATTTATGAATGGTGATGGAAAGGTAAATATTAACCGCCGTTAATTTTAAATGTTTTTTTAATCAAAATGCCTGCCGCCCAACCCGGCAACCCATCAGGAATTATGGCACAATGATTCAGGCTGCTCCCCAAAGTGTTCGTGCTTCTTTCACCAAGGCTATCGCGCTTTTTGGTTTAAAGCCGCTGCTTATTTTCTTTTTGGTTTTGGTTTTGGCTTTGAGTGCTCTGGCGATTTTTCCTGAAACTTCAAATAAGCTTGAATTCTGGCTGTATGACCTGGTCACAGGTTTGAAAGCAGGTTTAATAAAGCCATCTTCAAGCCTGGTTATTGTTGCCATCGATATGGAAACTCTGGATGCGGCAAAACATCGCTGGCCCTGGCCAAGAGAAGAAATTGCATCAGTAATTTCCCTTCTACAGAGCTATCAGCCGAAAGCAATTGTCATCGACATAATTTTTCAGGGCAGCCAGGTGGAAGAAGGGGACAAAATATTGGCAAAAGCCATTTCTGATGGCAAAAACATTTTTCTGGTTTCGATGGTTGAAGAAAAACAAACAAGCTCGGGTAATTTGATAAACCAGTTTTCTTCGCACGAAAGGTTTGTCAGCGCCGCCAAAGAAGAGGGATTCGTCTGGGGAATCATTGATTCAGACCATATAATCAGGCGTTTCAAAGCTTTTGATCGTCGTCTCGATCTTGAAAGTGCAGCAATGAAAGTTGCAAGACTTGAATCAACCGACCCTTCTACTCTTTTATCAGGAATAGATTCACCGGCAATAAACTTTGCAACCTCAGAGGGAGGAATTCCCACAATAAGTTTGAGCAGTGTTTTAGGACGATCTCCAGAAATTGGCGCGCTTTTAAAAGGTAAAACTCTTCTGCTTGGTACCACTGCCGAGCCACTTCATGATTTTCATTCGACGCCGCTTGGTATCTGGCCAGGGGTAAGAATTCTCGCAGCATCTCTCGACACGCTTCTAAGCCGCCGACCTGGTTTTTTCTTTTTCGACAATTGGTTTTATCGCCTTTTGTCGCTGGGTATTGGCTTAATTTTTGGATCTTTCTTCACTCACAAATTTGGTTGGAAAGGCAACCTCATTTTTCTCGTAATTTTCCCGATTGTTTTAATTCTGTCACATGCAAGCCGACTTTTTTATCCTTTAGGCCCATTTATTTATACCTGGTTTACCGGGAGTTCAATCATTCTGTTTGCCGAATATTTAAAAAATATTTTTAATTTACAGGAAATAAAAATTGAAGGCGCAGCCGCAATAGCGGTTCAGGAGCAGTTGTTTCCGCCTGAGCCACTTGAGTTTAATGGCTATTCGGTTGAAGGCCACACCAGGCCGGCAACCATGGTGGGCGGCGATTACTTCGATTATTTTAAAATCAGCGAACGCCATATTCTGACATTCATTGGAGACGCTACCGGGCACGGTATTCCAGCGGCTCTTGCAACAGCAGTAGCCAAAGCTGCTGTCTTAAGCGATCTGTCAGATGGCTTTAAGCCTGAAACTTTTTTTTCAAGAGTGAATTTTCTGCTTTTCAGTTCGTTGAACCGGAAAGTAATGATGACCGCTGCCGTATGTCTGATCGACACTGTTGAAAATACATTTGAATATTGGAACTGCGGTCATCCATATCCCTATCAGCAAAAAGAAAATGGTGAAGTTTTTCAGTTAAAAGCCCAGGGAATCTTCTTCGGTACGAAGGCCAGATATAAAGTTGGCCAACCCTTTAAAGACTTCTTGCAACCGGGCGAAAGGCTTATTTTTTACTCTGACGGCCTGGTTGAAAGTTTCTCAGAATCTTTTGATCTCGATGGCTATGAACTTTTCAGAGAATATCTGAAAAATCAGCTTGCAGGCAGCCACTCCAATTTAAGTAAAGCACTTATCGATCTTCACCCGCACCATACCACCGGTAAGCCGCAGCCCGACGATTTCACCGTGCTTATCATCAAGAGAGAAGCAAAAAAATAATGATGCATTTGCAAACTGCGGTCTCAATTTATTTATCAGTTATTATCAGACCAGTCTTACCTTCAGTGCTTTCATAGAAGTCTTCCCATTCATCGCCCAGGTAGAAATCTTTAACAACGAAATCTGCGGGCATTGGCGGCAAGGTTTTTACATACTCAATTGCAGCATCAGTAAACTCAGGAGTTCCCGGGGTCGGAAGTCCAGAGTTATTTATCCAGTGCATATGAATTGCCATTTCATAAAAAACAGCCAGGGTATTATCTTCTGGCATTTTCAAATTTAGTCTTTCAATACAAACTTTTCTGCCGATAAAACCTGGATTTGTCTGACATAAATCGGCAAATCCCTCGGGTGTATTTACCTCTGGATATTCGCTCAGCCAATACGAAGCACCAGGCGCATCGGGGCCTCGGCCCAGATAGATCTGGTAGAATTTAGCCAAAGCTTCAAATCTTGAGTCTTTTTCAAACATATCTTTTATTTCCTGGGTCGGGGCAGCTACAACCCCGGGAGGAAAAGCTGGTGAAGGGGGAACTCCCCTGCCTTCATCAGACTGATCAATTGAACCCCCGAGAGTGGAAACTATTTTTGAGAGGGAATCTGCCCCGGCAATTTCTTTTGATAGCTCATCGGCAATTTCCTGATTGTTTTTACGTTCCGTAACCATATCTTCGATCTGGCTGGCAATAACCCTGTCACTGTTACTGGGAAAATCATTTGGAGAAAATTCACCAAAAAAACTGTTTTTAGAAAAATCGAGAAGGTCATCGTTATATTTGGACCGCCAGAAAAACAGAGTTTCTTTGCCAAAAAGCCTGACGTTTACGTATACATCTACCATCATATCCCGACCAGGGCTGTTTTCAACAAACAACTCGTAGTTTCCGCCGGCATAAGAAGAATTTTCAGTCAGCGGCTGGGTCTTAAAAGGTCTTTGCGACCATGGTTTACTGTATAACTGCCCCATTACTTTCGAATAGGCATAATTCGCAATTAAAAAAGCCTGATGTTTTCGGTTAAAAAGAGTTATCTGATTGCGAACCCCGCTACCCATCTGTAAAAACACGGCAACCAAAAATAAAGAAGCCACTCCCGCACCAAGCACCAGAAGCAAGGCAAAACCTTTTTTGTTGCGAAGATTTTTCATAATGGGTAATTATCCTTGATAAACTTGAGAATGACGGAAAATTTTCCGCCGGGTTTAAGGTATTCGTAAACATTGGCCAGAGAAGGATTCTTAGCCATAGCTGCCGAAACATTTTGCTGAAAATCTTTTTCCTGGGCAACCAGACGCTCCATGGCAGCAAAACGGCCTTTAAAGCTGGTTTCTACCTGATTTAGAATTTTCAGATAGTCGGCTTTACCGTCTTTGCCCATTTTAGAATAGATTGAATTGAATGAAAGCAGACGCCCCAGGCTGATTATTCGCAATGAATTGTCGGCAAGCTTTTTAATGCTGATCTGCTTAGAAAAGCCGGGAGTGAAATAGGTTTGAAGGTCAACTATCGTCTGCCAGAGAGCCAGGGTAAAAAAGTCGCCCAGCCTGGTTACGTTTTGTAAAAGAACCTTTAGCAACACAGGGTTGGTAAAATGAATTCCGAGACTGGCCTGATTATTGTTCTGCATAATGGTTTCAAGATACGGGGTTATAAAAACGAATACCTGAAAACTTATTTTCGCCAGATTATATCTTTTCTCTACGAGTTTTTTCAGGCAGGCATCGAGTTCTTTACCAGGCAATGAAACTGCAGACATAAGGCCCTGCTTTTCCTGCTCGAGCAATTCTATCTCCTGCACTGTATCGGTGTAGATGTCAGAGCTGAAAAACCTCGAAGTCATAAAACCTGCCTGACCTAAAGATTCAATCGTATTCTTGTGCCCACCGATCGTCGGGTTGTTCAAGATGTTTTCAATAGGCTGTGATTGGGTTGCATAAAGAAAGCCGCATATGTATTTTTCAAGATCTCCGGCTTCTATAGTGAAAGGAAAATCTATTTCCTTCTGCTGAGTGGTATTGTGATAATGAAATTCTGTTTCATGCCTGCCTTTTGAATTTTTCGACTTCCAGTCGAGGGCTATTTTGGCAGTTCTGATTTGCGGATCAGACAAATCGGTTTTAAGAGAAATCTGAAAATCTTCTATTAACGAGTAAATAGGCTGACAATCGGAAGTAATATTGCCTTCGCCGGTGTCAATAGTAAAAAATGGCGGCTTGGTATCTTCGAGGTTTGAGAAAAAGTGCGATTCACCGTCAACCATGCGAGCTTTGGAAAAATCAATGCCATCTGCGGCCCAGGGATTTATTTCAACTTCAGCAAAAACGTCCTCAACGACTTTTCGAGAAAGCAAAGCGGCAGAAAACTGTTCTTTCAGGAAAGTGCTTTCCTGGGTGCCTGCCCGAAGCGCGATTAGAAAAGCGGCACCTATCGACATCAAAATAAAAAATGCGATCACCAGCTCAACCAGGGTAAAGCCTTTGCCGCCTATAATTGATTTGCTCATTCCAGTTCTCCTGCATTGAGCAAGCCCGCAGAAGTTACAAATTGAAATTTCCCATCCTGGTTTTTTTGGGTGATGTTGAGAATAACCGATGATGGGCTGACCGAGGTAAATTTTATTTCATCGACCCAGCCCATTATTTCATGGTGATTTTTTGCCGCCCACGGGTCGGCATGATCGTGTTTGTACATTATTAGTTTTTTTACCTTGAATTTGTCGGTGGAATGTTTTTTGTCCTCATCCGTACGAAAGAGCAATATTTGATTGGTGAATGTTCGAGCAACAAGATAGTCAGTCGTTTCACCAAGACTTGGTCTGACAATCTCGGAACATTGGGAAACGTAGGTGGTAAAAACATCGGCAGCACGCCTTGCTTCCATCTGTAATGCAAGTTTGTCTGTCAGCGACGACTGAGTTGAACCAGATTGAGACAAGACCATAAAAACCGACACGCCAATCAGGCTCATAATGCCGAATACTGCTAGCATTTCCACTAGAGAAAACGCCTTCTTCGTATTTGTTATTTTATAATCTACAATCTCAATTTGCCTTTGATTCTTTTGCATGTTTAGTACTTCCTAACGCGCAACAGACCTTTTAACACAAAATAACACAATTCGCCTATTCTATAAAACACGCTCAGATAATCATTGACAACGAGCGATGAGAAACGTCACATCTTTAGACCCACCGAATGGAACGGGAAACATTAAACGAACTCTTATGTAACGAAATAGGCTCAGATTTTGTTACAAGTTTTTTTGAAGCTTCAAAAACTATCCAAATCAGGCTTATAGGGTCAGAAATACTGATCAAATAAAACTACAGACCCTTTTTTTGATAATTATCGTTAAATTTTGAACCGGCTGACGGATTTTTGAAGAGAGCTTGAGGCATGAACCATTTCCTGGGCAACGGCAGACGTTTCTTCGGCACGGGAAGCATTCTGCTGAATAACGCCGTCGATCTGATGCAGGCCATCTTTGACCTGATGCATGGCAGTTGCCTGTTCCTGGGCTGATTGAGAGATTTCGGATACCAGGGTTTTCAGTCTGGCAACGTTTTCGGCGATTTCTTTGAATACTTTTTCGGCTTGGCCGGCAAGATCTTTTCCTTCAGTGGCCTGGGCAATCGAGCCGGAGATCAGATCTGAGGTTTCTTTTGCGGCTTTTGCGCTGCGACCGGCGAGATTGCGAACTTCATCGGCAACGACGGCAAACCCGCGCCCGTGGGTTCCGGCGCGGGCGGCTTCTACAGCAGCATTCAGCGCCAGCAGATTGGTTTGAAATGCAATATCGTCGATCATTTTGATAACTTTGGCAATCTGGCCACTTGAAGCGCTGATTCGATTAATTAAAGCGATAAGGCTGCCCAGAACGACGTTTCCACGGGCAATAGATTCAAATGAAACTTCGGCAATTTCGCGGCTGGTTCGTGAATTTTCAGCGCTGTTTGCAGTCTGTCGTTCGATTTCAATGATCGCCCCGGAAATTTCTTCGAGCGAAGCTGCCGATTCTACCGCACCCTCACTCAAAATCTCGTTTGCCTGCGCAACCTGATCGGATTGCTCAACGAGAAAGTCGCTTCGGTTGCGAATCTCGGTTATCATTTCATTCAGATTGAATGTCATCTGTTCGAGAGCCAGACCAAGGCGGTCATGTTCAGAAGAAACTGCGGCTTTGCCGGTTAAGTTGCCCGCAGCTATCGATTCGGCCAGTTCGGCTTTCTGCTGTTGTGACCGGGCAACCTGCCTGAAAGCTTCTGCAAGAATTCCAATCTCATCACCTGACTGGAAAAGTATTTCATGGCTACTGTTGCCGTTTTTCATTTCATTGGCCGCGGTGGTCAGTTGCTGTAAGGGCTGCATTATCAATTTTTTCAGGATGGAATTTATAAGTAAACTACAGATGAGCAGCACCACAAAAAACAAAACCAGATTATGCTTCAATTTTGCATTCAGATAAACCGAGGTGTTTTTCAACTGTTGCAGAAAATAATCGGCATACTTTTGATCCAGGCGAAGCAGGGCTTCTCCCAGAATGTTTCTTTGTTTTGCCAGCTCGCCAGCCTTCAGGTAAAGTTGGTCTGAGCTGTTCCCATCGGCCATCTGCCGGCTTATTTCCGCTGAATTTTCAAAATATGGTTTAAAATCTTCTTTAAGTTTTCTAAAGACTCTTTCGTCTTTGTTTAAAAGAATTGCCATTTTATCAAGCTTATCGGTCATCGATGCGGCAATTGACATTGCCTCATCGATTTTTGCAGCATCGCCAAGAAGAACGGCATCATTGAACAATCGATTCTGGGTGCTGAATTCGCTTAACAACTCATGAGAAAGCCTGGTAACCGGAAATTGGCTGGAAGCTCCCGCTTTAATCGAAGTTAAAACCGACTGACTGGCCGCATGAAACGACCACATGGAAATTCCATAACCAATGAAAACAATAATTACTCCGAGCCATATTTTTGCCAGAACCGAATTAAAGCGGCCAGTCATCTTACTCGACCTTCAGAACTTTCACCCCTTCATGAGGGGTTTCAGAACTTATGTAACCGATAGCTCCGGCTACCTTTTTTACGTAATCAACCAGTTCTGCTTCTGATTTAAAAGATTTGGGGGGAATTCCCTGACCGGTAAAAATCGCCTGTTTCCAGAAGGTGGAAAACTGTGATGCGCTTTTTTTCAAATACATTTTTAAGAATGAATCATGAGCTGAACCACTCTCAAGAGTAACCGGCACCATTTTCTGGCCATCGCTCCAGGCCTGATTTTTACCAAGAAACAGCTTCGCCAGATCGGCAGATTTAACACTATCCTGCGAAACATTTGGATTGGCAATCACAATTGCCGACGCTTCCCCTTCTGCGAAAACAGTCACAACACTGACCGTTAAAATTGAGAGGGTCAGAAAAACAACAAGAGACTTTTTCATCATAATTCTCCCTGGCAGATCGCTCAAAAATTATAGGTGGCCTTGATGGCCAGAAGATTCCAGTCGCGTTCGAGGGCACCATGGTTGATATTGCGCTGAACCAAGCCCACGCCATCAATCCAATGGTTTTCGATCTTTATGCTCCAGTCAGCGCTGACGTTGTAGCGCAACGACAGACAGGTGTCTTTCTGCCAATTCTGCCAATTTTTATTTGAACGGTCTGCAAAATATTCCCCACGATAGACGCACCACGAAATTTTATCACTGTGGCGATAATCGACCATGGCATACTTGCCTTCTACGGTATGGGTGTTGGTGAAAAAAACCGGGGCGCCCCCAAGCGAAGAGTTAAAGGTAGTATCAGTCTGCCCGTGGGCAGCCATAAGTTCAGCGGCAAAAGTAAAACGGTCGCGGGTATATTCGACGGAGCCGACGTCGATACTTTTGTAGCGGCTTTCAGACGACATCAAAGTTGTGAAGCCCGGGATTGCAAGAGCATTGGTCACCGGGTTAAAAGTCGGCTGATAAAGATAGGTTTCATTCATATCAACGCCAAAAACCGTACGGGTTGCGCCAAAACGCAGACCCTCGACCAGATTATTGAAAAGTAACTGAGCCGAGAGACTGTTTTTTGCATCAACCTCGCGGCCAAGGCCGGCCGCTTTTCCAAGTGTTACGCCTGCCGGCAATGCGGGTGTATTGGCATTCAGAAATCCTTCGTAACCCGCAGAAAACTGGTTAAACCAGTCTTTGGCCACCATCGAGTCTTCTTCGGCGCTGGCACCGCCAAATACAAATTCAAAATCAAGAGTGCCTTTTTTCATTGGCAGGCTTCCGTAAACAGAGCCACCGTCAAAAGAGCCGATGAATTGCCGGTAATCTTCCATGTAAACCGTGGTGGGAAGAAAAACCGATGTTCTGAGCAGATCAATGTCTCGATATTTGTTATAAAGCCCAAATGGAACCTTTACTCTGCCAAGCCTGATACCAGTTGTATCGTTTAAACGATAATCACCGTAGCCCCAGTCAACATAAAATCTGGTGCCTTCTTCGCCAAGGGTTCTGGACATCAGCTGAACGCCAAGTCGAAGTTTTTCATCGATCTGTTTTTGCAGATTAACAATGGTTTCATTGAAATCAAAGCTGCCGCTTTCAGATTTTGAAAGGAAGTTGTTATCGCTGGTGGACATGAAACCCTGGCTTACCAGGCCATGAATAACCAGTTCTGAATCAGCAGTTGCTGTAGCAGAAATAAAAGAAAGGAAACCTAAAACCCAAACCCATAATGCCAATTTTTTTTTCATATTGTACTACCTGTGAAAAAATTAGATCACAAAACCGGCCAGAGATATTATCCGTAACCATTCTGTTTTATAGTACTTTAAGATATCATTTTATCTCCCCGTGTCAATTGATTTTGTTATTATCAGGTGCTCCTACCATGTTTAATTTCTATTTTGTATGTGGCTGGGTTCTTCCAGAATTTTTCCATGCATTGGCCCAAATCAGGCATAAAATCTGGCTTCAGCGCAAATCTGAATGTATCCATAGTGAGACTGAGTTGAATCAATTTCATGAACTCATCATAGAATCATTATCGAGTGCTGCCTAAATGTACGAAAGTCCACTAATAGAGAAATATTAATTACGCGGGCGGGCGCGGTGGCCTGCCCGTATCAATGTTGTGAATACGTGTTTATCTTAGAGAGAATGTGGGGTAAAAGCCGCTGAGTTTCACCATCAGGCATTTGGGTTCGAGGGCTCTTACCATTTGGTTCAGAAGATCAATGGATGGGGGCAGAGAAATTTCAAGACTGACGATTTTCTGCCAGGGTTTGCCTTCAAAATCATTGGTTTGAATATCAAAAACATTTAAATTAAACATTTTAATAATATCGACCAGTTCGAGAATTTTGCTGTTATCATTGCCAATACCGCAAAGAACGGTGGTCAGGAGATCTGGTTCAAGACTCAGGTTGGGTTGCCGGGAAAAAGTCATGAACTTCGCAGGCCCGATCAACTCAGATTTCAAACCTTCGCGAAGAACAATCAGATCAGGCATGGTTTTCAGAAGATTTACCGACAGCACAGCCCCGGTCGGGTTAACGCTCTGAAGATTTTCAAAAACTTCTGAAGCGCTTCGACAGATCTTGATTTTGAGATCATACGAAATCGAAAGAAAAAACCCGCGCAGCAATCTGAGCATTTCACTGGTTACACATAGTTCATGAACTTCTGAAAGGTCGGGGGCGGTATTGCTGACCAATGCGAATTCCGGTGAAAAATAGAATTTCTCTGCAACCGCCAGTTTTCCAGAAAGAAGTGATTCGAGAAGCGCGCTTCCATCGGGTGAAAACTGCGGAGTAACACATGCAAAACCTGGATTTCCCCCGTCGATTTGCGCAAGAAAATCTTCAAAGTTGTCAACTGCAGCAAGGGGTGCTGAAAGCCCAAAACGCGCCAGAGCAGCATCTTCTGCCCAACCGTTTTTTTCTCCAAAGACACAGAATTTACCGGCCTTCTGTCGAGCGCGACTGATTGAAAAAATCTGCAGAAAAACTCGTGCAACTTCTTCACGGCTCAAACGGTTGCCGGCAATTTTACTGAGCTTATCAATAATCTGAATTTCACGACCAGGCACCAGAACCGGCTCTCCGGTCTGAGTCTTAGCCCGGGCAATTTCCTGGGCCAGAGAGGTTCGCTCCATCAGCAATCCGACGATCTGCTCGTCGATACCGTCAATCGTTTTTCTCAGTTCCTCTAACTGGTTCTGTGTCATTATTTTTCCCATTAATTGTTTTATACATCGGGCACTGTGTATCGTTTTCACGACAATAGGCATTCTGCCCATACTGGCACGGCGCCCCGGCGTTTTTAAAAATATTGGGCGCAACTTTTCTCACTTCTCGCAGCATTTCAAGGGCAAGAGCGCGAATTTCCCACTGGGCTTTGAGGCAACAGCGCTGTTCGAAAAAATTGAACAGGCTGCGGGCATTGAGGGTAAAAACAAACTTGGTTTCAATCGCGTTGGGAAAAACATAGCGGGCGTCTTCGGGTGGAATCCCCGCGTCGACCATCGCGCGATATGCTTCAAGCGTATGTTCAAGAGCTTTATTATAAATTTCGAGAGCCTGAGAGCTGGCTGCAATCTTGGGTGGCGTAATGAAAGGCAGCGAGTCGACCTTCATATAGTTGACATAGCGCTGGCTTTCCTGAGAATAGGAAGCAATGCGATGTCTGACCAGCTGGTGGGAAAGGGCCCGCGAAATTCCATCGACGCTGAAAGTGAAATCGGCGTGTTCGAAAGGCGATAGATGGTTGCGCTGCCGTAGAAAGTCGAGCAGTCGTTCAACTTCCTGGTCGGAAAGGCGATCATCGATATCATCGGCCGACCTGTTTGAATAACAGCGGCGGGCGGCAATTGCCACCAGGCGGTCAGGGTCGGGGGTATTGCGCATTAAAACCAGATGCATCGATTTTTCCCTTCAGCAGTACAGGCAAAACCTGCTGTAAAAATCAGAGCCAGTTTCTTACAGCAGGTTCCACAATTATCCAATGGCCCAATTACTGAGCGGTTTCTTCAGTGGTGGCCTTGGGAGCTTTTTTGCCTTTTTTGGCAGCAGCGGCATCAGCAGCAGCTTTTTTCTGGGCATCGAGCCTGGCCTTGAATTTTTCAACGCGGCCAGTGGTATCGACGAAGCGCTGAGTGCCGGTAAAGAAAGGATGGCATGCTGAACATACTTCAACCTTCATTTCAGTTGAGGTTGAAATGGTTTCAAATGAATTGCCACAAGCGCAGGTAACATTGATCAGATTGGTTTTGGGATGGATTTTTTCTTTCATGACTGCTTTCTCCGTAGAAATTAAAACTCTTTTGAAGCCTCTTCAAGGCTGTCGAAGGTCTTGATAATATGCTGAAGCTGAATCAGCTGGAAAATGCCGTAAATATAGGCATTGAGGTTGATCAGAATAAGCTCTCCACCAGCATCTCTGAGTTTTTTCAGAGTGCCGATAAAAAAGCCCAATCCTGAAGAATCTATGTAATTGGTTCTTTCGAGGTCGAGAACCACCTTTACCTTTTTCTCATCGATCAGTTCCTGAACCTGCTCCTTGGCTTTCGGCAGAGTCCACATGTCGAGATCGCCAATCAGCGAAAGAACGATGTAGCCTTTGGTTGCATCTTTTCTTTCAAAGGTCAGTTTTTCCTTGTCTGATTTTGACATTTCGTTCATTTCATCCTCCAACTGGATTTTCATTAATCATGCCTGGGACGCTTGTTAACAATATCGATGGCATTGCAGACGGCCATGGTGATATTGGCTTTTCCCTGGGCAGAATCAAGATCAACGTTGATTACTGCATTACCGATTTCGGTCACCACGTATTTTGGTGGCAATGAATTGAGTGCCAGCGCGATAATATCGAGCTTGCAGCGTTCACAGGCACAGACATCCTTTTCACGACGTCCGATTATTTCATCGAGCATGCGTTTGACCGCCGACTCCATTTTGTTAACTATTATAATTTCTTCCATCTTAATCCTCTTCGAACCGATCTGCTATTGCCCCAATTTAGCACGCAATGTCTTGGGATCAATATTCAGAAGTCTGGCTGCCTTAAGCTTATTGCCACCGGTATATTCCAGAACTTTTCGAACATACATGCGCTCCATGTCTGAGAGCGTCAAAATATGCTCGTCGTCTGAGCTCTCACCGGGCATCGGGCCGGGCTGCCTGATTTTTTCGGGAAAATCCTCGGGCTCGATCTGTACTGACCGCGATAGAACCACAGCGCGTTCAACCACATTACGCAACTCGCGAACGTTACCGGGCCAGTTAAAATTCATCAAAGACTGCATTCCTGCACTGCTGATTTTGAGATCAGGTTTGTTATACTTTTTCGCAAAATCAGCGATGAAATACTCAACCAGAGCCGGAACATCCTCCATGCGCTCGCGCAGTGGCGGAATGTGAATTTCTACGACGTTGAGCCGGTAATAAAGATCTTCGCGAAATTTGCCGCGCTTGATTTCTTCAAGCAGATTCTTATTGGTCGCCGCAATAATTCTGACATCAACCCGAATCGTTTCGTTGCCACCGATACGCTCAAACTCCTGCTCCTGCAGAACCCGCAGCAGCTTGGTCTGGGTCATCAGCGACATGTCACCGATCTCGTCGAGGAACAACGTACCTTTGTCGGCACGTTCAAAGCAGCCTTCCTGCCTGCTGATCGCACCGGTAAAAGCACCGCGTTCGTGCCCGAACATCTGACTTTCAAGGAGCTCTGAGGGAATAGCCGCGCAGTTTATTCTCAGAAACGACTTTCCCAGCCTCGGGCTCTGTCTGAAAATGGTTTCGGCCACCATTTCCTTGCCGGTACCACTCTCGCCGGTTATCAAAACAGTAACATCGTTCACCGCCACCTTGGATACAAGACTAAGGGCATCCTGGATGACGTCGCTGTTTCCGATTATCTGTGCTTTCATGGTTTTCCGGATGACAAGTTCTAGCCCGGCCAAAGAATCGCTTCTTTGACTAAAAGGCGCTTTCGAATCATAGCACAGGCAAGAATCTCTGTCAAGAAAAGTTCTGTTACCATCCCGGTTACAGGCAAAATCGGAACAAAGTCGGCGGTACCCTGATGCGGGGGGTACAATTTGCCGTCAATTTTCAAAAAGCCCTTGAAAATCTTAACCTTCTGAGAGAGAATAGTAACCATCAGATTCTCAATAGAGAACTGTCATATAGCTGGAGGATATTAAAAAAATGGCATTCAAGATCTTTGTGGGTAACCTTCCGTTTTCAGTCGACAACAACCGTCTGCAGCAGGAATTCTCGCAGTTTGGCAAGGTTGAAAGCGCCAAAATCATCATGGATCGCAATTCTGGCCGGTCAAGAGGTTATGGTTTCGTTGAATTCGCCGAGAAATCCGGTGCTGACGCTGCTATTGAAAAAATGAACGACCACGAAATGGATGGACGGAAATTGACCGTCAGTCACGCAAAAAATTCAGGTTGAACTGTCTGAAAATTTGAATTTTCCATTTTTGTCTGCAGATTATCGATCGGGAGTCACCCAAGTGCAGATAAATTCAGAATTACTGCAGAAACTCAAAGTCGCTGCGGTTAAAAATGCCGGTTCCTATGTTGAAAAGGTTCTGGTTTCATCAACCGAGCACGGTAATTTTGGCATGGATCTGGTTGACCGCCTGCATGACCAGCTTCCGGCCACGGCTTGCGATAACTGCGGCGCCTGTTGCAATTCTATTTCAATTTTTTCAATCGAGTATCATCGCATTATTCGTGACCTGATGACCCGTTGTCCCCCCGAACGCCTGAGGCGATTCATCGTTTCTGCGCTTCGCCTGGACCAGCGGCAGGCTGAAATCGGCTCAGAAAAGCGATTGCGCTGCGTTTTCCGCGATGATGAAACAAAAGTCTGCCTGATTCACCCGGTGCGACCCTTTGCCTGCCGAATTTTCGGACTGCTGAAAAGTGATGGCACCCGCGAATGCGAGCGGGTCAGAGACATCAATTTTCCGCCGCAGACGGTGAGTGAAGAGTTTTTAACCGAACTGCAAAGCCGCGTCCTGGAAAACTCAGAAAGCTATGAGCCCTTCGAGGGAACCGGAAAAATTCACTTTTTTCCGGTTGAATTCTGGATCTATCGCTATCTTTTTTCGCCGCAGCGTGCATTACAGATTTATCGCGAGGTAATGATCCCAATGTCTGGCGCTCTCACCAGCTTCTGGAAAGACAAGAGAAAATTTGCCGACATTGAAACCATTGATTGAAAAATAACTTAAAGGCGGACATTCTGCTTTGACAAGCTCAGCATAAGCATCAGTTCAATCGCCATCTTTTTCCCAATTTATTTTTGAATGGGAGTCGGTCATGCGCCTTTTGAGATTTCTCTGGCTTGTTTTGTTTCTGATAATAGGCAACATGGTCATTGCCGGCACTTGTTCCTGCCCGGTATGCCGAATTGAGTTTCCGGTAATAGACTGGAAAAAAGAATCTAACAGCGACTCAGTCACACTGGATGGTCAGACAGTTGGCGAAAGACCGCCACCATTGCCCGAATGCCCATTATGCGGGGGAGTTTTTCATAACCTGAGCATTGCAGAAGCCGAGCAAAAAAAGCTTGAAGCTGCCATCTGGTCGAAAGAGTATCAGCAAAGCCGCACAGGGAACAGTTGGCACCGCCATGCCCTGCTTAAAGAAAAACTGGGCCGACCAGCCATTGAACTGGCACAGACATGGCTTGAAGCGGCCTGGGCAAGTCAGGGTGAACAGAAGCGCGATGCCATGACCAGGGCGGTCAGGTATTTTGAGAACCATTTAATTGCCGAAGAAGGTCGTGAAAATTCTGAAGAATTGCTCTTGAAACTGGCCGACCTGTATCGTCAGCTCGGTGATTTTGCCAAAGCAGCATCTATTGTTGAGAAAATCAAAGACCCGGCTCTCAGCCGCAAAGTGAGACTTGAAAAAAGCCTGATTGATGAAAAAACAACTGCCTCGACGGCAGTTCCCAACGGAAACAGTCTGCATAAGGCAATCAGAGAAAATAACCTGTCTCTGATCCGCAAGCTGGCTGGGCAAAAACAACTTCACCAGGAAAAAAACAGTCAGGGTCTCACCCCGCTTCAACTTGCGGTTGAATATAACCAACCCAAAGCGGTTGCCTCGATTATCAGCGGCGCAATCGATCCAGCATCGCCAGACGCCTTGTCGTCGCTGCATTATGCCGCCAAAAACGGGATGGTCAACATCTGCAGACTGCTGATCGAAGCCGGTGTAAAACACGATCAACGTGATGCGGCCGGCAACAATCTTCTCCATCTTGCCTGCGCCGGAGATTCGGTCGACAGAATAGAACTGGCAAAATTTCTGATTGAGAAGGGTATAAATATCAATCAGAGAAATTTTGCCGATCTGACGCCCTTTCATGTTGCGGCAACCTGTGGCAATCACCAGCTGCTGGAGCTTCTGACCAAAAATGGAGCCAGGGTGAATGCAAGATTGCCAGATGGAAGAACGGCTCTGTTTATCTGCCGCAATGATCTAATTAAACATTTGTTTGACCTTGGCATAAATTACCAGGCATTTGACAATCAGGGGCAGACAGCTTTCGTTCAGGCACTGCTGGTCGGCAGTCACCAGCGGGTAGCCGAATTCAAAAAAACCGGCCGATTCGGTCTGGCTCTTTCAGAAAACGACCATATCCAGAAGTTTTGGCATGCCATCAAAGAAAATAATCTGACAAAATTAAAAAAAATGATTGATGAAAATGAAAAAATAGTTGATGTCAGAGTACTATCTTTCGGAGAAAGCCCTTTGCATCTTGCCTCCCTGCAGGATAACCATGAGATGGTTCAGATTTTGCTTGAGAAGCATGCCAACCCAAATCCGGGCAATGATTTCAACCGGACTCCCATGCATTATGCCGCCATGAAAGGCAATCTGAGAATAGTTAAACTGTTAAAGGAAGCGGGGGCAAACATTCACGCCGTTGATGCACGCGGCTCGACCCCGCTGCATGAAGCCGCATCTTCAGGGGCCATCGAGGTTTACAACTATCTGGCAAACTCAGGGGCTGCCGACTCAAACCTCAACAATTCCGGAAAATCGCCAAAAGATCTTCTGGAAGAAAACAATTAGGCACTTTATGCCATAATGCTGCAGTTAAAATAAATGCTTAAAAATACGACCGGAGAATTATTTATGCCAACTTTCGAAGAATTAAAGCAAAAATTTGAATACTATAAAGATCTGGCATTTTATGAGCGGGCACCAGATTCAGCAAAATTCGCCATGATTTTGGCAATTTTGTATCTGCTGTCGCCCGTCGACCTGATTCCTGATTTTATTCCGATAATCGGGTTTGTCGATGATCTTATCATTGTTCCAATGCTTTTTGCCTGGGCTTTTAGAAAGATAGAGGCGGCGAAAGCTCTGCACCAGCAGCAGGCAAGAGAGGAATTCGGCACCGGGCCGATCGATCATTGTGAAACGAACTGATTCTGATATTATCGTGCTATCTGATCTGGGCGGCGTTCTAATCAACCTGAACTGGGAAAGCAGCGCCAGAAATCTTTTTGGCACTGCTTTTCAGCGCCACGAGCTTTTGTCTCACTGGCTGAGTCTGCAGTCGGTAAAGCAATTTGAGGCTGGCAGATGTGATTTTGGCGAATTTCATCGGTTGTTTAGCGAAGAAACGGGCAGCCGGCTGAGCATAGAAGATTTTGAACAGGAATTTCTTTCGATAATCGGCCCGGTCAAGCCAGATTGCATTGCCATAATGGAAGAGCTCAAACGGCACTACCGCCTGGCAATGCTTTCTAATACAAACCATCGCCACATCGAGCTGCTGCGTGGTCAGACTTCCCTTCTCGAATGTTTCGACGAGCTTTTTCTATCTTACCGCATGCATTTGATCAAGCCAGACCCAGTGATTTTTCAGAAAGTCTGCGAACAACTCAACACCGTTCCTGAAAAAGTTTTCTTTTTTGACGACAGCCAGACCAACGTTGCGGCCGCACAGAAAGAGGGCCTGCATGCCTGGCGGGTTACCAGCCCCAACGAAATTCTTGATATCATGAATACTGACCGAAGGCTTGCACGTGGCGATCGAAAGTAATATGCTGGCGCTGAATGAACCAACCGCATCACACAGGAGACGCCCGCATGAAATTATCATCGAATCAGCGCAAATATCTTGAATCACTGGCCAATAAACTTTCACCGGTAATCAGAATCGGTAAAAACGGACTTGAAGCAAAAATCATTGCAAGTATCAATGAGGCCTTCAACACCCAGGAGCTGATCAAAATCAAGATTCTCGATTCATCACCGGCCAAGGCAGAAGAAGTAGCCGAAGCGGCTCTTGCAGGCAGCAGTGCTGAGCTGGTTCGAATCATCGGCCGGGTAATCGTTCTTTATCAGCCGTTTACCGACAAGACAAAAAAAATCGAACTGCCGGCTCCCAAAAAATAAATCAGCTTGCCCGGCTTTGTAGTTTTCGCCCATTGACAGAATACCAGACATCAGGTGGCCAGTGTTTGACCATGTTGCGCTGTTCTGGTGTTTCAGGGCTTTGGGCCCAGGCAGATGACGAGGACGATGAAAAGCGGCGGGTGAGTTCTTCGAGAGCTCTTAAGCCCGGAAATCCGTTTTCAGCCAGATAACAGCCGGCAACGGTGCCGGTTCTACCGATACCGCCAAAACAGTGAAAATATACTTTTCTTCCGGCGGCAATTTCACGTTGCAGGTATTGTAGAATCTGGTGCATCTGCCTAACCGTCGGCACTGAGAAATCCTCAATGGCAAAGCGTCGATAACAGCTGGTTTTTGGCAACCGGGAATCATAATGGGTAAGCTCGTCTTCTTCGGTAAGATCGATGAAAGAATCGATGCCAGCTGCGTTCAGATTTTCAAGAAAAAGGGCTGGCTGCCCGGCACCGGGGTTATATGGATAAGGCCCGGCAAGAATATGATTTTCTACAAGCCAATAGCATTTTTTCATTTCTTCAGCTATCATGAGCATCTGCAATATAGTTTAAGTTCCAAATGATCGTATCAAAAAATCGACGAATTATGAAGTGTTTTTATTTCTGGGCAATGATCCTGCTTTTTTCGGCAAGTTCAGTAATGGCGGAATTCAATGCTGAAATGTATCGGCAGGAAAACCCCGCTTCTCTTTCGCCATCGATATTTTACCCTGATTTTTTCAAAAAAACCGACCCGATAACCCTGTCCAACCTGATTAGAGAATTCAAACATCGATATGAATTCTTTATGGGTATTTCTTCTGAATCAAGGCAGAAATCATGTTTTAAAGTACAAAACCGGATCAACCAGTGGCTGAAAAAATTTCAGCAGGCAAAAAAAATAGATTTCAAATGGGCTGATGATGAGCTGATATTCAATGAAGAATCGCCATTATTTCTGATGATAAGGCCTGGCCCGTTCAAAAGCGAAGATAACTGCAAATTTTTATCTTACGGCGATATCGCATCCGACGGCGGCGTATTCTGCCGCTACCATGGGCCTGATCCTCAGTCGGAGTTTTATCAGGCCCATGCGCACCAGTTCATTGAAGCCCGACCGTTTTTTACCGCCTATGACTTGACCGAAATTCTGATCTTTCTGCCATTCATTCTGGTATTACCAGTCAGCTGGCTGATCATGAAGAAGTTTCTGGCCAAAGGTTGAGGTTAAAATTTCGGGCCGGCGCGGTGGCCGGCCCCTACAAGTTTATATTATTCTTCGAGCAGGTCGAAAACCCAATCAGAGCTGGTTTCAAAACTCTGACCCTGATCATTGGTCCATTGGGTGTTTGAATGTCCCTTTTCATATTCGGTCGAACCGGTAATGTTGTGGGTTTGACCGTTCGGGCCAGTGACGGTGACATCAGACTGCACGCTGTTGCCATCTTTTACCGCAGTAGTGTTTACCACGGCGGTTTTGCCCTGGGCGTTGGTCCAGTTCGCGGTTGAATTAACAGTATTACCCTGAATTTCACTCTGGCGCTGCATATTTACCTGGTTACCGTTTTCACCAATCCAGGTTTTATTGGTCTGGGCCTGATTGCCATCGCGGGTATGCTGGCCCTGAACATTGACTTCTTTACCCTGTGCGTTGGTCCAGGCACCCTGCTGAGTCCAGTCGTTACCCTGTTTCTGCACCTGACCCTGATAATTGTGCTGACCGCCTTTCGACCCGGTTGTTGAATAAGATGTTTCCCACATTTTCGGGTTCTGATGAAGCTCATCAAGTTTTTTGGCCAAATCAGGCATCTGCCGACTAAGGTTGGCGCGGGTCTGGGGATCCATGGTCTGGTAATACTGGCGCAGTTCCTGCATTCTTTCCTGGTATGCACCCTGAATACCCCTGCCTTTCGCTTCTTTAAGCGCGGCGATTTTATCTTGCAGGGCTTTGAACTGGGGGTTCTGTTCGCGCATCTGCGCCCATTTTTCCTTCATCTGCTGCATTTTATCAGCATTTTTTTCGCCCCATCTGGCTTTCCACTCGGCTTTTTTGGCTTCGCGGTCTTCGGCACTCATCTGTTTGCGCTGCGCCATTTTTTCCTGCCAGCGCTGCCGGGCTTCTTCGCGCCCGGCCGCGGAATTTCCATTGTTCTGCAGCGCTTTTTCTTTCCATTTCTGCTGACGCTCAGCTTTTTTAGCTTCGATATTGGCTTTCCAATTAGGTTTTGCGACACCGGCATTCCCGCGCCGGTTCTGCTGAGCCGAAAGATCGCCTGCCGAAACCACCAATGCAATGCCCAGCAAACCAACCATTAACATATTCTTTTTCATTGTTTCCTCCATTTACCTCGTGAAAGGGTTTTAAAACTTCTGCAGTTTTTTCAGAAGCTTTTCCATATCATCCTGTGAACGCACATCAAGTTCAAAATAACGCAAATCGGTTTTATTGGCAATTGCCTCAATATCCTTATCAATCATGGCTTTCAAAGCAACTGCGGCTTTTTTGGCCAGACCGTTGAAATTTTCGGTGGCCGAAACTTTTTCGGGCAATGGGTTTTTCAGCATGAAATCGAGGGCTTCGAGCAATTTTGTGTAATACCATTTATACTTAATTCGTTCGTGACACTATGATTTAAAGCGGGGCGACACGGTGGTCGGCCCTACGAACAGTTTTAAAACGCTATAGGCAATGAAACCGTTACAAAAACCCCGGCATCTGAGTTTTCAGACTGCCGGGGTTTTTAATTAAATATTTAATTTATCAAAGGGGAGCACCGCAGTCGGGGCAGCCTTTCCAGCCAGGTTCAACTACACGGCCGCATTTTCGGCAGGCGTTGCGCAGATGGCCGAGGCAGAACGGGCAGAAAGTGAAGTTGCGACCCACCAGTTTGCCGCAGTGCGGGCAGGGGGTGGTGTTTTCTTTGCGCAAATGAGCTGGTATCGATGGTTTACTGAGAATATCATCTTTTTCACCGATCTGGCTCAAAGCAAGAATAGCAGCGGTTCGAACTTCTTCAGATTCGTCGTTGAGCACTGCCATCAGAGGGGCAAGAGCCCGTTTGTCGCTGAGCGAGCCAAGAGCCTGACAGGCTGCCGACCTTACTGATGCGTGGTGATCCTGCAGGCATTTGACGATTTCTTCAAAAATTCCCGGTTCTTTCGACTGGCCAAGCAGTTTAACCGACCAGTAACGGGCATCAACATTGGAGCCGTTAATCGCCGAGATCAGTTCTTCCGATACTCCCAGACCCTGAGTCCAGATGGCATCGGCGGCGGTTTTTCTGATGATCCAGGCTTTGTGGGCCAGGTAGCTGACCAGCAACCGGTGGGCTTCTGCGGTTTCAACCATTGCCAGAGCTTTGATTGCTTCGAGCTTAGACTCCATCGGCGAGCTGTCGATAATCCGGGCAAGTTTTCCTACATGCTCTGGCGCCGGATGCATGGCGATCAGCTTGATGATCCAGAAGCGGGCTTCTTCAGAGCTGTGGTCGAGGGCCTCGACAACTGCCTGCTGATCGAGCTTGTAAATTTTTTCAAGGCTGTCGTAAGCGGCTTTTCTAACTGGCCAGTTCTGATCTTCTAGCAGATGCAGCAGGGCCTTTACCATGCGCGGGTCATCGACGTTCTGAGCGGCTCTTACTGCAGCCAGGCGAATGCGCTGGTTCGGGTGAGAAAAGATGCGCACCAGATACTGGGTCGCTTCGCCACCCATGTTGCTGAGGCTTTGAACCATCCAGTAATCGACGTCTTCTTCGTTTTCGGGAATGAGTTCCATCAATTTTTTGAAAGAACTGGTACCGAGTTTCGCAAGAATTTTCGAGGCCGAGCGCCGCAGGTTCCAGCTTTCTGAGCAGAGAGCCCTGACCAGATAAGGCAGGGCATCGTCTTTATAGGTGAGCAGCCCCCTGGTAAGATCTTCAAGAACGTCATCATTCTTGCAGTCAAGCAATTCGGCCAGCAACGGCAGAGCTTCGGCGGCGGGCCAGTTCTTGAGCTGGTTCAGCGCCTTCTTTCGCGGTTCTGATTTCTCACTGGTAAGATCTTTGCGAAGTCGGGCAATATCCTGCTTGGTCATGGAAACTCCTGTTTATTTTTCTGAATAGGCCATCGGCATCAGAACATATTTGAAATCAGCCTCAAGATTGCCTGGTTTGAGCAATCCCGGATAGCTGGGGGTAGTCATTTCGAGAATCACCTGTTCATCGGCGATTACGTTGATGAAGTCCTGAATAAACTTGACGTTGAAAGCAATATTGATCGGGTCACCCTGCAGCTCGGAAGAAATGTAAATTTCCGCTTTACCCTGTTCTTTTGATTCAGACCAGATTTTGGTTTCATTCGTGCCAATATCGAGATTGACCAGGCCATTGCGGTTGCGGGCGATGGGGCCGACCGCCTTTAAAGCCTGAGCCAGTTCTTTACGGTTGATTTTCAGAGCGCGGCTGGATTCTTTGGGCAGAACCCGGTTGTAATCGGGAAAACGCCCATCAACCAGTCGGGTGATCAGCTGAAAATTAGGCGAAGAAAAGACAAGCTGGCCATTATAAATGCTCACTTCGACATTCTCACTGGCATCAAGAATTTTCTGCAGCTCTGGTATGGCTCTTGAAGGAACGATAAATGACCTGTGAAATGAAGGAGGCACCTGAAGGTTTTCAATGCGGGTCACAGCCAGACGTTTGCTGTCTGTAGCCACCAGAACCGGTCTTTCCGGATTAGAAAAATCGATACAGATACTTCGTTGAACCGGGTTGCCCTCTTCAGTGCTGACGGCAATCGCCGCTTCTTTCAAAGCCTTGATGAAGCCGGCAGAAGGCATGCTGAAGCTTTCCATCTGCTCATCTTCAAAAACCGGCACCGGCGGAAAATCATCGATTCCCTGAATGGCCAGGTTAAAGCGGTTGCGACCGCTGAAAATTTCCACTTCCGGGCTGTCATCAGACGCCAGTTCAAAAGTCACCCGGGGCTGTTCATCGCCGGGAATACAGGAAACGATCTCCTGCAGCAATTTGGCGGGAATGGTGAAGTGCCCTTCACTCATAACTTCGGCTGGAGCTTTGCAAATCATCATGATTTCCTGATCAGTACCAATGAAACGCAGTTTATTGTTGTTTATGGTGATCAGCAGATTCGCGAGAATCGCCTTTACTCCACGGGCTGCGGTAGCGTGGGCAGTAACGCCGATAGCCTCGGTAAGGCTTTTTAGATCAAGTCGAAACTTCATGCACTCAACTCCTTGCTGATGGCAAGCTTAACCTTGATGCCGTTGATGTTCCATTCGGTGGCTTCGTTACCATTCAGGTCACCATCAATGGAACGGGCCAGGGTTTCCTGCCCGATATAACTGCCAAATAAGCGGATAGAATCCTCGATATCCTGTTTTCCTTCTGAATCGGTTACAACGTAGTTGACTCTGATACGGTCGATTATATCAAAACCATGCTCTTTGCGCATGAATTGTATTTTATTTACCAGCTCGCGAGCCAGGCCTTCAAGCAGCAGGTCGCGGGTCAGAACTTTGTTGAGAGCGATGCTAAGACGCGCATCTGACTGCACCGAAAATTCATCGGATGCCTGTACCTGCAGGTCGATATCTTCAGCGGTAAGAGTCACGGGCTTATCATCGAGCTTGAATTCATAGCCGCCCGCATCAAGCTGGCGCTTGATTTCACTGCCGTTGGCGGCATCGAGATGAGCTTTTATCTGTGGAATCATGCCTTTTAACGGGCCTTTGCCCAAGGTTCTGAAATTGGGTTTGGCAATGTAACGCATCAGACTCGTAGCATCGGAAACGGCGGTAACCTGTTTGATATTCAGCTCTTCCTGCAGCAGATATTCCATTTCTTTCAGGGTTTCACGTTCAAAAGCGTCACTGGTGACCACTTTCATTTCAGCAAGGGGCTGGCGCACCTTGAGGTTAGCTTCATTACGGCCGGCGCGACCAAGCTGTACGACACGCATGACAAAATCCATTCGCTGTTCAAGCTTTTCATCGATCAGATTTTCATCAGGCACCGGGTAATCGGTGAGATGAACGCTTTCAGGCGCGTTTTTGTTAACCCGGCAGACCAGATTACGATAGATATCTTCGGCGATAAATGGCGTAAAGGGCGCAGTCAGTCTGGCAAAATCGGTCAATACCTCCCATAGTGTCAAAAATGCGCTCTTCTGGTCGTTATTCTTCTCGCTGCTCCAGAAACGGCGGCGGCTGCGACGAACATACCAGTTGGACAGGTCATCGATGAATTTTTCCATGTGCCCGGTAGCCCAGGTAATTTCGAACTTGTCCATCGCCTTGCGAACTTCTTCGGCAGTGTGATGGAGCCGGGAAATGATCCAGCGGTCAATTTCAGAGCGCTCGGCAATCGGCAGCACATGATCGAAGGGATTGAAGTTTTCGATATTGGCATAGAGAACGAAAAAGCTGTAAACGTTCTGCAGAGTTCCCAGGAAACTCTTCTGAGCTTCAGCAATCGCTTCTTCGAAGAATCGACGGGTGTTCCACGGGGCAGTGCCAGTGTAAAGCGACCATCTGACCGCATCGGCACCATAGGTATCGAAAAGCTTCATGCAATCGAGCACGTTTCCCTTCGACTTGCTCATCTTGATGCCGTTCTTATCGCAGATGTGGCCGAGAACCACGACATTCTTGTAAGGCGGCTGCTTGTGCAGGAAAGTGGAAGTTACCAGCAGACTGTAAAACCAGCCGCGGGTCTGGTCAATTGCTTCACAAATAAAATCGGCGGGGAAATTTTCGGCGAAAACTTCTTTATTTTCGAAGGGATAATGCCACTGAGCAGTATGCATTGCGCCTGAATCGAACCAGCAGTCGATAACTTCAGGAACGCGCTTCATGCGGCCCGAGCATTTCGGGCAGCTGAGTTCGAGCTGATCGATATAAGGCTTGTGCAGCTCAATATCTTCGGGCACGTCTTTACCAAGCTCACGCAGATTCTTGACGCTGTCAACCAGGTGATGATGCCCACAATCGCCGCACACCCAGATTGGCAGAGGGGTTCCCCAGTAACGGTCGCGGGAAATGGCCCAGTCGATCATATTTTCAAGAAAGTTCAGAAAGCGGCCTTCTTTGATATGACTGGGATACCAGTTGATCAGATCGTTATTGCGAATGACTTCGTTTTTAAATTCGGTAGTTTTGATGAACCAGCTGTGGCGTGCGTAGTAGAGCAGCGGGCTGTCGCAGCGCCAGCAGAACGGGTAGGTATGTTTGATTCTGGCTGAAAAGAAAAGTTTGCCGCTCTGCTTGAGATCGGCGATAATTTCAGGGTCAGCAGCTTTAACGAAGCGGCCTTTCCAGGGTGTAACCTCGTCTTTGAATTTGCCGTCAAGGCCCACGGGCTGCATTACCGGCAGGTCGTTTTCTTTGCCGACGCGATAGTCGTCTTCGCCAAATGCCGGGGCGATGTGAACGATACCAGAGCCGTCTTCGGTTGAAACGAAGTCGCCGAGAATCACGTAATGCGCCTTCTTTTCAGGCTTAACGAACGGAAAAAGCTGATGATATTCAATTCCGGCCAGATCTTTGCCTTTGTATTCGGCTACCACTTCGCCTTCGCCCTTGAGCACTTCAAGGCGGGCTTTGGCAAGAATCATGAATTCGTCGCCGAGTTTAACTTTGACGTAGTCGATTTTTTCACCAACCGCCAGCGCGACGTTGGAAATCAATGTCCATGGCGTGGTGGTCCAGACGAGAAAACTGGTATTGGGCTGGTCTTTAATGGCAAAACGCACGTAAACTGACGGGTCTTCGACTTCGCGGTAGCCCTGGGCTACTTCGTGAGAAGACAGTGCGGTGCCACAGCGCGGGCAATAAGGAACAACTTTGTGCCCTTCATACAGCAGGTTTTCTTTCCAGAACTGGCCGAGAATCCACCATACGGTTTCTATATATTCATTTGAACAGGTGATATATGGGTTTTCCATATCGATCCAGAAACCGCCGCGGGTAACCATGGCACGCCATTCGGCTTCATATTTGAAAACGCTTTCGCGGCATTTTTTGATAAAAGGCTCAACGCCGTATTTTTCAATATCCTGCTTGCTTTCGATGCCCAGTTGTTTTTCAACTTCGAGCTCAACCGGCAGGCCATGGGTATCCCAACCGGCTTTGCGACCGACGTGACAACCGCACATGGTTTTATAGCGGGGAATGAGATCTTTCATTGCTTTGGTCAGCACGTGACCAGGATGGGGCGTGCCGTTGGCGGTGGGCGGGCCTTCAAAAAATGTGAATTTTTTCGCCCCGTTGCGGTTACTTACTGATTTTTGAAAGATTTCGTGCTGTTCCCAGAATTTGAGGGTTTCTTCTTCGCGTTTGGGTGATACTGTGCTGTCAGGTTTTTCGAAAAGCATCGCAGTTTTCCTTATCTGAAGTTTGGGTTCAAAGCGAACTGGTTATGTAAAAGAATGATTCTGGCGCTGTGTTCGAGGCTGCTGGTCCAGTGCAGGCATTCTTCAAGATCGGCACCGATGGCGAAAGCACCGTGACCCCGCACCACCACGATCGGGCTGTGGGCAAACAGCGGTGTAATTTTTGCCGCCACTTCGTCAGAAGCGATAGAGTTGGTAACCCCAAGAACCGGCACGCCATTCTGAAAGAAGTACAGACCTTCGGCATCGACCGGCCTGATTTTTTCGCATTGCATGGAAAGGGCAATCAGGTGCGGCGGGTGCGCGTGAGCAATTGCCTGAGCGCCGGTTTTGCGATAAATCTCACGGTGAACCGGCAATTCACGAGATGCCCGGGAAGTTTCAGCATCGTCACCATCAATGAGGGTTTCGACGAGATCAGGGTATTCAAGCCGATGCAGCATCGAACCAGTTCTGGTAATGACAAGCATGCGGTTGTTGCGCATGCTCAGATTCCCTGAATGGGAGTTGTTCATGCCAGCCGCAAACAGGTCCTGGCCGGTAGTTTGAAATGCTCTTAAAAAATTCATTTAAAAACCTCAGCGGCACCGATAACCGCAGGAATGGTTTCCTTGTAAATCGGCCTTATAACACCGCGGTCGGTAAAGATGGCAGTGATCAACTCTGGCGGCGTGACATCGAATGCGGGATTATAAACTTTGATGTCTGCCGGAGCAGTCTGCTTATCGCCGATAAAGCGCAGTTCATCGTGATTGCGTTCTTCAATGGCAATTTCATCGCCGTATGAAAGGCTTAAATCGAAGGTTGACACCGGTGCAGCAACGTAAAATGGCACACCGTGATATTTTGCCATTACCGCCAGTGGATAAGTGCCGATTTTGTTGGCGACAAAGCCCTTAGAGGTAATGCGGTCTGCACCAACCACCACGCCATGCACCCGGCCATCACGAATCAGGCTGCCGGCCATATTGTCGCAGATCAAAGTCGCGTCGATGTTTTCCTGCAGCAGCTCCCAGGCGGTGAGCCGTGAACCCTGCAGCAATGGCCTGGTTTCATCGATAAAAACCGAAAACTTTTTGCCCTGCTCTTTTGCGGCACGAAAGACCCCGAGAGCGGTGCCATAGCCGGCGGTGGCAAGCGCACCGGCGTTACAGTGAGTCAGCCAGGTCTGGCCATCGAGAAGAAATTCAGCGCCGAAACGACCGATGCTGCGGCACATTTCGATGTCTTGGGCTTTGATTCGGTCTGCTTCCTGCAAAGCTGTTGCGGCGACAGCCATAAAATCATTGCCGGCACTCTGATCGACCAGTTTTTTCACCCGCTCGATTGCCCAGAATAGGTTCACCGCCGTTGGGCGGGTGCCCGCCAGCAGTTTGCAGACACGGTTGAGTGCATCGGCCACCGATGTCTGGTGATTGGCCTTGTTCAATAGCCCCAGGGCGATACCGTAAGCGGCCGCCACCCCAATAGCCGGCGCGCCACGCACTTTCATGGATACTATCGCATCGGCGACCTGCTCTTCATCGAAACATCTGACGGTAACGATTTCGCCCGGCAGCAGTGTTTGATCAAGCAAGTCGAGGCTGTTCTGCTTTGAATTGAAAAAAACCGCATCAAGCATGTTTAACCGCTTTCTCTGGTCAGCAAAAATTGCGAAAAAACCAAAGTTTTTTCAAGAGCCGATAATAACAGACCTTCGGCCTGTGGTCAAGAAATGGGAATCAGCGCTTATAAAGCCGGAATATTTCTTTTTCGATCGATTTCCAGCTGAAAGGTTTCTGTACAAAGGCGGCATTGGGGTCGTGGCGTATTTCTTCGGGCACGAACTCAAAGCTGTAACCACTGCAGAAAACCACCGGCACTTCAGCGAAGCGCCGCCGCAAAAGCAGGAAAAAATCTTTGCCATTCATTTCGGGCATAACCATGTCGATAATTGCCAGGGCAAGATTCTCAGGGTTTTTCTTCAAAAATTTTACGCCCTCGAGGCCATTTTCAACACAGACCACATCGAAACCGAGATTATGCAGAAAATTTTCCATCAGCCTTCTGATGATTGGCTCATCTTCGGTTATCAGCGCCGTTCCTTTAAAGGGCTCTTCATCTTTATTGTCGGTTAAATTGTCGATGGGCTTTTGCAGAGCCTTTTCACTCTGCGGCAGAAAATATCTGAATATGCTGCCTGATTGAAGGGTCGATTCAATGTGCAATGCACCCTTATGGCGTTTGAGAATACCTAAAGCCGCAGCCATGCCAAGACCGCGCCCGGTAAATTTTGTCGAAAAGAATGGGTCACACACTTTCGCCAGCATGTTTTCCGGAATTCCTGCACCGTTGTCGCCGATTTCCACACAAACATAATGGCTCGCCCGTTCATCAGGCAGATAAACAAAACCCTTTTCAGAACCGGTCGGCAATTTTGAGTTATAACAGGCGATGCTGATTTCTCCGTTGCCTTCTGAAATAGCTTCAGAAGCATTGACCACCGTATTCAAAACCACCTGCTGCATCTGGCTCGGATCGCATTCGACCAAAATTCCAGGCTTTAAATCGAGCTTTATAACGTGATCTGACGAGATAGAACTTCTGATAAGCGGCAGCAACTCTTCAATTTCACGTGAAACATCGATGGTTTTGAGTTCAACCCTGCCTTCACCTGCATATGAAAGCATCTGGGCAGTCAACTTCGATGCACGGTCGGTGGCTGCAATGATTTCAAGTTGGTATTTCTTGACTTCCGGGCTCATTGCACCGCTGATCATTGAAAATTCAGCATTCCCGCGAATAATGGTCAGCAGGTTATTGAAGTCGTGGGCGATACCGCCGGCCAGCATTCCCAGGCTTTCAAGCCTCTGCAGATGATTAACCTTCTCTTCAAGTTTTTTCTGCTCATCTTCGAGAATCTTTTTATCGGTAACATTGGCAATATTCACCAGAATCTGCTGGTTACCTTCCTGATTCTGCTGAATTACCGTGGCGGTAAGAAGCACCCAGAGTTCCTGATTATTTTTGATGCGTAACCGCAGCTCAATCGATTTGCCTTCAGGATTAGCAAAAAAGCTTTTGAACCGGGCGAGAAAGACTCCCTGGTCGCGGTCGCAGATGAAGCGAGCCAGAGCTTTGCCAAGAACGTTTTCCCGGGCTTCATCGACCATTCGGGTAAAGGTGGAGTTTACCTTGATGATCATGCCCTGGCAATCAAGAATTACATAACCAACCGGCGCGTGGTTAAAAAGCTGCCAGTACTGGTCGCGGTTTTTTTCGAGTTCGACCCTGGCACGCAGAAGTTCTTCGTTCTGCATTTCGAACTCGACCTGATAAATTCTCAGCTCGCTCAGCAGATTTGCCAGCTCTTTGGCGGTTGGTTTCTTACCTGTCTTCTGCTGCGCAGAATCCATTGATTTTACCACTTCTTCAGCTTTTGCCCTGAGAAGGTCTATTTTTGATTTACTCATTTTCGACCTCAACTTCGAGTGTTTCAATGCCTGGATCTCCATTTTGCTGCCAAAACCATCGGCGGGAAGTTTCACCGCAAGAATACCACAAGTCTTACGATGAATGCCAACCGGGAAATCAGCAATTCTCAGTATGCGGATTGGTGCAGCTTCCGGCAATGGTTTCGTCGGGATCGTTTGTGCTAT
>DYKG01000079.1 GCA_020722725.1 Candidatus Methylomirabilis sp.
TGAACTCATCATAGAATCATTATCGAGGGCTGCCTAAATGTACGAAAGTCCACTATCAGAGAAATCATTGCAAAGCAAATGTGTTAGGAATAGACTTGTATGGTGATAAGTATATGACTATAGGATCCAACAATATGATGAGCCAGGAAACTTTTTCTGTGCGCATAGATCAACTGCAGCCTTCGCAGACCTACATCAGCCAGGCCAGGCTTGATAACATTTCACGCTATGTTCAGTTTTTATCCAGACCGGTTCCGGTTAGAAAAATCAACGGCCGTTTGTGCCTGGTAGAAGGTCACGAATGCTGTTATGCTTTGCATTCAATGGGTAAAACCACCATTCGCGCATATTTAGATACCAGGCCCTCTCCCGGAGAAAAATGCTTTAAAGAAATGGTTAAATACACTGCCGACAGCGGAGTAGCTTCAGTTGCCGATTTTGAAGACCGCATTTTGAACCCGGCTGAATTCAGAGTGCTCTGGCTTGCCAAAAAGAAAGATTTACTCTGTCAGGAGGATGCCGCTAAGGCAGTCCAACCCAATTGAACAAACATATAATTCTGTCTTTTGCATTGTTGCTCACTTTTGTTTTGTCTTCTTCCTGGGTTTATGCCGGGTCTAAGAACTTTGAAAAAGAGCTCTTAAAAAAAGGCAAAGAATTGTCTTATGAAGGCCAGGTCGATAAAGCCAAAGAATTGATGGGGGAAGACAGATCAGAAGCCCAAAAACAAAAAGAAAGCTCTGATGATGATTTCTACAGCCTCTTTCTGTCCATGTTGTGGGGTGCAATCGGCACTGGATTTTTTATCTACGGAAAAAAGCAATCAGCTGCTTTGTTCCTGCTTTGTGGAATTGGGCTTTGCGTTTTTCCCTTTTTTGTGGGAGATCCATTGATATCACTGATTTTGGGCTTAGTTATGTGCATTGCTCCATTCAAAATTTCCATTTAATCCATAATATGCTTTGCAAAAGTCATTTCATCAGCGATGCTCGAATATCAGGATCAGTATGTCATTAGGAAGGTATTTTAATGGAGCACAACCAGATTTCTCGATCTCGTCTGAAAGCAGAACTTATTTACAGCCTTGAAGAAAAGCCGCCAATAGGCGGAACGATTTTTGCCGCTATGCAGCATCTTATGGTGATAGTCGTTTCCATAATGGCCCCGCTTTGATAATCTGTGGCGTTTTGGGAGCCAGTGTCGAAGACACCACCTATATTGTCAGCATGTCACTTCTGGTGTCTGGAGCTGCAACAGTCATTCAGATTAAGAAAATCGGCCCGGTTGGATCGGGTCTTTTAAGCATTCAAGGAACCAGCTTCGCCTTTATCGGAGTTTTGATTGCCGCTGGAAAAGATCACATTGCGGCTGGCAATGCTGTAGCCTCAGCCCTGGCGCTTTTGTTCGGTCTTTGCTTTGTCTGATCATTCATCGAAATGTTTTGCAGCCGGTTTATTAAACCATTGCGCCTTCTGATAACGCCCCTCGTCAGCGGGATTGTGGTTACTCTTATTGGAACTACCCTTATAGGATCGGCAATGCAGAGTTGTGCCGGCGGAGCCCAGATTTTAAAAGGCTACGCTGCTGGGGAAGTCGGCGCTGAGATGATTCAGCGAAACCTTTTGCTTGCTCTTGGTGTTATTGTTGTAATTATTGCTTTAAATGTTTCAAAAAACCGATGGTTGCGCATGAGTTCGATTTTTGCAGGCCTGGTTGCGGGCTACATTGCCTCTGCTTTTTGGGGTCTGACAGATTTTTCGGTGTTGAAGAAACTCGATTATCTTGCCATGCCAGTTCCATTTAAATATGGATTCAGCTTCGAACTCAAGGCTTTTCTCGGGATTTCAATTCTTTATCTGGTCACTCTGGTTGAGACAATTGGTGACCTTACTGCTACTTCAATGATTTCTGGTGAGCCGATTGAGGGTGAAGTTTATGTTGAACGTGTTGCCGGTGGAGTTCTTGGTGATGGCTTCAATTCAATGCTAGCTGCCGTTTTCAATACTTTTCCCAATACCACTTTTAGCCAGAATAATGGGATAATACAGTTAACCGGGGTTGCGAGCAGGTATGTGGGTTACTTTGTCGCCGCAATTCTTGTCATTCTCGACATTTCTCCGCTGCTGGCCGGGCTTGCTGCGGTTATGCCAGCTCCGGTTCCTGGAGGTGCAACTTTGCTGATGTTTGGTGCAGTTGCCTCTTCAGGAATTAGAATAATTGCTTCTCAACACCTTGACCGCCGTGGACTGCTGGTTTTAGCCATTTCTCTGGGTGCAGGACTGTCAGTGTCATTTGAGCCCGGTGTTATAAAGGCTCTGCCGGTGTGGTTGCAGAGTCTTATGAGTTCAGGAGTTATTGCCGGTGGTCTTACTGCTATGCTGACAAATCTTTTATTGCCAGGCGACCGGGAAAAATATGTCGGAAAGACCTCTTCAGAGGTTGGCCCCGACATAATTGAAGTCGAAGAGGAATAATTAAACAATTATTTGACTGCCTCGTCGCTCAACTTTTCTCTAACCTTTTTGTTTGCTTTTTCAAGCTGGGCAATCTGGCGATAGATTCCAGAGATTTCTGCTCTGATCTGGTTCAGCTGATCCTGGCTTCTTCTTGCCGAGCCCCGGTGAGCGTAGTAACGGTAAAGGGCGGTTTTTCCTGAAGCACCACTGCTGGTTTGCCCTGCATATGGATTGGCAACCTGCTGATTGTTGCTCGCACCATCGCCGCCCCATTCACCCTCGGGAACATTGTTCAGGTCTGGGTCAGGAGCGGTGCTTTGATAAGATCCCGGGTAATAATAACGTCTGCGGTACCTGGCAGCATTTTGAACTGAAGAATACATCTGTTCGCTGACTTCTTTTTCCTGCTGCTGCAGGTAAGCCAGGCGTTCCTGAAGTTCTTCCAGTTCCGCCGAATTGTCTTCAATCTGGTTCTCCATATCCCTGACTTTTTCTCGCTCAAGGTAGTCTTTCAGATCTCTGGTTCTTGCCAGATTGTTGGCGGCTCTCATGCCTGCCATTCTTTCAGGTAATCAAGTTGTTGCTTAAGTCTTTTTGCTTCATCTAATGCAAGATTTCTGGCATCTTCATCCGCTGAAAGAACAGCTGCTTTCTCATAAAATTTAACCGAATCCTCAAGGTTGCCGATCAGAATATTTTCGAGAAACCCTCTCTTGCAGAGCAATGCGGGGGTTTGTTCCGCTTCAATATCACGATATTTTTCAAGCAGAGCCATTGCGAGACCATGGTTTTCATGCTTGAGAATGCTGTGATCGGCTATAATTGCTATTTCATAGTTTTCTATGGCCTCTTTTCGCTGCCCCCTGTGCAGCATTTCCAGTGCTGATTTGAAATAGTTGCGTCCCTTAACTGGATCCGCTTCCTGGCCAAAAACCAGGCAAACTTCAGGCTCAGCTGCAGAAGCAGCACCTGAAAAAAGTGCCAGAAAAAACATGATTGCAATCAATGTTCTATTGTTCATTTTTCTTTCTTCACTACTAAATCTGTACGGTGATGGCAAGGCTGTCAATCATAGTTCGGCATTTTAAGTTATTGCTCAGAAGTGGGAAAAGATGTTTGACTTCATTGAGAGAATGTTTCTTGATCATGGTAATCATTCGCTCTAGATCTCTTTGAATCATGAGTCTGGTTTGATTGCCTTCGCAAGGAAAATTAATTTTGTCGATTATTGAATCGATTGCGCTCTCAAATAAACCATGCTCCCTGGTCAGTTGAATGACCAGCCCGGTTACGGTAGAGGTGGGAATCGCCTGCGCCCCAGCCGCAAAAATAATCTGTTCTTCAAGCTTTTGATGCTTAAGAAGGTTTGCTTTAAATGGTTCAATTATTCGTTTTAAATTATCAATTAACTCATCTGATGTGGAAAACTTAAGGCAGGCCTCCATATCACCAAGGTTTTCCAGAATGAGCCTGTGTTCCTGACTTCTGGCAAGAATAAAATTGTTTTCTGCCGAATTTGTATTCATTTTAATCCTTCACTTCCATTGGACGGTCCATAAAAATTCTCGGATTCATGAGTTTCGGTTGGGTTTCAATAATTGGTTTGAAATCCATCAGATCGATAACGTCTTTCTGCATATCGATTCCTGGTGCTATTTCTATCAAATGCAGGCCTTTTTCACCAAGTTTCAATACACACCTTTCCGAAACGTAAAAAACTTCAGTGCCTTTCTTTCTGGCGTAGTTGCCGCTGAAAGTCACCTGTTCGACCTTTTTGACGAATTTTTTTGCTTTTCCCTCTCTTATTACCTTGAGACCTTCCTGTTCCATGCTGATGTTGCCGAACTCATCGGCGGTGGTGCCGCGAATCAGGCACACATCTATATCAAAGTGCTTGTAGCGAAGATAATCCTGATCGTCGAATCTCACCACCTCAACCAGTTCTTCAGTGGTTTTTTTGTTCACTTTGCCGCCTTCGATTCTCGGGTCAACATAGGTTTCGAGCCCGACATGGGTTATGGTACCCGGCTTCCCGGCGGCGATATCGCGAAACATGTGAGAAATTACGCCTTGTGGGAAATTGTAGGCGGTAATTTTATTGTCGAGCGCCAGTCGGCCTAATTTAGGTGCCAGGCCCCAATGCCCGCCGACTGCTTTTTTACCATACCCTCATGGCCAAAATGATTCAAACCATGATCGGCACTGTCTCCCTGCCCGGCAACAAAATACAGTTCAAGGTCGCGGGGGTGCTGTTCGTTGATGAAACGCTGTTCAAGGGCCGATGTAAGTGCTTCAGGATGGCCGCTGCCCACAAACCCGCCAACTACAATTTTGTCTCCGTCTTTAATCAGAGATACTGCCTGTTCAACGCTGATAAGTTTTGATTTCATAATATTTCCTCTCCCATTCAAACCACGAAGTTTTTCAAAGCTGATGAAAAATAATCGGTTTCATAAAGGCATGAAAGATGCCCGTTGCGGCTGTTATAATAAACCACTTCGCAGTCAGACAGCCAGGTTCTGGCTTCTTCTGCCTGTTCTTGAGTGAACATCAGATCTGACTGGTCGATGATCATTTGAACCGGAATCTTGATTTTTTTCAATGCCTGCTCAAGTGTTTCGTCATTTTCGCACAGGTCGAAAAGGCTGTTGGCTTTGGCAATGTAGATATACGAATTGGCATCGAAGAATTGCATGCGCTGTAAAACGGTTTTTTCAATTTCGGTTTCTACCAGAAACTTTTCAGAAAAGCTGTTAAAAGGTGTTCTGGCTGAATCCTGGTTGGTAAATTTGCGGCCAAAATTGCTGTGCGACCAGTGATCGGTTCTGGTTGCGGTTAACAGAATTTTGAAAGCCAGCAGAAGGCCAGATTTTGGTGGCATTGAGTCATAGTAATTGCCATTTTTCCAGGCCGGGTCGAGCATGATGGCGTCGATGCCGAGCTGATTGGGAACCATCAGGCAGGCAGGCCGCATCATTGGAGTAGCAACCACTGATACAAGTTTTTCGACCATTTCAGGGTAATGCCGGGCCCACATGAAGGCCTGTAACCCGCCCATTGAAGGCCCAATAACGTATTTCAGCTTTTGTATGCCCATTGAATCGAGCAAAAGTTTTTGCGTTTTTACCACATCTTTTAAAGTGAATATTGGAAAATCCATGCCGTACTGTCGCCCGGTTTCTGGGTTGATCGATGCCGGCCCGGTGGTAACCACGTTGGGATTATTGAAATTGATGTTGCTCAAGCAATCGGTACAGATGACGAAAAAACGATCGGTATCGATGGTTTTGCCTGGCCCGATCAGCGCATCCCACCAGCCCGGAAGGGCATCGTTTTCCTGATACTTGCCCGCAGCATGACTGGTGCCGGTAAAAAAATGACAGACAAGAATTGCATTGTCTTTTGCCTGGTTCAGGCTTCCATAGGTTTCATAACCTATCTTAACCGGTATTCTGCGATTTTCCTCTTCAAACAAAAAAGAATCAATAGAAAAAAACTGCTTTTGCACTATCATAAAAGGTTAAAAAGTTCCTTTCATTCTTTTTTTCCAACTTATGATAATTCTAATCCTCGGAAATATCCAACTCTTTGCATAATTGCACTCTATTTTTTTGTCTGCAAGTCTGATCTTTTGATTATTCCAGACTGAATGCCGTGTTAGAATAGTTAAAAATCATTTAACAGCAGGAAGCGACGTCATTGACAAGCCAGAGGCGAATTTTATTGTTGTTGGTAACATTTTTGTTCTGCGTTCCAGAAAGCTTTTCTGTATCTTTGTTCGCTCGGCCGGTTCGTAAAAAAATACTGGAATGTCGGCCAGAGTAGCTGAGTTGATGGTTTTGTCGAAGAAATATTTCGAATCTGGCGACCTGGTGTCATCGGAAAAATATTTTTCTCAGGCCAGACGACTTTTCCCCGATTTGCGCCGTCCAAACTGGCTTTCGAACCAATATTCAGAGCCGATAAACGGTTTAACTCCCCAAAAAATGTTGTCGAAGCAGAACGCTTTGGATGATTCTCCAAGAGAAACTGCTGATGATCAGCCAAATTCGGGATTTTCCTGGAATTTTGTTCTTTTGGTCTTTTTAATTGTGGTTTTGCTGGTGTTTCGCCAGCAGTTAAAATCGCTTTACAATGTATTACGGCAAAAGACAGCAATTCTCGGTGAGCGATAAAACCATGTATTGATCAAAGATTTCATCGTTTT
>DYKG01000034.1 GCA_020722725.1 Candidatus Methylomirabilis sp.
AAACCTTGTTTTTCTTTGCCTCGGCTATTTATCTAGCCTTGGCCTTCGTGCACTTCCTTCTTGATCGAGCCTATCTTGTGACTTTAAAAAGACAGATCCTGAACCGTGAAATCGCTGGAGATGCAGAACAGATATCATCTATTCGCTATCTTCAGCAGAAAGACAGAATTGAGCAGCTAATGATTCTTTTGCAGAGCGAAAATGTTGAAACCAGAATTCTCGCTATAAGAGAGGCTGGCGAATTGACCTCCGATAATACTGAGAAAATCCTGCAGGATCTTATGACAACTGAAACAGATAGCCGATGTGCGGCTGAAATCGCCAGAACTATGGTTAGAGTCTGTGGAAGCAGAGCATTTGACAGAATTGAAAAGTTGATAGATTCAACCGAAGATTGTCGTTTGAAGGCTGATCTCATCGAAGCCCTGGGAAAATTGCGGGGAGCAGGTGAAAGCCTTGTGCAAAAATATCTTTCTCATTTTCATCATCGGGTCAAGGCTTCGGCAATTATTTGTTTACTGAGAATAAGCCATGACCGCGAAAAACTGGAAGCCGCCCTGAAAGAGCTTTCGGCGATGGCAGTCAGCAGGGTGGATATGATGAGAGCTTCTGCTGCGGCGGTTATGGGTGAACTCGGGCTTCCTCTTTTCATTAGCGGCCTTGAACAACTTGCTTTTGAAGAAAGCCCGGTGGTGGCTTTGAGTGCGGTCAATGCCATTTCCAGAATTCAGACTCCAGCTGCTCTGGTTTGCCTGCAGAAAATAAAAAACCATCCTCTTTCTCAGGTTGCCGAAGCTGCGACAAAACTTGGCAACTCATCTGCTCAGAAAAATATTGAGCAGATTGGTCGTCTGTTAGCAAGCATAACTGCCGAAGAGAGAATCAGGCTGGCTTCCCGTATAAGAAAGATCGGTGATGAGGAAAATTCTGAATTACTTGCTTTGCTTTTGTGTGTCGAAGATGTGAATGTTAGAAAAAGCCTGATCAAAATTCTCGAAAAAGCAGATGAAGAAACGGTAGAGCTGATTTCTCGCTGTCTCAACCCTGGGCAAAACGGTACGGTCAACATTGCTTTGGCACCGGCTTTTTCTCTTTGTATCGACGAATTCTATATGGAGCTGCCGGTTTGGGCGGATGTCGTTATTGCTATTGGCTCAGGATCATTGAAAGACCCCGGTTCTTCTTTAAGCAGGGCTGCACGATATTTGATTAGTGTTGTCTGGGCTGAAAATCTTGAATTTCTCAGTGCCGATCGAGAGTCGGGCCAGGCAGAACTGATGCAAAAAAGAAATTTGACAGCTTCTAAGCTTTTTTGCTGCCTGGGGCCTGATCCAGTGTCACTTATAAAGTCTCTGGATAATATCCATCATGGAACACCCTATGCCAGGTCGCTGGCTGTGGAGTACCTGGAATCTCACATTGGAAAAACGAACTTGGATACTCTCGTTCCTCTACTCGACCTGGGCGATATGAATGCTGAAAAACTCTCTCGCATGGCTCAGGAATTGGGTATTAAAATCTCTGATATAATGCGGCAGAATTCCCGAGCAAGAGTCGATTTGAATTTAAAAAGGCAGATGAAAAAATGAGAACTTTTTTTGCCCTGATGATGTTGATGGCTCTTTTGTTTCCATTGATTCTGGCATTTCATTCAGATCCAATCCCTATCAGGATTGAGGCGATGACCCAGGAACAAAAACCACTCCTGTTGGGCGTAATTCCTTATTTGCAGCCTGAACAGTTGAAACAGCATATTCAACCAATTGTTGATTACCTTGAATTGAAATTGAAGCGCAAGGTCAAATTTATTTCTCTTTCTGATTACGAAGGATTGGGAAGGCTTCTCGAGCTTAATCGCATTCATATCGCCTGGTTTTCCGATACTTCGTTTCGCAAATTGAAAAAAGATAACGACTGGGAAGTTTTGTGCCGGCCGGTTCAATATGGCAGTGTGGTTTATCGAGGCCAGATCGTGGTTCGCCTGGATAGCGGAATAGAAAACCTTGCAGACCTGAAGGGCAAAACTTTTGCTTACGTCGATCGTTATTCGGGCTCTGGATTTTTTTATCCCAACCTGCTGCTCGACCGAATGGGCATTAAACCACTTGAATATTTCGGAGCTGTGGTTTTTTCACAAAGCCATCGAAACAGTATCTTGGGGGTAATTAATGGAACCTACGATGCCGCTGCAGTTTTCAGTGCCAGTCTTCTTAATTACGAAAACCCCGGTGATTCATCAGTCAAAGACCTTAAAGTCATTAAATTGACCGATCCAATTCCAAATGACCCGATGGTAGTGCGCTCTGACCTCAATTCTGAGCTGAAGAAAAAGATCGAAGAAGCCATGTTGAATATGCACCTGGATGCGCAGGGAAAAATTCTGCTGAAAAAGCTTACCAAATTGCGGGGCACAGAAAAATTCATTTCTGAACCAGAGGTCCAGGAGATAATTAAGTCTGCCGGCGCAAGCTGATTTTTGCAGAATCGTTTGATTTGAGCCAATTCGGGTTTTGTGATAGAATGGCCAGACTATGAAAAACTCTGAAAAATCTGTCTCTATCGGTTATGTCGAGCAGGCGATCGCCGCCAGCCAAGATCCGTTGTCACCACCCATCTCCATCAGTTGCAATGGCACTCTTGCAAAGTGGCGGGGAAAATTTCAATTCCTGGATTTGCGGGTAAATGACCCGGGGTTGAAAAAATACCAGCGGGAATTTCGTGAAATGATTGCAAAGGCCTCAACTTTGGGCATTGAAACATTCGTTACCTTGCCTCAGTTTAGCACTGTTCTTTTCGACCTGCCTCCCAGCGACCCTGAAAAAGAGGGGCAAACCCGAAAAAAAAATGATAAAAAACCAACCAAACTGGTTTACTTCAAATCTGCTTTCCTTGCCATATCCCGGGCCTTTGAAGGATCACCTTCATTTTTGCGACTATCTGTCGAAGACTGTTTGCCGATCATGCAGATGGCTGCCGAAACCGGGGTAAAAAATGTAATTGTTCCCGTATCTGAACCCGGGCAATACCTCGATCGCATGGCCGAAGAAGAATTCGAAAAGAGTTTTAAAATTCTCGATGAATTTGCCAAAACCCGTGGAATCACACTGCACTTGAGAAATGGCGGGCTTTCTGAGCGTTTTTTCATGCAGATGAAAAAGAAATACGGTTGCTATCTTGCTTACAACGTTGGCATTGCCCACATGGAGTGCGATGATGTTCTCGCCGTTTATCAAAAGTCAAAAGATTTTATGAAAATTCTGATGCTTCATCAGGTTTTACCTGGTATCGACAGGTGGGAAACCCGTCGATCAACCCTGGAAAAATCCCTGAAGAATTATGTCACTGCAAGAAATGACTATCGACAGGCAATTGCAGAAGGCGAAAGCGAATATTCGCAGAATTGTTTGAAAAAATTTCAAACCGCTTTAACTGAATTTTACGAAGCCTTCAAAAACTCTCATGCAAACTTGGGGCTTTTTCAAAATGGTGATTTGAATTTTGTTCCGTTGCTCAAGGAAATACGCAAAGACTTGGATAATGGAGATGCGAAGTATCTTTTACTTGAAACTGTACCTAACACGCGGAATTCAGATTTTATCTTTCGCTATCTGATGACCGATTCTTTTTCCAGCTCATTTTGACCGGTTTTATGAAGAATTGGCTTTTAATCATTCTTTTGATTTTTGCGGTTGCCATTGCTGTCAGCCCTCAACTTCTCAACGCACAGGAAGACAATTCTGCCAAACCGCCATATACCCTTGATAAGTGCCTTCTTAGAGCAGAACAGTTGTTTCGCGAAAACAACTATTCTGCCGCCCTTATTTTCTACTATGAAGCAATGCAGATGGTCAGTGACTCGAAAACCCGTGGAAAGCTGCACTTCCGCATTGGAGAATGTCTTGAAGCGGTTAGAAGGTATGAGTTCGCAACCTGGCATTATCAGCAGGCGGTAAAAAACCAGCTTCCTGAAATTCTTGCCAGCCGGGTTGTGATGAAACTGGAACATTTGCCGGAAATGGCGCAAAAAGAAGAAGCTACGAGACTTTTCAAAAGTGCGATGGAACTTTATCGCAAGCGCAATATTCGCGAGGCCATCGATGACTATCTCGCGAGCTTGCGCCTGATGCCAACTCTTATGGCCCAGGATGAATCGGGGTTGATTGAAGACGCAGTGAAATATCTTACCTTCCTTTCTGAAAGCAAAGATAAAGAGCCCTCTCGCCTGCTTAAGCTGGCGACTTTGCTCGAATTGCGGGGCGATGTTGAAAAATCTATTGAAACTCTTCAACAGGTTGTAATTATCTACCCCGATTCAGATGAGGCAGAGCAGGCAGAAGAAAAACTCACTTCGTTTTCTGAGAAACGAACTGCCTTCATTGAGCCCCGACGCCCTAAAGATGCAATTAAAGAGCTTGGCTCTGAAGCTGATGCCAAACTCTTCGATGAGGTGTTTGAATTTCGCAACCCTGGGACTATTTCCCGCGATCTTGAAGATTTTGCCTTCACTTTCAGAGCGATCAATGAAAAGACCGGGTTGCCGGCAGATCGCTTCGAAGCGTTCTCTGTTACCCTTGGCAAAGGCAGTGAACAGCGTGATTTTTTCTTCTCTGCCGATGATGGAATAGAGAGTAATGAGCATGTTTTCGAAACTGAACAGCTCAAATATACTTTGATTTTTTCGGGTGTTAACCTGACTCGGGCCTACATCCAGGATCTCTATGGTGAAGGCCGCCGACAGGTAAATCTTTTTTCTGAAATCAGGGTTCAGTTAAAAGTTGAAAGACTTATTTATTGATTTGTTATAAAATGTAACAGGCATTGCATAAATCAACTGTATTGGAGCGGTACAGATGTTTTTTCAAATCTTCGGCTATGCGTTTGGGTTGTTCATGGCCCTTCATTACTATGTTTTCCTGGTTTTCTTGCCTGCTCTTATAGACAGTTTTCTCGATGAGAATTAAATCGATTATTTTGAGCTTTTCTGCTATCATCAAAAATTGAATTTTCGGTTTGGCTCTGGAGTGAGTTGGAATGGCAAAAAAGAATAATCCGGCAGATCTTGGCAGTTTAAAGCGTGAAGAGCTTTACCAGCTGGCTCAGCAGTATGATGTAAAGGGACGCTCAAAACTTAATAAAGAAGAACTTGTTGCTGCTCTTGCCGTTTTGATCAACCAGCCTGATGAGGCAATTTCTCCATCAGAAAAAAAAAAAAAGAGAACCGGAACTCCTTCTGCCATAATAGCCAAAAAGCCAGAAACTTTGCCCGAAGATATCCCGGCAAAAAATAAGACTGCCCGGACTTCGAAAAAATCTGCGGGTGAAAATATCACTAAACCAGAGTCAGAAAAACCAGGCAGAAAATCTTCAACCCTGAAAAAAACGGTTGCCGCAAAAGGCCAGAAAAAGAAGACGTTGCAGGGTGATGTGGTAAAAACCGAAAACGCCGTCGGTGAAAATAACGCGAATGATTTAAAACCTGCTGAAACTAAAGCTGGAGGCAGAAAAAAAACTATCTCTAAGACAGATTCATTGGCTTCAGCTCCGGTTAAGAAAGGAAAAGGCAAAAAATCCGCTGATAGTGAACCTTCTGCCGGCCTCTTTGACATCGACGAAAAATCTCCAATAACCGCTTCTGAAAAAAAAGAGTCTTCAGTAGAACAAGAAACGGTTGATTGCCCCAAAGAAAACATTCTTTCCCGTTCATTTGCCCGACAGAAGAGTGACGGTGATACTCGCAAAAAATCAGGGGCAATAGTTCAATCGGTTGCAATTCCCGTTGCAATCCCTGTTGAGATAACCACCACACTTAAGAATGAAGAGCCTTCTCCCAAGGCCAGGCAGATAGAAGAGGAGCGCTCAAGAAGACACGCTTCGCTCAAAACTACAATGGAAATTCCGGTTTTTTCAACTCCGGCTTCCGAAATGGTTTTGCCGGTTGCAGAAGAAGACTTGACCGGCGATTTGCCCGCAGATTACGGAGAAACCAGAGTCGTGGTTCAGGTTCGTGATCCACACTGGGCGCATGCTTATTGGCAAATTCCCCGGGCTGAATTGAAACGACTTGAAATGAGCGTTGGGATCTTTGAATTTGCCCATTCCCATTTCGTTTTGCGGGTGCATAATGTTACCGACGGGTTTACCCAGGAATTCTCTCTGAGCGAACATGCACGCAGCTATTATTTTTATCTGGAAAAAGCCAATACGGTTTACCAGGCAGAACTCGGTCTGCAAAGCCCAACCGAGGGCTACACTTTCATCGCTTTGTCGAATCTCGTTCAGACGCCGCCTGATAAGGTGGCTGAACAATGGGCTGCTCCTGCTCAGCAGCGGGTTCCCGAAGAAAACCGGGTGGCAGGGCACGAGTTGCCAGCTGAAATTTTGACTGATTCCCATGTCGCCCATGATCCGGCAATAACAGAGCCTGCTGAAGTTTTTAAAGAAGCATTTAAACAGCAGGAAATTCCGGCGTTTCTTGAACCGCTTGCCGGCTCAGGCCAGGTTCCCCAGATGCCTGAAGACCAGCCCTCAGAAGGCACACCTGGCAACGAGGGAAATAATCCCCGGGAAGCCACCGTCTCTTCGTGGATTGTTCCCCCCGGTATCAGTTCTTCAGAGTTTGTTGAAGAAAAAAAGCCCGGCGATAACGATGTCTATCTGACCATGAATCCTGACTTGCTGCTCTACGGTCAGACTGATAAGCGATGCGAGCTGCGCCTTAATAATCATCTGATCAAAACTGACCCCGAAGGAAACTATTCCTTGCGACTAAATTTGCCGGTAAATGAAAGCAGCGAAATTGAAATAGAAGCAGTTGAACCAGAAACTGGAAAAACCAGAAAGATTCGCGCTACCGTCAAACTTGAAATTCTCTGATGCCTGGGAATTTTCGCCGTTCCGGCTTTTTGATGCTGGTTCTGCACGCACACCTGCCTTTTGTCAGACACCCTGAGCACCATGACATGATGGAAGAAAGGTGGCTCTTCGAGGCGATTACTGAAACTTACATTCCCTTGATTCAAATGCTCAGTGATTTTCATGCGCGGGGAATTGTGGCCAGATTCAGTATGTCCATAACCCCTCCATTGGCAAACATGCTTGCTGATAAGCTTCTTTCTCAAAGGTATCTGGTTTATCTGAAGAAACTGCTTTCACTTGCCGAAAAAGAAATTAAAAGAACTCTTCTTGTTCCAGCTTTAAATGAGACTGCTCGACTTTATCTACAGAAATTTCAAAATTCTATTTTAATTTTTGAAAGCTGGCAATGTAATTTGATTCGCGCTTTCTCTTTCTTCCAGCAACAGGGTCTGCTCGAAATTTTTACCTGCTGCGCTACTCATGGTTACCTGCCTTTGATGCAGCAGCACCCTGAATCAGTCAGTGCACAGATCGAAATGGCGGTTATTGATTATAAACAGCATTTTGGCTGTCAGCCAGGTGGCATATGGCTCGCCGAATGCGCATTCAATCCGGGAAATGATGAGATTCTCAAGCGTTTTGGCCTGAAATATTTTTTCGTTGATACTCATGGTGTGCTGTATGCCGATCCCAGACCAACCTGCGGGGTTTATGCACCGATTAAATGTCCTTCCGGAGTCTTTGCCTTCGGACGCGACGTTGAAAGCAGTCGCCAGGTCTGGTCGGCCCATGAAGGTTATCCCGGCGATTTCAATTATCGCGAATTCTATCGCGACATAGGTTTTGACCTCGACAAGGATTCGCTGCACCCTTTTATGCACGAAACGGGAGTGAGATTGAATACCGGCATAAAATATCACCGCATCACTTCGCGGGCCCCTGGTGAAAAGGATTACTACAATTACCACAAAGCCATGGAAATCGTTGCCAGCCATGTCGCTCATTTCATCGAATCACGGGAAAAGCAGATTCGCCATGTTGCCGGCTCAATAGGGCAGCCCCCGGTTGTGGTGGCTCCTTATGACGCTGAATTGTTCGGTCATTGGTGGTATGAAGGCCCTGAATTTCTTGCTTTGCTTCTGCGGAAAATTGCCATGGAAAGCTCGGTAATCGGCCTGGCAACCCCCGCCGATTTTTTGCGCCAGTTTCCTGAGCATCAGGTTGCCATGCCTTCCCAGTCATCGTGGGGACATCGCGGCTATAATGAATTCTGGCTGAACAAAAGCAATGACTGGATATACCCGCATCAGGACGCTGCTTCTGAACGTATGGTCGAGCTTTGCCGACGGTTTCCTGAAGCTTCCGGGCTGCAAAAAAGAGCGCTGAACCAGGCTGCCCGCGAATTGATGCTGTTACAGTCTTCTGACTGGGCATTTATAATTCGTAACAATACTACGGTTGAATATGCTACCAGGCGTGTAAAAGATCACACTTTCAGGTTTACCAGGCTTTATGAAGATCTTCTGAGCAACTCGATAAGTGAATCCTGGCTGCGCGAAGTTGAAAAGCGTGATAACATTTTCCCGCAGATGGATTATCGGATTTATGGACCAGACCGCTTTAACAATCGATGAGGTAGGACATGAATAAATCAGGCATTTTCTCAGGCATTTACCGAAGCTATATTGCAGGCTCAAAAAGAGAAACCAGGCATTCGGGCATTGTTTTTGGTCTGATTTGTTCAATTTTTCTGATTTTCCTTATCGGCGGCGGTTTTTTAACCCCCCTTGAAGACTATTGCACCACTCTGATTTATCAATATGGATATACAGAGCCCGAGGTACAGAGTCGGATTTTTATCGCCAAAAAAGATCAGGCAACCTCGGAATTGCTTGGCAAAAACCCGGGCCGGGAAGAATTTTCTTCATTGTTTGAATTGCTTGGCCAGGCGCAGCAGTTAAAACGTCGCGGTGGCGGAAAAGCCAGGCCTTTTAAATTTTTCTCACTGAAGTTTGGGTTGTTTGAAGATGTTAGGAACCCAATTGTTAGAAACAGTTTGACCGATTTTAGCGGAGTAACTGAAAAAATTGCTGCGTTTTTCGATGAAAACCCTCAGGCAGAGGGCTATCGCAGTCTGGTTCTGATTGAATCGCTGCTTTTTGCCTACAAGTCAGGAAACGTTATGCGAACCTTTGCCGGCCCAAAGGGGCCTTTTATCATGCCTAGCCTTGGGTTGATGCAGTTTGAAGACCTTGTAGTGTGGGTCGACCTTGATAAGCATTATAAAACCAATCGCAAAAGGGCAAGTGAAAACAAGCCTCCTTATTACCCCACCATTGATGATATTGCCACCTTGGCAAAAGAAGGCTCTGTGGAATTTGAGGAAAACCAGAGAATTGTTGATAATCTGTTGCAGCGCTGGCAGATTTTTTTCGAAAAGCTTTTCAAGGCCAGCCTCGGCATTAGATTTGAGTTCATGCCCGAGAAAAACTGCCTTTTTGAAATTGCTCTTATGAATGTGTTTGAGCCGCTGTCTCCAACTTATTATGTTGATTCTTCTTCAGTCATCGCATTCGACTTCATTCTTCAGGGAATTAAGAGCGAAGAAACTGATAAGAAGCTGCAGGAGGCTATTGCAAACTCCAAATCACAGGTTGTTCTCGCTGCGCACACCAAACTCGAAGAGGAATATGAAACCGATCATGAATCCTACAGTCTTGAGAAAAAAATGATCGACAGTTACTGTAAAAAAAAGTTGGTTACCCGGGTAATCACGCCCGATCAGAGGTTCATTGCATCTGCTTCACATCTGGGAATGATCGATATAAGCACCGGTAACAAAAGCTTTGTTACCCAGGTTCCAGTCTTTTCCATTGTGCCCGAAAAACAGAAACTCGAACCGTCCTTTGCTCTGGTTACCGCCATGGCCGCATTGGAAAATGAAAAACCAACCGGGGCAACTTTCAGCTATCTGGCTGAAATGTACGATGCCCTCAAAAATGCTTACCCGGCAGTTGTGTCAGGAACTTTTAAAGGTCCGCTTAAAATACTCGACAATGAAATTCCGGTAGATGAAAACGGCAGGCTCTATTTGAAATACTACGGTTCTAGCAGTAAGAACAGGTTCAGAAAGGCAGCCATACCCTCCGTTTCTTTCTTTGAATGCTTTACCGCTGACTTTCTGGAAAAAGCTGTCCGAAATCCCAGTCCGGTTTCTCGCAAGCGTCTGGAACGGGCGCACAGCCGTACCATGAACCCGAATACCAACAAGGGTGGCAAAGTTGTTCTGGTCGGCCCGTTTGAAATGAGTGATTTTGACTTTTATCCAACCCCCTTGAGCATGAGAACCCCTTTCGTGATTCAGAACGACCCGTTGATGGGTATCGAAATTCATGCCAATGCCGTTATTAACATTCTCAATCGAGATTATCTACGGCATCCTGATCTCTGGCAGACTATGTTTGCAATTATCGCCACCAGTCTTTTGCTGGGGCTGATTCTAGATTTTATTTCGCCCTTTCTCGGCGCTTTGATAACCCTGTTTTTCATGGCTGCAGCAACCAAATACGCTTCTTTTTCCTACCACCAGCTGGGCCATGTTTTCAATTTTTCTGCCCTTTTGATCGGATATCCCACCATCTGGACGTTGGCTACCCTCACCAACTACCTTAGACAGAGGGCGCAGGCTCAAAACACCAAAAATATGTTTTCGCGATTCGTCGCGGCAGATGTTGTGCAATACATGCTTGAAAATCCTGAACTTGTCAGACCTGGCGGCCAGAAAGTCGAGTTGACCATATTTTTCTCTGACGTTGCCGGCTTTACTTCCATTTCCGAAGCCCTGACACCTGAGGAACTGGTTGTTCTGCTCAATGAATACCTTGGTGCAATGACCGACCTGCTTTTCGAATATGGAGGAACACTCGACAAGTTCATCGGTGACGCGGTAATGGCATTCTGGAATTATCCAAAAGAACAGCATGACCACGCAGAAAGAGCATGTCTGTGCGCTCTGGCAATGCAGAAAAAAATTCACGAGCTGCAATTAGGCTGGGCTGCTCGCGGCCTTCCCAAAGTTTCGGCACGTGCCGGAGTTAACACTGCCGGCGTTGTTGTTGGTTACATGGGCTCAAACAAAGCGCAGATGAACTTTACCTGTATGGGCGATGGAGTAAATCTTGCATCACGTCTCGAAGGCGCAAACAAGGAATATGGCACCGCGCTCATGGTCAGCGACGCAACCTATCAAAGGGCTAAGAATAAAGTAACTGCAAGATTTCTTGATTTTCTCGCCGTTAAGGGCAAAAAAGAACCGGTCAAAGTCCATGAACTGGTCTGCATCAAAGGACAGGAACCGCCTGACTGGGCCGAACTTTCTGATATGTACAACGCCGCCATTCAATTGCATCTCGATCGAAAATGGGAAGAGGCCATCGCTACCTTCGAGAAAATACTGACCCGCTGGCCCGATGATGGCCCCAGTCAAACTTACCTGCAGCGCTGCCATGAATACATGCAGAATCCACCCCCTGAAGGATGGGATGGACGCTATATTCTTACCCACAAATAATAATCATTTGATTTGTTCAAAAGAAAAAAATATCGATTTTTGTGGGTAAACTATGATAATTAAGTATTGTCATTCACATTTTATTTATTGCACAGGTCATTGATGAAAATTAAATTTGATCCTCAGCCATTGATCGAAAAAACTGAATTGATTGAAGACGAAGATGGGCTGAGCCGCTTTTTTGCCGCACTGAAAAATGCAGATATCGTTGCAGTTGATATCGAATCTGCCGGATTTTATAAATATTATTCCCGCGTAAACCTGATTCAGGTCGCCTCTAGGAAGCATCGGGCAATTATTGACCCACAGAAAATCAAAGATTTTACCGCATTTCGCGATTTCTGCAGAGAAGCAGAGTGCACTTGGATTTTTCACGGCGGCGATTATGACATTTCAATGCTCGCCCGCGACCTGGAGGTTTTCATTCCCGGAATGTTCGATACCCGAAAAGCTGCTGAATTTCTCGGCATGAATGAACTTGGGCTTCGCTCTTTAACCGAAAAATACTTTGGTTTTTCCCTCGATAAAAAGCTGCAACGCTGTGACTGGTCGCGTCGCCCGCTTACTCCGGCAATGTGTGAGTATGCGATTCTCGATGCTATTTGCCTGGTTCCGATTTATGATCTGATGGTCAAAGAACTTGAAGAACTCGATCGCCTTGGCTGGGTCAGGGAAGAATGTGACTTTGTCGCTGCCGAGTCGAGAAAAGCAAAAGAAAACAACCATAATGACCCCTATGCCTTTAAAATCAAGGGCTCTTCAAGACTGTCTGCCAGATCGATGGCGGTTTTGCGTGAAGTATGGCGATTGCGCGAAAATATTTCTGAGCGAATTGACCGCGCTCCTTTCATGGTTTTGAGCAACCAGGCTTTAATTGACATTGCCAGACAAATGCCGCGCTCAATCTCAGGGCTATCGGTAATCAAAACGATCGGCCGGGAATTTCTCAATCGCCATGCAAACGAACTGCAATCTGCCGTCAGAGCCGGGCTAGAAGCTTCTCTCGACGATATTGATCCACCTGCCAGAGTTAGAAATCGTGAAATATTGTTGACAGCCTGGGAAGGCGAACTGGCCAAATCTTTGCGCGAATTGCGTGATGATCTGGCGAATCGGCTTGGAATAGCAGCCTCTTTATTGGCACCATCCCATGCAATTTATGACCTTGCCAGGCTTCGCCCGGCATCAATCGGTGAACTCAACGAGAGCGAAATCCTGCATAAATGGCAAATCAGGCTGCTGGCTGAAGATTTTATTCCGCTACTTCAGCAGGAGCCCCCTTTAGAAAGCAGAAAAAGTAGACGCAGAAGAAAGAGAAGACCTGGCAGCTGATTTTCAGTTACAAAAAAAATGCGCTGATGTTGTTGTGTGAATGTTGCTTTTTTCGGGTTTTTCCGGTTATTTTCGGGTTTTTGCCGGTGACCGTAACAAAAAAATAATTTTCAGTTTTGCCCTTGCGGGTTGGTGTACGGTTCCTTATAATACCATCATATGGTCTTGTTTTAAGCATAAGTATTTAGAAGGAGGAAAGAGCTTGAGGCGTTATACTAGTTTGTTCGTTCTTTTTTGTGTGTTGGGATCCAGCGCATTTGCCGCCGGAATCAACGTTAGCAGCACCCGTGGTTTTACCACTACCCTGGACGTAGATTGTCCCAAAGTGAATTTTGGAGAAACACAGGTTCTCGGAGCCAAAGCCATTACGGTAACCGCTCCCGAAGCCAGTCTTTCTTATGACAAAGATGCTCCCGCACTTCCCCGCTATACTGCAATGGTCATGGTTGATCCGGTTAAACGCCCGGTTTTCCAGGTAACCAGCCTGCAGTCAGAAGTAATTGAACTCGATGCTCGCGTAGTCCCCTCAAAAGGCAACTTTTCGCGCGAAATCAGCCCTGACAGCGTTCCTTTTAACTTCGGCGAAGTTTATGGCAAAGATGCATGGTATCCTTCTGATGACGAAATGGTCACCATGGGCGAACCTTTCATCTTCCGCGAAATTCGTGGTGTAAATCTGGTTGTTAATCCGGTTCAGTATAACCCGGTTCAGAATAAAATCAGAGTTCATCGCAAACTTCAGGTTGCAATAAGGGCTGACGAACAGCCTTCTAAAAACGTTATCACCAAATCGGCCCCGATCAGCAAAGTTTTCGAACCTATTTACAAAAATACTTTTGTAAACTTTGATCAGGCTGCCAAACGTCTGCCCCGCCTCGACGAACAGGGTCGCCTCCTGATCATCTGCTTCGATGAATTCATGGATGCCATGAAACCTTTCATCGACTGGAAAAAGAAAATCGGTATCGACGTGAAAATGGTTCCGGTTAGTGAAGCTGGCAAGACCAATGACGAAATCAAAGCCTTCATCCAGGAAGAATTCAATCAGGGCGGCCTCACCAACATTATGCTGGTTGGCGACTCTGCACAGATTCCGACCAACAAAGGCGTAAAAGAACGAGCCGATTCTGACCCCTGCTATACCAAGCTCGCCGGTGACGACCATGTGCCGGATGCAATCATCAGCCGTCTGTCAGCTGAAAATAAAGACCAGGTTGCCTATCAGGTTGCCAAGTTCGTCAGCTATGAACAGTTCCCGACTGCTGATACCGCATGGTATTCAAAAGGCGTTGGCATCGCTTCTGCCGAAGGCAGTCCCGCTGACAAGGTTTACATGGAAGAAAATCGCCAGGCTCTTCTCGGCGCCATGTTCAAACACGTTGACCAGATTTATGATCCCGGCGCTTCCAAAGCCAAAGTTGCCGAAGTTGTTAACGAAGGCCGCAGCCTGATCAATTATCTTGGCCATGGCTCAAGCACCAGCTGGGGCACCACCCGTTTCAACAATACTGATGCTTCTAACCTGAACAATGGTTGGAAACAGCCGATCATCTTCGACGTGGCCTGCGTAAACGGCAAATTCGTGAACTTCACCTGCTTCGGCGAAGCGTGGATGCGCTCTGGCAATATCGAAAAACCCGCCGGCGCCGTAACCTATATGGGTTCCAGCACCAATATGCAGTGGGTTCCCCCGATTAAGGTTCAGGAAGAAATCAACAAAGAATCAATCGCCAAAGAAGTTTACAAAACTGTCGGCGGCATCTTCACCAATGGCATCATCAAGGGTCTCGAAATCTATGGAACTACTCCCAGCGGTTCTGGCGTTATGATGTATGAACAGTGGCATATTTTCGGCGACAGCACTCTTCTGTGCCGCTTCAAAGCCCCGGTAAAAATTGGTTCTGACGCTAAAGCCGTTCGCAACGATGACAACGTTACCGTAACCGTAAACGTTGTTGACGAAGCCGGCAAAGCTATCAGCAATGCTCGCGTAACCGTTTACACCGAAGGCGTTGAAAATGTTAAAGTTGCTACCACTAACGACAACGGCGAAGCAGTTGTTACCATGCCCAAAGAAATGACTGAAGGCTACGTAACTGTAATCGGCGCCGATGTGATCCCGGTTGTTGATCAGAAAATCGCTTTCTGATAAGCCCCCGAAAAAAATGGCCGTTCCAGCTGGAGCGGCTTTTTTTTGCGTTTTTCCATGCTCTGAAAATTTATACAAAGGCTCATTGAAAAATTCATGTTTTTAAACGAATCACAGAAGAAATATTCGTAAGGGCCGACCACCGTGTCGGCCCGTCTCAGATAGTTCTATACGTGGTAATTTAATGTGATGGGTATTATCTCAAAATTGCCTCAAAAGAATGATTGAAATGCTTACCGGATGCTGACCAGGCAGGCATGACATTTGTGGATTCTGGGATGACTTATGGAAACCAAAAAAGCCAGCGCAAAAGCTGGTTTTGCCTAAAAAATCCCACGTAAAACCAGCAATCTTAGAATAAAATTGGTAATCATGCCAGCCGCCAGGTCGTCGGCCAGAATCCCGGTTCCACCTCGGAAGGTTTGGAATAAGTTGATGGGAAAAGGCTTCAGAATATCAAGTAATCTGAAAATGATAAGGCCGCAAATAATGGCACCCCAGCCAATTTCCCCGATGAAAATCAACGAAATCCACATTCCAGCGGCTTCGTCAATGACGATTTCCTCAGGATCCTTTGACCGCAGAATCTTTTCAATCTTTTCTGAAATTCCGATAGCAAGCAGGATAAAGATGAAAACCGCGCATCCCTGTGCAAGGTTGCTTAAATCACGGCAAATATAATAAAGCAAAATACCCGAAAGGCTACCGAAAGTGCCCGGTGCTTTGGGCAGATAGCCCAGGCCAAAACAGCTTCCCAATAGTTTCAGGGCTTCTGTTCCGGTTGTGCTACTGATCCAGGTGGTTCCAATTTTTTTTGAAATAGTCATAGCCTGAGTAAATGGTAGAAATTGCGGCAATTCCCATCAATAGTTGAATCGCCTGAGAATAATAACGATCTAGAAATTCAAGATAAACGTTCATTTCATAACTTGCAAAGATTATTTTGGCGCTGATCAGAGTCAGGGCAGTAATGATAGCAGTTAACTGTGCGGTGGTCTTTAGTTTGCCGGCGCTGCTGGCATCTATGACTCGCCCCTTTTCGGCACAGACCAGACGAAGACCGGTAACCGCAAATTCCCTGGCAATTATAATTACTGCCATCCAGCCAGCAGTATGGGTGATTGGCCGGTATTCGACCATCATTATCAGAGCAGTCGAAACCAGAAGCTTGTCGGCAATCGGATCCATGAACCGGCCAAGCGTAGTTACCTGCTGGTAACGTCTTGCAAGATAACCGTCATAGTAGTCGGTAATTGCCGCAATTAAAAAAATAATGGTTGCGATTACTTTTCCCCAGTCCCCGGCAAGTTCTGAACCGGGATTTTTCCAAGAGAATGCCAGGATGAAAAAGGGGATCGCGACAACGCGCATCAGGGTTAATTTGGTGGCTAAATTCATATCAACTCTGCAGTAAAGTCATAAGCCTGAGCTTCTTTAATCTTTGCTTTTACAATCTGGCCAGGTTTTAGTTCTTTATTGACCAGCGTAGTAAGGTTGTCAACTTCATATGCGTCCCATTTGGTGCGACAATGAGCGAACTCTCCCTCAATCTCATCAACAATAAGATCCACTTTGCGCCCGGCAAGTCGCCGGTTTCTCTCTTCTGCCAGAAGTTGCTGCAAGGTCATCAGTTGATCAAGACGGTTTTGCTTAAGCCACATCGGCACTTTTGGCACGATGAGGGCGGCACTGGTTCCTTCTTCGGTAGAATAGGCAAAAGCACCAACCCGGTCAATTGGATATCTTTCTACGAATTCGATCAATTCGGAAAAATCTTCGTCATTTTCGCCGGGAAATCCGACGATAAAAGTGGTTCTAATGGCTGCATCACGGTAGTTTTTCCTGATGTGTCTGATCAAATTGATAATATGCTGCGGAGAAGTTTTTCGGTTCATCAAACGCAACATTCGATCAGCAAAATGCTGGAAAGGAATGTCAAAGTAAGGTAACACCTTGGGAATGGAGTAAAGCTGGTCTATAAGATCGGTTGTTAGCCCTCGTGGATGCATATAATGAAGGCGAATCCAGCTTATGCCTGATATCCCGGAAATTTTTTTCACCAGCGCCGGCAGTTTGCATACCCCGTCTTTTTCGGTTCCATATCTGGTAATATCCTGCGCTACTACCGAAATTTCAACTGCACCTGAATTGACCAGTCTTTGGGCATCTTCAAGGATTTCCTGCTCTTGTCTGGATAAAAAAGGACCCCGTATTCCTGGAATGGCGCAATAACTGCAGCGATTGCTGCAACCTTCGGCAATTTTGAGAATGCCGATATGGGGAGGGGTAAAAAAACGCCAGCTTTGACTGTAATCAATGTCTGATTTTCCCGAATTTCCGCTCATTAAGGCAATATTATCCTCAGACAAAAAATCGAAAAGATAGTCAAGTTCGCTTATCTGCTTTTTAATTTCACTGTGGTAGCGTTTGATCAGACAGCCAAATGCTGCAACTTTCAGTCGAGGATTCTGCTTTTTGAGTTCAACTGTCTGCAGTATTTTTTTGAGAGACTCTTCCTTGGCATCCTTTATAAAACCGCAGGTGTTGATCAAAATCAGATCTGCCTTCTCAGGGGACGCACACCACTTCCAGCCGGTTCGCGCAAACTGATTGGCTATTGCCTCAGAATCGGAGGTATTTTTGGAACATCCCAGAGAAATAAGATGAAAATTCATATACACAGCATACAATCTGTTGGGGTAATTGGCAAGTAGAACCTGCGCAAACCGCAATGACAGAGATTTCTGATTTGTTATTATCTAAAAATTGATTAAATTATCAATAAAAGATTAAATTATCTCGTTCTTTGCTCATGTCTTAAGTATATGCATGCAAAAAAAGTAAGAAAATGCCGATAAAAAGCTAGCGAAGTTTAAACTTAAGGAATAGAAATGAAAAAGCAGGGAAATGCCTGTCGGAAACAAGCAAAACATCTTTTTATCCTTGCGCTATTGATCTCTTTACTTAATTCAAATTTGTTTTTGAATTTTCTTTCTTCCCATATTTTCTTCAAAGTTGCGAATGCTTCATCTGAAAAAAGCGTTTTGTTCAGTGATTCTCTTCTTCCCTACGGGCAGGGGATGATAAATGATTTAGTGAAGAGGGCTGCGTTAAGAGACAAATCCTGTGAACCAGAAAAGGCAGTTTCTGTCTGTGTTGTAGGTGAAGTTGCATTTCCTGGACAATATGAAGTTTGTCTGCCTGCAACTGTTCTTACCGCATTTGCTTGTGCGGGAGGGCCTGGCTTAAATGGATCAACGAGATTTATCAAGGTTTTTAACGGTGATTTTTGCCAGGCTTTTGACCTCTATGATTATTACTCCACTGGAAAAGACGTAACACCTTATTTGACTGGCGCTGAAACCCTGGTTTTAGAGAAAAAAAGTGCGGTTGTGAGAATTTCCGGAACAGTTTGCAGACCCGCAATCTTTGAGCTTCTTCCCCAGGAAATGACAGCCGCCGGGGCTCTTGAAATGGCTGGCGGCCTTATCCCGGAGACTGGTGAACAGGTTAGATTCGACCTTTATCGTGAGGCGGGCGAGTCGGTGCGTCATTTTATCAGCCGTGAAATGAGTCGATCAGAACTTTTGAGCAAAATTGCGGCAGTTAAGCTGCAGAACGGTGATCGCCTTTTTTTTAAAGCGGTCAATGATTCAAGTTCGCCATTTAAAATTGAGCTCAGCGGTGCTTTCCACTATCCGGGAGAGCTTGTTGTTAAAGATAATGCCAAGCTTGGTGATGTAATAACTCTGGAGAGTCTGTTGCCTGGGTTCGCGGGAGAATACGCAGAGTTGCTCAGAATTTCACCGCAAAGCGAAGAATACGAGTTGATTAGCTTTTCTATTGATCGGGTCTTAAGTGGCGAAGCCTTCGCCGATTTTGCGCTTCAAAATGGTGACCGTATAGTTGTTTTTTTCAAGGACGACTTTTCCAGGACGGCAAAAGTGGCAATAGAGCAGGACTTACATGGCAAGCAGATTTTTTTGTGGCGTCCTGGTTTGCGGCTTTCGAACCTGGTTCAAATGGCCGGAGGTTTGGAAAGAAACGCATCGTCTGCTGGCGAGCTTATCAGAAAAAAGATAACAGGAAATGGGGTTGAAACCAGCACTATAATTGTCGACCTGAAAAAGCTATGGTCAAAAGATGAACGATACGACCTCGAGCTTGAGCCTTACGATTTGTTGCTGATCAATGGTAATAAGGTGAAGTAGCCTTACCGGCAGAAATTGCAATTTCCGCTGGAAGGACATTTGTGTCGGTTAACAATTTCTTTTATTGCGCCATTCAATTTGCTCAGCGATGGAGAAACAGCACTCATATCGCCTCCCTGGCTTGGCAGAACAATTCCAAGTTTTTCGGCTTCAGCTTTTCTCTGTTCACTTCGGCGCTGCATTCTTGCGAGTACATCCTTGAAGGGATCTTGTGCTGAATACCGATTTAAAGACGATTCGTCGGCTTTTCTGTTTTCTTCAGAATCTTGAACTTTCTGGATAACAATAGGTGCTTTCTTTGTTTGTTGAGGCGTCTTATCTAATGGCTTGACCGGCTTTTGGGCCTCAACGTCAGTGATCATTTTCGGTGCTTTGGTTGCGGCCGGAATCACTGCTTCTGAAGATTCTATTTTGGGTGAAATTTTTTCGGGAATGGGCTCAGAAGCGGGAACTTTAATATTTTGATCCGCAGGTGGGGCCACGATGCTGACCTGATTACCCGAATTCTCTTCGACAAAATAACTGATTGAATTTTTAGGAACTTTGTAGCTTTTTTCGGCTTCTGCACCCAGAACGCCATAGGGGAAAAGAAGGGTAAACACTACATACAGCAAAAACAGGCTTCTGAGATCTGAATATTTTCTAAGCTTTCTCATCGCTTTTCTCTCTCGAATTGAATTTGGGGATTCAGAAATTATCCAGAGTAGAATAGCTTTAACTTTAAGCTTAGTCAATTTATCTGAAAAAAAAGAGAAAAAAAACGGCAGAAATGTATCATAAAAATGATATATTTCTGCCGTTCTGTTTATACTTCTCCGCGTGACCTTTCAATATGGATCAATGAACGTTTGGCATCATTGGCCAGCGGGCCGGTTGGGTCAAGCTCGATTACCTTGTTGTATTCTTCGCTTGCTCGATCATACATGTTCTTTACGCGATAGATACTGGCAAGGCGGAAGTGGGCTTCGACGAAGTTGGGATCAAGCTGAATCGCCTTGCGGTATTCCTGCATTGCTTCATTTTTCATGTTGATGTCATAGTTCTCATTATATGCTTCACCCAGCTCATAATGGGCTCTTGCATTATTATCGTTCACTTTCAGAGCCTTCTTGCAGATTGCTATGGCTTCATCATACATTCGCTTTCCGCTTATCGACTGCTTGCTGTAAACAATTTTCAAACCCCAGTATGGCCAGAGATTATTAGGATCACAACTGTTGGCGAGTTTGAAATAATAAACCGCTTTTTGCTGCTCTTCTTCGGTTGGGGTGAACCCTGTGCCAAGGGTAATATAGGCATAACCAAGGCTGAAATTCAACATTGTATCTTTGGGGTTGGCTTCTGCCTTGGTAAGATATTCCTTTAGAAGATGCGCCATCTTCTTGTCTTTGTCTTCTGTTTTTCCGTACATTTCTTTGTAGATGTCGATCAGCTTCATGTGGTAATCACCATTGGTCTGATCAAGCTCAAGGAGTTGACGCATCTCAGAAATGGCTTCTTCATAACGGTTTTGAGAAAGGTATATTTCTGAAAGCTTGCGGTGAACGTAAATGCTTTCAGGGTCTTTCTCTATAATGGCCTTGTAAGTTGCTTCAACTTCAGGAATCATATTGCGCCTGAAATAAACCTTAGCCAGTTCTGTCATGGCAAATACGCTTCCAGGGTCGATAGCCAGAACTTTCTGGAAACACTCGATTGATTGGGTTATCGCACTTTCTTCATCAATAGATGAATCCAGGCCTTTTGAGAGAAAGAGACCCAATTCAAGCCAATCACAAGGATTGCTTCCCTGTTGGGTTGCCTTTCTAATTTCATCATTGGTTTCTGAAAGTTCTTCTGGCGAGGAAAAATTGTTCAGTGCTTTGAATTTCAACTGAGTTATAAAACTGATGCGGATATCCACATCGTCGGGAAAATACTGTTTCGCCATTTTGAGAGATTCAACCGCCTCTACGATTTTGCCCTTGCGAATGTTGAGATCACCCAGACGAACGGCTATGTCTTTATACCTACCCGTATTATCGAGTTGAATCGCCTGTTCATATTCGAATGAAGCTTCATCGAACATGGTTTTAGATTCATAAAGTCTGCCTAGTTTGTAGCGCGCATCAAGATTGTGGTTGTCAAGGTCGATAATACTGTCGTAATGCATGATTGCTGTATCAATGTCGCCTTCTTTTTCAGCTTCATCAGCTTTGGCAAAAGCCTCATCGATTTCCTGAATTCTTTGCGAAGCAGAAAGGTTGGCGAAAAAGTCAGACGCAATCGCATTGCCGGCATCGATGTCCAGAACTCGCTGGAACCAGACTCTGGCTGTGTCGAGATCGCCTTTTTCCCTGTACAGAATTCCCAGCTGAAGAACAGGTTCAAGCTCATTTGGTATCACCTGATTTGCTGCTTCAAACTTTTCAATGGCCTCATCAGACCAGCCCTTTTCCTGAAAAATCTGACCCAGCATGAACAGCCCCTGATAATGGGTTGGGTGCATGCCTATCAGCTCCTGCAGCTCGATAGACGCTTCATCAGGCTGACCGGTTTTTAGAAAAATCTGAGCCAGGGAAACGTAAACTTCGGCTTGTTCGGGATCGATCTCTTTGGCTTTCTGTATCGAATTCAATGCACTATCATACTGTTCAAGATTAATCTGAAGGTTTCCAAGTTCAAACCAGGCAGCCTGATTGCGGGGCTGAAGATTGATAACATTTTCGTATTCCATTACCGCATTCTTGAACATGCCACGTTCGCTGAAAATTCGTGCCTGTTTGATTCCTTCTTCGGCTTGTGCACCTGTTTTGGCATTGAGAAGTGCGTTCTGGTATTCTTTTGCTTTGCCATGCAGAGGATCAACAGCCAGAACTGCATCGAATTCTGCAAGAGATTCATCAACTTTGTTGAGGTCGTATAATGCAGAGCCATAGGCAAAATGGGCATCAAGGCATTTGGAGTCAAGCTTGATTGCCTGTCGCAATTCGTTTAGACCGGCTTCAACCATTGAGTTGTCACTGTATGCCTTGCCCATGTTGATATATATTTTACCAAGCTCAACATGAGCAATTGGGTTTTGCGGAAATTCTGCCACGATGTCTTTGAAGGTCATCGTAGCCTGGTCGATCATATTCGAAACTGAGTAAATTTTTCCCAGTTGAATTCTGGCTTCTACATTATTCGGATTTTGTGAAATGATGTTTTTCAACTCCATGATTGCCATTTCATGGTCGCCAGAACCGGCATAAGCATCGGAAATCATGGCTGAAATCTGATTGTTGCCGGGGTTTAATTGTCGGGCTTCCTGAAGAATTTCGATTACCTGTGCATATTCTCCGCAGCTGAGATAAATATTGGCGATTTCAAGAGTAATGCTCAAATCCTGCGGTGCAATCATTCGGCCTTGAGTCAATATTTCAAGACCCTCATTAAACATCTGCTGGCTTTGATAAATTTTCGAAATTTTAATGTAAAGACTGATGTTTTCGGGAGATTTCTGCCTCAAAGCTTCTAGCTCATTGAGGGCCTCCTGATGATAATTCTGCACGAGATACACATCGATCAGCCTGGTGACAATTTCTTCAGAACCACCTGAAGCATCTTTGGCCTGTTCGAGAAATTTAATTCCCTCGTCAGTGTTGCCCTGCTGTATTAGTAGTCCACCCAGTTCCAGCAGCAGTCTGGGATCCGATGCACCAAGCTCTATTGCCTGTTTAATCGAATTGATAAGATCGCTGGTTCGATTTAATTTTTTGTAAATCTCGCCGATGCCAAGGTGAGCATCCATTTCATCAGGATTTCTGGAGATGATGGCCTGATAAGATTTTATCGCTTCTTCATTCATGCCTCTCTGCTTGTAGATATCCACCAGACTGTAATGAGGTTCAATATCTTCTGGAGCAAGCTGAATTGCCTGTTGCAATGAATTAACCGCTTCATTGATGAAACCAAGGCGCAGGTATATATTTCCAAGCTTTTTCAACCAGTCTGATGAAGGTTTGAGCTGACTTAACCTGACGAGAGTGTTGATTGCTTCCCTTTCTTTGCCGCCTTTTACCTGAAGTTCCTGCAAATCATTCAGCAGATCAAAATTGTTGGGATCAGACTCAAGCAGAGTCTGGATTGCTTCAATCTCTTCGTTAACCATTCCTTTACTGCGATAAATCATGCGCAGTTCGCCTTTGATGTCTGAGCGGGTCGGGTCAAGTTCAAGGACTCTGGCGTAATATGAATTCGCCTCTTCGATCATTCCCTTTTCTGCGGAAGCGCGAGCCAGAACCAGTGCTAATTCGGGGTCGTCGGGCTGGCTTATGCTTAGAGCCTCGAGGGCATCGTAACAGCGAAGGGCATCTCCACCTGCCATGACGATTGCATAGAGTTGCTCGAGAATTTCAAAATCTTCTGTATTGGATTCAAGAGCTTTTAGATAGCAGTCAATCGATTTGTCGAGTTCGCCACTTGCCGCATAAGATGCTGCAAGGTTCTTCATTATCTCTGGTGAAGATGTGTCATGTTCTGCAATTGCTTCAAACTCTTTAACCTGAAGCTCATATTCGCCTTTTTCCCCGTAAATGTTGGCAAGTTCATATCTGATTTCCAGCCACTCTGGTTTAAGCTTGCGAATCTGCTCAAATTCCTTCAGGGCTTCATCATTCATGCCTAGTCTCTGATACAGCTTGCCACAGCGGTAATACAATTCCACATTTTCCTGATCAAGCTCTTTAACCGCCTGATATTTTTCCAGGGCTTCTTCAAGCTTGCCTCGCGCTTCGAGGTCTTTTCCGATACGGAAATGAACTTCAGAATTGTTTGGGTCGAGATACTCGGCCTTTTTGTATTCCATTATGGAGTCATTGTATTGCCCGTTCAGCTCGTAGGCTTCTCCCAGTTCAAAATGCAGCCGAGCATTGTCCGGGTCGTTCTCTATGGCCTTAAGATACATATCGATTGCGCCCTGAATGTCATTTCCGGTGATATTCAACCTGGCCAATTCAATGATAGCTAGAGTGAACTTAGGGTCAAGGCCAAGTGCTATTTTAAATCTTTGTTCAGCCTTTTCAATTGAATTTCTTTGCAGATAAAGCTGCCCAAGGTCAAACTGCAATTCTTTGTGGTCAGGAGCCAGTTCAATAGCTTTTTCGTAAATTTCAATAGCCCTGCTGTTGTTGCCGGTTGCGGTAAGCAATGAGCCGAGAGAATTCAGTGCGGCAGCGTCTTGTGGTGACAGATCGATAATTTTTTCCAGACTGGCAATAGCTTCCTGTTTTTTTCCGGTTTTCTGTAGACAATCTGCCTGAAGCTTTAGAGCGGGCACGAAGTCCGGTTTTTCCTTCAGGACCTTTTCCATTGTCAGGCTTGCTTTTTCATAATCAGCCAGTTCGTAGTATGTTTGCCCTTTTTCCAGAAGGATTTCCCAGCGGTTAATCATTAAGCTGTCTCCTTAACTGCGTTTCTTTATCTAATTTTAGTAATTTTAATAGAAGTGACATCATTTTTCGTCTTCTTCCATCAGTTGGTCTGCTTTTTCAAATGCTTTTACCGCTTCTGCATTTTGCCCAAGTCCGCGATAGGTTTTGCCGAGCAGATAAAACACGTCATAGCCTGCCTCTTCAAGTTCTGCAGCTTTTTTCAGCTCCACCAGAGCTTCGGCATAAGCTTCTTTCTCAAGATAATCAGCGCCGACCTTAAGCAGAATTTCATAATTTTCTTCAAGCTGATTCTTTGCCTGACGGAAAGCACCGGCTGCCCGTTCTTTATCGTTCAACCCTTCGAAAGCCTTGCCCAGACACAAAAATGCTTCACCATTGTCGGGGTTGATGCGCGTTGCTTTTTCAAGGGTTTCAGCAGCTTCAGCAAGCATGCCATTGTCAAGGTAAAGTCTGCCCAGTTCAAAATACACTTCTGCGTGGTTAGAATCAAGATTTATGACTTTTTTGAATTCTTCAATGGCTTCAGTTATTCTAAGAAGCTTGTAATAAGCCTTGCCCAGCTCGAAATGCGCCTTACTGTTAGTGGGATAACGATTTATCGCCTTCTTGTAAAGCTTGACCATTTTGTCGAAATTCTGGTTTTCCCAGAAAATACCACCCAGGGCGTAAATGCATTCAATCAAATTTTCATTTAAATTCAATGCCTGTTCGTAATTGCTGATTGCTTCATTTATATTGCCCTGACCTCGGCAGGCTTCTCCCAGTTCGAAGAAAAACAGCGCGTTTTTCGGTGCAGCTTCCACCGCTTTCGAATAAAGGCTGACCATTCCCGGAAAATTCCGGGTCTGCTTGTATTTTGCGCCAAGTCTGTAAATGATATTCAGGTCGCCAGGCTTATATTCAAGGGCTTTTTCAAAGGCTTCTATTGCACCTCTTGCATCATCGAGGTTTTCGCAAACTTCGCCAAGTTCCTTGTATACACTGTAGTTGCCAGCTTCAAGCTCAATTGCTTTTTCGAAATAAGTTTTGGCCTTCTGCCAGTCTTCAGAGGAGGCATGGATCGCCCCCAGTTTCTGGTAAACATCTACATAATCATCCTGCAGTTCAAGAGCGGTGGTGAACATTTTCAAGGCATCCTGATATTCGTTGCGCTGGTAATAGATATCGCCCAGTTCATAGTAGATAACGGGATTTTCGTGATCGAGCCGAATTGATTTTCTGAATTCATCAATTGCTTCATCCAGTTTGCCAACGTCGCGAAGATGTCGACCAAGCTCAAGGTGAGCCCGGCGATGCTCTGGAGAAAGACCGATAACGGTTTTGAATTCGCTTATCGCACTTTCATTCTGCCCCTGGGTCGAGTAAATTATGCCAAGCTCGAAATGGGCTGAGGAGTTACGCGGATCAAGTTGTATAACCTTGCGGTATGCATCTACGGCATCATCGATGATTCCCTGACTGGCGTAAGCTTTTGCCAGTTCAATGTTGACCATAATATTTTCCGGCTCGTAATGCAATGCTTCTTTGAATTCGCCAATAGCCTTATCGACTCGGCCTTTATTGATATAAGCCATTGCCAGTTCGCGATGGGGCACCGGGTTTGATGAATCAAGCTCGATTGCCCGGGAGAATTTATCGATGGCTGAATCAAGATTGCCCTGCTTGCGATGAATCAGACCGATCTGGGTCACGATTTCTGCATTGTTGGACTCGCGCTGTAGCGCTGCTTCAAATTCGCGCAAAGCATCGGTCAGTCGATTGAGATGGTCGTATACTTTCCCGAGTTCGAGATGGATAATCGAGTTCTGCGGATCGGTTTCAAAAACCCTGCTGTAAAATTTTGCCGCGTCTTCCCATTTTTCAAGTGAGGCGTAAATTTTGCCAAGGCGAACGAGTGCATCGGTTCTCTCTTCGTTGATTTCTGCAACTTTAAGATATTCATCGAGGGCTTTTTCAAGCTGGCCGCAGTGGTAATAGGTTTCAGCCAGACGAAAACGGGCTGAATGATTCTGGGGGTCCATTTCTACCAGGCGGCGATAGCAATTGCCTGCTTCAGGATATTTTTCGCCTATATAATACAGGTCACCCAAGTTAACCAGCGCTTCAGTCAGCGATGGGTCAATTTCAAGCGCCACCTTGAATTCTTCGATTGCAGCGGCGGTTTTCTCAAGATCAAGAAAAACGTTTGCCAGTTCAACATGCGCCTGTGGAGCTTTTGGCCTGATTGTAATTGCATTCCTGTAAGAATCTGCCGATTTATCAAGGGCGCTGTGGTGATGATAAATTCTACCAAGCTCAAGATGGGCTTCGAAAATGTCAGGTTTGATGTCAACTACGGTGTGAAGAGCATCAAGAGCCTTGTCGTGCAGATCACGTATGATGTAGATCTTGGCGAGAGCCATCTGGGCATCTACATGATCTGGTTTGATTGCAACCACCTTGCGATACTCATCTTCCGCTTTATATATCTGACTGGTTGTCTCATAAAGTCTTGCCAGACATTCATGAGCCTGAAGATTTTCATGAGAGATTTCGATTGCCTTGAGATATTCGTCTTCAGCTTCATTGGATCGGTCAAGCATTTCGAGGGTTTTTGCATGCTCAATGATGGCATCAACGAAACGTGGGTTCTCAACCAGGATTTTTTCCAGGATTTCCCTGGCTTCATTCCATTTTGATGTGTCGATGAAAAGACGCGCAAGGTCGAACTGAATTCTGGATGGATTATCTGAAAGGGCAATAGCCTGATTAAATTCTTCAACCGCCTGCTGAAATTTTCCGCTGCGGTGAAAAATTCGGCCAAGATAGTAGTGCGAATCAACGTTGGTGGGGTCAAGTTCAATTACTCGGTTGAAGCGAATCTTGGCAATGTCGTCCTGCTTTTCCATGTAGCAGATCTGACCGATGGCAAAATGGGCTTCAGTGTAATCGATGTCAAGTTCGATGGCTTTTCTCAAGTTTGCCAGCGCTTTTTCATTTTCCTCAATTTCCTTGTAAACTCTACCAAGCTCGAAATAGCCCTGGGCAAAGTTGGGGTTAATCTGGATAACTTTCTGATACAGACGGATTGAATCTTCTGGCCGATTTTCCGCGAAGCGGATTTCTGCCATGTTCAGGAATGCCGGAATAAAGGTTTTATCCTTTTCTGAGGCTTGTTCAAAACATTCAAAAGCCTTTGTCAGATCGCCCATTTTGCGATAAACATCACCTTCTTCAAAATAAGCCCGGGGATCTTCAGGATCAAGATTGACCACTGACTGACACGCATCGAGGGCGGCTTCATAAAGGGGAGTTGAATCCTGAAGGGTGGTAAGATAGGAATTTTTCAAACCCCAGTAAGCCCACTTGAAGTTCGGGGCAAGATTGATTGCCATCTGATAACCGTTAAGAGCTTCTTCAAGCCTTTCTTCCTGCTTTTCAGGAAGGACTGATGGCAGATTCTGACAGGCGTATGCCAGTGTGAAATGGGTAACAGGATTTTGAAAATCGACCATCGCAGCATTCTTATACTGTTCGATGTATTTGCTGTAAAGAGTTTCGGTGTCTTTGCTCTCGTTGGTTCTGATTTTGTAAAGATCGATCTGATTCATCAGAGCCAGAGGACTTGACTTGTCAATTTCCAGTGCTCTCTGGAAACTTTCGAAGGCATCATCATAAGCTCTGCGCTTAATATAGATGCGCCCAAGCTCTATCCATGCGCCAAGAGCATTCGCCTCTTTGAAGAATCTAAGCTTATTGAACAGATAGCCTTCCTGGTAAATTTCCTGGGTTCGGTTATGCGAAAGTTCAATTACTTCCTTGAATCTTGTGATTGCCAGTTCTGTCATACCCATCAGAAGATGGATTTTTCCAAGGCGATAATGAGCAAAAATATTGGTTGGATTAATCGCCAGGCCCTGGTGGTAGTAATCGATTGCCTGATCGTAGCTGGTTTTCTGTTCAAAGATGAACCCCAGACGAAAATATGCCGGCGCATAATTGGGGTTAATCTTCAAAGCAACTGAATAGCTTTCTTGGGCCTTGGCCAGAGCTTCTTCAGGCATCATGGCATGCTCTGCCTGTGAAATCAAATAACATTCGCCAAGCTCAAAGCTTATTCTCGGATCTTCTGGAGTCTTATTGAGTGCGGCTTTTAGTTGCTGAATCGCAGCTTCATACTTGCCGTCATAAATCAGAATATCTTTCAGGCCCAGATTGGCCCAGATGTTGGCTGGGTTGATTTCAAGAGCACGCTCCATCATCAGCCTGGCTTCTTTTCTTTCTTCAAGGAAATCTTCTTCGTCTTTTGAATGCAGAATAAGCATTATGTTGCCCATAATGCAATTTGCCATTGATTCGCTTTCAAGCGAACGCAATTCTTCTCTCAGTTTTGCAATGGTGTTTTTATACCGGGCTTCGCGATCTGGCATATTGGAGTGAAGCGCGCGATATTGAAGAATCAGGCGGATCCAGGTTTCTCCGTCTTCCGGAGTTTGTTTCAGGGCTTGCCGATATGAAGAAATGGCTTCATCGATGATCCCCTGGACTGAGTAAATATCGCCCATTGATTTGTGGACCACTGCGTTTTCTGGCCCTAAGACCATGGCTTTTTTGAAATCAAGCAGGGCTTTTTCAAGGTTGCCCTTGTTTTTCGATATTTCAGCCTGATTGAGGTAAAGCTGAATTCTTTCCTGCTTCTCATTCTCAGAAAAAGAAGCGACTCTCTCTTTCATCATCAGCAGGTCATTTTGTTCTGCGAGTTTCTTGAGAGAGTTCAGGTATTCACGTGATGCTGAGCCAATCTCGAGAAAAACGCATCGAGAATCCTGGGCATGATAAAACATGCACTGCTCCTGGATACAGGCGCCCTCGAAGCGGTTTTCTCCTTTTGCTTTACCCAGTAATGGGCATATTTCCTTGGTCATATCTGCGAATTGCTCCTTCCCATGAGAACTCTGCGTTTGTTAGATCCGTCCATCGGGCTGACCAAACCACTTTCTTCAAGCTGATCCATTATTCTGGCCGCCCTATTATAACCGATACTGAATTTTCTTTGCAGCATGCTTGTCGATGTTTTTTCCTGAGTTTCAAGATATTTGACTATTTTATTTACCAGTGCGGAATCTTTGTCCTGCGATTCATCGCCTTCATCATCTTCATCATCGTTTTCATCAGCTTTATCCGGAGCAATATCGAGATATTCCGGTGCCCCCTGAGACTTAACGAATTCTGTAATATCCATCAATTCTCGATCTGAAATGAAAGCGCCCTGCAGTCGCAGCGGTTTATTGCGTCCTTTGGGGATGAACAGCATATCACCTTTTCCCAGCAGACTTTCTGCACCCTTGGCATCGAGAATTGTTCTAGAGTCTATCGCAGATGCCACAGAAAATGCAATTCTTGTTGGAAGATTAGCTTTGATTATTCCGGTTAGAACATTCACGGATGGTCTTTGCGTGGCGATAACCAGATGTATTCCTACGGCGCGGGCCATTTGTGCCAGCCTGCAGATAGAACCTTCCACCTCAGCCGATGCTGTCATCATTAGGTCAGCAAGCTCATCGATTATGATAACAATGAAAGGCATCGGTTCGAGTTCCGGGCAAAAGTCTTTCCTGAGTCTTTCAAGCTCTTCATTAAAGGTTGATATTTTTCGTACGCCACATTCTGCCATTATAGTGTAGCGTCTATCCATCTCTTCAACAGCCCACATAAGAGCAGCCGATGCCTTCGCCGGGTCGGTGACTACCGGTGAAATAAGGTGGGGAATGCCGTTGTAGGTGGATAATTCAACCATTTTGGGGTCGATCATGATGAATTTTACCTGGTCAGCTCTTGCCTGGTAAAGAATGCTGGCGATAATGGTGTTTACGCAGACAGATTTTCCAGAGCCGGTTGAACCGGCAATCAAGAGATGCGGCATTTCGGACAAATCTGAGAAAACAGGCTTGCCACTTATGGTAACTCCTAATGCGAGCTGCAGAGGAGTTGAATTTTTATTGAACTTTTCAGACTTCAGTAGATCGTAAAAGTATACCGGGGTGGGGTTTGGGTTGGGAATTTCAATACCCAAAGCGGGTTTTCCGGGAATTGGAGCTTCAATTCTTATGGCCTGGGCTGCCAGAGCAAGTGCAATATCATCGCATAAGCCGGTAATGCGGGAAACTTTGACTCCCGGAGCAGGCTTTAGCTCGAACCTGGATACTGCAGGCCCCTCGATAATATCAACAATAGTTGCTTTTATTCCAAATTCCTCAAGCGTTTTGAGCAGTAAGGCGGAGCGCTGGCTCAAATCCGATTGAGATTCGCGATTGTCACGCAGTGGAGGAATGCGCAGCAGATCAAGAGGGGGCAACTGAGAATCGGAGTAGGGATTATGCTGTTTGGTAGTAATATTCGTCGTATTCGAAGCGCTTTTTATTTCTTCATCAATGCGATTGTCTTCAAGATAAATTGTTTCATCATAATCTGGGTCTTCTTCAGTTAAATTCTGGCATTCGGTAACATCATCTTCAGCGGCATCTTCATCTTCCTCGAAGTCAACCACAACCCTTAAATCATCTTCTGATGAAATTTCGCTGGCACTTTCCCTAGTGTCAGCCGAATTTTCTTTGTTAGTCTCTTCTTTTAAATCAAAAACATTGATTCCAGAAGTGACCGGGAAAACATTGGTGCCATTTATCTGATTGATCTGTACGTTTAAGGTCGATGCACAAGTTGATTCGATCGGCACAGAGCTTTCTTCCAGGTTCTTTTGCCAGTTTCTCGGTTCTGGAATAATAGTTGCCTCTTCGGTATCTAACTGATTGTTATCCATTTGGGTATCTGGTTTTTCCGGTTTGCTGATCATGGGCTCAGAAGCTTTTTCTTCTTCGGTCACTGCGGGTCTCGGCTTGAACGACAGCAGCTTTCCGAGCTTCTGGGAATCTGTCTGTTGCTTAACGGTGGCGCGGATATGGTCGAAAATAACGCTGGTCAAACGAGCGGTGGTTTTTACTGCATCGATGAGCATGGCCAGCAGAGTTAAGGTGATTTCCCACATAAAGAAAAACAGACGGGTAGCCAGACTTATTAATACTACTCCAGCTGCCAGCAAATCTTTGTAAAGAATGTCGAGAGCAAAAATTAATGAGGACATCAGCATGAAAAAGAAAAGGATTTTGCTCGGAACCGGGCCGAAGATGCCTGCGGCCAAACTCATTGCGTAAACTCCAATCTTTCCTCCCTCAAGTCCCAGAAGACCAAGACCAAAAATTATTACGCCGATCGAACCCGCGATTCTCCAGGAAATATTTTCAAACGGTCTTTCAAGAAATTTCTGAATTCCCATAAGACTTATCAGACCTGGAATAATATAGACTCCTATCCCAAGATGAACCATGAAATAATTTACTACTCCTGGAATCTTTGATGAGCTGAGATAGTGAATCAGTGAAACTGAAAAAGCGCTGATTCCTATCATGATCAGCCCGATTGCTTCGTTTCTTTGATGGTCAGAAACTTTGAAAGGCAATGGCGCATTGGAATTACGTCTGCTGTGGCCTGATGCGGGAGTTGGAGATGCGGGGGCACGGGGCTTTCTCGGGGTGCGCCTTGCCCCTGCCTGAGTTTCAGGTAACAAAATCTTCTTATTGCTCATGAGTTATTTCCCTGTAATTGCAATGAAGCTTAAAATCGAAATGAAGAACAGGTAGTAGGAAAAGATTGATAGCCTCTGTTTTTTGACGATGAAAACCAGAAGTTTTAATGCCAAGAAACCGGTGATTGCTGAAATTGCGGCACCAATCATCAGCTCAGTTCCAGAAATTGGAAGATTTGTGGAGCTTTCAAAAAATTTTCTCAATTCAAGCAGAGTAGCACCGCTGACAGCAGGAATCATCAAAAGAAAAGAAAATCTGGCAGCCTCTTCACCGTTTAATCCTCCAAGCAGACCGGCGCTTATTGTTGATCCAGACCGGGAAATGCCAGGGGTTATGGCGCATCCTTGTATAAATCCGATAAAAATTGCTTTGCCGAATGACATTTCTTCGCAATTTTCAACGGTGGCAGTTCTAATCTTTAGTTTTTCGGCTAAAAGCAGCATCAGACCGGTAATAAAAAGGGCGATGCAAACAGCCTTGGGGCTGGAAAACAGAGCTTCGAACTGCTTTTTTAGGCCTATTCCCATGATAGCTGTAGGGATGCTGGCGATTATTATCAGGCCGGCAAGTTTTCTGGTGCTTTGCTGTTTCCAGCCATTTATGCTGAAAAATGGCTTTAAATCATTGCGGAAATAATAAATTACTGCCAGCAGGGTGCCAAAATGTAGTGCGATGTCGGTTAGCAGGTTTTCAGCCAGATTCGATTTTCCAGTAAAAAATTGGAATAAAGTGAGGTGCCCGGAACTGGAAACCGGTAAAAATTCTGTCAAACCCTGAACAATTCCCTGCAAAGCAATATTTAGCATTGTTGCCTCCTGCATTAGCCCAATTTTCTGTCTCCTATATACGGCATAAGGATTATCGGAATTTCCCAACAAAATATTTAGAAAAGCCACTTAAAAACCTGTATTATCATTTTATTGTTTAATTTTTTTGTGATAACAAGCTGGCTTGGGCTATTTTTTATTTATTGATAATCATAATTATATTAATTGGGTTGCTCTGCTGGCGTGGATTTTTTGATGTTTTAATGGTTCAAAATATGGTATAATCTGCCGATAAAAATCCCAGCCAGGAGAGTGTAGTAATGGCAATAACCGCTAATGATCTTAGAAAAGGCATGGTTATCATGTACAATGGTGAACTTTGCCAGGTTGTGGAAGTAGATTTTGTCAGGCCAGGCAACTGGCGGGCAATGGCGCAGACCAAGCTTCGCAACATCAAAACCGGCGCAATCTTTCAGCAGCGCTATCAGACAACCGAAAAGGTTGATGAGGCAATTGTTGAAACGCGCCTGATGCAGTATCTGTATGCTTCTGATAACTTCCTGCATTTTATGGACTCCCAATCATATGAGCAGCTTGAAATGGAACAGGATATTGTCGGTGATCAGATCAAGTTTCTCAAAGAACAGATGGAAGTTTATGTGAAAGTTTACGATGGTGCTGCAATTGGTGTTGAGCTTCCTCCCAGTGTTGAACTGGAAGTAATTGAAGCCCCACCCAACGTTAAGGGAAATTCTGCAACCAGCGGTGGAAAGCCGGTAACTTGTGCTGGCGGGCATGTGGTTAATGTACCCATGTTCATTGAGGCCGGGGAAATAATTCGTGTCGATACCAGGACCGGCGATTATCTTGAAAGGGCTAAGAAATAAGGCTTGTTTGAGAATTCTGTCTTTCCTGGTCGATGTTATCCGGCAAACTTCGGTTAGTGCTTGACTTATTGAAAATTTGGCATTAATCTATTGCTTTGCCCGGGGTACACTCCGTCAGGAAAGATTCATGATTAAACTAATTAAAAAACAGCAGGGACTTCCATTTTTGTTATCTCTTGGAGTCCTTTTTTTGCTCTCTGCAAGTTTCCTCGCCATACAAATCTGGTCAGATGGCGGAGAAATGAGGGGGGCAGCCGCAGCCCTCGAATCGCCGATCCTGCCACCCGATCTTACAGCACCTATAGTTGTTCCTCCGCCCCGACCGGTCAGCCAGGCCAAGGCTAAAAAGGATGCCGTGCCTGTTGTTGAAGAAGTCCTTACAGAAGACCAGATGCCTATCGAGGATAATGGCGGCGATAAAGTTGAAGTGCCAGTATCCGAAGAAAAATCTAATCAGACCCACGAAAAATTTAAGGCTGAACCGGTTAAACTTGAAAAGCCCCAGTTAGCAAAATCTGCTCCGGAACCTAAGGCTGACACCAAAGAAGTCAGGGATATGGGAATGGTCTTAGAAGCTAAAGCAGCCGAACCCGAAAAAAAGCCTGTTAAGATTGAAAAGTCTGAAAAATCAGCAGAAAAAAAGGTTCAAAATCTTGCTGCTAAGCCGGTCAAAGTTCTTGAAATTAAGCCTGAGCGCGTTGATCCGGTTGGAACTGCTGAAGTGAAGGTTGTTGCGCCGCCGATTATGGCCGCCAAACCAGTTAAAAAATCCCGAAAGCCAAGATCTCAGGAGATCGAGACTGAGGTTCCACCAGAATGGAACTGGTTCAGCACCCCACTCAAGTTTGATGTTAATGATGGCAAGCTTGAAATCGTGGCTGATCCGGGAAAAAAGATGGTAAATCAGCCTTTAACCGTATCCAGACCGGTTCAAATTACTGAAGAAATCGCTGAAGTTTCTGAAGAAAAGCCGGTTCTGAATCATCAGATTAGATTTGAAAAGCCCTTTGCCAAGGCTTTGGCAAAGATGAATAAGTTGAAGGAAAGACGGCAGGGTGTGAAAAAACCGGTAATTAATAAAGTTCCTGCCGTTGTTGCCCGTTCTGAAGCAGCCCTTAAGAGGATCCAGGGCATGGTAAGGAATATTTGTTCCGATGAAGTTCTTGAAAATGCCACTGCGGAAGAAAAAGCAGTTGATAGCTCTGCCGAAGTTGCGGAAACATCGGTTGAGGCATCAGAAAATCAGTCTGTTACTGCAATTTCATCGCTATCGGTGAATGAAAGTCAGTCCGAAGAGTCTTCATATACTGGATCAGGAAGTAGTTTCAGTATGAGGGTGAATGAATTGATCCGATCTGGAGCTTGGTTGCAAGACTGATTTTGAAAAAATAATCCCGACAGCTAAGTGCGGGGGGTGCATCAGCACCCCCCGCACTCTTTTTCACAAATATAGCGATTATAAATCATTTTTATCGACGATATTGGTGCTTATAAGAATAAAAAAAGCAACAACAAAGACAATAAATAAATAAATAAAAGTTTATCTATAAAAGTAAAATGCTTTATTGGCTAAGACTTTCGTGATGCCAAGTTTTATTAAAAATAATTTATTAAAAAACGAGGGTGGTTGGTGGTTGGTTATTGTGAAATAAAATAAATTAAAATTTAAAAATTGCGTCTTCATATGGATTGCCTTGATTAGGTTCAAGAGAGTGGGCAAAAAATAAACGCAGAATTTTTTCGATTTACCCGACATTCCGCAAAGTGAGTACTGAAATTTGAATTTTTTCGTTGATGAATACTT
>DYKG01000006.1 GCA_020722725.1 Candidatus Methylomirabilis sp.
AAACTCTGCTTAAATACTGGATAGCACAAACGATCCCGACGAAACCATTGCCGGAGGCTGCACCAATCCGCATACCGAGAATTGCTGCAGGGTACCTAAATTCCTTGACTTAGAAAAGCTGTTGGGATATAATTAACGTTCCATCTCATGTTCTAAGGTATTGAAAAGGAGTCTGGATAATGTTTCAGAGTCTTTCTGCGAAGCTTTCTGCGGTTTTCGACAAGTTGCGAAAATCGGGCAAGCTTACGGAAAAAGATATTGATGCTGCGCTTAACGAAGTTAAAATGGCATTGCTTGAGGCAGATGTCAATTTTAAGGTTGTCAAAAATTTCGTTAAAAACGTCAAAGAAAAAGCGGTTGGCGCAGAAATCTTATCCAGTTTAACGCCGACTCAGCAGGTAATAAAAATTGTTCTCGATGAATTGACCTCCCTACTGGGAAAAGAACGGTCCAAAATTCAGATCTCCCCTAAAAAGCCCACAGTTATCATGATGGCCGGCCTGCAGGGTTCCGGTAAAACTACCACCACGGCCAAGCTTGGCCTTTACATGAGAAAAGAAGAAAAGAAAAATCCGATTCTGGTTGCCTGCGACATCTATCGCCCCGCTGCAATCAAGCAGTTGCAGGTTCTTGGCGACCAGCTGAGCATGAAGGTTTATGCCGGCGAAGCCGGAACCAGGCCGGCAGAAATTGCCCGCCAGGCCATAGAGCATGCCCGCGAGCATGATTTCGATGTGGTAATTCTTGACACCGCCGGTCGTCTGCACATCGACGAGCAGATGATGGGTGAGATCAAAGAGCTTAAAGAAGTCGCTCAGCCTCACGAAGTGCTTCTGGTGGTCGATGCAATGACCGGCCAGGATGCGGTTAACATGGCCAAAAGTTTCAACGAAATGCTTGAACTTACTGGGCTGGTGTTGACCAAGCTCGACGGTGACGCAAGGGGTGGCGCGGCTCTTTCCATAAGAGAAGTTACAGGCAAGCCCGTGAAATTTGTTGGTATTGGTGAAAAGGCATCGGCACTTGAGCCCTTCTACCCTGAGCGCATGGCTCAGCGAATTCTGGGTATGGGCGATGTTCTAACCCTCATCGAAAAGGCTCAGGCCAACATGGATGCCGAAAAGATGAAGGAAATGGAAAAGCGGGTTCTTGAAGCGGAATTCAACTTCAACGATTTCCTTTATCAGCTCACTCAGATCAAAAAAATGGGGCCGCTCGATCAGCTTCTCGGCATGATTCCAGGCCTTTCCAGCCTAGGGAGTTCTCTCTCTGAATTTTCCTTTGATGATAAAAGATTCAAAAAATTTGAGGCAATTATTCTTTCAATGACCAACATTGAAAGAAATAATCCCGATATTATTGATGGTTCACGACGAAAACGCATTTCTGAAGGCAGTGGCAACGATATCCAGGATGTCAACCAGCTGCTCAAACAGTTTGCTCAGATGCGCAAAATGATGAAGCAGCTCGGCAGCCTGGGCAAAAAGCGTTCGAAAATGTCAAAATTCTTTGGAATGTAAGCACCGCGTAATGCGGTTTTAGTATTAGAAAAGGAGTTATAACAATGGCCGTTTCAATCAGACTAAAAATGCTTGGAACAAAACATCGTCCCTGTTACCGCATTGTGGCTCTCGACAGCCGCAAGACCCGTGACGGGAAAACCCTCGAAAATCTTGGACAGTATGCTCCCCTGAATGAGCCTGCCGGACTCGATATTCGTGAAGATGCGGTTCTCGAACTGCTCAACAACGGTGCTGTTCCCTCTGAAACCGTAAAGAACCTTCTCAGACAGAAGGGCATAGTTAAGGTTGCTCAGAAGAACGAAAGTGGCGAAGTAAGATTCGTTTGGACCAAACGTGCTTGATTGCACTCTGGAGAGCTGTTAAATGACAACACTTGTTCAGGGTATGCTTGAGAAGCTGGTTAAAGCGCTGGTGGAGCATCCGGATGAAGTGATCGTGACCCCTATCGAAGGCGACAGCACAGTGGTCTTCGAGGTTCAGGTTCACCCCGACGACACCGGAAAGATAATTGGTAAAAAAGGGCGGACAATCAACGCTCTGCGCACAATTATCCGCTCGTCAGCTACTACTGGTGCCAGGAAGGTAATTATGGAGCTTGTTTGACAGGCTCAGACTGGCAGGAAAATGATGAGCCGTGGAGTCTTCAAATTCAGTGCAGCCTCTGGCCAGACTCAGGATCAATCTGAGTGGGTTGCTGTCGGTAAGCTGTTGAAGGCGGTAGGTCTTGATGGGTGGGTCAGGGTTGGCATTCTGACCGACTACCCCGATAGATTTGCTCCAGGTGCCGAATTTCATTTCCAAACGAGAGCTGGTTCTCCTGTGCCATGCAAAATCGCGGATATCCGCGAACATTACAACGAGACAATCGTCGAAATCAGGTTCGAAGGCCTTGAAGATCGTGATGCGGTGATGCCTTTTACCGGGGCGTATCTGGTGATACCCAAAAGTGAACGGGCTCCGGCAGACGATCAGAGCTTTTATCCTGATGAGATTCAGGGACTCGACCTTCTTTCTCCCGAAGGGAAAAAGGTTGGCCGGGTGGTTCGGCTTGAAGCCGATGCCCCCAGCCCGTATCTGGTGATTGATTCCACCGAATATGGCGAAGTTCTGATTCCGTTTCGCAAAGCTTTTTTTGCTGAAATCAGCAAGAAAAAAGCATTGCTGAAGCTTAAAGATGATTTAACCGTGCATGTGCCGGAAGAATAAAATGCGGGTAGATATAATCACTCTTCTACCCGGGATCTTTGACAATGTATTTGCTGAAAGCGTTCTCGGCTCGGCCATCAGAAACGGCCTGATTGAAATTGTTCTGCACAATTTTCGTGAATTTGGCGATGGTCGGCATAGAACGGTTGACGACACACCTTTTGGTGGTGGCCCGGGCATGTTACTCAAGCCGGGGCCCCTGATCAGCTGTTTAAACGATGTTCGCCAAGCGGCTCAACCGGCCCCGGTCATTGGTCTGACTCCCCAGGGCATCAGATTTGACCAGCAGGTTGCCAGATCGTTAGCGGGTTATTCCCGCATAATCCTGGTTTGTGGCCGTTATGAGGGCTTCGATGAAAGAATAGTAAACGAATTCGATGTGCAGCTGTCAATCGGTGACTATGTATTAACCGGTGGAGAAATTGCGGCTATGGCAGTTGTTGACGCAGTTTCCCGCATGATTCCGGGAACGGTAGGCAGACAGGAATCGGTGGAACAGGATTCGTTCTTTGACGGACTGTTGGATCACCCGCAATATACCCGGCCAGCAACCTGGGAAGGGCAGGTGGTTCCGGCGGTGCTTCAGCAGGGCAATCATGCTCACATCGAGAGCTGGCGCAGAAGCAATTCGCTTCTTCGCACTGCGGTTGCCAGGCCCGACGTTTTCAGAGCCGCTGCGGTAAGCGAAAGCGACCGTGAGTATCTTCAAAAAGTGATGAAGAGAAGGCACTGAATCAATTATTTATTTGAAAATCAATCCGGAAGGAGTTTTATCAATGAACCCTATTATTGAAAGTGTTGAAAGAAACTATCAGAAAAACAAAAGCGAAATCCCATCTTTCCAGCCAGGTGATACCATTCGCATGGAAATCAAGGTTCGCGAAGGTGAAAAAGAAAGACTGCAGGCTTTTGAAGGCGTGGTAATTTCACGTCGTTACGCCGGTCTGCGCGAAAACTTCACCGTAAGAAAAATTTCTTATGGTGTTGGCGTCGAAAGAACTTTCCTCATTCACTCTCCCTCAATTGCTACCATCAAGCTGGTTCGTCATGGTAAGGTTGCCCGTGGCAAACTTTACTATCTGCGCGACAGAGTTGGTAAAAAGACTCGCGTTAAAGATAAAATCTTTGCCAAGGATAACAGCTGATCTTGCTAGAATCAACCTCATCCGACCGGAATGTCGGATTGTATATCCACGATTTGTCTATCAGATATGCTGAGCAGGTTGTGCCACTAGATGCTCTCGATACTGAAGAAGTGCTTGCTGAAAGGCATCTACAGCTTTCGGGGAGTGTCAGCGGAAAAATCGAGGGTGCCGTTGAGGTTTTAATCGACCAGTCTTATCGGCCGGTTTTTAAAGCAGTCAAGGTTCCCTGTCGGGTAATCGAAGTCAATCGTGGAAGATTCCGGACTGATCTGAAACTGCACAACGGAATCAACAGGCTGCAACTCAGTGTTGTTGATTCCGACGGTGTTGTTTTAGACATTAAGAGTTTTGAGCTGCACTACAAGGGCTCGTTTCGCGAATGGAACGAGACGATTTTCATTGCCTTTTTTCTGGCAATTGTTATCAGGAGCCTGGTAATTCAGGCATTCTGGATTCCCACTGGAAGCATGGAGCCAACTCTGCTCGGCGAAAAGCGCGAGCCATTTTCCCACAAACTTGAAAGGAATGGTGACCGCATTCTGGTAAGCCGCTTTGCCTATGTAATTGATCTTTCTCTGGATGGAAGACTTCCATTCGGGCCGCGAATCTGGCTGAAAAAACCGGCGCGGGGTGATATCATCGTTTTTAAATACCCAGACCCCGACAAAACCAATCCACCGAAAGATTATATTAAACGAGTCATCGGTATCGCCGGCGACCACATTCTTGTCGAAAACGGAATCGTTTATGTCAATGGCGTGGCATTACAGGAGCCCTATATTGCCGAGCCGCCGGTTACCGATTTTGAAACGGTGGTTCCGGCTGAGACTGTTTTCTGCATGGGTGATAATCGCAACAACAGTGCAGACAGCAGATATTGGGGGCCGATGCCTTTGACCAACCTGAAAGGGCAGGCAATTTTTGTCTATCTGCCGTTTAACCGTATTCATCCAATTTTGAGTTATCCGCACAATTATCTTGACCAGAAAGCGGAAGCCGGGGGCTCGGAAATCTGAGCCATGAAAAAAGATCTTCCGGGTCATATCAAAAAAGCATTTAAGTCAATAGACCGATTTCTGCCGGTTATCGACATGGTTGTTGAGCTAGTTGATGCAAGAATGCCGCAGGGTTCAAGATTACAGGGGCTGGTTGACCGGCTGGAAAAAAAATCGCTGATTGCTCTTGGCAAAGCAGATCTTGCCGAACCGGATGAAACTGAAAAATGGGTAGAGCGCTATCGTTCTGGTGGGGTGGCCTGTGTTGCTCTCGATTCGCGAAGCAGTGTTTCGGTAAAAAAGGTGGCGCAGCTTATTCAGAACCTGGCTTCAGCGTCTCAATCAGCTAATCCTGCAAGAAAAGCCCGACGGGTAATGATTATCGGTATTCCAAACGTGGGAAAATCGACGCTGATAAATTCTCTTGCCGGGCGCAAAGCGGCAAAAGCTGCCAACATGCCCGGAGTTACCCGTGATGTCCAGTGGATCAAGCTGTCTGGACAGCTTGAATTGCTTGATTTGCCTGGAATTCTTGATTTTTCATTGCTTAAACGGGGTGGAATTCTGAAATTGATCAACACAATGCCTGGTAATGAGGATGACTGCTATGATCAGGCAAGATTGCTCTGTGAGGTTCTTGCCGCAACGAGCAATGTCGGCATTATTCCGGGCCTGGCTGATTCCGCGGGAAAGTTTGATCAGTTTGTTGCAGATTATGCCCGCCGCATGAATTTTCTAGCCAGGGGTGGTGAGGTTGATGAGCATCGTGCGGCAGCCGACATGATAAAAAGGTTTCAATCCGGCGGTTTTGGTGTGGTGACCCTTGAAAGGGCTGATGAAGCAACGCCGGTTTATGCGATTAAGCGCGATAATCAACCATCTTTAGAGGATACAGATTTCGATGAATGAAGTTGAAGAATGTCTCGAATTGAGCGAAGACCTGTCGCGTCACATTCTTGGGCCGGGTGAGCAAAGCGGACTTGAGCTGATAAAGACTTTGCCTGATTTGACGGCGCGGGCGCGTGGCAACAACCTTTTTCTTGGCGGAGACCCTGAAAAGATTGCCATGGTTAAAAGGTTTCTGCAGACTTTGCAGCTTCGCTTGAGAAGCAGTCAGGTTCTTGATCCTTTTGAAGTCAGAAGAGTTTTTGAAACTTTGCAGGATCCTCAATTTATAAAATCCGCAAAAGATAATGGCCTGAGTTTTCCTGAAATCATTCAGACTCACGCCGGGCGCTCAATTCGGCCAAAAACGCTGATGCAGCAGAGCTATATTGATTCCATCGAAAAGAGCACGGTAGCAATCGTGCGCGGACCTGCCGGTACCGGTAAAACCTACCTTGCAACCGCGATGGCGGTAAAAGCTTTGAAAGAAAAGCGGGTCAGCCGCATAGTTCTTTCACGGCCAGTGGTAGAAGCGGGTGAGAGCCTGGGCTACCTTCCTGGCGATGTTAAGGAAAAAGTTGACCCGCATTTCAAGCCGTTGTATGACTCAATTCAAGAATTTATCGGTATGGGGAAATTCGAGCAGTTTCTTCGTCAGGGCATTATTGAAATTACACCGCTGGCTTATATGCGCGGCCGAACTTTCAATGAATCTTTCGTTATTCTCGATGAAGCTCAGAATACTACCTTAGCCCAGATGCGCATGATTTTAACGCGGCTTGGATATGGTTCAAAGATGGTAGTTACCGGGGATCACACTCAGGTAGATCTTCCGCGCCGCAAAGACAGTTCTTTGCTTTATCTTCAGGAAATTCTGAGCGAAATCAGTGCGGTAGCCTTTATTGACTTATCTTATAAAGACGTGATAAGGCATGAAGTGGTCAGCAGAATTATTACAGCATTTGACATCTATTTGAACAGGAACCAGAAAAAACTTGAGCGATAAAACCAACTTGATAATGTCGACCTTTTTTGAATGGCTCAACATTCCGACCAAAGATCAGAAAGGGTTTCTGATCAGGCTTGTCGGTTTTTTCGTGTTGATGGTCGTTCTGATGGCTATCGACCCCAGCGGATTCAGCCCGGATGTCATCGAAGGGCGCCCGGCCCCAAAGACAATCAGGTGTCCGCGCATGATGAGTTTTGTCGATGAACAGAAGACTAAAGAGCTGCGAAATCTTGAAATGGAAAAGGTTTTGCCGGTATTTTCGACGATTGAACACGCTGAAGCCCAGATGTTCGAGCGCTTTGACCGCTTTACCGATACCCTTAAGCTTTATTGCGAAGATCTTCGGCAGCTGCCTTCTTCGGAAGAACCTCAGAATCTGATTGCATCTTATTTTTCATCGGAAAGTCTGCTGGAAGAAGAACGGCTGGTTCAGCTGAAAACTCTCAGACCGGCCCAGCTTGAGCGCCTGATATCGGTTTCCCGCAGAATATTACAGAATATCAGCCAGAAGATTATAACGTCGCAAAACCTTGAGATGATCAAGGCAGAAGTTAAAGGGATGGTTGATGCTTACCCGGAAGGTGCAAATTTCAAGCTGTTGATGACCGGGCTTATTCGTAACTCGCTGATGGTTAATGCGATTGAAGATGAAAAGCTTACCAGGCAGCGCCGCGAAGCTGCAGCCAGGTCGATACAACCGGTTAAGCGAACTTTTCAGAAGGGCCAGAAAATCATCGATGAGGGGGTAATCGTAACCTCAGATGACTACTACGTAATTCGCCATATCGCCAAGCAGTTGCAGAAGAGCAGGGTTCTTTCGCTGAGTGGCAACTTTCTGCTGGTGCTTATGACTCTGGTCGTTTCGCTGGTATATCTTCGACTTGAAAGACCCAATATTCTCAAAGACAATGATCAATTGCGGCTTCTTGGAATTCTTTGTATTCTTACTATTCTGATGGCCAAAATTGCCCGTGGCGTGGGTGTAACGTTTGACAAGCCGTATCTTACTATTCTTCTGACTCCGCTGCCGGCAGTAGCATTGCTGATGACGATGCTTCTCGACTCGACCATCGCATTTTTCCATATTGTATTGCTGGGCATGCTGATGTTTGTAATCGGTGAATCCAATGTCAAATTTGTGGTTGTCAGCCTTTTTGGCGCAACCAGCGGTATTCTTGCCTGGCGGTCGGCCACGAGAGCAAATGATGTAAGAAATCTCATCGGTTCTTCTGGTTTGAAAATCGGGTTTGCTTCGAGTGTTGCTCTTATGGCTTTTCTGCTGCTCGATTCAGAGGTCTTTTCAACCATGGATCTGCAGGAAATCATTATGATGGCAGGCTTTGGCCTGATGAACGGGATCTTTTCGGGAATTCTGGCCAATGGAGTTCTTCCCTATATGGAAAACATGTTTTCGCTTGCTACCAGCTCGAGGCTGCTTGAACTGGCGGATCTTTCGCAACCGCTGCTCAAAAGACTTGCAGATGAAGCGCCAGGCACATATCAGCACAGTATTGCCGTGGCAACCCTGGCTGAAGCGGCGGCGAACGGCATCAACGCCGATCCTTTGCTTACCAAAATCTCAGCTTACTTTCATGATATTGGCAAGCTCAAGCGGCCGATGTATTTTGCTGAAAACCAGAGCGATCAAAACCGTCACGACCAGGTTACTCCCTATATGTCGAGTCTGATTCTGATTGGTCACATCAGAGACAGCCTCGACCTGGGCCGGGAATACGGCCTGCCGGAGCGGGTGTTGTCGATAATGTCGCAGCACCACGGCACTACCCTGATCAGTTATTTCTTTGAAGAAGCCAAAAAGAACAAAGACGGCGAGGATGTCAGCGAGGATCGTTTTAGATATCCCGGTCCCAAGCCCCAGACCAAAGAAGCGGCGATCATTATGCTTGCCGATTCAGTTGAAGCGGCTGCCAGAACCCTGCCTCAGCACACCCACAGCAAAATTGAAGGTCTGGTGCAGAAAATTATCGAGCACAAACTAAATGACGAGAATCAGCTTGATGAAAGCGATCTGACGCTGAAAGACATTGAAAAGATCGAACAGATATTCGTCAGAACGATTTCATCGATGTATCACAGCCGGGTTGATTACCCCGGAAAACTATCGAATCAGGCGAAGGGGGCAACAGATGGAAGTTCTGATTAGCAACAATCAGTCTTTGCTTAAACTTGATCTCGACCAGGTCAGACAGATTGCCGAAGAAATCATGATGTTCGAAGGAAGTCCGGATAAGGCTGAGCTTTCTCTGGTTTTCTGCGACGATGATTTTATTCAGAAACTGAACAAAGACTATCGTGGCAAGAATGAACCCACCGATGTCCTTTCTTTCCCTATAGAAGAAGAGGCTTTCGAGTCCGAGGTCAGAGTTCTTGGCGATGTAGTAATCAGCACCGAGACTGCAGTGCGCCAGGCAGATGCCATCAGGCATGAACCATTTCTAGAGATCGTTTTTCTCATGATTCATGGGGTTTTGCACCTGCATGGCTATGAGCATTCAAACAAAATTTTGCGTAGAAAGATGCGCGATCGTGAGGTTTCGATTTTTCGGCACCTGTGTGAAAAACAATTGTTGAAATGTGGCAATTGTGATGATTATTCGCCGCTGATCAAGCGGGTAACCGAAATTGACTAGAATTTTTACGAAGGTGGATGACTGGTATTTTTATGGATGACTCGTTATCTGGTCTAATTTTCGTGGGCCTTTTGTGCCTTTCAGCTTTTTTCTCGGCTACAGAAACCGCTTTTTTTGCCCTTTCGCCGCTGCGTTTGAAAAAAAATGAATCCGAGGGCGACGAACGCGCCACTGAAATTCTCGGGGTACTGGCAGACAAGCAGAAAATGCTGATGACACTGCTGCTGGGCAACACCATGGTCAATGTAACGGCAACTGCTATGGCTACCAGGTTTATTGTTGATTATCTGCCTGGATCGCCGATCGCAGAATGGGTCGGGGGCAGTCTGCCGATTGCGGTTGCGCTGGCATCTTTTACCATGACGATTATTCTTCTGGTTTTCGGCGAAATTACCCCGAAAACCATTGCTATTTATGGTGCATACGGGTATTCTCGCTATGCGGTAAAGCCCCTGCGGCTGGTAATTCTGGTTTTTTACCCGATTACCGCCTCGGTAACCTGGATTTTAAGCAGAATTTTCCCGCGTTTTTCTGACTGGAACAGTCATCTTGGATCAACTACGTCGATGGAAGAGATTGACAGCTACTTTACGCTTGGTGAGGAAGTGGGAATTATTGAACGCGATGAGAAGGAAATGATTAGCTCGGTTTTTGAATTCGGCGATACACTGGTGCGTGAAGTTATGATTCCACGACCCGATATCATTGCCATGCCGATAAATATCGAACTCAATGCATTGCTTGAATTTATCAGAGAAGATGGGCATTCCAGGTTTCCTGTTTTCGACAGCAGTCTTGATCGCATTGTCGGAATTCTTTATGTAAAAGATATTCTAATGAAACTCGATGAAATCAAACAATCATATGATCTTTTCAAGATGCTCCGCCCGCCTTTTTTTGTGCCCGAAACCAAGAAGCTTGATGACCTTCTGAGCGAATTCCAAAAGCGCAAGCAGCACATGGCGATAGTTGTGGATGAGTATGGCGGAATCTCTGGTCTGGTTACGATTGAAGACCTTCTTGAAGAAATCGTCGGCGAGATTGTCGATGAATACGACCTTGAAGAGCAGGATTCTCTCACTAAAGTTGATGAAAATCTGTTTAGCGTCGACGCAAGATTCAGTATAAGTGATTTTGAAGAGGAACTGGGCTTTGAATTGAATTATGAAGACTCAGAAACAGTTGGCGGCTTTGTTCTTGAAAAACTGGGACGCATTCCGCAGAAGGGCGAAGTGTTAACTGAACCCCAGGGAACATTTCAGGTTACCGACATCAAGGGTAATCGCATTCTTCGGGTAAGATTCACTAGAAATCCTGAATTTACACCTCCCGCAGCCTGATGGAGATACCCTTATATATCCTGCTGATCGCCGTTTTTCTTGGCTTGAACGCTCTTTTCAACGGGGCTGAGACTGGTCTTGTAGCTATCGATCCTGATTATCTGCGTTTCAAAGTGCGCTCTGACCCCTCTGCGTGGCGTGAAAAAAAGCTTCTAAAGATCGTGAGAGTTCCAGAGAACTATCTGTCAGTTACCTTGTTGGGTATCAACAGCTGTCTGGTAGTAGCAACTTCCCTGTTAACGGTGCTTTTGCAGAAGGCGGGGCCATTGGCTCTGCAGCTTGGAACTCTGGTCGATTCCATTTTCATTTTCCTCGCCTGCGAATTCATTCCTAAAATGCTGTTTAGTGAAAGACCTCTGAAACTCTGTCTGAAATTTCTACCCGCCCTGATTATCGCAGAGATTATTTTTTATATTCCGGTCAGGGTCGTTACTTTTTTTACCCGTGTCGTCATGAGTATTCTCAAGATTCCAACCGACAAAACCGAAGGCAGGTTGTCGCGTGAAGAACTTCTTATTCTTCTGATGAACGGCTCTCTTTGCGGCACTCTTGAAAAGACTTCAAGCGAGATGGCCAGGGGAATCATCGAGCTGCGTGATACGACCGTAAAAGAGATCATGATTCCGCGCCCGCAGATTGTGGCTCTTGAGCTTAACACGTCAGTGGATGTTGCCATGAAAACCGTTATTCAATCGGGCTTTTCACGCATTCCCGTCTATCGAGGAGAAATAGATCAGATCGTGGGAATTTTATATTTCAAAGATCTTTTTATGAAAAGTGAAAAGATCAGATCACTCAGTGAAATTATGCTGCCGCCGCTTTTTGTGCCGGAAATGAAGCCTGCTCTGGGGCTGTTTCGCGAGATGCGTGAGAAATCAGCCCAGGTTGCGGTGGTGGTCGATGAGTTCGCATCGGTAGCAGGCATTGTTACATTTGAAGATCTGGTTGAAGAAGTGGTGGGCGAGATTCACGACGAGTTCGACAAGCCGAAAAATCGCATGAAATTCAATGATGACGGAACGATTTTGGTGCGGGGCGATGTGAATCTTTTTGAACTGAACCATATTCCCGAGTTTGAATTCTCTTCTGTTGAAGGAGTTACAACAATTAATGGACTGATACAGGAAAATCTTGGTAGAATACCCGCTGCCGGTGAAACTTTTATGCTCGATGGCTTCAGATTGAAAATCATTTCCGGAGACGAGCGAAAAGTGGACTGGATAAAGATTATCAGGGAAACCCCAGGAAAATGAAGCTTCCGATACAGCATGAAAGACTTAATCGAACCCTTGAGCGGGTGTTTTTGCGTCTCGAGGATCTATTGCTGATTCTGCGCAAATACCTGCTGACCGGGATTCTTGTTCTGGTTCCAATGGCGGTTACCATTTATATCATGTATTTTCTTTTTCAGTTGACTGATGGATTCCTGGGAGTGGCGGTTTCACGGGCTATCGGTTATCGAATTCCGGGAATGGGGCTGTTTCTGACAATGATGTTTTTTATCATAGCCGGGGTGATTGCTCAGAACTACGTTGGAAGACGCATTTTGTCAGGGATCGAAGGTTCTCTTGAAGCAATTCCCGTAGTCCGCTCTCTATACAACGGAATCAAGCAGGTTGCGGATGTGGTTGTTCAGAAAAATCGCGGTGAATTCAAGCGGGTTGTCATGGTTGAATACCCTAAAGAGCACAGTTGGACCCTTGGTTTTGTCACCAATGATTTTTTGGTACCGATTCAATCTGATTTAATCGATTGCCATAAAATGGCTACAGTCTTTGTTCCTACGACCCCGAACCCCACTTCCGGATTCCTGCTTATAATCGAAAAGGACCGTATCCTTGATACCAATATGGATATCGAAGATGCCATGAAAATTGTAATCAGCGGCGGACTGGTTCAGCCTGGCCGAATTTCAGAAAAAGTTGAAGAAGCAAAAATTGATGATTCTACCATACCCCACTAATCCACGAGGACTACAAATGATAAAAGGCAGATTGATTGTGCTTATGATTGCTCTACTTGCCCTGAATTGCGCTCTCAGGGCTGAAAAAATAGATGAAATCAAACAGTATTTTGAACTCAGAGATACTCTTGGTCTGGTAAATCTTGAAATGAAGAGGTCTTTGGCGCCGAACTCCAGGTCACCAATTTTGAATGATTCACAAGCAGAGCAGAATCTAACTCGTCTGGTCATGTTTCTTGAAAACCGTATCAAGAGCTTTGCCGAATTGGATACCCCTCTGAAGCTCCATTATACGAGAAATTTAAACAGCCTGTTCAATGAAACCCGTTATCTGTATGCCAATGTTCTGGTAAAAATTCGCAGTTCCCGTTTGAACCAGCTGCCCGAAAAAATTGCCCGGGTGCCGACTGCTTCTGAAACGCTCGAAGCTCAGCCTCGGCCATATTTTAAACCTATCGACCTGAGAACGTTGTTAAGTCCAGCTTTGCTTAATAAAGCCGACTTGAAAAAGGCAGGGTCAGTATGGGCAAATCAGATGCAGGCCACCGAATCGGCGGTACTTGAGCCGGCAAAAGCCGAACCACAAACCAAAGTAGCCCCTGAAGTAATCGGTAAAACACCAATAGTCGTATCTCCACCAGCGGATATGCCAAAACCGACCCCACAGGCAAAGTCGGATTTGTTGAAGCCAGTTACGATTGCTGTAACAAAACCACAAGACCCGATGCCAGCTGCGGCAGGTAAGCAAAAGCTGTTGGGAAAAAATTTTGAGCCGGTGAAAAAACGGGAAACAAAGATCGAAGTTGTTCCACCCCCTCCTGAAGCGATTATTTCACCGGTTGCTTCAGTGTCGGCAGCTGTAGTTGAGCCGGTAAAACCTGAAATTCAAGACCCCAGGACAGTTGCAGCAGCATCTCAAACTGCCAGTATCATTCAAACAACGCCGCCGCAGGATCAGGTTCTGGTTGTTCCGCCCGCGACATCATCGACAATGATATTTCCGGTGTCGGTTGCTTCTGGCACCGCATTGCGGCCGCTTGCGGTAATGATTGAAAATCACAACAAAGCCAGACCCCAAAGTGGTTTGATCAACGCTGAAATTGTCTATGAAATTCCGGTTGAAGGTGGCATTACAAGGTTTATGGCCCTGTTTCTGCATACTCCCGGGATTCTTGGGCCGGTTCGCAGTTGTCGGGAATATTTCGTTGACCGCGCCATTGAAGTTTCTGCTCTCTATGTTCATTGTGGCGGCAGCCCAAAAGGTTATGCCTATATCAGCAAGAGCAAAATAAACTCAATTGATGAAATCAAACATGGAAAGCCGTTTTTCCGGGATAACACCCGAAAAGCTCCTCACAATCTTTACACTAAAGGCACTGAATTGGTTAAATACATGGCTGGTTTAATTTCCATGAAATTGCCGCAAAAACCGGTTCCATTGAATTATGGCCCGGTACCAAGCATTGGTGAAAAGCCTGGTCACGAGCTGAGAATAAGGTATCATGGCAATTATAAAATGTGTTATAAGTTTAAAGATGGGGTTTATGAGCGCTTTATGAACGGTGAAAAGCATATCGACCGCGAAAACGGTTGGCAGATTGCCCCAAAAACTGTTATTCTGCAGACTGCCAATATGAAAACTGTCGATGCGGCAGGACGCCAGGAAATCAGTTTTATTGGCAGCGGTCCGGCATTGGTTTTCTACGGTGGTCGAATGCTTGAAGCTACCTGGAAAAAGAGCAGCGCATCGGGCATGACCGAGTATTTCGATCAAAATCAAAAAAAAGTTGTTTTTGACCAGAGTGGGTCTGTCTGGGTACAGGTGGTGTCACCAAGCCTGGCAGTTGCCCTCAATGGTTCAGAACTTGAAACAGACAAAAAACAAAAAAAGGCCGCCAAGCCAGCTAAGTCTGATAAAAACAAAAATGTTGCGGGAAAGAGTTGAAATGCAAAAATTCGCAGCAATAGGGCTTTTCGGTCGTGCCAACGCAGGCAAATCGACCCTGATAAATGCCATGGTGGGCGAACAGGTGTCTATCGTTTCCAACAAGCCGCAAACTACCAGAAAAAGAATTCTGGGAATATTAACTCATCAGCAGACTCAGCTGGTTTTCTGCGATACGCCGGGGTTGCACCAGATAAAAAACAAGCTCGACGCCTTCATGCATAACGAGATTATGGCCACTTTAAAAGGTTTGCAGGCGGGCCTGTATCTAGTCGACCTCTCCGACCAGAGGCCGGATGAAGATCGCTCATATCTTGAACAGATGCGCTCAGAGGGCGATTTTCCCCTGTATCTCGTATTTAATAAATCTGATCTGGTCGAAGATGCTGATATTGAAAAGGCGAAAAAAATTTACCGGGAGTTTTTTGATTTTTCCGGGATTTTTACCGTGGCGGCCCGTCGTGGTAAAACTCTCAACAGTCTGCGCGACCAGTTGATCAAAATTGCACCAGAGGGGGCGCATGCTTACGATGCAGACTATTACACCAGCCTTTCCGAACGTGAAATAGTCGAAGAAACGATTCGTGAGGTGGCGTTGGAAAGCTATTTTCAGGAGGTGCCTCACTCGATAGCGGTTCAGGTCGAGCAGTTTAAAGAGCGTAAAAATGGCAAAACCTTTGTCGAAGCCAACATCTTTGTCGAACGCGATAGCCATAAGCGCATCGTTGTAGGTAAATCAGGTGCAGGTATAAGAAATCTCGGCAAAGAATCACGAGAGAGGTTGAACCGGTTGCTGGGACGTGATATTTTTTTACAGTTGTGGGTAAAAGTAAGAGAAAAATGGCGTAGCAGTGAAGAATGGATTCAGAGACTCGGATACCGTCAGGAATAACTCTCTAAGCTGGGCCAAGAAGGATAAAAAATGAATTCTATTCTGATGATTGTTATTGCAATAGTCATTTTACTGTTGGTTTTCGTGATGTTTTCACTCGACGATCGGGAGGAAGAGGCCGATTTTCTTCAGGAAGAAGAACGGAAAAAAATCGAAGTTGAATCACCGGCTGATGTGGCTTCAAAGCTTTCTTCAGGCGAGTCTTCTTTTGCGGAAAAGATTGAAAATCAGCCGATGCCTTTGGAAAATACTGCGGCTCCGGCTGCGGTAAAGAAGATCAGAATCGAACCTCAGAAAATTCAGGAATCGGGCACGGAAGAAGACCTGCGTTTCAGAATCCTTCTTGATCAGCGTTTCCCGGTCTGCACCGCCCTGGAAGAAATGAAAGGGGTGACAGCTGCAGTTCAGATCAGATTTCCCGAGGAAATCATCACTTCCGGTGATGGTCTGGTAAAACTTATTCAGCGAGCTGAAGCGGTTTTTGACAAAGATTTTTCTTTTCCGTTTACCAGCTTCCCATCTGCTCAACTTGACCGCATTCTCTTTTTTGATAAAAGCGATACTCGCGACGACGAGCTCTTTGAAGCGTTGGTTGTCGCATTTGAGGTGGTTTCAAGATTCAAAAAAATGCTTGAATCTGATCAGGCGTTGCGCGAAGCAAAGGCGCGAATTGCGATAGGTCTGTCGATGGGCAGCATCGTAAAGGTGAAGCGTGGACCGGTTGCCGACCCTTCATGGCTTGGCAAAGCCATTTACCTTGCAGAAACCTATGCGGAAGCTGCGGCTGATTTTGCTATTAATGTTGACGACCAGATTCACAAGGCGGCTTTGCCCCTTTTCGATTTCTGCGAGTGGAAACCGGTGAAAATGCGATCGCCATTGCCGCCGCTGCCATTTTACGTGCTGGTCGGCTGGAACAAGCCGGAAGAAATTTCAGCCTATGCTGCAAGTAAAGATTTAGCCTGCCGGCGGGCAGTAGCGATTGCTTATCGTTATCTTGAGCTTGACGAAATTATTCAGCCATTACTTGAGATGCTTTCAGACCCCGAAGAGCGCGTAGCCCTTGAAGCGCTTGAAACCATCAAGGTAATCGGCAATGAGTCGGCGCTGGGTCATTTGAAAAGAATCTTTCCTGAGACTCAGGAAGCCAACTTTCGCAGCGCAATTATTGATGCTTTTTCCAGCATCGGAAAAAGCGAAGTCGTGCCAGTAATTCTAGGCTCAACGAAAGAGTCCAGCTGGAAAGTCCGATTAAGTGCGGGCAGAGCTTTGTTCCGGCTTTCCGGTCAGGAATCACTGCGTCATCTTGATCATCTGCTCAGTGATGGTGATGCTGCAGTGAAAGCCGGGGTAAATGGAATTTTCTATCGAGCAACCGGAAAAATTCAGTATTTACAGGCTTTGGGCGAATTGCTGCAGGATCTCTCGGGCCGCGCCAGAAAAGTGGCAGTTGAAGAGCTTCTGCAAAGCGATTCAGACGAAGTTTTAAAGCTTCTGGTTGATAATTTTATCGATCAGGATTTCGATATGCAGAAAATGATACTGCGCCGCCTTGAGAGCAGTAGCAGTAAAATTTTATATCAGAGCTTTCTTACTTTATTCAAGATTTCGGGGGAAAGGGTCAGACCGCATATCGTTGAAGCGGTTCGGCGAGCTGGCCTGGTAAGTTGATTATGGCGATAGACATACTGGTCGTGGATGATGAGGAAATGATTCGCTGGACGCTTAAAGAAGCGCTCGAGGGCGAAGGATACAGCGTAAAGAGCTTCGAAAATGGTCGGGATTTCATTAACTATTTCAATGCCAATGGCGCAGATATAGTTCTTCTGGATGTCAGGCTTCCTGACAGCAATGGTCTTGACCTGCTTCTCGAAGTAACCCGCATTGACCCCGACGCTATTGTGGTTATCATGACTGCTTTCGGCGATGTTGAAACTGCGGTGAGCGCCATGAAACGCGGTGCTTTTGATTATATTTCGAAACCATACAGCCTCGAAGAAGTCAGTCTGCTCATTAGCAAAATCGTTCAGGCAAATCTTCTTAAAAGCCAGTTGCATCATTACCAGGAACGACTTGAAACTCAGTTTTCGAGGATTCTTGGGGATAATCAGAAAATGAAGCAGTTGCGCGAACATATTCAGATGGCTGCACGAACCGATCGTACAACCGTTTTGATCCGCGGAGAATCGGGAACCGGCAAAGAACTTGTTGCCCGCCAGATTCACTTTCAAAGTGCTCGTGCTGATAAGCCTTTTATCGATGTTAATGCCGCTGCGGTAAGCAGTACTTTGCTTGAATCAGAACTTTTCGGCCATGAAAAGGGCGCCTTTACCGATGCCCAGAAGCAGAAAAAAGGGCTTTTCGAGCTGGCAAATGGCGGAACTCTGTTTCTCGACGAAATCGGTGACCTCGACCCTTCTTTACAGGTTAAGCTGCTGAGAGTTCTGCAGGAGCGAAAATTCAGGCGGGTTGGCGGAACCACTGACATTCACGTTGACGTAAGAATCATTTCAGCTACCAATGCTGATCTTGAGCGGTCTATCGAAGATGGGAAGCTGCGCCAGGATCTTTTCTATCGTTTGAACGTTTTCACTATAAGTCTTCCGCCTTTGCGCGACCGGCGCGATGATATCATGCTTCTTGGCAAGTATTTCCTGGAAGAATTCCGAAAAGAGTTTTCCAAAGATATTTCCGGCTTCAGAGAAGATACCTGCAAAGTCCTGGAAAGCTACAATTTCCCCGGAAACGTTCGCGAGCTGCGAAATATTGTTGAACGTGCAACCCTGCTTGAAACGTCTAACCAGATCAGGCCATCGAGTCTGCCCGACGAACTCAGGGAAGCCGCAGGAATAGAAAGTATAACCTATAATCCTTCTGAGAAGAGGCCATGGCAACTTCCGGGTTTTAATTTCAAGGATTACATCGATTCGGTAGAGAAGCAGATTGTTGTCGAGGTGATGAATGAGGCTAAAGGCAAAAAGAGCCGTGCTGCTGATATTCTTGGGCTGACCAGATTTGCTTTGCGCCATCAGCTGAAAAAGCATGGCCTCGAAAATGACTATGAAAAATGAAAAAAATACACTTGGTAGACAGTAATTTTGTGTTATATTTCCACATGGGTACCTCGAGTGTGTAATTCACACTCTTGGTGGGTGAGTATGTCCCGCAGAAGCGGGCTGAGCTAATGGCATGATTTATGCTTTAAATTATACTATGATTTATTAGTTAGCCAAGGAGTAACAGCTATGATATCAGAATTACTACAAGACAGTTTTATTGAGCTTCAACTCGATGCAAATGACAAGGCAGCCGCAATAGATAAGCTTTCAGGACTGCTGTGCACCTCTGGCAAAGTCAGTGATCATGGTCATTTTGTAAATGCTGTACTCGAAAGAGAAAAATTAGGCAGCACTGCTATCGGTGCTGGTATTGCAATACCTCATGCCCGTGCCAATACGGTTAACGAAGTTTCTATCGCTTTTGCCCGCTCTGGTTCTGGCATCGATTTCAATTCAGTTGATGGCGACCCGGTTCACCTCATATTCCTGCTTGCTGCTCCAGTTGAATCAGGCAGCCTTTATTTGAAGCTCCTGGCAAGGATTTCGCGATTGCTCCGCTACCAGGATCTCATTGAAGATCTCAAAAAAGCCAAGACCAAAGAAGAAGTCATTAAAATCATTGCTGCCAAAGAATAATAATCTGACCTGCTCCTGAATATGAAAAGGTACCTTCAATGTTAAAATTACGCAGGAATGAGCTTTCGCTGCACATGCGTATTCCCGCTGACAGGTGCTACATGGGTAATGCTCTGCTAACCCTTGATAGCATCTGTGAACACTTTTCGGTTCATTCAAATTCCCGCGAACTGATTAAAAAAGCTCTGGAATCTGCTTTGTCCAAATCCATTGAATTATCACACCAATCATGCTCAGGGTTGTTTGACTTGAAATTCTTAGTATTTAAAGATAAGCTTCAGATAACTGTTGAGGATTTCATGCTCGCCGATGAACCTACCGGCACTAATACAATACTGCCGATAAGTGAAGATGAACTGCGGCAGACTCTTGATACGGTCATCAGCATGGCCGATGATTTCAAGGTCATGAACGAAAACGGACGGCATGCCTGTTATTCGATGCAGTTTAATCTTCTACCGGCGGAATAACAGATGGACAACGATCGTAAAGAAAAAACTTTTATTTTACTTAAACCCGATGCCGTTCAGCGCGGGTTAACCGGCAGGATCATTGCGAGATTCGAAGATAAGGGTTTGAAGATAATTGCCGCCAAATTGGTGCAGGTAACCCGCGAACAGGCCGAAAAACATTATGGTGTGCACAAGGGCAAACGATTTTTTGAATCCCTGGTTGAATTTATCACCTCTTCGCCCTGTCTTGCACTGGTTCTTGAGGGGCGCAATGCGATAAAGCTTTGCCGTCGGATCATGGGTTCAACTGATCCAATGGATTCTGAACCTGGAACAATTCGCGGTGACTTTTCACTCGATGTCAAACACAACCTGATTCACGGGTCAGATTGCCCAGATAGCTATGCACATGAGGTGCAGGTTTATTTCACCCCCGAGGAAATTTTAAATTACCGTCTTGAACTTGAAGGCTGGATATACTACGCTTAATCGGCCCGAATATTGGAAATCACGACTCTCCCGTATCGGGAGAGTTTTTTTATTCTACTTCAAGGATTGACGACCTTTGGCTGAATCGGAAAAGCAGATGCATTCTGCAATGGGAAAAACATATCTGAAGATTTTCATGGTGGTCGTGATTCTTGCGGCTGCCTTTTTGATTTCAGCGATTCTGGCTGCTAATTCTCAAGGTTTTTCCCGCTTTGCCATCGGGCAGCTTGCCATGAATCTTGAAAAGCAAGGGTATAAAGTAGAAATTGCCTCAATCACCGGCAATCTCTTTGATGGTCTGGATATCCCCAAAATTGTCCTTAGGCGCGCTTCTCCGGCTTTTCTCTTATCAGCCGGGAATCTCAAGCTGAAGTTTGATTTTTCAGCTCTGCTGACTGCATCGGGGATTTCTGCCGAACTGGAACTTGAAAAGCTAAGCTTGAACGGTGGTTCCGGCCCAGTCTGGATAAAGAATCTGCCGGGGTTCCCTGAAGTCGGCTGTATTGCCAATATTCCGGGCAATTTCAAGTTGAACCATGCTTTAATTCACAAGGTTGAGGTAAGGCCTTTCAACGATGATCAGTTATGGTTCAAGCTGAATCAACTTAATCTGGAACCTTCCCTGAACGGTATGCAGCCGCTTAAGCTCAGCCTTGAGGGCTTTCTGCGCGACCGCCGGTTTTTCGACGGAAAATTTTCGGCAAATTTTTCTCATAAAGCTCAGAAGATAGAAGGTCGCCTGGAGGGTTGTCTGGCTGGTCGCACTCTTTCAACTGAAATTGTTGGTGCGGTTAAGGGTGGAAAGCTCGAGCTGAGCGGCTATTTTGCCGAAGCGGCAATCGATCTGGGGATTCTTTCGCGCTGGTTGATTTCATTGTGGCAGACATCTTTTCCATTTGGATTTGACGGGATTCTTACACTTGGAGGTTCATGGGTTTACAGTGCAAAGACCGGGCTCATCGGCAATCTCAACGGGGATTTCAATAAAATTCACATGGTGGCTCAGGGGCTGTTTCTTACCATTTTCGAATTAAATGGTCATTGGAAATTTTTTGATGGTGCTCTTGAAGTAAGCGATTCGGGCAGCTTTTTTGCCGGGTTTCCTGCGGTAATAAATGGGCGAATTGAACAGGCATTTGCTTTAAAACGAAGGTGGAATTTAATTTTTGCCGCTGACCATATCGATACGCATAAGTTCTATAAAGACCTGCCCTGGGGAGTGAAATACGGCTCAGGTATCCCGGCTATGAGAGGACCAGCGTCTTTCAGCCTGAAGATTAGGGGAAATGTTCCGACCATTTCGGCTTCGGTGTTTGCAGAAAATCTTGATATTTCAACTGATTCTTCAACTCATCAGCTTACCGGGCAAATCTTCTTCAATTCTGAAAATCAGCCAGATTCTCTGTGGAAAATCAATTTGAAACACAAATTTTCCGGTGGCGGGCTTCCTTTGTTTCATCGCTTCAGTCGCCTGGATTCAAAACTTGACACGGTTGTTGCAGCGACGGGCATCGATGAATGTCAATGGAACTGCATTGGCCACGACCTTGCCAATTTTGTCGTTCAGGGAAAATTAGTTCAGGGAGAAAGCATCAAGGCAGAATTAAATGGCAAATTCTCTGATGGGAGGGCTTCAATTCTAAGTGTGTCAGAAGACAGCGCTTTAAATGGTTTAAAGTCAGAGGGCATGACTTTTCTGCAATTTCTGCTTGGTTTTTAATGCTCTGAAAAATGATCAGGGGCCGTTTCATCAGTTCGCTGAGCAAGTTTTCACCTGTCTCGCAATCTATGAAACAGCCCCTTTATCAAAAGACTGTTTGAATTTTCAGCCCTTGTTAAGCTTGCGTACTTTCATTTCTACCTGTTGCAGATTAACGCCCTGTTTGGAAAGAAAAGATTCGAACCATTGGGTATTAACCGCACATGATTTAAGTTCGGGTCTGAATTCAACGATCAACTGCTGTAGTTCAACCATGTCAGCAATTTTCAGTTTTGGTTTTGATGACATGTGCTGCATTGACTTGAGGTTGCTCAGCGCCGAATTGATTGCGTTTGCAAATTCATAGCGAGTAACGCTGTCAGTATAGACAAAGGGGAAGGTATTAAGGATGCCTTTGTTGGTAATGTGTCTTACCGATCTGAAAGCCCAGTGTTTTGATTCAACGAAATTGAAAGCGGCATTTGAATTTGCTCCGCTTTTTAAGCGGGCAGCGCCTTGACCGGGCTCTTTCTTCAGCTTGCTGTCTACCAGCGGTATGTAGAATGCAGCATCGGCTTCAGTGGTCTGTCTGGGATTATAATTGTGTTTCAGGCCTTCAGAGGTTGCAAATTCCCATGAGAAATTGCTGGCAAGCTGTTCGCCCATTTTACTTCTGATCTTGTCGCTTACCAGAACTTTATATTGGGTATTTGCGTCGAGAGGTGAAGCTGGTTCAAAGATTGCCCGATTTTTTCGGCGGTCAAAGATTACTTTGCCTTCAACTCTCGTCTGCTTGCCGAAAACCGATATGTTGATACTGTTAACTGTCTTGGGATCGGCAGGTTCAGAGAAGTGCACGGCTATTTTGCTTTTTCGTGAAACATTCTGGTTGTCGGCAGCTGGGAAAATAGCGGTTACTTTGAAGGGGTTCAGTCCCGAGGGTTTTTCCTGAACGATGGTTCTGACGTTTCGATCAGCTGGGGCAATTGCAGCCATGGCACTCACTCCTGAATTCACATTTTTTCTTTCAGGCTGTCTTGCTGTTACAGGGGCTTGGGTAGTAGTTCTGGCAGGCCTGGGGGCCGGTTGATCGAAGCTTTCTATTTCAGCGGTTTCCTGTTCGGGGTCAGCGGTTTCTGTCATCGCCATCATTTCAGGCATGGCAGGCGATGCTGCAGGGGAAGAGGTGGAGAACATCGAATTGATGCCGCTGCGAATTGGCTGGCCATTCAGATCGGTGATTCCCTGAGTAACCACAACGCGATAATTTTTGTTGCTGTCGAGCAGGCCGACCGGAGTAAGGGTAGCCTGTTTGTGTCCTTTGAAATAATGAATTTTGGCTGGAACCGGGCCGAAGTCGTCTTCAAGTCTGAAGGTGAATTCATTAAGAGTTTCGGGTCTGATTTCTTCGCTGAAACCGATGGTAACCGGCTGAGTCAAATTTGTTACCCGGGCACCATTTATTGGTGAAAGGCCTACAAGCTGCACTGGTGCAGACTGTCGCCGTGGCTCCTGGTGCTGAGCCGGTCTGATGGCAGTTGCCGGACGGGCTGCAACCTTCTGGCGTATGGTCTGGGTTTCTTCGAATGGATTATCGTAAGATGCATTTGCCGGAGCCGGGCTTTCTTCAATTTCATTTTGTGCCACGTCATGCTGTTCGTTGGCAACCCCGAGTCTGAAAGGAATCAGGGTCTTTTTGCGCAATCGCTCACCGGTGGTGGCGGCAAGATTCTGATCAACCGCAACGGCATAAGCCGCATTTGCCTTCAGGCCGTTTCTTGGGCTGATGGTAAGGGTCTTGAGATCGCGTGAAAGCTTATAATCGACGCCGATTGGCTGGTTGTTTTCATAGAGTTTGACCGGAGCGGTTTTTAAAGAAACGATGTCAAGTGGCTTGGTAAAGGTAACTTCAAGCGCAGTTGTGTTGCTGATTTTGCCAGAGCCCATGCTGGCGTTGGCAATGTTGAGGAAGTTCTCAGGCGCTGGAGTCTGAACTGCAGCTGGAGTCGGAGCTGGAGCAGGCTGCCGGGCAGGCAATGGCTGAAAGCTGGTTTCCTGGCCGGTTGTCTGAAAGCTCCAGACTTTCTCTGAGGTGCGTCCAAGACCATCAAAATAGCTGAGCTGGGCAGTATAGGTTTGCCCTTCTTTTAGCGGCTGTTTTGATTTGAACATGATCTGCCGGGCTGAAGGGTTATAGAACAGCTCGCCTTCAACAGGATCAGTGCCGTTAAACAGATTGAGGTTAACCGTCTGATAGAAAGACTGATTGACTGATCCGGCAAATTCAACGGTCAGTGGTGTTTCTGGCGATACATCGGCTGCCAGATTGGCAGGGAAATGATTGCTAATTCTAATTGCGGCCGATTCGGCCGTTACGGTATTGCGATCCAGACCAGCAAAAACCGGTGTGCCCATGGCAGCCAGCAGCGCACAAAATATCGCTGCCCGTTTCCAACGGTTCATAGATTACCTCCTCAAAGCTAATGCTCTTCGGGTAAATCATCGGCAGTCAGCAATCGATCAATTAGCAGAAATTTCAGCTTCTCCTTAAAAGCGGTGTGTAATAGGTTGAAAAAAAGGCGGGTTAGTGATACAAATGACGGGTTATTGAAAATTGGTCGGGTAACGCTTCTAACTGTTATCCTGATATTACTAAGGAGCCAGTATGGGAACGGATGTTGCAGCATTTGCAAAACAACTAAAAGAAGACGGCATCGACGCGGCGAAGAAAGAAGCAGAAAGCATTCTTGCTGAAGCCAGAAAAGAAGCCAAAAAGCTTCTCGACAGCGCCAAAGCCGAAATCGAAAAAATGGAAAAGGACGCAGAAGGCCGGATTGCCCAGAAGCGTGCCAATTCTGAAGCAGAAATTCACCTTGCAGCCCGCGATCTGATGAACAGTTTCAGAAAGCGTATTGAAGATGTAGGCAGTCACCTGCTTAAAGGCAAAGTCGCCGAAGCCCTGAACGATAAGGATATCGTTAAGAGCGCAATCAGCGACCTGCTTAAAACCCAGAAAACCGGCCAGGAATGGGAACTTGCGCTTGGTGCCAGGCTTGGCAGGTCTCTGGCAGATGTGGTTGTAAACCTGTTCAAAGCTGAAGGCGCGACGGTTAAGCTTGGTGAAGAACTGAAAAAAGCCGGTTTTGAAATCAAAGCCGGAAAAGGTAACGAAGTAATTGAAGTTACCGAAGAATCCATTACTGACAGTTTCAAGAAGTTGCTTTCGCCTGAACTCAAAAAAATTCTTGAAGCAAAAAAGTAGCGGAAGATAAAAATGTCGAGAAAACTTTTTTACCTGATGACCTATCTTCCGGCATTGCCGGCTAATATCGGTGATGTGCCTGCTGAAGAAGATGCGGTGGCAAAAATCAGAGATGAAGCTGACAAAAACCTGCTGCTGCTTGCCGATCTGCTCGATGTTGAAAACCTTATTGAACAGACGGGAATGCAGTTTTTTGTTCTGAAAAATCAGGATTTTAAAGTCGAGCTCTCTGAAAGGCTTCCTGCCGGGTTTCGTGAAACTTTTTACAGTTTTCGTGAAGTTCCTGAGGCAGTCTGGCTTACCACTGTATATGCCGCCTGGTTTGATCTGATCATCGAAATGAGTCGCAAGGCCGGTTCAAAAATGCTGGCCGACTGGGCTAAGTGGGAGTATTCGCTGCGCACAGCTCTGCGCATTGAGAGAATGCGTGCGGCATCCGGGCAGGCACCAGACCTCTCAGGCATAGTTCCCGAATTCATGAATGACCCTGATTTCTGTATCGATCACAGTCCGCTGATCGAGGCCTGGAAATCCACCGCTGATCCGATGACGGCTGAAAAGCTTCTCGATCAGAATCGTATCGATTATCTGCGCAGTTTTTGCGGCAATTTTACCTTTGCGGTTGAAGAGCTGATCGCTTACATGCTTGAACTGCGCATTCACAAAAGGTATGCACGCTTGAGCCCTGAACAGGGGCGCAGAATTTTAGAGGAGGTTACCGCACTGTGAGTACCACCGGTCGAATCGTTACCGTATATGGCAACATGGTTACTGCAGAATTTGAAGGCGCAGTTCGACAGAATGCGGTTGCCTATTGTCAGCGTTCTGACGGCGTCAGACTGATGTCCGAGATTATCCGCATACGCGGTAAACTTGCTGACATGCAGGTTTTTGAACTGACCCGCGGCCTGAAAGTAGGTGACTCGGTAGAAATTACTGATGAATTGCTTTCGCTCGAACTTGGGCCTGGCCTGATCGGCATGGTTTATGACGGGTTGCAGAACCCGCTTCCGGAAATGGCTGAAAAAATCGGCAAATTTCTCAAACCCGGCAATTATCTGAAAGCCCTTGATCGCAACCGTGACTGGGAATTCACCCCGGTTGCATCAGAAGGCGATGTGGTTACCGCCGCCGAAAACCTTGGCAAAGTCAAAGAAAATATCTTCGACCACTTCATAATGTCGCCGTTCACCCTCGATGGTGAATGGAAGGTAAAGAAGATGGCAAAGGCTGGTAAATACAAAATTGAAAACGAAATTGCCGTTCTTGAAAAAGATGGCAAGACCGTTTCAGTTAATATGATTCAACGCTGGCCGGTGCGCCTGCCGCTCGGTGTTTATCGCGAGCGCCTGCTGCCGACCCAGCCAATGGTTACCAAGCAGCGCATTATCGACACCTTTTTCCCGGTCATGCTAGGCGGAACCTATTGTATTCCCGGCCCCTTCGGTGCAGGTAAAACGGTTTTACAGCAGATTACCAGCCGCCATGCCGAAATCGACCTGGTTATCGTTGCCGCCTGCGGTGAACGCGCCGGCGAAGTTGTTGAAACCCTGCGCGAATTTCCGCATCTTAAAGATCCGCGTACTGGCAAGACCCTTATCGAAAGAACAATCATCATCTGTAATACTTCAAGTATGCCGGTCGCAGCCCGCGAATCATCGGTTTATACCGCAATTACCCTCGGCGAATACTATCGTCAGGTCGGCCTGAACGTTCTGATGCTTGCCGATTCAACTTCACGATGGGCTCAGGCGCTGCGCGAAATGAGCGGCCGCCTCGAGGAAATTCCCGGCGAAGAAGCATTCCCCGCTTATCTCGAAAGTTCAATCGCCCGTTTCTATGAACGCGGCGGCATCGTTGAGCTGAAAGACGGACGCAAAGCTTCGCTGACCATTGGCGGCACCGTAAGTCCCGCCGGCGGAAACTTCGAAGAACCGGTTACCCAGGGCACTCTGAAGGTTGTCGGCACGTTTCTCGGTCTATCTTATGCCCGTTCCTATGCCCGACGCTTCCCGGCCATCGACCCGCTTGAATCCTGGTCGAAGTATTCGGGAATTATCGATGGCAAGAAGGTCAGCTGGGCTCACAATTTCCTCAGACGTGGCAAGACCATCTATGAAATGATGCAGGTTGTTGGTGAAGAGGGCACTTCGATCGACGATTTCGTAACCTATCTGAAATCAGAATTTCTTGATAACGTTTATCTACAGCAAAACTCATTCGACGAAGTCGATGCAGCCTGCCCGACCGAACGGCAGCAGTATCTTTTCGAAATGGTTCTTGATGTTCTCAAACATGAATTCACGTTTAAAGACAAGCCTCAGGCTCGCGACATGTTTTTCTCTCTTACCGAACAGTTCCGCGACTGGAACTATTCACCCTGGCAGAGCGACAAGATGAAGGAAAACGAGAAGAAAATACGAAGCACTTTAAACAGCAGGGAGGCCGCACATGCGTAAGTATTATTCAAAGATCGACAATATTGCCGGTAACGTTGCAACGTTGAAGGCAGACAATGTTGGTTATGAAGAACTCGCTGTAGTCGAAGGCTCTTGGGGAAAATCGCTGGCGCAGGTAATCAGAATTTCGGGCGATAACGTGGCTCTGCAGATCTTTGCGGGCACCCGCGGCGTTTCTACCGGTGACAAGGTATCGTTTCTTGGCTCTTCAATGCGGTTCAGTTTTTCTGATGATCTGTTTGGCCGGGTTTTCTCAGGCGGCGGAGAACCACGTGATGGTCGCACTGAATTGACCGATAACCTCATCGAAGTTGGCGGCCCGGCGGTTAACCCCGCCATTCGTCTGATGCCTCACCGCATGATTCCCACCAACATTCCGATGATCGATGTTTTCAATACCCTGGTCGAAGGGCAGAAGCTGCCGATTTTCTCGATTCCGGGCGAACCATATAACGAACTGCTTTCGAGAATCGCATTGCAGGCCGAAGCCGATGTAATTGTTTTTGGCGGCATGGGTCTCAAATATGATGAATACCTATATTTCCGTCGACAGCTTGAAGAAGGCGGCGCAATGTCGAGAACGATCATGTTCATTCACACTGCCGCTGACCCGGTTGTTGAATGTCTGCAAACCCCCGATATTGCTCTTACCGTTGCCGAACAGTTTGCCATTCAGGGCAAAAGGGTTCTGGTTCTGCTGACCGACATGACCAACTTTGCCAATGCGCTGAAAGAAATTTCGATCACCATGGAACAGATTCCTTCTAACCGCGGTTACCCGGGCGACCTGTATTCACAGCTCGCTTCGCGTTATGAAAAAGCCGTCGTTTTTGAAGAAGGCGGGTCAATTACTCTGATGGCGGTTACCACCATGCCAGGCGACGACGTGACTCACCCGGTTCCCGACAATACCGGATACATTACCGAAGGTCAGTTTTATCTCAAGAACGGTGTAATCGACCCCTTCGGTTCTCTGTCGCGTTTGAAACAGCAGGTAAACGGCAAAACCAGAGATGACCACCGTGCCATCATGGACGGCTGCATTCAGCTGTATTCAAAGTGTCGTGAAACCCGAGAAAAACGTGCAATGGGTTTTGAAATGTCCGACTGGGATAACAAGCTGCTCAAATACGGCGAAAGCTTCGAAAACGAAATAATGGATTTCTCTGCGAACGTCGGGCTCTATGATGCCCTGGCCAAGTGCTGGGAAATTCTCGCCCGCCATTTCGAACCTCGTGAAACCGGTATCAGATCAAGCCTTTGTGACCAATTCTGGCCGAAAAGGGATTAATCATTAATATGGCTGATAAAATCAAGAAAACCAGACCTGAGCTGCTGCGCCAACGTCGTCAGCTGTCGATGTTCCAGCGGTTTCTGCCCACTCTGGTCTTGAAGAAACAGCAGATTCAATCTGAAATCCTCAAGGTCAGGGCCGAAGTTGAAAAGCTCGACCAGCAGCTGGCCGGGCGAATCAGGCAGATTAGCTCCTGGTCCTCTCTGTTCAGTGAATCTTTGCCAGGCCCGCTTACCAGGCTGGTTGCGGTCAAAGATATTCAGCGCGGCATCAGAAATGTTGCCGGTATCAAACTGCCGGTAGTCAAAATCGTGCAGTATGAAGTTAAAGACTTCAGCCGCCTGGCGACCCCGCCATGGATTGATGCCGGTCTGCGACTGCTGAAAGAACTGATGGAACTGCGGGAAACCGTTAAAGTTCTGCATGAGCAGGAAGCCCTGCTGCAGCAGGAATTGCGAAAAGTTACCCAGCGTGTCAATCTGTTTGAAAAAGTTAAAATACCCAGCGCAAAAGAGAATATCAGGCTTATTCGCATTGCGCTTGCCGAAGAGCAGACAGCAGCCGTTGGCCGGTCGAAGATCGCCAAAGGCAAGTCTGCTGCAGCGTAAAGGAGGTCGATGCATAGATGATCAGTCCAATGAAGAAACTCCTGCTGGCTGCCAGAAACTCTGATCGTGACAGGGTTCTTGAGGTGCTTAAAGCGGTCGAGGCGGTTCATGTCGAACCGGTTGATCCGACCACGATCAGGCTTCCCGAGGGACTTTCTCTCGAAATAGACAACTGCACCCGGGCAATTGCATTGCTCGAACAGGTGCGCCCACCGGATAACAGCAAGCTGGTTCCGCCCGGTACGCCTTCCAGAATTGTCGAAGAAGTTCTCAATCACGACAGGGCCATTCCTCAAATGCGCGAGAAACTGTCTCAGCTCCGCCATGAGATCGAAGAACTGACACCATTGGGGCCGCTGGGTATCAAAGATATTAAATATTTGATTGAAAATGGTCTGAAGGTGAAGTTGCTCAAAGGCCCCGCCGACGATTTTTCGCAAATTGTCGCTGAAGCCTCTTCGATGATTTCTAACGATGGTGGAGTTGCTTTTGCAGTGGTCGCATCGCGAAATGAAATTTCGATTCCGGCAAGTTATGTGGAAATAGGCCTTCCTTCAAGAGATGTTAATACGATCGACACCGAAATTGTTAACTTCGAACGGCAGATCGAAGAGCATTTAGATGCTCTGTCATGCTTTTCTCTGCGACTCGATGACCTGCGAAAGCATTATGTCAAGCTGATCAATCGAAAAGCTCATTCTCAGGTTGCCACCGGGGTTTACGTCGAAGATGCGATTTTCGTTCTAACCGGATGGTGCCCGGCCCATCGATCTGAAGAGCTTGGCAATGCCTTTGAAAGCGAAGGCATTGCAGTTGGTCTTCAGTTCTCTGAACCAGCCGAAGATGAAACTCCCCCGACGCTGCTGAAGAACTCCGAGTGGGCCAGCTCCATCGCGCCATTATATGAATTCATGGGGGTTACCCCAAGTTATACCGAAATGGATATCAGCGGCATGTTTCTTATCATGCTCACGATTTTCAGCGCTTTTCTGCTGGCCGATGCGGGGTATGGGTTTCTGATTCTGATTACTCTCGTTATAGCATACATGCCGCTGGTAAAAAAAGGCGTTGACAAAAATGTCATGCGGCTCGGCATTTTTCTCGCAGGCGGCGTTTCAATTTACGGTCTGTTAACTAACACCTGGTTTGGTGAAGATTACAAGATTTTTGAAAGCTATCGGTTCGACCCCAACAGCAAAGATGGGATGATACTTCTTCAGGGCATATGTTTTCTGATGGGAACGCTTCATCTGAGCGGTGCTCATATCGTCAAAGCGCTGCGCCGGAAAATCGATATAACCATTCTTTCTGAAGTCGGCTGGGTCATGTTTCTTTGGGCCATGTATGGAATAATCTGCGGACTGATTCTGAAACAGGATTTTTTGATGCCTTCGTCGTGGATAGTTCCTTTGCTTGAGGCTTCCGGCATTCTGATCCTGCTTTTTTCAACCGCTTCGGGCGGTATTTTTGCCCGGATCGGTGCCGGAGTGGGTGCAATTCTGCAGAATGCTTCGGCCTGTTTTTCAGATATCGTCAGCTATATCCGCCTTTGGGCTGTCGGGCTGGCCGGCGGAAAAGTTGCGGCGGCTTTCAACGACATTGCAGCAATGCTGCCGATTTTTGTTCTGAAACTTCCCGTGTATCTGCTGGGCCACACAATCAATATTATTCTGGGTGTAATTGCCGTTCTTGCACACGGTGTTCGTTTGAATCTTCTTGAATTTTCGAATCACTTCGAGCTGGAATGGGCGGGTCGAAAGTATGATCCTTTCAAGGAAATCAGGTAAAATCTTCTAAGGAGAAAAATATGTACACATTTCTGGGAAAATTATCTCTTGGTCTTATAATGGGTCTGGGTGGCCTTGGCAGCAGTCTCGGCATTCAGGCCGCAGGTACGGCTGCCGCAGCCGGTTGGGCAAAAGAAGGCAAAGAAGGCAAACCGCTTTCTGGTAAATTCAGCGGTCTCGTTGGAATGCCCGTCAGCCAGACTCTTTACTGCATGATTCTTTACTTCCTGATGAGCCCTTATGCTTCTGTCGAAGCTAATGGCGGCGTTCTTCTGGGTATTGCCATTGGTGTTGGCCTGTGCGAAATGATTTCTGCCTGGGTTCAGGGTGTAATCGGCGGCGCCGGGGTTCGAGCTCTGGTTGATAATGGCGGCAAGGGTTTCGGTAACATCATCGTTGCCATGGGTATCGCCGAATCAATCGGTCTATTTGCAATGGTAACCGGAATTTTGATTCTGAATTCAGATGTAATGGTTAGGGTTGCTGAAGTTGCTGCAACCACTCCATGATAAGTAATTAAAATTTCAGATTAAAAAAATCTGATTGAAAAAGCGGCATGAATAATTGTTTTTGCATTTATTCATGCCGCTTTTCCAATTTTTTCAGCTTTTTCAAACTCAAGAGGCAATAGTTAGGTGAAAATGGGGGAAAACGATGTCAGAGAAAACCAGGGGAAAAGTGTCGGCGGTCTGTATTTCTGAAACGGTTGGAACATCAAAGAGAGAGGTTTCGCAATGCCGTTTCATCGCCGGTCGTGGCATAGAAGGTGACGGTCACATTGATACAATCAGACCGGTGAGTCTGCTGATGATTGAAGATATTGAAGAATACAATTCTGTTCACGAAAAAAAGGCGGGTTTCGGTGATTTTGCCGAAAACCTGGTAACCCGGGGAATTGATCTGAGAAAAGCCCGGGTTGGTGACCGGATAAGGGTTGGCGATGCGCTGCTGGAAGTCTGCCAGATAGGCAAAGAAGTGCTGCCACAGCACTATTCTTTTCACGGTGATCGCCTTCTGCCTACACGCGGCGTTTTCTGTCGGGTAATCGATGGCGGAACCACCACTGCTGGCAGTGAAATTGAACTTCTGCAATCTTGAACCGCGCTTGTATTTTCCTGATGGCTCCAGCTTTTCTGCTGGCATGGTTTCAGCTTCGGTGGGGAAATGTGTTGAATCAATCTCATGAAAAATGTGTTAAAATTCGGTGCAAGCAGAATCTGGAAAACAGTTTGGAGGCAAAAATGAATAAAATAACGAAGCCGTTCAGGCTCAGATACATGGTGGCAATTTGTTTTCTGATGGCGGCCATGTCGTGTTTTGCCGCCGAAAACCCCGACTTTCCAGGTAGTGACTCCGGTGAAGTTCATGAGGATTATTTTTCTGATGATTCATCTGCCGGTTACTATGACTCCGAAACAAGTTCCAGCGATTTTTCCAGCGGTGAAAGCTACTGCGACGAGGGAAGCAGCGGTGAATCGTCTGGATATTATGATGATCAGGGCAGCTATGATTCTGAGGGTCAGGGCTACGAAAGCTATGGCGAGGAACAAGTTGAGCCGCAGCCTGCTCCTGAACCGGAAAAACCGAAAATTGAGGCGCAGCCTCCGATTAAGCTTGAGGAAAAGACAGTAAGAGTTGGACGAATTCCTTATATGAGCATTCGTCAGATGATGAAACGGGCAGTGCCGTTGTTGCGAACCCTGAAAAAGAAAACCGGTACTAAAGAAGTGCGGCTTTTTTCGAGTGGTACCAGCTATGCCAGCATCATTGAAGCTCTGTCGCGCGGCAACCTTGATTTTGCCTGGGTTGGGCCGACTGCCTATATCAAGCATCGTGATGAAAAAAATCTGATGGCGATTGCCAAAGCCAAATTTGGCAATGAGACGTCTTATCGCGGAGTTTTTATTGCCCCCGTCAAAGGCAGAGTTCAGGGGCTCGAAGACCTGCAGGGCAGCAGTGTGGGTTTTGTTGACCCCGAATCGACTAGTGGTTTCATTTATCCGATGTATCTGCTCAAAAGCCTGAAAATAAAGGTTAACCCAAAGACATCAAGATTTCTTAAAAGCCACGATAACGTGCTTCAGGCAGTTCTTAACGGCAAAGTCGATGCCGGCGTTTGCCTTGAACAAACATTGAAATCTTCGTCGGTAAAGGATCTTGATAAAAAAATCATCATTCTGGCCAAGACTGAAGAAATTCCATCAGACGTTATAATCTGCCGGCAGGATTGCCCGATTAACCTTCGAGAAAGCTTTCAGCAGGCGCTTACCAGCATTAAAGACGGTGATCTTCCCGCCGGGTCTCAAACTTTCTTGTCTGCTTCAGATGAAGAGTTTTCTGAAGTTGAAGCGATAATGAAGGCGGTCGGCGCTTTGAAAAAATAAGTTCTTTCAGGCTACTGGCCTTACCCCCTGATCGGTCCGGGGAAAATGCCGATTCAGCTCTTTCAGCCAGGCGAGAAAGTCTTCGGCCTCTTCGCCGATTAAAGCGGTCAGTTCCACTGCGTCATGGCCATCAAAGTGTTTCAGGGCATAATCGGTGAGAATGTTGAGCATTCCAGGGTTACTGAACATTTCAAGTAATCGCTTGAAATAGTTGCGGAATTTCAGTGCCCGGGCCTCAATCTCATCGCGGGTTTCACGGCGCCGGCGCCAGATTCGTTCGCCAAGAGAAGCCTGGTTAAGCAGAAGCAGGCGCAGACAGGTTTTCCCCCGCGGGGCTCTCGACCAGACATAGAGAACGTCAAGCATGGCGGTAATTCTCTCTTCACGATCTTCTGAATGAAGTCTCGGCAGAATTTCGGTAAGATCGCGTTTTCGCAGCACAAAACGATTGCTGAACTTGTTGCTACCCTCGATGAAGCCAGCGACAACATCAGACCAGAACTTTGCCTGAACGATGCTGGGTATGCCAAAAAGATTGCCGACCGGTGAAAAAACTGTAACCACCGGCCATGAAAGCACCGAACGGAAAAAGTTGCCGCGAATTACGCTTTTGTCAAAATTGCGCAAGGTGTTATGAGTCGAAATGTAGATACCGTTGGCAAGGCAGATAAAGAAAAACTTGCTGCTTTCAAAAAGAACTCCCGCCTTCAGACCCGGGTATAACCAGTCGAAATTGTTTTTCACCAGCCCGAGAACGGGTACGCTGAATCCTGTCCAGAATACGGATTGATAAGCGTTGTCAAAGTTAACGTTTTTAAGGCTGTAATTCTTGAAATCGGTACCGGAAGAGGCAACCAGATCTACCAGCACATTGCGGAAAAATGTGACGAATAACCAGATCGTCGCAAACACTGTTCCTACAAACAGATCTCCGTCAAATTGAATGATGAACATCCAGTAAAGGGCGACGACGAAACCGCCTGCAAGGCGAAAAAAATTCTTTATCTCCGGATTCATGTATTGCCAGAACCGTGAAAAGTTGATGAGCTCGACGATTTCTTCATCTCCCACCTTGTTGCCGGGAATGGGAATCTGTTTTCCCATGCAGACTATGGTGTCGTGGTCGCCACTGTGGTCATTCTGCAGTTCTCTGGTCCAGCGACCCTGATTCAAATAAAGAGTTGAAATAGGCTGCGGAAGAACCACATGTTTTTCGAGAAATTCTTTCTTAATTTTGGGGCAGATTTGGGATGATCTGACAAACCCCATGCCGGGAATCAGCTTGTTGCGTCCGGTTGAATCGCTGCCACAATTTGGAATGATACCGCGCTGGCTTGCAGCTAGTTTTGCTTTTTCCAGATGGTTCTGTGAAACTCCGGTAATATCATTCTGTTCAAGAAATTCAGCGATTTCTTCGATTGGCCGGTTGTTCAGGTAAAAAATGAATTTGTTGAACAAAATAATGTCAGAAGGGTTTCTTGAAGCGCTGTCGCGCAAGTTCATGATTTCAACATGGGTAAGTTGCCCGGCAAATTCAATTATATGCCTGATTGCCTTTTTTAAGCCAAGTTCGAGGGGGTGAATCATCACCAGCTTTCCCGGAAGTCTGGCTATCGTATCAAGCAAAGGCAATTCATCTTCAAAAACACTGTCATAGTCGACTGAACTGCGGGTTGCCAGATATTTTCCGGCCAGCTCAGATCTTGAAAGAGTTTCAAAGGTGGTGCGGGTGCTTTCATAGCGACTGTTAACCGCATCCATTTCCCACTGGGTATAAGCGCCTCTTTTAAAACGGTCTTTGGCGGCGGCAACCATGGTTTTGTAGAGCAGAACTCTCTTGTGAAATACTTTGGTGAAGCGATCCTTGAGCAGTTCGCTCAAATGTTCGCGCGAAGCCTGACCACTGGCCACCACTTTTTTGAATTCTTCTTCGGTTATCGCCGGAAACCAGCATGGACTTTCGGGAGAAAAGTCTTCGTTTAACCTTGGCAGATGGATGTCATTGAACTGTTTGATAACTGAAAGCAATGACTTATAACGGTTAGCCTGGTTTTTTTTCAGGCCTTCTCTAAAGTCTTCAAGTTCATGGCGGTGTTTTTCGAGAAAGTTGAAAAATTCGTGACTGCGCGAAAACAGAGGTGGAACATACATGTAATGCCGGCGATTGCCGCCTTTTCCAACGCTGAATTCAATGCCGATCTCGACGTCGATTCCAAGAATCTGCCCGGCACTGATTGCTTCATGAATCATTCTTTCTTCTTCAATGTTGTTATATACCAGTGTGATGCGTGACATTCCCTTGATAAAGGCATCAAGAAGCACCTGGGTTGGGGTTTTTCGGCCTTCTGAAACCGAATCGTGAACATGGTCGTCCCAGCCAAGATCAAGCTTGTTGAGCGCTTTACCAACTTCTGGAACTTCTACCAGCGCGAGATCCTTTAAATAAGATCTGATGACGGCTTCGTGCCCGAATGATGCAAGTCCGAAGTCGGCAATGTGTTCCATCTGGCGGCGACGGTTGCCCTGGGCTTTTACAGTGTCTTTCATCAGCTGAATCTGTACTCGTGCCGTATTAATTGGCATTGTCACAGTTTTTGCATGTAAAGACTGCTCGATCATGATTCGCAGGGCCTGTAGTCGGTTATCCGCGTGCTCTGGGCTGTGATGTCTGGCAATAATCAGGTAAGCTTCGGCAATGCTCAGGCGTCGTCGGCCGAATTCCCGCCCAAAGCCACCCGGATGGGAAATGTGGCGGTTTGCAAGCCTGATGGGTGGTTCATCGAGTTTCTGATTCAACCGGTCAACGATGGTGTGAATTTCATCACTGAAGCTCAGCCATTCAATTATGCCGTTGATGAAGCCTTTCAGGCTTACGAATCCATTTTCCTTGCCAGACATTTTTTACCTGTGAGTTATGCTTTGAAGACGATAAAACAGGGGCTGCCTCAAATTCCTGAAATACGAGACAGACCCCATGTCCTTTTGGCGATTATAACTCTTTTGTTCATAGGCTTCAAGGGTATTTGAAAATCAATTTCCGGGTTTCTGGCAGAACAGAGAAAATGTGTTATACTTTACCGCAAAACAAAATTTTCAGGAGTATTTCGTATGGGCAAACTTTTCGGAACAGATGGAGTTAGAGGACTTGCCAATCGCTTTCCTCTCGATGCAAGCACGGCTTTCAGAATTGCACAATCAGCAACCAGACAGTTGCTGCTCAATCACAAAAAGCAGGGTCGCCCGTTCTTCATCGGCAAAGACACCCGACGTTCCGGAGATATGCTGGAACACGCAGTTGCAGCCGGTATAGCATCAGTAGGTGCCGAGGCCAGGCTTCTTGGCGTGGTTCCCACCCCTGCTGTTGCATTTATCACTCGCGAGTTGCAGGGCATGGGCGGCGTAATGATAAGTGCATCGCACAATCCCTTCCCTGACAATGGCATCAAAATTTTTGGTGCCGATGGCTATAAAATCAGCGATAGCATCGAAGAAAGCATCGAACAGGAACTTCTTTTAAAAGAAAAAATGGATTTGCCTACCGGCGAAGAAGTCGGGCGCATAATCCCTGATGAAAATTCAGTTGCTTTCTGGCTCTCCAATCTTGGAAAGATTGCTGGCGAAAATGTTGGCGCGCGTCGCCTGAAAATAGCTCTCGACTGCGCCAATGGTTCAGCTGCCAGTTGGGCGCCCAAATTTTTCGCAGATCTCGGTTACAGTGTTGATGCAATCGGAGTTGACCCCGATGGCATCAACATCAATCACGGAGTGGGTTCAACCTGTATCTCTGCGATTCTCGAAGTAATGAAAAAAGAACATTTCGATGTGGGATTCTCTTTTGATGGCGATGCAGACCGGGTTATTGCGATTTCAAGCGACGGTGATGTTATCGATGGTGATTTTATTCTTGCGATTACCGCGAGATTTCTGAAAGATCGTGAAAAATTGCCGGGAAATTCTCTGGTAACCACGGTCATGGCCAATTTAGGTCTGGACCTGGCGATGAAGAATCTCGACATCAAAGTTTTCAAAACCAGGGTTGGCGACCGCTATGTTCTTGAAGAAATGCAGAAAACCCAGACTATCGTTGGTGGTGAACAGTCGGGCCATATAATTCTTTCTGACCATGCGACTACAGGTGATGGGCTTTTAACTGCCTGTTACCTGCTTAAGATTATGCGAGAAACCGGAGCCAGCCTGAAAGAACTCAGCGGGGTCATGAGCAAATTGCCTCAAGTTCTGGTTAACATTAGAGTAAAAAATAAGAACTTCGATTCTATTCCTGAGATTGTCGATGTTATCAGAACCACCGAGAAGCAGCTTTCAGGGCGCGGGCGCGTTCTGGTTCGACCATCAGGTACCGAAGACCTGGTCAGGGTCATGGCTGAAGGCCCCGATGAAGGTGAAATCAAGGGTCTGGTTGACAGCATAGCCCGTACTATTTCTACGCACCTGTGCTGAAGAGGTGTCATGAAAAAAACAACCCTGCTGCTGGGAATTCTTCTATCTGCGCTATTCTTCAATACCGGCTGCTGTAAACAGCAGCCGGATTCGCAAACGTCTTCGGGCAACACGGCGAAAAACACCGAATCCGGGAAAGCTGGTTCTGCAGATCAGAAAGAAAATGTCGTTGACCGGCCGCTCGATATTTTGTCTCAGACCGGGCTGAATTATTCGCTCGACAGTGCGCGTCAGAAGTCGCAAATGAAGTCTGATACACCGGGGGGCTTCTTTGAAACTCAGTATCTTGAGGGTATTGCGCTGATGGAGAAAGGCGAATACACTAAGGCTGTAAGTTTGTTTGAAGCTATTGTTCAGCGCTATCCAAATTCTGAGGAAGCCAGCGTTGCCGAACTGTGTATTGCTGAGCTTTACTTTCGTAACAAGTCGAATGACCGGGCACTTGAAGCCTATAGGCAGATAGTTGATAAATACCCGAATTCGCATGCTGCTGAGAATGCCAGAGCCGGCATCAGATACCTTGAAGATTTCGAAAAATACGAGCATGAATATGTGCCTGCAGATGTGGAAGATAGAAAAAGACGGGGGTTTTGAGTGATTCGCAGAACTGACGGCTTTTCGCTGATAGAAGTGTTGATGGCGGTTTTTATAATCGGTGTCGGAGTTGTGCCGGTTATGATGCTTTTTCTTACCGGCACCAAAACGGTAGAAAAAGGCGGGGTGATACTTGAGGCTTCGATTATTTCCCAGAATATTCTCGACCTGGCCCGCAGTGATTCTTTTATCTGGAAGCGTGAGCAACAGACGATCAATATCCCCGATCCCAAATTTCCCGAATTCAAGATTCCTGAATTTTTTAAAAAGAAATATCAGGCTTCAGCTACTCTAACGGTCGAAGAAGCTCCTGAACATACAATTCTTGGTACCGGGGCCAAAGAAACCAACCTTTTGCAGTTGACGGTTATTCTGCACTGGCTTGAGAGCGGCATTCCAAAAGAGTATCGCATGCTTGCCTATCGCGCCAATACCAACTCGGTAAATCTGAAGACTTCGGCAAAATTCTGATGAAAAAACTTTTAAAAAAGGGTTTTACTCTGGTTGAACTGAGCATTTCATCATTTATCGTGGCGCTGATTGCTCTGATTTTGATCATGGTTTTTCGCAGCAATCTGAATACCTGGCAATGGGGTCAGAAGCACATGGAATTCAACCAGCAGGTGCAGCTGGTCATGAAGCAGATTTTTACCGATCTGAAGACGGTTAACCCAATCGTGAAATTCGATGCCGACGGCAATATGATGTTTCAGGGTGAAAAAATCAATGATCTTTTTCCGAATCTGGTTACCATTTATGACAAAGATAAAAATCCAGATAATGGCGGCGAAGAAATTGTGTTTTTTCTGACTTCTTTTAACGATGAGACAAGAAAAGATCGAATTAAATATTTTATTGAAAAAAATAAGCTGATTCGCGAAGAAGAAGATTATAACGGCAATAAAAAGCGCCGGGTAATCGCTGAAAAGGCTAAAGACCTGTTTTTTAACGACGACCCGGGCGATATCAGGCAGGTTCAAATTAAGGTAACCCTGATCGATGAAAAGAACGAACAGCATACAGAAAACCTCGATTTTGCAGTACGCCTTGAAACCGACCTGGTTTGTGTAAAGGTGGTAAAAAACTATGATTGATCATCGATTTTCTGGCCGCCGCGGTTTCATCGCGATGATAACCTTTATACTGCTGGTAATTTTCGGTATTCTTGGCATCTTTTACTGGCTTTCCTCAAGATTGAGCACCGACATGATTCTGACCGAAGCGCACCGCATCAAGGCTAGAAGCTTTGCCCAGGCGGCGATTGAAAAGGTGAAAATCAATATCTGTAATCAGTACAACATGAACAATCACGATCTGAATTTCCCTTCAAAGTATGTGCAAAGCGCGGTTGATAAAGAGTATCACAAAACTTTTCCCGACGGGGAATACCAGGTTATTAGCGTTAAACCTTACGAAAACAGCAACATGACCTATTATAATGTTCCGCATTTCCAGAAGGGTGTGGCGATCGGCCATTACGACATCTGGGAAGTCAAGGCTGCCGGTCGGGTAAAACCCACTGGCATCGAAGCCGAAATGACTTCTCTGGTGAAGATCTATCGCGATTACGTTACCTATTAAACCGGTAATCAGCTGAGGGGGGGGCAAAGGCAATGAAGAAAAAGATTTTAACCGCTCTGGGTCTGATTTTAATCGGGTGTTGCGCTAATCTTGGTGCAGCAGAATTTCAGGCGCAGGTGCATGGCGATATTTACGGCCAGCCAAAAGTTATTGATGATTTCGATGGAGATGGTCACAAAGATATTATTTTTGGCGCAACTGATGGAAAAGTGCATATTTTTTCGTCGACTGGCCGCGAGATTTTCAGGCCGCCTTACTGGCCTAAGCAGACCGGGGGACCGATTCTTTCAGATGTTCAGCTGGCTGATCTTGATGGCGATGCAAGAACTGAAGTTATCGTTGCGTCGCAGGATGGCAAAGTCTATTGCCTTAACAGCCTGGGCCGCGAAAAATGGATTCTTGATACGCGTGGAAAAATCCTGGTTTCCGCACCCGAAATCGCTGATGTTGATGGCAGCGGGCAACAGAATGTTTTTGTCGGTTCAAAATCCGGCACAGTAAGCAGAATTGGCCCTGACGGACACCTGGTCTGGGAAGTAAAGATGGATAAGTCGGTTTCTGCGGCAATTGTTACTTCTGACCTTGATGGCGACGGGGTAAAAGAAGTGGTCTGCAAGGATGACGGCGGTCGAGTTACCCTTTTGAGGGTGGGTGGTTCGAAAATGAATGGCTGGCCGCAGGAAACGGCTGCCAACCTGACCTGGCCTTTTAACGTCGATGCAAACGATATCGACGGCGATGGCATCAAAGAGGTTTTTACAACAACACCGGATAAAAAATTTATCATGTGGAATATGACCGGCGAGAAACTCTCTGAATTTGGGCTAAGTGATGGTGCTCATACCGCGCCCAGACTTGCTGATCTCAATGGCGATGGAAAAGATGAATTCATCATTGGCCAGGCCGATGGAACCATTACGGTTTGCGATAAAAACGGCAATTCTCTGCCGGGCTGGCCCTTTGCTACCGGTCATGCAATTTATCATGCTCCCAGAATTATGGACATCGACGGCAATGGAACGCTTGACCTGGTCTTTACCGCCTGGGACCCCAAAGGCATCGGCGAACGTGCCGGTTATGTAATGGCATTGTCGCGAAACGGGGTTAAACTTGATGGCTACCCGAAATACATTGGCAAGACCGTTGCTCCGCTAACCTTTGCCGATCTTGATAACGATGGTTATCTTGAAATGATTGCCGCTGGTGGAATCAATTATACCGGCAAACAGCTTCATGTGATCAAGACACGGGCAAGAAATAAAATCAAAGTGGCAATTATCGGGCAGCAGATTAATTTTGACTGATGATTAAAATTATTTTTAAAATTTTTATTTTAATTGCCTGGGTCGTCGCTGGCCAAACGCCTGTTCTTTCCCAGTCTGATGATGATGTGGAAGGCTTTTTGAAGGCCGGGCGGCAAAGCTATGAAAAAAACGACCTGGCCGGGGCGGCTCTTGAATTTGAAAATGTGCTGATGATTGACCAGGCGAATTTTTCTGCCCGGGTCTGGCTGGCTCAGATTTATGCCGATCTTAAAGATATGGAAAAGGCCCGGAAATTCCTGCGGGAAGCAGCTCTTCAGGCTCCCGATCACCCGAAAGTCATTCAATTGCAGAAGCTGATTGGCGAAAGCAAAGAAAACAAACCGGTAAAAGAAAGTGATCCGGTGGTTCATGAAACGATGACCCTGCTGGGCAAAGATACCAGATTGAGAAAATTCGGGCTGGTTATACCAGAAAGCCGAATTGCCGGATTTGATGAAGAAAAGAAACTGCTGGTTTTCGATGACCTGGTGGTTGAGGAAAAGAAACCGGTCGAAAAAGAGATTGATCTGAGTATTTTTGAAGAAAACACTGAAAGCCCGATTTTACCGGCCCTCAAAGCCTGGGAAAATCAGGGGCTTTCTCAGGGGCTTGATTCATATTTTGAGTTGCTGCTCGCCAACCCGGGCCTGGCTTCGCAAAATGATAAGGGTCTGGTCGAAAAAGGGCGTGAGACCTATGTGCCCAGGCTGAAAAACAACGATAAAGATCCCGAGGCCATGTTCTACTGCGGAATGCTTAGCTTTATCAATGGCCAGTATGAAGAAGCCGACCTGCTGCTCGGTGCGGTTCGCAAAGACGCCGGTGCGCATTCCGGTCAGATTGAAAAGGCTTACAAAGTTATCGACAGCTGGAAAGAGCAGGAAAAACAGCGACTTCTGGCAATCAAACGGGCCGAAGAAGAGCGTATTGCTGCAGAGTTGGCCGAGAAAGAGCGTCAGGAAAAGCTCAAGGCTAAAAAAGAAGTTTGGGCTTCACTGAAAACCAATAAAGACAAAGACGAAAAATCCGGTGAAAAGGGCAATGCCGAAGCCTTGAATCTTCACGAAGAAGGCTATGAGCTTTACAAAAAAGGCAAGCTTGAAGAAGCAATCGAAAAATTTGAAGCCGCTATTGCCAAAGACGGCAATAATGGTAAATTTCATTACCATCTGGGCCTTGCCTGGACCGATAAGGGGCTTGCCGGCGAATCTGTTGCCTTCGACCGTGCAATTGACGAATTTCAAAAAGTTATCAGTCTTATGCCCGATGATAAGCTGGCAAAAGATGCCCAATCAATGATTCGTGACATCGATTCGGCAAAAAAATCGCTGGGGAATTAGTTTTCTTTCATCAACGCAAGTTTTATAACCCGAGTTTGCCAATGAATTCCGTCGATGCAGTTAGCGAGTTCTTTATAGAGATCGGGTGAAACATCAAGTTTTCCGAGATTTAAAATGAGCCGCTGTCTCGGTTCTTCCGGGGTTCTAACGTTTTCTACGAGGTGAAGATATTCGTAGGTTTTGTCATAATCTTTGTTGTGTCTGGTAACTTTTTTGATATACATGCAAACAAGCATATCGCATGGCGCGACGTTTGTTAATAAAATAATTTTTATGGGTCACTATAAATTTGTTTTTAAAAATAAAAGTGTCATTTGGCGAGGGTTTGACTTTTAAAAAGCAAAAAATTAATAAAATTCTGGAACGATTTGGCAAACTTGGTATAATGTGTTTTGTAGCTGAATAAATTCTTTGAAAGAGGACATATGAATCCTTTTTTTCCTGTCAATTTTTCGTTTCATCCAAAAGCCCTTTTTCTTGGTCTGATTATATTCCTTTTGCCGGGATCTACTTCTTCTGTCGATGCAATCACGGAGGAACAATCTGGAAAAGACAGGTTTTCACAAAAAACGGCGGTGGAAGAACCAAAAGATAAAATTGAGAAAAAGGCTCGTCCCGAGTGGAAATTGTCGGGGCGTTTGAGAACGAATTCCTTTTTCTGCGAAAGAACCGGTGCAAAAGAAGATTACGGAACCAGTTTTAATCGCTTTGCGCCAGACAAAGCGGAACTGTATGATCCTCGCGGGTTCGTCAGTATTCTTTCTCTTGATCTGCAGTCTCCGGCGTTCAATCACTTTTCATTTTTTGCTTCTCATCACCTGGGGACTGACTTTGGAACGCTGGTTCCGAATGATTTTCGAATGGGCAAGTCTGGTAAAGATACTTTTGTTCCGGATACCACCACTGGGGAACCAGGAAATTTCAACATAACAGCTCAACTCTTATTGAAATATGAAATAGAAAATTTTGAAGTTAAGGTCGGTCGTTTTATTTTTGATACGATTCTTACTCATTCGAATGACACCAAGGCTGTTCCAAACACGTTTACCGGGTTAGCAATAAAACAAAAATTTGAAAATAATGGGGTTCTTGCTTTTGCTTTTCTTTCTTCACAGAAATTGAGAAACAGAAATTCCTTTCATGACCTGCTGACTTTCGGAACAACCGAAGATGACAATGATGACAGCGGAATGCATAAGGGTTTGACCCGAGTTCGCCTGGATGCGTCTGGCAAACCGGAACAGCGTTTGCTTGTCCTGGGCTGGGAAAAATTCGAAAAAAGACGTCATTCAAGGAATTTTCTGTATGTCGTGCCACAGATGCTTTCAACTGCTGTAGTGGAAGGAAAATGGCAGCTAAATAGAGCTAAAGGAAAAGACTCGCCAAAAATTACCGGGTGGGCGAGACTGATTGAACAAAAGGATCAGGGGGCCGGAGCGGTTGGCGGTGGAAAACTGGACGGAACGGCCGCGCCATGCAATGGCTCGCTCGATGGCAGGATATGGATGATAAAGCTCCAGGCCAATTGGAGTATTCAGGAAGCGTGGCTGGGTTATTCCCATGTCGCTGACCGGGGTGACATCGTCGCGCCCTGGCGTGGCTTTCCAACTCATGGGTTTACCCGCAATATGACAGAAGTTAACTGGACTGCTGGTACCAGTTCGAAGATGGTTGCCTGGAATATCAATCTGGACAAAGCACGACTTCTTAAGGGTGCAAGGCTTTTGACAGATTTTTCGATACATGATCGCCCGGAGCAGGCTGGAAAGACCTCCAGTGATGCAAGGGCCTGGCATTGCGATTTGATTTATAAAATTCCGGGAACCGATGTAGAAATGAAAATTAGGTATCTTGCCCATTTTGGCAAAGCAGAACAGGATTTTCGAGATTCACGGCTTGAATTCAATTATTTTTTCTAAGTGGGAGAGGGCGATGAAAATAAGCACCAGATTCATTGTTTCGATTTCTTTTGTAGTAGGTGTTTTTTCATTGGGTTTGGTTTATGCACAGAGATTCTTCATCGATGAACTGTCAGCCGACCAGCAGAAATCTTTTGAAGCATTCGCCGAAGATGTTTTTCTTAATGAAGCAAAGTCCAGAGAAAAGGCAATAATTGATGGATTTCGACAGCTTGGGCAAAAAGCGCTTGGAGAGGCTTCTTTTTTCTCAAGATTGCCAGAGATTCAAGAGATATATCGGTTTTGTGCTACTGGCAACATGGATGATGAGACAGACCCTGTAGTTCAGGAAGGTCGCCAGAGATTGCGCGGGTTTATGAAGCCATTTATAAAAGGCTATTGCACTCAGACAGGGTCAGAATTTTTTAAGATTCATTTTCACCTCCCCGACTCTCGCAGCCTTTCCAGGCTTTGGCGCGATGGCTGGCAGGTTAAAAGAGATGGACAGAAACTTGATGTTTCAGACGATTTGAGTTCATTTCGCAAAACGGTTGTTGAAATTAATCAGCCCCCACACAAACCAATTGTTGGCATAGAAGTCGGAGAAGCTGGCTTTGCTCTTCGAGGAATCTCGCCGGTTACAGCTGAAAATGGCGGCCATCTTGGGTCTTGCGAAGTTTTGGTTCTTTTCGAGGATGTTATCGAGGCAAATCACGTTGATTCCAGCTATGAAATAGCTGTTTATCTAAAGTCTGAATTTTTACCAATCGCCAAAGACCTTCAGGATTCCGTTCGGTTCCCGGTTCTTGACGGAAAATATGTCTTTACCTCTTCTACAGCCAGAGCAATCACTGATCCGGTTATAAGTTCTGCTCTATTGGCGCGCGGAGAGAAAAAATCCTGCTTTGAAGTGCTTGGCGGCAAAATGGTTTATGTCTTTCCAGTGAACGATTATAGAGGTGCTGTGGTAGGTGTAATGGCACTTGTTTATGATCTTGCAAAAGTCAATTTCACTCGTAATGCATTTATCGAGGCTGGTCAAAGGGCAGTGTCCCACATTAGTTCCAAATTTGTTGCCGGTACTATTCTGGTGCTTTTAATAGTTATTTTCATTCTTAAAATTCTTATAAACCGCATTCTTGGGCCATTGTATGGTTTGGTAAAACTGGCAAATCAGGTAGCAATTGGTGATCTGACTGAAGAGCTCAATTTTACAAGCAAGGATGAGATTGGTGACCTTGTAAAATCAATCAACCTGATGATCCAGAGTTTGAGGTTGAAAGAAAACGAGGCGAGGGAAATTGCTTCGGGCAACCTTGGAATAGAAGTTAAGGTTCAATCGGAAAAAGATTCCATGGGGGCTGCATTCAGGACTATGGTTAAGAACTTAAATGAAATTCTCGGCAAAATTAAAGAAGTTGTGAACAAAATTAATATCGAGAGCAATGCATTAAAAGATTGCTCTGTAAGCTTATCCAACCAGGCGATTGAATCTGCGTCCTCGATTGAAGAGATCAGCAGTTCAATGCATGAAATAGACGGGCAGTCACAGCAAAATTCAAGCAATGCTACAGGTGCCATAGATCTGGTAAATCAGACAAAACTCCTGTCTGAAAAGGGATTGATTAAAATGAAAGAAATGAATGCCGCCATAAACAGCATTCATGAATCCGGTCAGAACGTCAAGAAGATAATCAAGGTCATCGATGACATAGCTTTTCAAACAAATCTTCTTGCGCTTAATGCGGCGGTTGAATCTGCCAGAGCTGGTAGACACGGAAAAGGATTCGCAGTGGTGTCTGAAGAGGTTCGAAATCTTGCAGCACGAAGTGCAAATGCGGCAAAAGAGACTTCTGATTTGCTTGAGGAATCATTCAGATATGCCAATAGCAGTGTCGAAATAGTGCAGAAAACCAGTTTGTCTTTCGATGAGATAAACGCTTCAGTTCAAAAAGTGGCAGTATTGGTCGAAGAAATAGTTATCGCAAGCAAAGAACAATCTACTGGAGTTTCAATGATAACCCAGGGGCTGAGTCAGGTTGACCAGAGCGTTCAATCTGTTTCGGCAATTTCTGAAGAAACTTCTTCTGCTGCCGAAGAATTGGCAGAAAAGGCAAAAGAGCTTAGCCGGCTTCTTGAAAGATTCAGGTTTTCATAAAATAGAATTTTTTGAATTGTTTTGCTGCAAGCAGTACCTTCTCGTACGGCAAAGCTTGTGTTATACTTTAATTGCATTAGATAACAGAAAGAAAAAGGTTCATGACCAGCAACGGCGAAATTGCGGTACAGCGCAAGGCGGATAATTCGACCCGGGATGCCAGGGGTGCAGCACTTGACGCGCCATTTACCCGGCCTTTCGAGGGCTTTTCCTATGTCAAGAAAGACTGGGTTGACTACGAAGATGGCATAGAGGCCGTCATTCTAAATTCGACCTTTGGGCAAATCAATTTGCCCGCAAACTGGAATCATGTGGAAAGCTTTAACATGATGCCAGAGTGGGGCAGTGCTCCTCTCAGACGCTCATGGGTTCTCCGCCTTCCAACCCACCTCAACGGTGAAGAACGCTATCTGTATCATTATTATTTCCAGGTTCGATACGATGATGGCTCTGAAAAATTCAGTGACACGTTCACTCAACTTATCATGCCTCGCGATATTGAGTATATTGATCATTCCGGAACCTGTTCCCACATAGTTCTCCACTGGAGTATCGACGGTTGGAGTTACCCTCAGAATACCGAATTAGAGGTCGAAGGTATCGAATGGGGTGAGGAATTCTCGGTCAGCCAGGCACCATATCGTTCTGGTGACCGGCTTTATGAAAGAGGTCGTCTTTTTTCGATGCAGCGCCTGCCTTCACCCAGAAGATTTTTTGCAACAATCTGGGCTCCCAGGGGTTCGGTGCTGAATTATTGTTTTGTTCTGGTGAATACCGATGCTGATGGAAATATTTACAAGCGCTGGGATAACAACTGCGGCAACAATTTTAAAATGACTATTTAGACAGGAGAAAGTCAGACAAATGAGACACCCCGACATTCTTGCCCGTGAAGGAAGCGTGCTACTGATTGCAGACGTGCAGAAAAAGTGCATCAAACCGATTTACAAAAAAGAGGCGATGATCAATAATATCAAGACCCTTGTGTCATTCGCAGGTATGATCGGCCTTCCAGTGGTTCTAACCGAACTTGCTCCGGCAAAATTCGGCGGCACCATCGAAGAAATTCAAAAACTGGTTCCAAGACTGGAGCCAATTAAAAGAAGCCGATATAGCGCTTTTGCCAACGAAGATCTCACCCTGCGTTTCGAGGCAATGAACACGAATACCATCATTGTTGCAGGAATGGAAGCGCACATTTCCGTCTGTCAGACAGTTCTCGATGCAATAACCAGAGGTTTCAGGGTGCATGTGGTTCTTAATGCCACCAGCGCCCGCAAGAAAGTCAACTGGAACACGGCAATTGGAAAAATGCGTGCTGCCGGTGCAGTTATCACCACCATGGAAATGCTTATGCACGAAATCATCGGTCGGGTTGATGATCCGCAGTATGAAAAGATTGCCGAACTTGCCAGGCGGGAATTTGACCTTTGATGATTCCCTCATTTTTCTCCGGTCCGGCACCGGTAACTTTTCTGATCGGCGGTGCCGGCGCCGGCAAAACGGAACTTTCACTGAATCTTGCCACCTGGGAAGCATCCCGGTTCAAGCAGGTAAGTCTGGTTGACCTTGATATTGTTAACCCGTTTTTTCGGGTGCGAAAACTGAAAGACCAGATTGAAAAGCTGGGGGTGCACATTATTTTCCCCGACCTTCGGGTTGCCTCTGGCGATATTCCCGGGTTACCAGGAGCGGCCTGGGGTGCTATGGAAAATCTTGAAACAGCCGTGGTTTGCGATATTGGGGGTGGCGAGCCTGGTTTGCGACCGCTTGGCCGCATGAAAGATCATGCTGATCAGCGTCAGGCCAATGTTTTTTTTGTGATCAACCCGTATCGCCCTGGATTTTCAACGGTTGCTGAACTTGAAAAAAGCTACAGTCTTTTAAGTGAATTGAGTGCCATGAAAGCCACTTGTCTGGTCGCCAACCCCAATATTTCCGGTGAAACTTCGCCAGAGATTTTTCGTGAAGGAATGGCCGTTATTCGCGAATTCTCGCAGCATAAAAAGGTTAAAATCGCCTTTTCCATTGCTGATGCAGGCCTTGCCGAAATTTTCAAGAGCGCACCAGTAAAAGCTCCAGAATTTTTTGATGGTTCCGAAGGGCTTATGTTGGCCATTAGACGCTATTGGGATGTTCCATGGCAATTCGGCGATAATGCAAACCATTGAAATTTTCCCGCCACGGTAGTATTAATTTATAAGATAAAGGCTTTTATCGGGCATTTTGCCCAAATCAACATGGAAGCCTATACAAGGAGACAAGATAATGAGAAAGGAAACCGAAGAAATCATCATGGCGGGCTTCGGTGGTCAGGGCATACTTTTTCTCGGAAAAGTCCTGGCCGAGGTCGGATTGGCCAGTGGCAGCAAGGTTTCATGGATTCCATCTTACGGTCCGGAAATGCGTGGCGGAACCGCGAACTGTTCGGTCGTGATTTCTCAGCATGAAATTGCTTCCCCGATCGTATTGGAACCTGATACACTGATTGCTATGAACCGTCCATCGGTGACCAGGTTCGAGCCAAAAGTCAAGGCTGGTGGAACGATGATCTACAATTCATCGCTGATCGATGTGAAAGATTTCCGCAAAGACATCAGGGCTTTTGCGGTTCCGGCCAGTCAGATGGCTATCGAAATGGGTAACGATAAAGTGGCGAATGTTATAATGGCAGGGGCGTATGCAAAGCTGAGTGGCCTTTTCAATTACGATCAGGTGATCAGCGCTTTTCCAAATTTCATGCCTTCATCCAAGAAAGAATTACTTGATATAAACATCAATGCTTTCAAAAAAGGATATGAATACGCAGCAACTTTAAACTGACTTTTGTTACCGGGCAACTGGAAAAATCACTGGAGGAATTAATCAAATGTCCAAATGGGTTATTAATGAGAATCTCTGCAAGGGCTGCGGCATCTGTATTGCCCGCTGTCCGCTGAAAATCCTGGGTTTTGCTGACCATCTTACTCCCAAGGGAATTCACCCGGCAACGATTTTGAACGAGGAAAAATGTACCAGTTGTGCAATCTGTGCCAGAAGCTGCCCAGACGTCGCAATTGAAATCTTCAAAGAAGAAAAATAAGGAGACAAAAATGGCAAAGGTACTGATGAAAGGAAATGAAGCAATCGGCGAAGCAGCTGTGTTGGCCGGTTGTCGTTATTATTTTGGTTATCCGATTACTCCACAGTCTGAGCTGCCGGCATATTTGTCCAAGCGCCTTCCTCAGGTCGATGGCGTTTTTGTTCAGGCCGAAAGCGAAGTTGCTGCAATCAATATGGTTTATGGTGCCGGCAGCGCCGGTGCCCGAGTTATGACTTCGAGCTCAAGCCCTGGTATCAGCCTTAAACAGGAAGGCATTTCTTACATTGCCGGTGCTGAAGTTCCATGTCTGATTGTCAACGTTGTGCGTGGCGGTCCCGGTCTTGGAAATATTGCTCCAGCCCAGTCCGATTACTGGCAGGCAACCCGCGGTGGCGGCCATGGTGATTATCGAACTCTGGTTCTTGCCCCCAATTCCGTCCAGGAAATGGCTGATATGACCATTGAAGGTTTTGAACTGGCTGACCGGTTCCGAAATCCGGTGTTGCTGCTTAGCGATGGCGTTCTTGGCCAGATGATGGAGCCAGTCAATCTGCCCGAACCCAGGGATTATGATGTTAACAGCAAAAAGTGGGCTCTGGGTTACCCCGGCAAGGATAAAGCCGAGCGCAATCTGTGCTCATCCATCTTCCTGGATGTGGAAGAACTTGAAGAGCATAACTGGCATCTCTATCAGAAATATCAGGTTATGACAGATCTGTTCAGTGAAGGCCAATACAAAGACTTTGCAGTTGAAGAGCATCTTTGTGATGATGCTGAAATTATTCTCGTCGGCTACGGCATTATTTCGAGAATTCTCAAAACGGTTGTGGAAAAATGCCGCAAACGTGGTATTAAAGCAGGCCTGCTGCGCCCCAAAGTTCTCTGGCCATTCCCGACTAAAGCAATTCAGCGTCTGGCTGATAAGGCCGCAAACTTTCTTTGTGTCGAAATGTCATGCGGACAGATGGTCGAAGATGTCAAGCTTGCAGTAAATGGCAAGAAACCTGTATATTTCTTCGGCCGCACCGGCGGAACAATTCCTTCTGACTTTGAAATTCTCAACGAAGTTGATAAAATAGTAAGACCCGACTGAAAGGAGCCAGGGATAACATGAAACAGGTTTTTAAAAGACCGGAAAGCTTGAGCAAAACTCCGTTCCACTATTGCCCCGGCTGCGATCACGGGGTAGTTCATCGCCTTGTTGGCGAAGCGATTGACGAACTCGAACTCAAGAACCGGGCGATTGGTGTTGCACCGGTTGGTTGCTCGGTTTTCGCCTATGATTATTTTGATTTTGATTTCAATCAGGCACCCCATGGGCGTGCTCCGGCAGTTGCAACCGGCATTAAGCGCACTCGACCTGACGCAATCGTTTTCACTTACCAGGGCGATGGTGATCTTGCTGCAATTGGCACCGCTGAAATCATTCATGCAGCCAACCGTGGCGAAAATATTACGGTAATCTTTATTAATAACGCAATTTACGGCATGACTGGTGGTCAGATGGCTCCAACCACTCTGATCGGCATGAAGACAGCTACTTCGCCCTATGGCCGCGATGCTTCTACTGCTGGCAACCCGATCAGGATGAGTGAAATAATCGCAACTCTCGAAAGCCCGGCTTATGTAACCCGCGTTGCGGTAAACAATCCTGCCAACCTGATGAAAGCGAAAAAGGCCATTTACAATGCTTTTAAACTTCAGAAAGAAGGCAAAGGTTTTTCTTTCGTTGAAGTGGTTTCGATCTGCCCGACCAACTGGGGCAAGAAACCGGCAGATTCGCACAAATGGTTGGCCGAAAACATGTTGCCGGTATTCCCCCCGGGAACTTTCAAAGACGTTCATGGCGTTGAAAAAGCGTAAAAATCTGCGCGGCTTTCACGGTGAAAGCCGCGTAATTGTAATAAATTCCGAGGAGGCATTTTATGTCGTCAAAAGTTGAAAGAATTATTCTCGCTGGATTCGGTGGCCAGGGCATTCTCTTTCTAGGAAAGGTGCTGGCGGAAACCGGAATGCGAGCGGGCAAGAACGTTTCCTGGATCCCCTCATACGGACCGGAAATGCGGGGTGGAACCGCAAACTGCACCGTAATTCTTTCGGAAAATGAAATTGCGTCGCCGATGGTTACCGTTCCCGATACGGTTATTGCCATGAATCGCCCCTCGGTCGCCAGGTTCAACCTGAAAATAAAAGCCGGCGGCATGTTGATGTATAATTCGTCGCTGATTGAACGCCAGGAATTTCGCGATGATATCAGACTTGTCGAAATTCCCGCGAGTGATATTGCCGAAGAACTGGGCAACGGCAAGGTTGCCAACTTGGTCATGGCTGGGGCCTATGCCAAGTTCAGCAAGTTGTTTACCGTCGAAGATTTGTATAAGGCTCTTCCAGATTTTATGCCTGGCAGTAAAAAAGAGCTTCTCGAAATCAATCATACTGCCGTCGAAAAAGGCTTTAACTACGTTGAAGAAAAGAAATACATGTTCGGTCGTTATGTGTATTCCGTCTTCAAAGGTATTTAACCGTTTGTTTAAAATTTAAGTTTGAATGTCGGGGCGCATTGTGCGCCCCGCTCTTTTAAGGTTCGGAGGTTGAAATTGGCTGCCAAGAAAAAGATTCCTGAATTGATGAAAATTATTGTCGATTCATTACGTGAAAAAAAGATCGAAAACCTCAGGGTTCTCGATGTTACCAGGCTCGTTAGTTACACAGATTATCTGGTAATCGGCACTGGAAATAATGGTCCTCATATTCAGGCGCTTGCCGATGCGGCCGCCGGCCTGATAAAAGTTCCCAATCAGCCTGGAGTACGCATTGAAAAAGATGCGGTTTCAAGCTGGGTTCTCATTGATGCTGATGATTTTATCGTTCATCTTTTCCAGCCAGAAGCAAGAAAGTTTTACAAGCTCGAGCAACTCTGGGAAGACGCTGCTGACGTTGAGGTCTGATTTTGTCTTTCAAGGTGCGAATTCACCAAACTGAACCTGGCGGCAGCCTGAACAAAGACAACCGTCATCGCCTGGAGCGGGTCATGCGGCTGCGGCCGGGCGATGTTTTCGTTGTTACCGATGGTTGTGGGCATGAGGCCGAAGCGGTGCTTGGCGAGGGTGGCAGTTATTCGGCTTCCGCATGGCAAAAACCCGGTCGCGAACCGTCCAGAAAAATCTCTCTATATGCCGGCCTTACCAAGGGTGAGAAATTTGACTGGCTGGTTGAAAAAGCGGTTGAGCTTGGCGTAGAGAGAATTGTGCCGGTAATCTCGCAGAACTGCGTGGTTAAAAAAACATCTGAGGCAAAGACCGAGCGCTGGCAGAAAATAGCTTTGGGCGCCATGCTGCAGTGTGGTGGCTGCGTTTTGCCGGAAGTCTCTCCGCCGGTATATCTGAAAGACCTTCCTGAAATCGACGATGAGTCTGCACTGGTTCTTTATGAGCAGGGTGCGAACGTCGAGGCCGCCTGTTTTGCAGATTTTGCCGCCCTCAAAAAATATCGGATTCTTACTGGCCCCGAAGGCGGGTTTTCACCTGAAGAAATCGTTGGGTTACAGAAACGCGGCTGGCAGACCGTCTGGCTTGGGCCAAGAATATTCAGGGCTGAAACTGCGCCCCTGATCGTTCTTTCTGTTCTTCTTTGCGGCAGCTGGGGAAAGGTTAAGCCATGAGAAGCTTGAGATTTGTCCTGAAGTCTCTTGGCTGCAAGGTCAGCCAATACGATGGCGAGCGTCTTGCCGAAAAATTGCAGATTCTTGGATTGAAGCCAGATGAAAAAGAACCTGATATATTTATTTTAAATGGTTGTTCGGTTACCGGGCGGGCGTCGCAAAAAGTTCGTCAGACCCTGCGTGCGGCCAGAAAACGCTGGCCTGAAGTGAAAATCGTTCTGGCCGGTTGCGAAGCCAGATTGCGCCGCCAGCGCAATGAGGAAAGCCTTGAAGCAGACTATGTGCTGCCTTTTTTCGGGGAATTTTCGGCAGTGCTGGCAATGGTTCAGCATCTTTTTGCTGATTTTGCTTGTGATCCGCGCCGGGTCGCCTTTGAAGAGCCGGTTTTAACCGCAAAAACCCGTGCATTTCTTAAAATTCAGGATGGCTGCAACCAGTTCTGCTCTTATTGCATCGTTTCGCATCTGCGGGGCGAAGAATGGTCCCGGCCCATTGATGAGGCAATTGAAGAAGCACGCAGATTGGCAGCTGAAGGGCATAAAGAAATCGTTCTTACCGGCATTCATCTCGGCCATTTCCGGCCTTCATTGATCGATCTGCTGCGTCAGCTGGAAAAAATTCCAGAGCTGGCAAGAATCAGACTCAGCTCGATCGAGCCGGTTGAGGTCGATGAAAAACTGATCGACTGGGCTGCTTCATCAGAAAAAGCCTGTCCGCATTTTCATCTTCCTTTGCAATCAGGCTGTGATTCAATTCTGAAAATGATGCGCCGGCCTTATTCCACTCAAGATTTCAGAAAGGTGGTCGAGCGAATTCGTCAACGAATGCCCCTGGCAGCCATAACTACCGACCTGATTGTCGGTTTCCCTGGTGAAACTGATGAATTTTTTGCTGAAACCGTGAAGTTTATCGAAGAAATTCAGTTTTCGCGCATTCATATTTTCAAGTTTTCACCCCGGGATGGCACTCCTGCCGCCACAATGCCTGATCAGATCGGAAACCATGTAAAATCGATGCGATCAGATGAAGTTGAAAGAATCTGGCATAAGAGCGCCGCTGCTTTTTACCGAAAATTTGTCGACAATAGAGTTGAGGTTCTGTGGGAAACTTTTGCAGGAACCAGCTTGCAGGGTTTTTCCCGTGAATATGTTACTTGTTTTTGTGAAGGGAAATCCGAGGGTTTGATAAATTCAATTGCTCTGGCAACCGGTGTTTCCAGCGATGACAATGGGTTAGAAGTCTTTTTCGATTAATTTTATAGATTAAATTTTGCCAGCCCAGGCTTAGCCTATGCTACAATTAAAGCGAGACTGGTTTTTGGATTAAATCGATGCTGAAAAAAAGTGGTACCACGCTTATTGAGATAATGATCGCTTTATTCGTTCTTGCTTCTGCCATGATTCCGATCGCTTCAATTATGGGATACGGCGGTCGAGCAACCAGTAAAGATGCGAGACGTATTCTTGCGATGCAACTGCTCGACAAAACTTTGCGCCAGATGTTGCAGGCTGATTATGACGAGATACCCATCGGAAAAAATATCCAGAACGGCTTTGAAGGCATAGCCCTTGGCGATGTTACAGCTGGCCAGGATAAGGGGTTCTCCTTCAATATCTCACTGGACAGTGAGTATGTTAATCCGGTGAAATTCAAATACCGGGGAGTAGGGGTAAATCGCCCGACTTTCAAGGCAGATAGCCCGGTCGGAGACGACTTTTTACCTGAAGAGACAATTTCTCTCAATGATGTGGTCATCAAATTAACGGTTACCGTGACCTGGAATGAGCAGCAGAATCTGCCGGTTTCGGTTTCAGCGATGACTTACCGGGCAGATTTTCAGAGGAGAACCGGTTGATGCATTATCTTGACGCAAAACGATCTGGAATGGCCCTGATTATTGTGCTGACACTGGCTACCGGCATTCTTATACTTGGCATTTCTTATATTAATACGATCAGAAAGCAGTCCGGGCGCAATACCATCGAGCTTGGGGCAATTCAGGCTGATCTTCTTGCCGAGGGCTTGACTCAGATTGCCATGCTGAAATTCAAAGAAATTCCCGGGCCGTTGTATTACGCCTATATTGCACACGTAAAAGGAAACACCTCGCAACCCTATTCGGTTTATCACGGCGACGCTATTCTTGGGGGCAAGCTTGACAGCCCTTTCAATGCCGAGTTTCGCACCACATTTCAGCTGCTTTCGTCGAAGATGTATCAGGATATGAACGTTAAAATTACAGTGGAAGTTGAAGTCAGCCGGCCAGATGGTGAAAAATACCAGCGTCTGATTGAACGTACGGTTTCTGGTTCTCGTCGACCAGCATTCTGAAGGAGCCTGCATGAGATTGAAAACTGACTGTCGCAGAGGCTTTACTTTAATAGAAATTCTTATTGCCGCCGGCGTTCTTTCGCTTTTCATGACCGGAGTATTTTCTTTATACCGCTCAGGTTCAAAAGGCTTTGTGGCCGGCACCTGGCGTGCTGAAGAACAGAAACGCGCACAACTTTTCCTTTCAGCCCTTTCCCGTGATTTGAGTATGGCAAATCCGGCTTTGTTGAGAATTGAAGATGACGGGGCGCGGACAGTGGTTCAAAACACCCCCATCTATGTTAATAAAGATATGTTCAGATTCAATGCCAACCCGGTTTTTATGGATGCCAACACCAAAAACTGGACCTGCCTGCTCGCATTTTCCATTTCTTACCCTTACCTTGAAGCCAACGCCACCTTTGCCACTCCGCTTGAAAATGGAAAATGGTCTGGTGTGGCGATCTGGGTAAAAGAGCGCAAGGTGCGCTATGTAAGAACCAGTGACCCGAATTTTTATTCTTCGCACCCGGTGGGTATGCCCGGTGCCATCGTTCAGTTTCCTGGCCCGGGAATTGTGGGTCCCGGTGCAGATTTTCGGCCAGATCCAGATCAAAACCGCAATCGTGATTTCGACTTCAATCTGGACCAGATTGCCTGCGTGGCCACTGGCACCAGTCTTGCTAGTCCAAGAGTGATGGAGTTTATTTGTCGTTTTGCCAGGATTGAGGGCGGTAAAAAAACCGACGCAGAAATCGTGCAGAACGTCACGGTAAAGCTGGCCTCGATGACTCCTATAGTAACCTTCTGACAGGAGAGATATGAAAAGATTTTTTACAACAATGATAGTTTTTTTTACACTGGTATTTATGGCATCTTCACTTCAGGCAGGCAAGCCAGAGTGGGGTGTCGTTAATTCTTCGGTTTTGATTCGACTTCATCCGTTGATGCAGCAATTTGACCCGGCGACCCGGCGGTTCAGAGGCACTCTCTCAGAGCCCGGCCCTGAAGAAGGTCAGGCTGATTATAATGCCAGGCTGCAAAGTCGTCTGCAGGCCATGGAAAACACTATTCGGCAGCTTGACCTGAATTATGCCGGTCAGATAACCGGTAGCGGTATGTCTGCTAAAAAGTCATACCTTCTCTACTGGAAAAAGCGGGAGAGCCTGCGTTTTTACGCGTATTTGCTCAAAGAAGCGCTAAGTCTCGCTTCAAAGCAGGGTAATTTTTATCTCAATATGCCCTCAGACTGGACTTTAATGCCGGTTGTGAGGGGTATTAGCTCAACGATAAATGAAGTCTGTATGATTCTGGCCAAAAGAAACGAGTTGATCGGGGTTCTCGACAGTTCTGTGTTCGATTCTCCAACTACTGCCATGGCGACCGGGGTAAATCAGCACTGGGGTGTTTGGCGCGGCGATGAGAAGGCCATGAGTCAGATAAGCCAGTCATGCGGGCAATTAATGTTCAGTGTCAGACAAAGTTTCCCTGAAAGAAGCCACCGGCCATTCGTGGCGGGTGTGGTTGATCTTCAGGTTCCAGCGATCGAGATGTTGAAAAGCATATCATTGCCGAACGCAGATGTTCCCGAAGAATAAGGCATTCGAGGATAATATATGAAAAATATTTTTAAAAAAATTGTTTTAATTTGGGTATGCTTCTTTCCTTTGGCCGCTTTTGCTGTGCCGCCGATGTACACCGTTGATTACAAGCTTCTGGTCGGCCTCCATCCGAAGATGGGTTCATACGATATCGTTCTTGAAAGACATCTGCGATCAGATATTAACTTCAGCGATTCAAACCGTATTAATGAACTGAATCTTCAAATTGCCAGCGCCAGCATGCAGGCAAATCGGCGTATAGAAGAACTACAACGTGATCTTGATCGCCTGCTGGCCGAAAAAGCAAAAGTGGAAAACCGAATGACCGGGGTTGTTGAGTTCGATGAAGAGCTTGGAAGATATGATGGAGACAGCAGTAGAAAGCATCAGGCCAGAAAGATTTCAGAAATTGAGATGGACATTGTTGCGGTTCAGGCAAAAATAGATGCGATCTGGGATGACGTGATGAACCCACTTTACCTGAGTCGTCAGCAGTCGCGAAAAATAGTTGAATCGGTGCTTGCGGAGATCGATCTGATGCTTGAGCAATTCTCGACGCAATTGGGGAATGCGGTTATTGTTGACCGGGATTTTCTTGGTTCACAGATACAGCCTGATAAAGTTACATCTGCTCCATCAGTAGGCGCAGACCCTTTGAGTATCAGGCTTTACCAGTCTCTTTTGCACTCTGACCTCGTTGGTGATGTTCCAGATGTTTATAAGCGTGACCCTGAACTGCGAAAATATGCTTCACAAATGCGCCGCGATATTGAAGACAGTTTCGACCGCAATATTTCAATGCAGATTTCCAAACAGCCTTTATATGGAAATCTGCCTAAATTTCGCGGGCGACTATTTCTGGCCGGTGCTCAAAATCTCGACATAACCCGCCAGGTTCTTGAAAAGATTTTTGTAAAACATGCGGTTAAAGCTGATATTGCCGCCCGTATTCTTGCCCAGGTCAAATGACCAAGGAGGATTGTATGCGACGATTTATTCTGTTGTCTGTCCTGGTGCTGGTTGCGTTTACCGGTCCGGTTTACGGTCTGGCAGTAGAATACATGCGCAATGGCGAGTGCTACCTGTTGATTGGCCACAGTGATGCCACTTTCCGTGGGGTTTACCGTCTGAACAATCCTTCGAGCGAACCCGATGGCAATCCTGTCGGCGTCAAGCTTTTTGACCCCAGAGATTCGTATGGTATTGCGGTTAATCTAAACCGCAAAGTTTATACTTTTTCTGAAAATGTTGCACCTTCTTATGTCAAAATTACCGACCCAATCAAACGTTTGCTTAAAAAGCCAGGCGGAGTAGGTCTCTGGGGCGCTCATTGCGATACCCGCAAAAGCTATTATGTCAGTACTGAAAATACTACATATGATGAGTCTAATCGTCCGATTTACACTACTACCGGTCCGATGGGCAGCAACAATGAAAACCTTTCAGACGATCCGACCAATGTTTCCTGGACCTGGAGCGGTATTGTAAAACCAACAATCAAGCATACCGACAAGTGGTATTTTCAAAAAACTGCGGTTTATTGCCATAACAACTGTATTTATACCAATGGATCATCCGACGCCTACTGGTGCCATTTTGTCAATGTTGACAGCTCTGGTTATGGCTCGATTCCCAATGATTCCTGGTGGCAGTCACGCGATGCTGACCCGCATGGCCGCAAAGGAAACATTTTCTACTGGGATCGTGTTTATCGAAAATATACCTACTATGATCTCAATTCCTGGGATAAAACGATGGGTATCTGGAAACCATGGGCTCCGGTTTACAGCAAGTCTGAAGGGATTGCTGACAAAATCTATGACGAAATTGTAAAACGCTCGCAAATTTCTGCCTGCATGAACGTTGTCTGCGTTAATGGCAGTAACGAGCAGAATTTTTCGGCGAAGCCCAAATTTACCTGCCTGGCCATGTCACCGTTCGGCCGCATGTATCTCTATACCAGAACACAATCCAGCGCCTCTGATGGTGAAGTCAGACTGAATGGTACGGCAATGTCTCCAACCAGTTCAAATATTCGTGGCTATCTGAATGACCTGACCACGGAATGGGTAGGGGTTTCAGCAAAAAGCAAGACTGATGATTTCGTTTATCTGCTTGGAACCAATCTGATTAAAGACTGGTTGAAAAAGTTCAACATCAAACCCTCATCGCTGAATATTACTTCGGTCGCCGTTTCTGACCAATGGTGGCTTGACGGTGGTATCGTGTATGCCTACGATGCTGATGAAGGCGCAGCTTATCAATTTATTCGCTTTGATAAAGATGGTAACGATACCTGTAAGGCGATTCCCAAGAAAATAGTTATTGGCGCAGGGGTTGATGCTTTGAAAGCGGATGGTTTCGGTAACCTTTATTTTGCCAAAACCACACAGGAGCCTGAATCCTCAGCCAAGATCAGCTGGCCAGAGCTGTATACATTCTACGGCTACAGTTTCTACAGTGGACGGGCCTACGCAATTGCCTATTATCGACAAAAGGTTTTTAAAACAGTTTTCTGCCAGGAGTTGGGCGCAACCGGAAACTATCAGGTCGGCAAAATCCATATCGGCAATAACATCTATCGGCGCTATTTCAGTGTTCCGCTGGCCACCTGGCCCACTTTGACCCTGGCTAATCTTAAATCAGCGGCAGCATTGCCGGGCTGGACCTGGATGACAGGGCTTCAGGTAAACACGCTGGTAGCAGATCCCAAGCTTACTCAGCTGGGAGTCATCAACGTTGCCACCCCGCCGAAAATGACTCTTCTCAACGGTCAACTTGGCGTGGTTGACATTGTTGGGGTCGAAGACGTTTCCCCTGGTTTTAAATTCCTTACCGATGAAGTTGACCAGGCCATGTATACCTTCAGAATTGAAAATGCCCCCTATTGGGAAGGCCGAAACAACATTGCAGTTCCCGGCAAAACCAAGTGGGAGGGCGATCGCAACTACAACGGCACTGAGGGCGGTTTTGTTTCTTCCCTTATGAATACCTCTTCATATGTCGATTCATCGCCTGAAGTACTCTATACCTGGAAAATTTATAAAATTCAGGATGCTTTTGGTAACCCACTTCCTTCGCCGCAACTGGTCAAAGAAATGGTCGATAGCCCAAGCGCTGCGATTAAATACTATTTCCGTTCAGGAACATATCAGATCATGGCTTCTGCCAAATTCAAATATTATGATTTCAACAGTCTGCCTTTTGGTTCGACCGTCGACGACCTGAATGATTCGATTCGACCTGCCACTGGTTATGAAATTGCAAAGGCTGCGCCGGTCGATCCGGGAATAAACAAAAAAGCTTTTCCAGGCTTGGAAACTTCAATTCCTGCGAACACTGCAGTGACGGTTCTTAAAGTTAATCGCCAGATTCCGATTCCGGCCGGAAAATCTGTTGATATTCAGCGCCTGATTGGGACCAAATGGACTGATCCCAAGCTATACGGAAGCGTCAAATATCACGGAGTATGGGAAGACGAAGATAACAAGTGGCGTTTAAAAGAAGATTCAAAAGATCCTGTCGGGGATTACCTGCATGATCTTTATTTCCTGCCCAAGGTTAATAACAGCAATATGGTTCCGGGCACGTTGAAGTGGAAAAACAACATGCCGGTTCAGTATGAATGGACATTTAATCTGACTCTTCCTGATGGAACCGTTTATCCTGCCCAGGAAATCTCAAAGCAGAGCTGGAGCCAGACAGATTTCGCCATCAATCTGAAGCAGGATTTCCCAACTGACCCGACAATGGGAAAACTGGTCTGCAAAGCTTACCGAGACTGGGAATATCTTGAAAATACTTATGACAGCGATGGCAACTATATTGGCCAGGAGAAAATAGTAGGCACAATTGAATATGCCGGTGATGTTGATATTCTGGTAAAAGATCAGACTGCCCCCAAGGTTATTGCCATTAATGGAAAATCTCTGGTGACAGGTTCGCCTCTTGACCCCATATTACTTGGAACCACAGCCGGTTCGGTTAATGCAGCCCTTTCACACAATGATTACAGCAATCCCGCCAGTTTCTCTATTCTGGTTGAAGACAACAATATCTACGCTAATATGAATATGGTTGCCCCGGTCGCTGCTGCAGATCGACTGCATAATCGAGGCAGCAAACAGGTGGGCACTTTCATGTTTGAACGTGGTTCTGGCAAGGAACTTTATCCCTCTAATCCAGCCACTGCACAATTCAAGCATTATACAAGCCCTGGTGCAAGCCTGGTTGCCGATATTACGACCATCTGGACTCCCGATGAAACCTATAAGGTTATGCGCAAACCTCAGCCTTACAAGGCCGGTGATACAAGCAGTTTCATTCTTTATGTTTTTAGAGTTCAGGACTGGAAACATCTTCAGGATGGAACACCCGACGATATAATGTCAGACCCACAGCGCTGGCCCATCGATTTCGCCAACAACAGCCCGGGATACAATGCTAACGGTGCTCTTGGAGCCAAGCATTCCGGGTATGCAATATTTTTCGCACCCACAGACAGTTCGGGCAATGCCAGCACCAAAGCCCATCTGGGCAATGTCTGGATTCGTGATGACCTGTTGCCGATCGTCTATTCTGAAACCAATGACTACATCAATTCTTTCAAAGAGCTGCAGCCGTTCGGCATCGAGAAATACCTGGTCAAACATCCATTTGACAAAAAAAAAGATTACCCATGGTATGGCAAACTGCCGAACAATCAGGGTGACTGGGCATGTGAAGATACCGGCACCTGGCCAGTTCTCAACGATCTGCTGGGTATTCCCTGCGGCCTGAACAAAAAGCTGGCAACCTACCATCCACCAATCATTCAGGAAGGCATGGAAATATTCATGCAGGTCAGAGCGATGGATAACATTGCAGTTTCTGCAACGGTCAAACCATACATTGAAGTATCTGGTCCAGGCGGCTTGTACACCGAGGGAACTCCGGCCCAGATCAACGAGAATTCGGGCAGTCGCGAAAATATAAGGTTGATGTTGCAGAAATCAGGGGTTTACGACGTGATGCTTACCGCACAGGATAATGCTCTTGACTTCTTTAATAATCCCAAACCGAACCAGAGAATCATCAGGTTTGGCATTGTTGTCGGCCCTGCCCAGATGGAAATCAGGGTAATCGACAAGAAAAATTCAGACCTGTAAAGGAAATGCTGTTGATTCGCAAAATTCTGTCGGTGCTGATTCTTTTCAGCGCCGGCTTTTCTTTTTCTGCCGTCGAAGCCTGCAGCGAGTATGTTCATATGTGGCGACCAGTTAAAGAGGAAACATCTGCAAGCCTGTCTTCTGAAGGTCTGGCAGTTTTTCTGCGTCGGCTTGAAAAGCTTTTGCCACAGAATGAAAAAAGCTGGTTCATCTGCTTGAATCCTGCTTCAGAGACATTGAATGAGCTTTCATTGCCACTGGCTTCTGCCGTTTCATTACTAGACAACCGCAAGCTGATCTGGCATCATGAGTTGTCGCCGTTTTCCGGGAAAGCCGGAAAAATAGCGGCGATCTGGCTTGATTTTGTCGAGCCGCTTCGGCAAAAATACTGGTGGTATGATGACAATAAACCTCCCTTGGCCATGTTTCGTGTCGGTGAGCTTGAAAGCTCAGTAGTGCGGGTTATGGTGCGCGATTCAACCGGAAAAATATTTTTAATTGAAGAATTTAAACATTTGTTTTTAATCGAGAGTGATTTCATGGTGCCCGCCTGGTTCGGCAATGGCGGTGCCTGGTTGCGTCGTCTCTCATATCAGGTCGATCCGAAAGAAAAAAGGGTTGAATATACCTTTTCCATTCCACCGGATCAGGAAACCATCAATGCTACTCCTGAAGATATCGACCGTTTTTATTTTGGTGATACTCCACCGAAAAGCTTTTGAAAATCTTTTCGCTGTTTTGACTTCGGGGCTTTTTTTTCAAAAAAAAATGTACTAGAATCGAAAAAAACAATCCGAGGCAAAAAATGCATATTTTAAAAGAATACCTGATTGTGCTCTTATGTCTTTTTACCGCTTTAACCATTACTGGTTGTGGCATTGCCGGAGATCCAAACGCACCTGAAGAAGATGATTCGGTAACCCTGAAGATGAATGTTGAGGCGCCAGAAATTAATTCTGAAGGAATTCTTGCGGCGAAATATTCTTCCGATCTGGTATTGCGTCAGTTTTCAAGCAGTGGTGTATGCATGATCAACAATACACCGGTAAATTTTACCCTGAATACACAAAGCAGTTTATTGACCATAGAAAAATTGCCACCCGCCGATTCTTATGAAATTGCACTGAAAACCGGTGCTCTCGAATTACGCGGTGTTGCCCAGTATAGTGGCCGAATCATCAGCCTGAGCAAGCCTCTTTCTCTGCAAAGCACGGCAGAGTGGCACCTGCGCAAGCATTTTGCGGCCGCCGATGCCGTTTCGGTCGGGTCTTTCGCCGATTATGCGGTTTCGGCTCCTGAATTGACCAGCTTTGTTTCGGCACTTAAGGGTGAGTTAAACAAAAGCACTGCTACTTCAGCGACCTGGCAGGCATTGATCGAAAGCCAGGTCAATACAATTACCTCGGCAAAAACATTTGGTCAGATTTTCACCCGTCAGGGCCCGGCCTTCAGTTTCAACGGCACCTGGAGCGGCCCGGTAAGCTATTATCTTCACAACGCGGCTGGAAAAGCAGTGATGATTGTTAAAGCCGATGCCGAAATGCGGTTAAACTGCTCAGGAACCAGTGCTGCAGGGTCTATGAAGCTGATTCCCACCGGGGTAGTGCCGCTTCAATCTGATCTTTCTGGGGTTTCTGCACCATCAGAAACGGCTTTTGCCTTTACCGGCAGTGGTGATGGCAACCTGGTTAAATTTACCAGGCAGGGCCAGCTCGGGCCGCTGGCCGGCAAAAGTATCGACAGCTGGGAGCTTTTTCCGATCAGCAGTGGGCTGGCCTGCCGTGCCACCAACGTTGATACCGCCTATAACACGGGTCTGAAGACTCTCGCCGGCGATTTCGTTTTAACCAGAAAGCAGTAAGCGAACCGCTAATAAATTGACTGCTGTTTTCCGATGGTTAGAGAGAATACTTAAATAATCGGAAGCAGATCATAATAAGAAGGCGAACAAAACAGGTTTTTGCTTTGCTGCTGGTGACGTTGCTCAGCGTTGCCGGTTCGGTTTTTGCGTCAATTCGACCCGAGGGCAGTCTGATGCCGATACCGGTTCTAGAGCGTGAAGAGTGCAATACCGACACTCCGTTTGGGCAGTACCGCGAGAAATCGTCGCAACGTCTGATCTATACCCGCAAAACTTCGCATCTGGTAACTGAGATCAACTATCGCCATGTTCTGTTCAAAGACTATCTTGGCACCGCACCCGAAAAGAATTATCTCTATCAGGCTTCATTCAAGGGCTATAACCTTTCAAGCCCGCTTGAATTCAGAGCAGGGCGCATCAGCGCCGGTAATAACAAGCTGCAGACCATTGATGGCGTGTCGTGGTATTACCCCTGGGGAAATCGGCTTTACACAACTGTCGACCTAGGTCGAGTGTCTCCAATCGATGATGAGCAGAAAGACAACCCGTCGTTTGCCGAGGCAAGGTTTCACTACCGCTTCAATGAGCAGGCTTTTATGGCTATCAAAGGAGTTAACCAGTATGATGACAGCTTTGGTTCAGCAATGCTGGGTTATAATGGCGAAGATTTGCGAATAACCGGCGAATATCTGGGCGGCAGCGCGACCGACACAATGCATCTTTCGATGCAGTATCTGAACCCTAAAAAATTTGACTGGACCTCTGACTACCTGATTTATCACAATTCGACCTCAGACTCTGGTACAATGCGGCATTATCTGGGTCTTGAGTCGGGCAGTTTTTATATTGAAAGCGGCATTGGCAACCGGTTCTGGTTCAATGGGCCCGATATGCCCGACAGCTGGTTCTATGAAGGCAGTCTGACGTGGGGAAACCGCAGCAGTGACAATATTACCGCCGGCTATCTGGTTGAATCTACATCCGCTTCAGCCAGTCGCACCATTTATGCGCATGCTGAGCGCAAGGTTTCAAAAAAGACGACGCTGTCGCTGGGCGTCGAAGACACCACTTTCGAAAAAGGTGAGGGCTCGGTGCAAAACCTGGAAGGTGGTATTCGGCGAAGGGTTCAGTGGGGGCACGTCGAGCTGCGCGGCGCAGTTATCAGCGGCGGCTCAAATTCAGATCTGCAGAAAGATGTTCGCCTCAAAGCCGCTTACGAATTTTAGTCAGCCAAAGGGCAATCTTTTCAGAAAAAGCGCTTTTTAAATCGCTGCATTTTCGGCTATCATATTTGTGATCAAATTTTCTGCAAGGAGTACGCGATGTTTGGTGATACCCTGAAGATTTGTCCGGATCAGCAATATGCTCAAAAATATGCAATTATTTTTGATGATGGGCGTGGAAAGAGCGAGAAGATCACGTATCAACAATTATGGGAAAATATTGACGAGATCGCTGCTGCTTTGCGAAAAGCCGGGGTGCGACGCGGTGACCGGGTTATTCTGCTGAGCGAAAATCATCTTCGCTGGATGCCCCTGTTTCTGGGTATTACCCAGATTGGAGCTATCGCGGTTCCGGTTGATGGAAACCTTGCCATTGAAAGGTTTCATGCAATTATGGAAGATTGCAAACCGGTCGCAATCATCATTTCGCGTAAATTTGAAACCAGATTCGCCGAGTTTATGATTAGTGATTGCAAGGTAAATGCAACTCTTTATTTGAATTTTGACTTGATCATTCTGGAAAAAGTTGCAGCAGGGCCTGATATTGAAGAAGAAGCGGTTAAGCCCCATGATATTGCGGCGATTATCTATACTTCCGGCACCACGGGAAACCCGAAAGGCATTCTATTAAGCCATCGAGCTTTTGCTGAGTCGATTAAGCTCGGTCTCGAAATTTCGGGATATCATAGTCAGGACCGAATGCTGGCTCTTTTGCCGTTTACCCATGTTTTTTCTCTGGTAGATTCGGGGCTGATCGAGTTTTATTCATGGTCAACCCTGGTGATTTGTAACAGCTTCAATCCTGCCGAAATCATGCAGGTTCTGATGAAAAATCAGATAACTTATATCCTGGCAGTGCCGCGCCTGGCTGAATTGATGGCGCTGGGTCTCATGCAGGTTCCCAGCCTGAAATTGCCCGGTCTGACCATGATCATCGGTGGCGCTGCACCGCGAACCGATATTATGAAACTATTGATTTCCCGTGGAATCAACGTTTTTCAGGGCTTTGGCATGACCGAAACGACTGCCGGCGTTCTTATCGGGCGCGATGCTCCCCTTGATTCGGTGGGCAAATCCAATGATAAAGTCAAAGTAAAAATTGCCAATCCCGTTAAGGGCGTTGGAGAACTGCTTATATCAACCCCGACTATTTTTTCAGGGGTTTACGGTCGCCCCGGGCTCGATGCCGAAATGTTCGATGGTGAATATTTCAAAACCGGCGATCTTGCCGAAATCGACACCGACGGCCTGGTTTACATTCGTGGTCGTGCCAAAGAAGTGATTATTTCATCATCTGGTCTCAATGTTTACCCGGATGAACTCGAACTTCGTCTTGGTAGTCTGCCTTATGCAGAAGAATTCACGGTTTTCGGCTATTGCGAAAATGGCATTGAGACTCCGGCAATTGCATTGCTGAGGCGTAATGAGTTTTTCAAAGATAATAGCATTGGCAAGGTGCGTGATTTCATCGAAGAAGACATGAGAAATCGAACTGCCAACTGGCCCGATTCTGAAAAAATCAAAAAAATATTTATTTCAGAAAAACCTCTGCCTCGATCTGCCAGTGCTAAAATAAAGAGATTTGAAGTTTCGGCGATTTTTAGCCCTGCAAAACCGGCGGCAGACCAGATCAAAGCAGCCTCCAAGCCCATTGAAACAGAAGAAAAGCTGTTTAACCTTTTTAAAACCGAAGTTGCAGCATTTCTGAATACGAACCATGAAAAGATCGGGCCGAAAACCCGTCTTGATTCTTTTCTACAGCTTGATTCTCTCGGAGTGATTGCCTTATTGATCAACCTCGAGAAAAGATTTGCCGTGTCATTGCGCGATCTTATTGGTTCGACGATTGAAACCTTTGGAGACCTGTATCATGCTATTTCCGGCATGGTTGATCTTGAAAAACTGACCATTTCAAACCCGGGGGCAAATGAATGTCTGCCTGCCATGCTCGACCTTTCGCCAGAAGCGATCGAAAAACGTCAGAGCCTGGTCAGAGGTGACTGTAAGGTTCAGGGTTTCTCTCTTCCTGTACCAGAAAAGCCTCAGGATTATGCGGGAAATATTGAAGGTCTGATCGGCATGACCAGCATTCCCACCGGCATTTGTGGCCCTTTGAAAATTCGTGGTCAGGAGGCGGTTGGCGAATTTTACGTTCCCCTTGCCACCACTGAAGGCGCTCTTGTTGCTTCTGTTGCCCGCGGTTGTCAGGTTATAACCATGTCGGGCGGAGCGGAAGTGCGCATTATGAGCGACAGTATTCTGCGCACTCCAATTTTTGTTTTCGAAGATATCGAGCAGATGATCAGATTCTCAAAGTGGGTTGAGGATAGTTTTGATGACCTGAAAAAGGCTGCCGAAAGCACTACCAGCCATGGCAAATTGCTTGAAATAGGGCAATTCCCCATTGGAAGCAAAATTGTTCTGCGCTTTGTTTTTTCTACCGGCGATGCGTCGGGCCAGAACATGACAACCATTGCTACCCGAAGGGCGGTAGATTATATTCTTTCCAACTTCGAAGGGGAAATCAGGGAATGGTTTCTTGAATCGAACCTTTCAGGTGATAAAAAGATCAATGGCATCAATTTCACCGGCAATCGGGGCAAGAAAGTCGTGGCTCAATGCCGAATTCCCGCTGATGTGGTAATCAAGAATCTGCATACGACTCCCGAACGCATGTACCGGCTGGCTGAGCTTTCAATGATTACTTCGCTTCAGGCTCACTCATTCGGTGTTCAAGCCCATTATGCAAACACACTTGCCGCAGTTTATATAGCTGCAGGCCAAGATCCCGCCTGTGTTGCCGAATCTGCCGTTGGCATAACCAATCTTGAACTGGTAAATGGCGATCTGCAGGTCAGCGTAACTCTGCCTGGCCTGATGGTTGGAACGGTTGGCGGCGGCACCAGGTTGCCGACCCAGAACCGGTGTCTGCAGATGATGACCTGCGCCGGGCCAGGCAAAGCCGGACGGTTTGCCGAAATTCTTGCCGTAGCGGTTCTGGCGGGTGAAATATCAATCATTGGGGCCATGGCTGCCGATGAATTTACCGATGCCCATGCAAAATACGGCAGAGCTGACGGCATGAAAGCCGGGGGTCGTTAATATGAAACTGGTTTTTGTAACTTCAGACGTTACTTACGTTCGCGATAATTATTATTCTCTATTTGAAAAGATAACCCGCCCGGGGATGCTGCCTGAAGGCTGCAGCGTTGCATCGGTGGTAATGATCAATGTACCGATAAAGCTTCTTTTAAAAAACATTATCGGTCTTCAAGCTCTTGGCGCCCCTGATTTCAGCTTTGCTCTGCTGCGCAATCTGATGCGCTCACGCATGAAAGATCCGCGGGTAAAACTTCTTGAAGAGCGCAATGTTCATCTCTTTCGCTGCAGCAGTGTGAACAACCCCGAAGCAATCAGCTATCTGAGCAGCCTGGAACCAGATCTAATCGCAAATATACGCACCCGCAACATTTACAAAAAACCGGTTCTTGACCTGCCAAAAATTGGCTGTATCAACATTCATCACGGCATTCTGCCGGAAAACCGCGGAACCATGTGTGACTTGTGGGCCTGGATCGAAGGGCGCCCGGTTGGTTTTACCATTCACTGGATGAACGAAAAAATCGACGATGGCGATATTCTTGAGCGCTGTACAATCGATACCAGTGGCTGTCGTTCTTATGTTGATATTCCCTTCAGATCCAGCCAATCAGAGTCTGACTGCCTGTTGCGCAATATCGCGAGAATAAAAAGAGAAGGCCGGTTTGTCGGTATTCCCAATCGAACCGATAAAATCAACTACACTCGAACACCGTCAGCGGCCAAAATTGCCGAAGTCAGGCGAACCGGAAAGCGCCTCTAGAGCTTTTTCGGGCAAAAAAAGCGGAGAGAGAGGGATTTGAACCCTCGGTGGGCATAACCCACAACGGTTTTCGAGACCGCCCCGTTCGACCACTCCGGCATCTCTCCAGACAATTTCCGTTTTACCTCAAAACCGGGGCGTTTGCAAGCTTTTAGTGAAATTATACGGACCGCAGAAAATATATTTGTAGGGGTTGACCTCCGTGTCGGCCCGCTTTAAATCGCAGCGTCACGAACGAATTAAGTATAAATGGTATTACATGAAGGAAGAGCTGCTAACTTTCTGGCAGCAGGCAAACAAAGATGAGGTCGCGAAATTAATCAAAGAATGGATTGCCAAAGCAGAGTCTTCAGGGATCGGCATCCTCAAAACATTTGCAAAGACTGTAGAGATGCATAAAAATGCGATACTTGCATGCTATGACTACAAAATTTCAACGGGACCTCTTGAGGGTTTCAATAACAAAATCAAAACGATGAAGCGCCAGGCATACGGTTTTCGGGATATGGAATTCTTCAAACTCAAAATAAAAGCGCTTCACCAGGCGAACTATGCTTTAGTCGGATGAACCAAAAACAATACGCTTTTGTATAAACGCTGCTTTACCAATGTACCAATTTTCATAAAAAGTTTGTCTGGAAATTGCCCGCATGGTAACCTTTTGGCAGGTCTGAAATGCGATAGTTTTTTTGCGGAATCATTGTAAAAACATTGGTTTCAGACTATGAGAGAATTAAAAATTGGCTCCGGGAAGCTTTTTTCGGAGTTCGCAAAAGAGGGCATATATGGGTTTTCTGAGTAGATGGTTGCAGTTTCTCAAGGAACGCCACGAGCCAATCGGCATTACCGTCATGATTTTCGCTTTCTTCAGCGCCAATATTCTGATGGCTAATCCCCATGATCCGATTACCTGTGCTGGAATTGCCAGGCTGTTACCAGGATTTATGCTGGTCTGGCTGGTGTTTCTGCACATGCGGCTTTTCGATGAAGTCAAAGACTATGATTTTGATCGCCGGCATAATCCTGATCGCCCTCTGGCCCGCGGTTTGATCTCGTTAGGCGAATTCACCGCCATGACCCTGTTGTGCATTCTTACCGAAGCGGCCTTGAGTCTGGTGCTGGGCTGGCAAACTTTTGTAACCTACGTGATGGTATTGTGTTTCACGCTGATGATGCGCGTGGAATTTTTCATCGGTGACTGGATGCGCCCCAGGCTTGAGCTTTACGCCATTACCCACACTTTTTCGGCAAGCATGATCGGGCTGCTGATTCATTCGGTTTCCCGTTCCGCCGACCCATCGGGAGCCAGTCAGGCATTTTTGCTTTTTGCCCTGGGAAACTGGTTCGTCTTCAATGTTTTTGAATTTGGCCGCAAAACTTTCGGCAAAGAAGAAGAACGTGACGGGGTAGATTCCTATTCTGCCCGGCTTAGCCCCTGGGGTGCCGTTGCTCTGCTGATGATAAACGTTATCATTGCCTGGATCTGCTTCTATTATGCAGCTATAAAAAAATTTGCCGCCGCCGCCACCTGGCCGATGCTGGCCCCTTCTTTGGTGGTTTCTCTTATGGTTGCGGTAGCCGGGGCGGTCTATGCGAGCTGCAATGATAAAAAAGGTGCCAAGATTTACCGTGGCACTGTTACTCTTTATCTGCTGGCATACCCGGCATCGATTGCTGCCGCCATTTATCTGCAGTTCTACCGATGATTGAGAGGCAAAATATGGAAAACGAAACCCGGCTCAAGCTGGCAGGAATCGGTCTTGCCGGGCTGGTCGGGGTCATTTTGAACATGGTTTTATTCTGGAACAGCCCTCAGGCTGATCCTGTCTTATGTGCCGATGAAGCACAAATCTGATTTCGAGTGAGGAAAAAAGCATGTATATAGTTTCCTGCCAGAATCGTAGTTTTAACGAAACTCTGCCGCTGGTCGGCGGCAAGGGCGGCAATCTGCTGCGCCTTATGGATGCGGGTGCCGAAGTTCCTGCTTTCATCGTTCTTACCCGAAATTGTTTCGATGAATTCATAAAATCATTTAAAAGTGAATTCGATAAATGCCTGCGCGCTATTGATTGTTCGACCCCTGAACGAATTGCTGCAACCGCCGGAGCTTTGCGCAAATGCATTTGCAGTCATTCGATTCCCGAGGATATCAAGAAAGAAATGTTTCTGCAGATGAAGCTTTTCATTCCGTTCGGCAGCTTCGTTGCCGTGCGCTCATCTGCTCTCGGTGAAGATTCAAAAGAATTTTCATACGCTGGAATGCTTGACACCTGCCTGTTCCGCCGCAGCGAAGAAGAAATCTGCGATGCGGTCGTGACCTGCTGGTCATCTATTTTCTCTGACCGTGCGGTGGCATATCGCAACATGCGCGGCATTTCGCAGGATGATGTTGCAATGGCGGTCGTGGTTCAGGAAATGATCGATGGACAGGCATCCGGCGTTACTTTCACGGTTAACCCAGGTACCCGTTATGCTGACGAAATTCTGATTACTTCGGTTTTCGGTCTTGGTGAAGGTCTGGTTTCCGGAACTCTCGATTCTGACCAGTTTGTTGTGCTTAAAAAGCCAGGTTACCCGATCAATGAGCGCCAGCCGGCTGACAAGGTTGAAAAGCTGGTTTTCGATACGGAAAGGAATTTTGGAACGATTACCGTTGAAGTGCCGGCTGCCGAAGCAAAAAAGCCAAGCCTGACCGATAATCAGGTTCAGGCCATTGCGGCAGTCTGCCACAAAATTGAATGTGCTTATAAAGGCGTTCCACAGGATATCGAATGGACAATCGACCGTGAAGGAACGATCAGAATTCTACAGGCCAGGCCGATTACCACCATCGATTCGCCGATTCCGGCTGAGCGTCAATACAAAACGATCTGGGATAACTCTAACATAGTCGAAAGCTACTCGGGCGTAACCACTCCGCTTACTTTTTCCTTTGCAATTTATGCTTATCATCGGGTTTACGTGCAGTTCTGCGAAGTTCTGATGGTGCCACAGGAAGATATCAGGGCCAATGATTTTGCCTTCGCCAACATGCTCGGCTTTCTCAATGGCAGAATTTATTACAATCTGAAAAACTGGTACAAGTTGATTTCTGTTCTGCCTGGTTACAGCTATAACAGCCGTTTCATGGAAGGCATGATGGGCGTTAAAGTCAGTTTTAATGAAAACAAAAATGACAAGCCCATGGGCTTTTTCCAGAAATATTTTTATGAGCTGCCGCGCATTGGGCTGGTCGGACTGAACCTGGCCTATCGTTTCTGGCGCACCGACACTGAAGTAAAGAACTTCATGGATGTTTATCAGGCCCAGTATAACAAGTTCAGGGATTTTGATTTCAACTCGGCACCGGCCCACAAGCTGGTTGAAATTTTCAACGAACTTGATAACACGGTTCTGGCTAACTGGAAAGCACCGATTATCAACGATTTCATGGCAATGATTTTTTACGGCGTTCTCGACATGCTTATGAAAAAATGGAATCTCAATGATGACCCGGCGCTGAAAAACGATTTGCTGGCAGGCCAGGGAAATGTTGAGAGCACACTGCCCCTTCGCAATATTCAGAAAATGGCACGTTTCATCTCTGCCGATGCTGAGCTGAAAGATATGTTCAGTAAAAAATCGGCAACAGAACTCAAACAAATATTTATTCCAGTTCCAGATAAAAGCAAGCCGGCGGGCTGGGTCGAGCTTGGTCGTCAGGTCGCCGATTACCTTGAAAAATACGGCTACCGAGCCATGTGCGAACTCAAACTCGAAGAACCTTCGATGAACGAACGCCCTGAATTTCTTTTCGACATGTTGAAAAACTATTCAGCGGCCACTTTGCCGGAAGAAGATAATGTCGGCGATAAAGAGCGACTGGTGCGCGAAGAGGCTGAACGCAAAGTTCGCTCGCTGCTCGGTGAAGACAAGATTCTGTGGTATATCAAGAAAATTGATGTGTTGATGTTCGTGGCCAACTGGGCCAGGAAGGCCATGGCGGTGCGTGAATATCAGCGCTTTGCCCGCACCAGGATGTATGGCATCGTCAGCAGAATTTACAAGGCTTTTGGCCGTCGTTTCGTCGAACGCGGTCTGCTCGACCAGGTCGATGATATTTTCTACCTGACCATGCAGGAAACTCTCGAATACGTGGTCGGCACTGCCCGCAGCCAGAAACTGCGCGAGCTTGCCGCTTTGCGTCGGGCTGAATTCGAAGAATACAAAAAGATGGATGAATTGCCTGACCGCATTGAAACCACCGGTGTTACCTACTGCAACGACCTTACCAGGGGTGTGCTGGCGACCCTTGAAGACGATGACCCGAATATCATTCGCGGTATCGGCGGGTGCTCAGGCAAAGTTACCGGCAAGGTTAAGGTAATTCTCAACCCCAGCGATGATATGTCGTTGAATGGCGAAATTCTGGTGGCGGCTCGCACTGATCCTGGCTGGGTGCCGTTGTTCGCAACCGCTTCGGCTCTGTTAATCGAGCGCGGTTCGATGCTTTCCCATTCGGTTATCGTTGCCCGTGAACTTGGTTTGCCTGCGGTTGTCGGTGCAACTGGTGTAACCAAAAAAGTTAAAACCGGAGATGTTGTTGAATTAGACGGCACGACCGGTGTTGTTAAAATTATTTCACGGGCATGATAATTTCTTGCGGCAGCTGGTAAAGAGCCTGTTTAACCATGGCTTCCGCCAAAAATTGTGACCGAATGATAAACAAGTGATACAGGAGGCTGAAGATGATTAAAACTGCTGTTGTTTACAGTAACGTATGGGAAGACCCCGAGCTTAACCGGGTTTCATTGCAGGTTAAGCCGGGACAGAATGTGCTTTCGATTACCTCCGGGGGCTGCAATTCATTATGTCTGCTGCTCGAAGACCCGAAAAAGCTTATTTCGATCGACCTTAACACGGCACAGTTAGCGATGCTCGAGCTTAAACGCGCCGCTATTATCGAACTCGAATACGAAGACTTTATCGAAGTTCTCGGAACGCCGTTTTTTCGCAAACTATCTACCAGACCTGCCCACTACCGCATTGATCTTTACAATAAAATCAAGAAGCACATGCCCGGCTATGCGGTTGATTTCTGGGATCAGAATCAGCAGCTGCTCAAAGACGGAGCAATGATGTGCGGCAAAGTCGAAAAATTCTTCGCCATTTATCGCACCATTCTCAAGTGGCTTTATGGTGAAAAAGAAATTTTAAAACTGTTTGAAGCCAGGGATCTGGCCGAGCAGAAGGAAATTTACAAAAATTTCCGCAAGAAAAAATGGAATGGCCTGCACCGCATTCTGCTGAATCGCACCATTCTCAGCCTGGTTAAGGGTGCCCATTCTTTTGCCATGGTTGATTTCGAAGACTTCGCCGGAAACCTGAACCGCAAGCGCACTCTTGGCATGACACGCTTTTTCAACCCTGACAACTATTTCATGTGTCTGCTGATGCTGGGCGGCCATTACCACGAAAAGGGAATGTCGCCATATCTGTTGCGTGAAAATTTTCCAAAACTGAAAAAGAACATCGGCGCCCTTGAAATTTATAAAGGCACTATCGGCGATGTTTTGAAAAAAGAAGGCCCGGGAACTTACGACCGGCTCAATCTTTCAAACATTTTTGAATGGATGACCAATGAAGTTTTCAACTCAATTATCAGGGAATGCATTGAGCTTTCGCGACCTGGTGCGAGAATGGCCTGGCGCTATACCTTTGCCCGTCCACGGGAACTGGATGCGGAAAACCTGAGCCGGTTAGAATACGAACCTGAGCTTTCAGACCGCCTGTTTAAACAGGATCGCGCATTTATATACGAAAGCTTTCATGTTTATCATTTAAAATGATCATTTAACGCGATAATGACCTGTCAGCTTGAATTCAAACAACAGGTCTTTTTCCTGGGCCCCGGTGCCGATGATCGATGTTCTTATCGGGTCTGGTTAAACCCCATTTTTTTCGGGTAGCGGCTGAAGTTTTTCTTCATGTCTTCGTGAACCAGCTTTTGCAGATCGAGCCGGTGACTCTGACGCATGGCTCTAATCACAATATCGGTGCAAACCCCGACTTCAAGAGGAATATCACCGCCCGGGTAACTTGGCTGACGGCAGGCCAGGTCGTAGCGCAAAGTTTTGCCGACCTGACTGCGTGCCGCCATAACGATTGGGTTTGCCGGCCCATGGGTTGTTGCCGGAGATGGCACGGGAACTGCCTGGTCAAAAATTTGAACCGGTAAAAGCCTGGTGCCGATTGCCGCCGCAATCAGGGTAATTGCAATCAGAATAAATTTCGGCAAATCAAACTCTAACCTTTACTCAGCCGGTTGTAGCGGGAAAATTTTCCAGGGTTCGGGAACCTGCCCGTTTCGATCGGCGATCCCTGCGCCAATCGCAATAATTTTGCCAGTTATCGGTTTGCTGAATTCGCTTTCGGCGTGATTTTTCAAAAAATTATTCAATTTTTCGATTTCAGCTTTTGCCAGGAATGTCAAATGGGGATTAAATTCTTCATATACGTTCGGGCTGCCAAATTTTGAAATGGATTCGACTTTTTTTGGAAATGGTTTTGCCCATTCGGGAACGAAATCTGACTGGGCACGCATGGGCGAAAGCAATTCTACAACAGAATTGGAAAGGGCCTGCAGGTTATGGTTCCGGTCGAGATTCATGAAAAACCAGTTGCCAGAAGTAATTTCAAGACCGGTTGTTTTCACTTCAAACTGTCTGGTGGTGCTTGCAAGCTCTTCAACTTTCGCCAGCACTTCATTCTTCATTCCGGCCGGGTATTGAGTCATGTAAAGGGTGCAATGAACCTGAAAACCCTGCATCGGGAACGAATCGATCTGTTCTGTTTCTTTGAGGGCGTTTGCCGCATCTTTGAAGGCTTTCTCCATATCATCTGAAACTACTGCAAATACGTTGATTTTTTCCTGTGGCGGGGGTGGTGGAGGTTCAATATTCTCTGCTGCAGATGCGGCAATGGCAAAAAATAAAGAAATAGCCAGAAAAAGTTTAAAAAATTGTTTAAAATTTAGATTCATTTTTTTCTTCCTTTAAGTTTGTTGTATTTTATGATTATCGTTTGTTCCAGGAATCGGTGCATTACTCAAATCACTTTTCATCAGCAGTCATTTTCTTATTGAGCCTGTTGATTCTGCCATTTCTTTTAACCGTTGCGGAAAAATTTTGGTTCCAGCTGAGCTGGTGCAGAAAGTAATTCAGCTGGTCAGCATTGTTGAAAGATCTGCCGGCAACTTTGATAACTTCATCACCGCTGCGAAAACCGGCTTTGAAAGCCCAGGTTCCAGGCATCACGCTGCCTATCAGCAATTTGCCTTCTTTTTCTGCGACCTTGAAGGGTGGGGCTGGGTAATACTCGTTTTTTTCTTCGGGAACGCCGACGAGAAAATCGGCAAGACCTGCTGAAACGATGGTGAAAGGCGGCTCGGCCTGACCCGGTTTTTTGCCCATGTGAACTGCGAAGCCGGGGTGCTCGTCGCTTTTCTTCCTGCTTTTTATCTTGATGTCAACCGGCATTACCGTAACCACTTTCAGATTGCTGCGGTTTTTGATCAATCTGGCGATTCCAAGCCCATATGCCACATGCCCGGTGCCGGCCAGTCCGATTATTTTGTGATTTCTGAATTCTTCAGCGGCTTTCACCATTCCCTGAGCCATGGCCGCATCCCACAGGCACTGGGCAAGATAAATTCCGGGAAACATCTCCGGTGCCTGGGCGCTCAGGCCCTGCATCATGGTTTCGATAAAAAAGCGATGCTCCGATGATGACATGTCCGGCATCGATTCGCCGGGAAGAATGGCTTCTTTAAGGTCGTTCAACCCGGCTTTGCGCAGGGCTTTAACCCTTGCCGAAGGCAGATTGACGCCTCTGAGAGGAATTCTGTAGCGATGAGCCGCTTCAAAAATCGGCATGTAATAGCGAAGATTATGCCCCCAGGTTGAATAATAGCCGGTATTGGCGGCGAAAGCTTCGGGGCTTGCCCCGTCACGAATAAATTCATCGAGCTTCTGATTCTGCTGTTCATTATACATTTCCAGGCCAATAACCAGCTGATTGCCACGCGCTGCCAGTGCTTCGATGATTTTCTGCTGAACCTGGTGGTGATGCAGACCGGTGTGTGATTCGCCAACCAGAATAACGTCAGCTTCCTCGAGTTTCTGATAAAAGCTTTCCATATCTATTATCTTGTTTATCTGGCTGTCAGTAACGCTGTGCAGAAAGACCTGCGCCATATTCCAGCGGCTGCTTTCACTGCCAAACGGAAGCTTGTGCGGCTGCCATTCATTTTCTTCGGCAAAAGCCGGAACAGCTGCAACCATAGCCAGAATAATCGTAAGTTTAAATAAACGTTTCATTCTACACCTCCAAATTGCCACTTCATTCGTCGCATTCCCAAACATCTTAGCAAATTCCTGCCGGCAAGTCACTCAAAACCTGAGGTCAAAGACAGGGGTTAAATGCCCATGTATTTGGTCAAATGCCGGTAAAATGTCTGGCGGTGCCTTTGTTATCAAGGGTTGATTGGCTTTGGTTTTCAGGGTAGAATTAGTCAGCTTAAAGTTGGAGGCATTATGAAAATCAGATACTCTCTGCTGCTTGTTTTTCTCGCTTTCTGTCTCTGCGCTGGTCAGGCCATGGCACTCACTGCCCAGGAAGTCCTGCAGCAGGTAGAAGACCGCTATGTCGGAAAAACTTCAAAAGCTAACGTTTTAATGAAACTGATTGATAAAAACGGAGAAACCCGCGAGCGCAAAATGACAATTTCGCGCCGCAAGAGCGATAATCTGAACAAGGATAATTTCATTATTTTCATGGCTCCCCCGGATATTCAGAACACCACTTACCTGGTAAATGAAAAGAACAAAAACAAGGAAAAATGGATTTACCTTTCGGCTTTCAAGAAAATCAGAAAAATCGTGGCCGAAGACTACGGTATGGCTTTCGTTTCAAGTGATTTCACCTACGAGGACATGGAAGACATTCATGCCGACGATTATGTTGCATCTGACCTGAAAGAAGAAAAACTCGACGGCGAAGATGTTTACTCAATTTCGGTTACTAAAAAAGACAGCAATACCAGTTATGCCAAAGTTGTAATGAAAGTGGCAAAAGACAAAATGCTGGTTCTCAAATCGGAAATGTATGATAAGAATGCTCCCGAAAAGATGATCAAGGTTCTTACTTCGGCCAATATCGAACAGATTGAGAACATCTGGACGCCGAAAAACGTTTCGATAAAAGACCTTGTCAAGGGAACCAGCACCACCCTTGAGACGGTAAAAATCAAATATGACCTCGAACTGAAAGACGAAGAATTCCAGAAACAGAATATGGAGCGCTGAAGCCTATTTTCTTAAAACGGTCATTGAGCCCATAAAATGGGTCGAGATGACTGTTTTTAGCTTTTCTTCGGGTCAGTTATTCGCTCATTTTTTCTTGGGCAATTCCTGTTTTTCTACGGACTCGGCATTCAATTCTTTTCTGGCTGTGCCGATAGTTTTAATAGAAATACAGGAGGCACGCAGATTTACAACCTGTTACAATTCGCTCTAAAGCGGTTTTTGACCGGCTTTGGCAGAGCTGTAATGGTTCTGCTGTTTTTTTCATTGCTGGTGGTTTCTGCCCGGGCCGATGAATGGGATGACTGGGGTGATTCAAAATCTGATGGCCCAAAAATCAGAAGACCGAGAGTTTCAGGCTGGTGGAACTGGCAATACAATGAATTTTCATCGTTTGACCAGGGCCGACTCAACTTTGAGCGTGACTATGGCAGAGGTCAGAAACTGGTGGCTGGAGCCAGTTTCAATTATTACACCGAAGATAACAACAAAAAATGGGCGGTTTTCCCAGGTGAAAATTACTACAGCTTCAAGGGTGGTGATTTTCGCTTCAAAGTCGGTACTTTTCTCGACAACATCGGCAGTGGCGACAAGTTTTCTTTTGTTGATAAAATCAATTCAAGACGCTTTCACAATGGCATGGCCAATGATTATGACCGTGACAAGAAAGAAATTCCGGCGGTTAAGGGAAGCTGGTTTATCAATGAGCATTTCAGCCTGTCGGGTCATTATATGCCCTATTTTGATGCCAGCGAGTTTCCCTCGATTTTCAGCCGCTGGGCTTATTCGATTTCCAAGGCGCTCGCCAAAGAAATTATTTTCAATGGCGCAACTTACAAAGCCTCGGAAGATACGAGCTGGGATCCGCAGTTTCACGTGGAATTTACTTCGACTTTCAAAAGATTTGAGCTGCGTCTGCATTATCTGCGGCTGAAGGAAAGGATGCCGGTGCTCAGCCAGGACCGGCCCGGGCTCTTCTACGGCACTTTTCCAATCGATGAAACCATAGCCATGAACGGAAATGTGCAGCTTAACAAAGAACTGCTGGTTCGCTATGAATTTGCCTATAATCGCAACAAGACCTGGTCATCGTTTCAGGATGGCAGGATCGGCCAGAAATTCGTCAGCGACCAGTATGCGTTTTTGCTTGGCTCAGACAGGAATCTACCCCGGAATTTTTATGTAAACCTACAGGTGATGATGTCTTATGTTCCAGATTTGAAGACGCAAACACCGTTTCAGCTTGCAGAGACTGAGTTTTTGAGCTCTCTGCAGTTGCGCCAGAATTTCCGCCGCGACCGTCTGCGCATTGAACTCAACGGTCTTACCAACTTTACTACCGGTGAATATGTGGTAACCCCGAAAATTTTTATCGTTAAGTCCGATTATCTGACTTTTGTTCTTGGTTATCAGGCGAACGGAGAAGGTGCCGAATCGCTTGGCCCGGTTGCCCAGTTTTCTCAGAATAACACCGCGTTTTTTGAAACCCAGGTTGGATTCTGAGACTCAGAGTTGTTTTTCCAGGAGTAAAAATGCCCGAACTTCCAGAAGTTAATACCCTGTGCCTGGCCCTGAATCATCAGCTTAAAGGTGATGCGATAATTGCCTGGCAACGGTTTTCTCCGAAATTGAGAAAACCGTTGCCAGATTCATCGGCGGCCCGCAGTCTGTTCAAACTCCCGATAGTAAGGGTTTTTCGCCAGGCCAAATCGATTTTCTTCGATTTGGCCACTGACCGATTTCTTCACATTCATCTGGGTATGACCGGTTTTTTCACGCTTGAATGCGAAACCCTGGGCGCAGAGATGCACAAACATCTGCAGCTGCAACTGAAATCTGGTCGATGTCTCAGTTACCACGATTCCAGGCGCTTCGGGGTAATTGAAATCGTTGAAAGCCTGCCGAAAAAGGTGCCTGAACCATTTTCCGGTGACCTGACGGTCGAATGGCTGAAAAAAAGCTGTGAATCAACCGACCGGCCAGTCAAATGCCTGATCATGGACCAGAAAGTCATTGCCGGGCTTGGCAATATTTACGCGAACGAAGCTCTGTTCCGCGCCGGTATAAGACCAGATCGACCGGCCAACAGCCTTGCTTCGGCGCAGGTGAAAAAACTCACCCATGAGATCATTACAGTGGTAGAAAATGCGGTTAATGCCGGCATTGCCAGCCTGCAGCCAGATTTTGGCGTTGACTCTGAAACGACGCATTTTGACATTGAAACCCTGGTTTATGGTCTGCATGGTCAGAATTGCCCGGTCTGCCGGCGCTATCAGCTGCAGAAAATGACTCTGTCAGGGCGCAGTTCATTTTTCTGCCCCGGTTGTCAGAAATAATCAACCGTTCCTGGTCTTATTTTCAAAAATTCTGACTTGTACAAACCTGGCAGGCAAAGTAGAATATAATCGATTGGTCGAGGTAGCAGTTGCATAGAATTTTCCTGATTGTGGCTATTCTACTGGTTATATCGCTTGGTTCGGCATTCAGCCGTGACCGGCTGGTTTCTCATGCCAATCTGCGTTTTTCGCATAAAACCCACGACCAGAACTCGGTCAATTGCTGCAAATGCCATATAAACCGTGAGGGAAATCAGGATGCGGGGCTTGCGATGATGCCGCCGGGCTGGCAGCCCTTACGAAAAAACAACATCGTTGCAACCGGAGTTAATCTTCTTTCCCCAGGTGATGGCGAAATTAACGATACTTTTGGACGGCCGGGCGAGAAACGCTGCCTGCAATGCCATTTCAAAACCAGGGAAAAAAGTGAATGTGCCCTGTGTCATCTTGAAAAGCCAGGTGAAACCCTGCGAAACCGCAAACGCCTTAAAAAAGGCTTTGTCTTTTCACACAAGAAGCACGAACAATTTGATTGCGCCCGTTGCCACCATGGAGTTACCGACTGGGAAAACCTCGATGGTCACAAGATCACGTCACAGATGGAAGATTGTCTGGTTTGTCATACCGGCGACCAGGTGAAAAAAGATTGTGTCATGTGTCATAACCCGACACCAAGGCCCGTCGACCATACGAGAAATTACGAAATGAAGCATGGGGTAGCTTATCGCTCTGACCCTCGTCATTGCCAGATGTGCCATGAAGAGTCTTCGTGCATCGATTGTCATTCACGCAAGCCTCGAAATCACACGCTGGCCTGGGTAAAACACCGCCATGGCATCGCTGCCAGAACTAATCCGCAAAAGTGTCAGGCCTGTCATTCTGACCCCTGGGTTTGCGCGAGGTGCCATAACGACGGGCGCACGCCCTGATAGAATCTCATGTTTCCCGTGAAACGGAAGGATGTGTCTGAAATGTCAGCATTGAAATCTGCCATAAACCATATTGTTGATCAGAAATTTCCCGATTGCATAGGTTTGCTTGAAAAGCTCATTGCCTGCCCATCTTACAGTCGTCATGAAGAAGAATGTGCCAAAGTTCTTTGCAACTGGTTGTCAGAAAACGGGGTGCCGGCCATAATCGATGAAAGAGGCAGCGTATTGGCGGTTTCCATACTGCCCGGTGCAGCATTTCGCAGGTTTCATGGGCAAAAAAAGCACGATAAAAACTGGTTCAGAGAACTTTTTGCCTGCTGCAGGCAGCATCAGACAAGAATCATTGCTTTCAATGCCCACATGGATGTTGTTGAAGCGCAAACTCCTGAAGCATGGCAAAGTCCGCCATTTAAAGCAACCCGTCGAAATGGTCGAATTTACGGAAGGGGTACCTGCGACATGAAAGGTGCTCTGGCTGCGATGGCAACCGCAGTTTCTCTCATTCCCAAAGTTGGCGACGGAACTCAGCAATCTTTGATTGCCGGCTGTTTCTGCACTGAAGAAGAGGCGGGGGAGGGCCTGGCCTTCAAGGAATTGTGTGAAGAATTCGATCTCAGGCCCGACTGGGTTTTGCTGGGGGAACCCTCGCAGATGCAGATTGCGCGCGGGCAGCGCGGAAAAGTGGAATTTTACATTGAAACAACCGGAAAATGCGCCCATACTTCAGTGCCCGAAGTGGGCGACAACGCGGCCTACAAAATTGCCAGAGCCCTGCTTGCCATTGAAAATCTCGATGAAAATGAGCGTCAGACCCATGGCCTGGCGCCAGAAAACATGCTGAAACGCAGTACCCTGGTGGCAACCTCAGTTCAAAGCTGGCCTGAAAGCCGCAGTTTCGTACCAGATCGAGCCAGAATTCATGTAACCGCAAGAACGGCACTTCACACCGATCTGGCCGAGCTGAGCCGGCGTCTGCAGGCAATGCCCGGGTGGCCGGATGCAAAAATAGAAGCGATAACTTATCGACAGCCTTCGTATAAAGGCAAGTCGAGTGACTGGCCATCAGACCATGCAGCCTGGGAGACACCGGTCGATCATGAGTTTTTTCACACCCTGAGTTCTATCTGTCGGGATTTTTTTGAAAAAGAAATTGAGAGCAAGATCTGGCCATTTTCGACGGATGGAGTGTACAGTGCCGGCATGGCGGGAATTCCGACTCTTGGGCTGGGGCCTGGCATTGAGAGCTGCGCTCACATAATCGATGAATGGGTGTGCGAAAGTCAGCTGAAAGATGCTTTGAAAATTTATCTGGCCCTGGCATTCAGGCCAGTAGTTTAACCAATTTCGGCAAGAAACTTGCGATATTCATCCCGTGAACTATTCTGGGCTTCAATTCGCGCCTGATTAATCGAATCATGGTCGATTTTGATCAAATTGACTATTTCGGGGTCAAGTTTGTTGTTTTCTCCCATTTTGTCGAGAATCAGAATCGTCTGTTCGTTCGACATGCCCTTTCTATAAGGACGATCTTCAGTCAAGGCGGTAAATACATCGGCGACCGCCAGCAGTCTTGAGCCCAGCGGCAGGTCCTTACGGCTAAGCCGGAACGGGTAACCGGTGCCGTCGAGCCTTTCGTGGTGGTAAGAACCATACATGTTTATCTGGGCGAGATCTTCGATGGGTTGCAAAACCCGGTAAGTGTAAAAGGTATGGGCCCGCATCAGGTTGAATTCTTCGTTAGTCAGCTTATCGGGCTTTTCAAGAATTTCAGTGGGAATAGCAAGCTTTCCCAGGTCGTGAAGGTAACCGGCAACTTTGAGTTCGAAACATTCGCTTTCGTTCAGCCCTGCCAGCTTGCCAAGATATTGGGCAGTCGCAGATACGCCACTTGAATGGGTGGCGGTAAATGGGCTTCTGAAATCGATCATTCTTCTGATCAGGCTTGAAAAAGCGAGTAAATCTTGGTTGTTGAGGAAAATAGCCTCGAGCTTTACCGACTGTTCAAGCTGTTTGCCGATCAGCGGCGATACCAGGTCAAGCCAGAAATACTCACGGTCAGCCAGATTGAGAAAAGCATCTACCAGTGCCGGCTCAAACAAAACATCAGACTCATGAATAATGCGGGCTTTTATGTCTTCGATCTGGCCGAGAATCTCGCGGTTTTTTTTAATCAGCAGCGCAATGTGGTCAGCCAGAAAAAGAATACGGCTGCCAAGAGGTACCTGCCACCCTTTATAGAATCTGCCTTTCCCGCTTTCCCATGGGACGTGGTGGAACCTTATCATATCCGCCGCTTTTTTCATGGGCTCGAAAATATTGATCAGATAATAACCAAGTTCTGCGTGAGACTGGCCGGTGGTATTTTCGAAGCGCATGGTTTCCATGCGCTCGGCAAGAGAAATTGCGCCAATATCGTGAAGAATACCGGCGCAGACGATTTCGTTCTGTTCAAGAACCGGCAGTTCAAGAGCTTCGGCAAGACGCATTGCCATCAGGGCAACCTGTTTGTGATGATCATTCAACACCGGGCTTATCCAGTCAAGAATGTCTGACAGGCAATTTAAAAAATCAAAAATGCGTAAACGATACTGTTTTTTCATGTGCTGCCTTGCCGTATTGCAATATTATAAATATAAACGGCCAGAACATGCACGCAATATTTTTTTTACGGCTTTTTTAGCGTTTTCAAATAAGTCGTATCTGCCAGATTTCTTGCCACAAAAAGTTCTCACCAGGGCGCAAAGCCACAAAGGACGCAAATAATTTCGAGAAAAATCTGGTTCTGTGTCTGGTCGCCCTTGGCACCTGGTGAGAGGTTATACCGTACCCATGAGAAACAAACGTATTATAACTGTCTGAAGCGGGCCGGAACAGTGGCCTGCCCCTATCGAATATATTTTCTGTGATCAGTATTATTTTCATTGATTGTGCGAGTATGGTTTTATGATACAGCCCCATTGCAATTTATGTTTGAATTTTCAAACAGTGATTACAGAATTGAGGGTTCGTCTGCATGAGCAGATTCGGTGCCGCCCTTTCGCAGAAAGGTTACGTTATCGCCGACTACTTGGGTTATATAGCGGGTTTCGCCGGAATCTGCGGTGAAAGATCTGGTTTCAAGGCGACCCTCAACCAGCACGGGCTGCCCTTTTTTCAGGAATTTTGCGCAATTTACTGCCGTATTGTTCCAGACCACGATGCGAAAAAAAGATGTCTGTTTCTGGGATTCACCTGAACCATTTTTCCAGTGGCGGGAGACGGCTACGGGAAAGCTGGTCATGGAACTGCCTTTTCTGGTTTCTTTCAATTCAGGGTCACGGGCGAGATTACCGGCGATAATAACTCGATTCATACTTGCCATTTTCATTTCCTCCGATTTTGATCTGGAATTTTTTAAGTCTCGTATTAAAATCAGTTGAAAAATAAAAATGTGAAAAAAAAGTTAAAGAAATCAGATGAAATTCCGCAGCCGGTAATATACCAGTCCAATCCACTCATGAAGAGCTGAATTGAAAGAAACCAGTTCATGTCCCATCGAATGGTAAAGACTTTTAACCGAATGACAGGGCGCGGGAAGCACTTCGATGCCGATTTTTTCAAATACTTTTTTTGATCTGAAAACATGGGAGCCGCTGGTTACCAGAAGAATCCGCCTGATTTTGTGCTGATTAAAATGTTCAAGGGCAAAGTCGGCCTCGGTTTTGCTGGTGGTAATTCTTGGGTTTACCAGAATATCGAGGTGCTCGGGCGGTATGCTGCATAGGCTGGTAATGCTGGCTACCCAGCGAGATTCGGCCTGGTTGTTGCGTGGGTTGAACCCGGTGCTGACGACAAGCCTTGGTGCTCTACCGGCTTTAAAAAGTTCGATGCCGTGGAGAACACGCTGATAGCAGCTCAGTCCGGGATCTCCTGCTTCGGTTGCCCCGGATGCCATGACAAAAATTGCATCGGCATTTTCTTTTGAATGTTCCAGGTAAAGGGGTTCGGCGAGAAAGCCGCCAATTGGATAGAACGCGAAGATGACCATGGAAAAGAGAGCAATTGCAAGGCTATTGCGAAAGTGGTTTGCAGCCCACCTGAGTTTTTCTGAAGACGAACGACAACCCGCCAGGATTAACAGAGAAACGGAAATGAAGGCGATTGCCAGTATGTCTTCAAGCTCATCGGGAGCCTGGGGAATGAGAAGCAGAAATACTGCAGGAAAAATTAAAATAATTGATTTAAATACAAAATTCATTTTACTGTTGCGACTGAAGTCGTCTTCTCCATTCGATATCGTATTCGATGAACTCGTGGCACCATGCAAGCAGATCGCGCCTTAATGAAAAATGCTGTTCAAGTATTTCTTTATCACTTTGTTTTAACATTCGCTGCAGTTGCCCCCGGCCTCTTGAAAAAAGCGTCTGTCCTCGCGACAGGATCAGCAACAGATTTTGACTACCGGTTCGGGTGAGCAGAGATGAAGAGAGTAACCGGTCGCCGAGAATCGCAACGGCAAGATAGCGGTCTTTTACTGCCAGGTCAAGTGAGAACTCTGCCGGGTCGGGTTCCGGGTAAAGATGGGCCGAAATTCTTCCGAGCAGTTCACCGCCCGCAAGGGCGAGAAGAAAGATCTGGGCTTGCATCAGCCGGAATTCTTCATTCGCCAGAACCTGTCGGTCAAGGTCTGCCAGTTGATGAAAAAGATTCTGATTTTCGATGCTCAGCATCTGCACATCCAGGTCATGGTCAAATGATTGATTGAAACCTTTAAGTGATCTTCTTCGACATGAAAGCAGGTAGCTGTCAATATTTCTGATGGCTGAAACATCTTTGAAAATGTTTGCCGATTCCCTGTTTATACCTCGAATCTCTCTTGATTGACCTGCGACGTATCGTGAGGATTCCTGAAGGTTTTTCGTGCTGGGGGTTCTGACTTCTGATTCTTCCGTTGATTTATCTGATGAAATTACTATTCTTACCGGTTCTGCCTTCAGACTGTGGCTTAAAATCAGGCGCCGGTTCCAGAGCCCTGCCCAGAGAAGCAGCGCCCCATAAGCCAGAGCGACCATTAAACCTGGAACATTTCCGGTCTGGTAAAATCCGCCGGGCATTGAGCGTGCCCATTCCAGAAAGCTGAGAAGCCCATCGAGAGGGAGTGAAAGGCCTGGAGCAAGGAAGAGCCCGGTTGAGCCTGAAACTGCCGAAACCACGCCAATAATGAAGCTGGCCGGCAGAATGATTGAGAAGACCCATATTATTGCCGGGTTTACCAGCATTGCAACCACCGAAAAACCACCGAAAAGGTAAGACGAAAAGGGAATTACCGCCAGATTGGCGGCAAATGTCACCGCAAGGTATCTTGATAGAAGTAATGGCAGACGAATCCGCTGCAGATAATCTTCAAACATCGGTCGTAGAAGCACAATACCTGCAACTGCGCTGAAACTAAGAATAAATGATGGCTCGGCAACCTGTGACGGGTCATAAAAAAGAATGAGCAGGGCGGCGATACTCAAGGGCCTGATTGAAGAAGGGGCCGATTCGAAATGCAGAACGAAAGCGACAGATATGTACATGATCAGAGCGCGGACAATGGAAGGTGAACCGGATGTTGCAAACGCATAAACGATGAGAAAAGCAGAGATCAGAATGCTGCGCGAAACCGGCGGAACTCTGACAAGATGCAGGATAGCCGCTATAACCATGCTTAAAACCATCAGGTGCTGGCCAGAAACTGCAAGCAGATGAGAAACGCCTGTTTCTCTGAAAAGAGTTCTGTCTTCAAGCTTGATCTGGCTCGTGTCGCCAAGCAGAAGACCGCCGACAACCGTCGCATGTCTCGTAGGCAAAACAGAGTTCAATCCGTCGCGTAATTTTCTCTGAAGTTTTCCGCCAATTTCATGTAGCGGTGAACGATTGCTGATATGCTCGATGCTGGTGGCGGCAAAGCTCGGGTAGCGCTGACCGGTGCTGAACTGCAATTTTCCCGTCAGGCGGTAAACCTGCTCGGGCTCAGGAATCAGGTCGGTGCTCTTTACCCGGCATGGAATTCTTCCCGGAATTGAAATTGTCTGCGAGGCGGTGTTAAAGGTGCAGTTGCGCAACCTGAGACTGACACGGCCGCTGCGAAAAATCCTGTATTCTCCTGAAAAAACGCCGGTCATCGTTCCCTGACTCTGGTCAAACAGCCTCATTTCTCCAGAATCAACTGCTGGTGAAATGCGAAGATTGCCATAGTAAACTCCTGACATGAACCCGGCGAAAATCAGGAAAAAAAATGAAAATTTCTGGTTTACCCGGTAGAACCAGGAAATCAGAATGGCTCCGGCGGTCAGGAAAAAATACAGAATCGTAAGATCAGTGTCGCTGAGCTGGGAAAACTGCAGGCCAAGAATAAAAATTACCGAAAAAATCGGTAAGATCTCGAATCTGGCCAGTTTTATCGACGCTCTTTCCTCTTTTTTGCCCATTGGTTTTTCAGGGTGTTTCGTGGTTTAATCTGACCCCCGCTTCTCGTAGTTTTTCAATTTTTGTTTCTGAAATTCCCTTAACCCGGTCGTTCAGATCACGCCAGTCGGCAAATTGGCCATAGCTTCTTTCAAGAAGTATGTTGCGGGCAGTTGCGGTTCCGATTCCGGGGCAAACCAGCAATTGTTCAAAAGTTGCATTGTTGATGAACACATGATCTGGTTTAAAATTATGATTTTCAACCACCACTGGCTGATCGGGGCGGTCGAGGCCTGGAATTGAAATCGATGCTTTTCCCGCCGGTACCGCATTTGAAAGCTGAACCAATCCCGGGGCAAGAATACTCCAGATCAAACCGAAAACCAGAGGCAAAGCAGCCAGCACTCTGCCCTGGCGCATTTCCTGCTCTGTCAGTTCAAGCATAGCAGCCAGCCTTTCTCTGTTTCTTCAGCTTTGATTGGCTTTCCTCTGGCAGCCGATTTCACCCATTTGCAGGTTGAAAAACATGAAACAGGGTCGCTTGAAAAGCAGTTTCGATCGAATACCCCCCAATGCCAGCCTCCTTTTTCTGAGGCAAATCTTACCGGCAGACAGTCGGGGAAAAATTCAAGCAATTGTTTGATGTTATATGCTTCGTGAAGCCGGCTGATCATTGATAATGCAAAAACCGGAGCGAATGGATAAATGCAGCAGGCGGCGAGATTCAACGCTTTTTCCGACATACCGTTTGATGGCCATGAAATTTTTGAAGCTCTGCGAATCAGGGCTAATGCTGCGTGCGGTTTTTTTCTGGTTAAAACATTGTCGCAGGCCTGAAGAAAAGCCTCAAACCAGATTGCCGGGGAAAAGTCCGACGACGATGGGCGCTTTTGAAAAAGTCCGGCAAGCCAGCGAAAAGCGCTGTCAAGGTGAGAAACTGCCACCGTCTCGTTCTGGGCAATGATTTTTGCCAGGCGACCGGCATCATAACCATATTCCGCCAGCAATTCATCTTCAATCTGTCCATTATTGACAAGCGGGTCGGGAATCATGGAAAAATTGCCTTCATTGCTTTGCTCAAACCTGTGCATAATATCCATCGACAGGTCTGAAAATCCTGGCGAAACAGGCCATCTGCCTGCAAGCTTCTGCATATGGTGAGGGTTGAATCTCTCGCTCAATTTGTCAGAATTCCCCAGAGTTTTTTTCTTCAATATCGGAAGAATTTAAATAATCTTTGTTCTGTTTGAAAATTCGAAAAATCTTAAGGGTAAAAGTGAAGGTTTCGCGAGACTGCTGAAAAAAATTCAGGGCATTTTCATAATCATTCCGGCTGAGTTTTTCACAGGCACTTTTAAACAGTTCTTCCTGCTTTTGCTGGTTAAGGCTGCCGTTCAAAAAAACACTGGCAAGCAAAGCTGCCGAAAGCGGAAAAAGCCCGACCATGGTCTTAATACCACCAAGTCGGGCTGTTTTTAAGGATTTAATACTCATCTTCTTCCTCAGGGTCATCCTGAGGTATGGGAAGATTTTTCTGAGCGGTTTCATCCTGACGCATTTCGCGGGCCTGATTCACGAACCAGAGAATGATGCCCTGCGCGTTCTGGCTGCCGTAAATGATCTGTTCGAGGTATTTGTTGCTTTCTTCCATCTTGCCAAGAAGCCGATAAACACCAGCTAGGATATACATGATTTCAAAAACCCTTGACTGGGGAATGTTTTCTTTGGGCACCCGGGTTCCATCAGGCAGGAAGGCGTCTTCAACGCTGGTAGCCATATTGGTGATCGTTAGAAAAGTTGCCGCTTCGGTCAGATAAGCTTTTTCATAAGCTGCGAACCTTTCCTTATCTTCGGGGGTGGTCGCCATCTGAAGAGCATCACGAGCTGTCCATGCCGCATTCAGATAGGTGTAGCCAAGAATTCGGTGATTGGCTTTTCTGGCTTTGTAGCATATAGCAGCCAGTTCCCATTGGCGAATGACGGTATCGAGGTCGCATTGTTTCTGCAGCTCATTTAATGGTTGGTTTTTTGCAAGCAGATTGGCTGCCACTTTACTCAACAACGGAGAAATTTTGCGCAGAATGGCTATGTTGGCTGGAGTTAGCTCCCTGAGCTTTTCCGATTCAACGTCTTTCCAGATCTGCTGGCCGCTTGACGCTGCTCTGACACGATTGTTGGCATCCCATTGGGAGCGATGGATGTCGAGCAGGGCTTTTCGTCGTGTTTCTTCAGCATTCATCAACGGGCAGAAGTATTTATCTTCCCCGGCATAGAGACAATGAGGGCAGACACAGATGTTGAAAAACCTTGGATTAATCGAGCCGAGATAGGTGGGACGATAGTCGATGTCGCGTTTATCAAGGCTGAATTGTTTCTTTTTCAGCAGATAGCGGATAAAAGTCTTCTCGCATATCGGGCAGACTGTTTCTTTGGGTATGAATAGCTTGTCATTCAAAGACATAATTTCACCGATTTCTTATGGCTTGGTTTGAAAATAAACTTGCAGATTAACATACAGTAAAACTAAATAATTCGCAACAGTTTATGAACCTGAGGTACCCATCTGACCTCACGGAAAAAAGGTCTGAAAAGATTGATCCATTCAAGAATTGTATTGGTATCCCAGTCGTTGAAGTGCGATGGGGCATAGGCAAATGGTTGAACCACAAGATTGAAACGTGAAAAATTAAGGCCGCGAATCTGTTCTAAGATTGCCTCTGAGTCATCGTTTGCATCGACGAGAATTCGGAAGTAGGTCGAGCGCGGGTCTGCCTTGGCGATAATTTTCTCGTGCTTTCTCCGCAGTTTGCCATTGAAGCCCCAGCTGCGTGAAATTTTCAGATCGACGCACCAGTAGCTGAACAGGTCATACAGTCTGATAAATTCGTCGGGCAGTAGTCCCGAAGTCTCTATGAATACCGGAATTCCCCTTTTGATAAAGTGTGGCAGCAGTTCAGCAAGAAAATCAGGCTGCTCTAAAGGCTCCCCGCCCAGGATAGAAACGCAGAAAAAGTCTTCGAACCGGTAAAGGCTGTCGATTTTCTGCATCAACTTGCCGGGTGTGACCGGATTTGCCATGCGGTGACTTCTGAGGCCTGGCCATGGTCTTATGTAAAACGATTCAGGATTCTGCTGGTATTCGGGAAGCTCGCAGCGCCTGCATTTGAGAGAACAACCCGCCAGCCTTACAAACAGCTGCATGGTGCCGATAAACAAGCCTTCGCCCTGAATTGAGGCAAAAACTTCGCTGATATTACCAGTTATTTTTTGCTTCTTCAATGTTGGTACCAACCATCTCAAATAGCTGCCATTCAGTTATAATGGGAATTTTCAATTCAAGGGCCCGGCTTTTTTTGCTGGAATCAAAATCTTCAGTCTCTTTTGACCCGATGAGAAGATAGCTGGTTTTGTTTGAGACCGATGATTTTACGTTGCCTCCATAACCCTTGATCAGTTTTTCGATGGTCTTGCGAGGCAGTTCTGCTTCGCCGGTAACCACAAAAGTCTGGCCATTCAGCCGGTTTTCAATGGTTTGCCCGCTGCCGCTTTCTTCGGGGCCCTGCCACCATTTCTGTAATGCTTCGATAAGGGTCTTACCCTCATCTGACCGTAGGTAGTCGATGATATTGCCGGCAACCCGGTCGCTGATTCCATCGATTTTCATCAGAGAATCACGATCAGTGGTGCAGAAGGCGGTAAAAGACCGGGCAAAAAAATCGGCAATCTTGTCAGCTATGACAATCCCAACATTGGCAATGCCAAGACCGGCAATAACCTGACCAAGCCTGGCCTTGGCAGCCCGGCTTATATTGCCGACAATCTTCTCGGCCGACTTTTCCCCCATGCGCTCAAGCTTGAGAAGAGTGGCAAAATCAAGGCTTAGAAGGTCTTCAACCCGGTTGATGAAATTTTTTTCGAGTAATTGCTCAATCAACTGAGGTCCGATATTCTCGATTTCCATCTGGGTAATGAAGTGCTGAAGCTTTCTTGCTACCACGCCGCGACAACCCGGGTTGTTGCAGCTGACCTGAGTAGTGCCGCCTTCCTGATCGGCAGTGCCGATAGTGACCGGCCCCCCGCATTCGGGGCAGGCAAGGGGAGGCTCAATCAATTTTTCGCTGCCATCACGGCTTTCAGTAATTGAGGCCACAATATAAGGAATGATGTAGCCGGCTTTCTCGACGATTACCCGGTCGCCGACCCTGATGTCTTTTTCTCTGATCTGGTCGATATTATGAAGAGATGCCCTCGAAACAGTTGTGCCGCCCAGCTCAACCGGTTCAAGAACGGCAACCGGAGTCAGCTGTGAGCGTCCAACCTGCCAGATTACCTGCCGAAGCACTGAAATGGCGCGCTCCTGTGGATATTTGTAGGCAACAACCCAGCGAGGTGATTTGCTGGTAACCCCCAGATCCTGTTGCAGGGCTAGATCGTCAATTTTCAACACCACGCCGTCAATATCAAAATCGTAGCTGCGCCTTTTCTGATCAATTTCTTCGATGAACTGACTGATTTCTTCCAATGACTGGCAACATCGCCAGGCATAATTGGTTTTGAAACCCTGTTCTGCCAGAAATTCAAGGGTCTGGCTGTGAGTTTTGAAACCGAGCTCGTATGCCTGAGCAATTCCATAAACCATGGTCTGCAGGCCCCTTGAAGCTGCTACGGCCGGGTCGAGCGACTTAATAGTTCCGGCAGTCAGGTTGCGGCAGTTCTTGAACGGCTCTTCGCCATCGGCAATCCTGTCCTGGTTGAGCTTTTCCAGCATTGATCGGGGCGTGTAGATTTCACCGCGAATATCCATATCTAGCTGAGAGGAAATGCTTAAAGGAAGGCTTCTTACGGTTTTAACATTTTCGCTGACCAGATCGCCTTCGATGCCGTTTCCACGAGTTGCCGCGGCTTTTAAATGGCCATTCTGGTAATGAAAAGACCCGGAAACACCATCAATTTTCAATTCGGCTACCACTGGAAAAACACACCGACCAGCCAGTTTTTCGAGGCGCACAAGCCAGTCGCTGATGTCGTTGAGCGAATAGGAATTTTCTATGCTCATCATTGGAACCCTGTGTTTAACCGTGTTGAAAGAGGTTACCGCTTCACCAACCCTTTGTGTGGGAGAGTCAGGGGTAATCAGTTCCGGATATTGTTTTTCCATTTCGATCAATTGGTGCATCAGCGCGTCGAATTCGCGGTCAGATATTTCGGGGGCGGCTTTGACAAAATACAGATGCTCGTGTCGTCTGATTTCGTCTCTCAGGCTTTCTATTTCTTTGTTTATCTCAAGATTAACCATTATTTCACCATTATTTCACCATTGCCGTGTTGACAAACTGAACGCCGCGGTCGGTGCCCAGCCAGAGAATATCGCCACTTGCCGCCAGAGCAAGAATTTTTGGCGATGAGCCGCCATCTGCTGGAATGATTGTTTGAATTTTATCTTCGCTGATTCTTGCCAGGCCTTTGCCGGTGCCAAGCCATACTGCGCCACGATGGGCTAAAATTGCATTAATGCGGTTGTCTGGCAGGCCATGAACGGTGGTGTAATTAACAAAATTTGAAACGGATTCTGAAAACAATTTTTCAAGCGGAGTGGTCAGATACAGCACTCCTCTTGAAGTGGCTATCCATATATGGCGACCATCGAAAGTCATGTCGTTTATCGGTCTGATAATCCCTGAGCGGCCACTGTCGATGTTTTTCCAGAATTCCGGGTTTGCTGCTTTGAAGCCGGTGTTCCAGAAACTGATGCCATTATCATGGGCTGCCACAAACCATGCCGAAAATCTCATGATGTTCTGGCACCAGTTGTTTCGCAGCCCGCCATTGCTAACCTGTTGGTCAATAAGGGTAAATCTATCCTCTTTTTCCATGAAAGCAACGCCGGCATGGGTGCCCACCCAGAGAGATATTCCGTCCCAGTTCAAGTCCAGGATGAAATCGCCGCCTGGTTGACTGATTGCTGTGTGCTTTTCAACTCGACCTGATCTGGTCATGGAAAAGAGGCCAAACAGAGTTCCAACCCATAGCTTTTGCCCGTCATACGCCAGGCATTCGGCCTGAGGGGCAGGAAAAGTGCCTTTGCTTTCGCTGAATTCTTTCATTTCGCCGTTGTTTAAAGCGTTCAGCCCATTCTCGGTGGCTATCCAGAGGGTTCCTCGGCTGTCAACGACCATATCATTGACCCGCGAACAGGCGATCATCGGGCTGAAAGGGATTGCAATGCTTCCTTTATCGGTTTGTCCATCATTGCTGATTTTTCGACTGGCCACCGAAGTATCGGAGCGGGCTTCAGTAGAGTCGGTTATCGGGGGTCTTGTGGGAGACGAAGACGCGGTGGGGGCGGTTGTACTTTCGCTGAACAGGAACAAAGCTGCAGTAACAACCAAAATGGTCAGCCAGAAGATCGCATGTGAGTAATTTCTGGTGTTGCTGGTCAAAACAGTTCCTCCAGATTGACTGGAATTTTCTGTCGATCTTTGATTATTGCGACTTCCGCTGGTCTTACCTGATTGCCGTTCTGGTCAAATCCTCCAGACCCGGTAATGCTTTCCCAGCCATGCATCGAGGCCAGATAATTTCTCACCATTTGACGGTCATATTCGCCGGCTTTCAGTGCCAGGGCCAGAAGCATAATGGCCTCATATCCCATTGCAGCGTCAGCATCTGCAGGCACTCCGAATTTTTCAAGAAATTCCGAAAGGAAGTAATCGGCACGTTGCCCACCCATGCGAGGGTTGAATGGCAGTGTACAGATGGTGCTTTCAGAATAGATGCCGGCGTAATCGATGAACTCGTTTGATGAAAAGGGGTTAACTCCGAGAATTGGCTTCATAAACCTGTTTTCGCGTGCCTGCCGCAAAATCATGGCAGATTCAAGTGGGGGGGCAATGATTACCAGTGCATCGGGGTTTGTGGCTTTTAAAGTTTCAAGCTGCTTGCGGAAATTAATGATTCCCGAGCTATATGAAACCGCGGCAACGACCTGTTGGCCATTTTTCAGGGCAGTTTCAATGAATTTTTGGGCGCTTTCCTGGCCGAACAGCACCGGATCAAAAATCAGGGCTGGTTTTCGAGCATGGAAACGTCTGGTTGAAAATTCGCAGATGGCTTCAAACTGCTTTTTGTCGTCAGTTATGCTTCTGAAAGTATAATCGCTGCTGTTTTCGGTAAGCTCATGATGCGTGCACAGTCCGGTCAGGAAAGGAACCTGTGCTTTTTCGCAATATTGTTGAATAATTCTTGAATTGATCGGGCTGATGCCACCAACTACCGCGGTTACCTGATGTTCATAAATCAGATCTCTCATGTTGATGGCCGTTTGGGCTTGATTCTCATCGTTGTTGCGCGATATAAGAGTCAGCTTTTTCCCGTTAATGCCGCCACTTTTATTGACGTGCTCGGCTGCAAGTTTGATTCCGCGTTCATGTGACGCCGCGCGGGCGGAGTTGGCACCGCTCAATGGCAATACTATTCCGATGCGGACTTCAGATGGTTTACCGTCGATAGAAAACCACAATAGAAAGATCAGAAGAAGAATTGACAATAACTGATAAGTATCGAATTTTCGAAATATCCGGCGGAGCTTTTTTCGCATACGATCAGCTGCAGGCGGTCTCGATATATGAAAGAACCATCAGAAACATTCCCATATATACGGACAGGCTGAAAAAATAGAGCACTGCAAAGAAAAAGAAGGGCATTTCCCTGATAACTTTGTTGAAAAATTCGTTTTCGACTTCTTTAAAGATCAGGTTTTTTTTGGAAAACCGGTCAAAAGCAAAAACGAGAAGGGCGCCAAGGCCGAAAAATCCCATGCTGAAGCCAAAACCTGAGGCGAAAACAGGAGTGTGGGGGTTGCCCGGAGCGGTCGAATAAAGCCAGTAGGCTATGACCAGACTGGTTGAAAGAAGGGTACAGAAAACCAGTGATCCCCAGAATATCCATGACCAGATAAACTCTTTCATGTGCTCGACTTCTCAGACTTTTGATTTTTCCCAGGTTCCGTTGAATTTTTCAGCCGGATATTTTTTTCGGTTTTTCTGCATTTTTGCAGCCATCGCAGAGAATACGTCAATTTCCAGTACATTGGCAAGACTTAATAGATACGCCATTACGTTGTCGTTAAAGCTGTGTTCTTCTGCCATTCAACAAGACTCAGGGGTTCTGACCCATAGCTTAAAAGTACATGGTTGCCGCATTGAGCCGCAGAATATTTGCGCAAATATTGCTATTAATGCTTTCAATGAGCTCAGTTTTATTCCCGGCAGGGGCAACATGAACCCATCCTGCGGCTGAGACTACAGAACTGATCAATACTGTGGCGCAGGTAAAAACCGCTGTTCTGATATATCTGCCGAAAATTTTCATCTTATACTCCTTGCCTGTTTACGCAAATACTCTTTTAATGATACCTTATATAAGGGCAAATCTCAATCAGGTTTGGATCGATTGATTCCGGAGCAAAACAAATTGAAAAAAATGGCCAGAGCACGGGCTTGCAAAGGTTACAGCCTGCCTGAACTGCTGATCACCATTCTTCTGCTGTCTATTCTCTTTCTGCTTGCCATAATTTTTTCCAGCGGAATGGGCCAGACCAGGAGATTGCGCGATTACAGCATTGCGGTTGCCTATGCTCAGCAGGCGGTAGAGGTTGTTAAGTCTGCACCCTTCAGCCTTCTCGATGATGCCGATGCGGGAGAAAACAGTGTGGAAACAGATCTTAACACCAGTTCAGGCCCGCATGACAGTTTTGAGCCGATTTTTGAATCGGGCGGCATTAAGTACCTTCGAAAAATTGAGATAATAAATGTTCCTGCAAAAGAAGACAAAGATCGTCCGGTTGGGCTAAAACTTCTTAAAGTAAAGGTTGACTGGAAAACCATTGACGGTGCCCAGGCAGAGCCATTCGTTCTCAAAACCACGATTGCGGATATGAATTGAATGAAAGCAAAAAAAGTTAAAACAGGCTTTACCATGGTTGAAATGCTGATCGCCGTCTTTGTCATGACGCTGATCATCTATTTTGCTTATAGAATTTTCTTTTCCCAGGCTGAGGTCGTAACCAAGTCGATAGAATTCATGCAGGTTAACGACTCATTTCGAAAAGTTATGACCTTTATGGGAAATGATATTCGAGAGGCCACTTCAATTCTGGAACCGGTTCCGGTTTTCGGTGAAAAAGTTGCAGGGTTGATCACCCAAACCGGAGTTATCTTAAAGGTTGTGAGTACTGAGCTTGACCCCGCAATAGCCTTTGATTCACCGCTGGGGGGGCAGGTTTCAGCACGAAGAGAAATCGTATACAATCTCGAAAAGATTCCAAACCCTGAATCAAAGTCAATTCCCAGGTTTAAGCTGATCAGAACGGCCACAATTGAAGAAAAGTCCGGGAAAAAGACGGTTCAACGCCAGGAAATAGTGGATAATATTCGAGATCTGATTGTCTACAGAATCGTAAGAAAGCCATTCAAACCATCTAATGTCAGCGGAGCCGGTGACCGTATAGTTCTTCCCAGGCCGATTTATGAGTCTGGCACCGGAAATGATCTGGTTCACCTGAACATGGTCATCGAGCGTGACCGTAAAGATTACGAAGTTGGTCAGGTATACAACATCAACCTCAACACCTGTTTCTACAAACGCGGAAAAGAGATTTTTGTAAATCAATGATTAATCAACGAAAAGGTTCGGGCTATCTTGTTGTAATTGGCTTCGTGCTTATTCTGGTAATTCTTTTTTCAATTCTTGGTCGGGTAAAATCAGGGCAAAGCCAGTTGCAGTCTAAAGAAGTGCGCCGCTATCTGGCTACCAGCCTGGGTGAAGCCGCTTTGAATTGTATCGTTGCTGAACTCAATGCCGATCGTGGTTTTGCTACCCATAGGTACTATTCAGAACGTAAAGAAGAACGCTGGGTAACCCCGAATAAAAAGCGCAATTCGGTTCTGGGCGAAATGGGCGGCATTTTTGTCAGTGGCGTATCTTCAGGAATATACAGTGGGGGCTGTGAATATGGCCAGTTCAAATGCAAAGTAGCCCCCTTCTACAGCACCAGAGAAAATCGTAAAACCCGAACTTTGCGCGAATCAGAGATGTTCACCAAAGTAGAGATCGTTGTTAAAGTCGGTGGGGGTTGGGGCATCAGTGAAAACACCTGTCGAAAAATTTCCGCTCAGATTGAGCGGCGTTATCCGGCTACTGAAAACCTTCTTTACGACGGCGAACTGCTTGATCTCGGCGCGCTCGGCCCATACCTCGACCGCGAAAACAAAATCAAGGAAAGCAGAATCTACGGTTATAACTGGATAACATTTAACACTGCAGGTGGCCCATGCAAAGGTTCGGAATTTATTGAGATGGAAAAGATTGAAACCCCTGGATTAATAAGGGCTTTGAAAGACACCCGGATCTCATTTTCCGATGACCGGAAAATGATGCTGACTGCGCAGAATGATTCTGTGCATATCAACAAATTTGAAACTCACGATGGTTTTCTTGTCGATGGTGCTCACGGCGGGCATCCGATCAAATTCAGCCGATTGCCCCGTGAACGCCTGAAATTCTGGGCCGATAAGTATAAAAAAAGCTCTGGCATAACCATTGTTGAAGGTACTTTGCCATATGGCAACTATCGAAATCCCTATGATACTTCAAGCAAATACGTTGATATTGATTTTGCCGGGTTTCGCTGCATTCAAACCAGTAAGCCGGCCAGCTCGACGAGCAGTACCGGTAATGATAATGAAGAGAATGATGGTGAGAATAGCAGTGGCCCACAATTAGACTATAAATCAACTTCTGACGACCCTGAGATTTTTCGTGAGCGCAATGGCAAAAAACTTTTGGTCTATGCTGAAGTGCCTTTGCGGGTCTGGGGATGTCCGGATCGCTCGATTACCATTTACAGTACAAAAGACATCGTAATAGCCGGTGATTTCAATCAAAGCCCGGCAGTTCCGCAGATTTATGCAGATAATGATTTTTTTGAATATAAATTCAAGGTCGAAAATGGCAAAGAAGGCAGTAAAGTTGGTGCTCTGGTCATGTCTGAAGGCCGGGTTTTCATCGATATGTCCCGCCCGACCCTTTTCGCCGCCAATGAAATTAAACCGTTTTTCCTCTATTGCCTTGCTTATGCTCTGCACCCCTCTACCACCGAAGTTGAGGCTGAAATAAAAGACCACGTCTGCCCGGTCGACCAGCGTCAGCGAAAATCTCTGGTCGGCCTTGGCGAAATTGGCCCGAATGGTGATTTTATGGCACGTTATGGCACAATCAAATGGTTATATGACAATAAAAATAACAACGGCGAAGGTGCGTATTCGGTCAATATGGAAGACGTAATCAGCTTCTTTACCCCTGGGGCCGGCGATAAACCGCGTTTTGGCATCAAAGATGATAAGGTCAGAAACGATATTATCGATGCCCTTAAGCTTGCAGTGCGTGATGTCGGCGACCTGACGGTTAGCGAACAGGACCATATCTTCAATCTGGCCTGGACCCAGGCAATAAAAGAGGAAGCTGAAGCTCCGGTTCCGACTGCCGGGGCCATGGGTTTGATGCAGCATCTGTTTATCGAAGCGGTAAAAGATCCGAATGATGGTTTATATATTCCCGAAATTACCATCAATGCTAACCTGGTTAGTTCAGCCTGGCGCAGTGCAAAATGGAAAATCGGCAACAGTCCTGATAAAGTCGATGATGAAATTGGCAATGCCGGCTTTCTTGAATATATGAAAAAGCCCGGTTTTATTATCCAGCGCGTTTATGGCGGAGTGGTAAGGCTTGCTGCCAAAAAGCCCGATTATTTTCTAAACGGTGCCCACACGGGGCAGAATATCCTGCGCCGCCGCATCTGGGATAACACCAACCTGGCCAATCCTTTCAAGGTCATCGAGGTGCCGGCAGTTCACAATCTTTTGACTTTCTCTGATGAAAGTATCTCGGAAAAAGAATTCGACAAGTTCTAATACGAATTTCTGGTTTTTCCACCGCTTACCGTAAACAGCCAGCCGTGTTGCCCGGTAATGCCGGTTTTTTTGTCGCGAAGATACACGTCAAAAAAATGATTGCCCGGCTTTGCTTCGCCGCTGATTGTTCCTGAAAGAATGCGGGTTTGCGGGTCGAAGCTGAAGGTGGTTTTATGGCCCGTCAATTTAGCATTTAAAACAAATTTTTCAGGAGAATAATCTGTAAGCTCGGGTAGTCGGCAGGAAAAAGTGGCAAGATTGCTGGTAACAAGCCCGGGTGCCGGGTGGTGCTCATCGATTTTGATGGCTCGCATGCCAAGTCTGATCAGAAATTTATTCATATCATCGCTGGCATACACAACTTGACGCTTGATCTGAAATGGCGATTCGGTTTTACCCGTTGCTCCTCCGTCAACTGTCAAAGCGCCAATATAGCCTGCTTTTTTGGCCGCTTCAATCGTGCGGGTCGTATAGCATCCATAAGGCCAGACCATAAATTTGACATGATTGCCAAGCTTAGTCTCGATTATCTGCTTGGGGGCAACAATCTCTTTCTTGAAGAATTCTTCCTCCGCCATGGGCTGGTCAGCCTTGCTTGCCAGATTGGCATGAGTCATCGAATGGGACTCAACACTCCATCCCAGTTCCAGCAGGCGCTTAAGCTGTTGCCAGCTCATTGCTTTTCCTGCGCCGATGAATGATGGGTAAATGCAGACAACCCCTTTGAAACCAAATTCCTGCATTATTGGCAGGGCATAGTCAAAAACGGTTTTATAGCCATCGTCAAAGGTTATCAGAATCGCATTAGCTGGCATCGGAGAACCTTTTAAATAGATGTTTTCAAGATCATCAGAGTTCAGCGAGACAAAATTGTGATTCTTCAGATATTGCAGCTGAGCCCTGAATTTTTCGGTAGACAGGGAAAACTTGCCACTTGCTTTGGGTTCGACCTGATGATAACAGAGACCAACCAGATCATCGCGCCCGGCGGCAAATGACAGGATGGGGGTGAGCAGAAGAATCATGATGGCCAAAAAATATTTATGCATAAGATTTCCTGGTATTGAGTTGACAAGAATATACCATTTTTCGGGCAAAAAAAAAGGCCACATTATGTAGCCTTGATCAAGGAAAGGAATGATTGAAGACAACTGACGAATAAGTCGTGCAGCGTTGCGCATATATACGCAATTGATGTGCCAACTTTTTGGGGCTCTTTTGTTGCTATTTTAGACAGATTTTGCCGGGCAAAGCCGGTTTTGATAAATATTTATACAGTTAGGAATGATTCTTGTTCAAAATTTGCGCAGCTTTGCAGGTTTTCAGAATAGTTACCTGCGTTGTTTTACCACATCTGCAATGGGGGAAAATAAAAAAGAGCCGCTCAAAGCGGCTCTCTGTGATTAAGACTTCAGCCTTCGCCGGCGTAATTGTCGGGCAATTGAATGGTAGAAACCGCATGCTTGTAGATCAACTGTTTCTTTCCTTCAGATTCCAGCAAAATCACGAATGTGTCAAAATCGATGACGGTTCCTTGAATCTGAAAGCCCTTCATGAGAAAGATCTTAACCAATTCTTTCTCGTCTTTAAGATACTGAAGGATGTTGTCTTGAATGTTTATAGCAGGCATCTTTCTTACCTCCAATTGGTTTCTTTATTTAATAGAACATTTGCGACTAAAATGCAAACTCAATTTTCGTGCTCTGGACAATTAATTTTACCTTTTTCGTCAATTTTCCATGTTCCAGAAGCAGGACATCCCGGAACATTATACTCCTTCATGATGTCATTTGGCAAATTTTCGTTGCTTTCAGTCTGGTTGGGCTTTTGGGGTCTGTTTTTCAAAATGTCTTCAATAAGTTTTCGGCGAAAGTTACAGAGGTCTTTTTCGTTGAAGAAAACCGGAATTGCCGGTTGATCTTTATGTATGTTACATCTGATTAAGCCCGATACCGGGTCTATTTCAATCTTCCCACCGGCAGGGCAGGTATTTTCTGCATCCGGGTTGAAAAACATGCGGTTGATAAAGCACAGATGGCGGGAAAAAACAGTTTGAGACAGGCGCAAAAGTATCTGTCGAATTATGGGCGGCAATCTTTTTTGAATAACCTGACCGACTCCATTAAAATCGATTAACAGATAAATCAGGTCAGCATCGCCCCTGACCTTGATCGTGGCATCAACTCCCATTTCAGCGGCCTGAACTTTGAAAGAAAACAATCTGCGGGCGAATTTCTGCACGAAACTGTTGTCTTCTTCTTTGCCGGTGGTCAGCAGCGAAAATTCGCTGAATGTGCCATTGTTGTAAGAATAGCGCGAGACCGACTTGATGAATGGTGACATGGGGTTTGATATAAATGGCTTCAACAGTTCGGGAATCTGCTTTTTTAATTCGTTCCAGTCATAAAAAACTGAACCGAGCATGTCGTCATAATGTGGACAAATCTCATTGAGCTGTTCGATTATCTGTGGCTCGGTAATCTGGTTGGGGAAAAGATAAATTGCGTGTTGATCTGCTACGATGAATAACTGCTTTCTGCCAAACTTGATAATAAGTTGGTCAGGATTTCCTGTTTCAGTTATGGTTGTATTCAACCGCCTGAAAAAACCTGCCACCATGGCAATTAGACTGTTGCCGCTCTGGCTCCCGGATTCAATGCGCAGAATAAGTTCTCGAGCTGGTTTGAGTAGATGTTTGATGAAAAAGGTAAAACTAAGGCCTTCGAGCGATTCAAGGCCAGTTACCCACCTTTTGCCGATTCTGAAAGTGTCGGGCCCGATGTTTATAACAAGGGGGAAGCCAGGGTTAGCAGGAATTTTTTCAAGTTCTTCAACTTTTTCGGTTGGTTCGCCGGCCGGTATTTCTTCATCTGCTGCAATGGTGGTGGTTGGGAGTTCTGGATCAGCAGCGGTTTCATTGCCTTTTTCTGCCACCTTTTCAGGAAGGCTGTAGAAACTGAAAAGGGGTTCTTTCAGAGAAATTTTCCCGTTTCTGACTTCGGCACACATTTTTGTGTAATCGATTGCTTTGTCGTACTGTTTTTCTTCCTGGTATAACTGTGAAATTCCGGTAAGTATATGACATACTCTGTCGCGGTCAGCTTTCTCTCCGAACATGGTGTGGTATTCTGATAGAGAAGTGTAATATCCCTTGAGTCTCAATGCCATATAAATGGCTGATTCAGTCTCTTTCAGATTTGGATCAGCCTTTTGAGCCTGGCGCAGATAATCGAGGGCGGTAGAAAACTGCCCTTTATCCAGGTAAACAATACCGATATGCATAAGTATTTCACCCTGACCAGGAGCCATCTGAGATGATTTAAGCAATGTTGCGAGCGCCTGGTCAGTCTTGCCGGCGCGGTATAAGAGCCATCCCAGTGTGTCGAGATAGGAGGCGTTGCCCGGCTCAAGCTTGACCGCCTTTTCAGCCATTGAAGCGGCTTCATCGATTTTGCGGTTCTGTTCGGCCAGAAGGTAGGCAAGATTGTTGAGGCTTTCTGCCGAATCGGGTTTGAATTTCAGGGCAAGACGGTAGTATTCTTCTGCTTTTGCCAGTTCTTCGGTTGCGTAATACAGGGTGGCTAGATGGTAATGCGGGTCGTGGCCATTATTGCGCATGGCCAGAGACTTTTTCAGCTCTTCTTCGGACTTGCGGTAATCACGGTTTTTGAAGGCAGCCCAACCAAGACTGTCTCTGAATCCCGGGTTGTCTGGGCTCAGGTCGACAGCTTTCTGGCAGAGTTCCTGGGCAATGGCAGTGTTGACTCCGTATTCAGCGTAGAGGTAGCCAAGATTATTCAGGGCAAAAGGATTATTGGGCGACAAAGTCAGAATTTTTTTGTATACCGCCTCTTCCAGCCAGAATGGCTCTGCCTTGCCCCGGGCCTGGAAATCTTCGTGCAGGCCCATGTAAATTCCAAGAAGTGAGTTTTGCAATTTGGGATTTCGCGGGTCAAGAGAGGCAGATTTTTCATAGGATGCAATTGCAAGAAAAAGAGAGGATTCATCAGTGCCAAGTAGTCTGAAAGCCTGGGCCATTACAAAATAATAATGGGCGGTTTTGGAAATCATGGTCAGGGCTTTTTTCAGATCTTCTTCCGGCTTCATGGGAGAAAAATAGCCGGATGACCGGTTGCGAAGATAATGGAAAATGATGCCTTTGATTAAAAAGTAATCGCCATTTTCACCGAGCAATTTTTCGCTTGCCAGAAGTAATTCTTCAAAGGCTTCGTCTTTATTTGCATCCTCCTGTTTTTCATTGGCCAGCAGCAGGCCACTAAAGAAAATTTCCCGCAGCCTTTCAGATGGCGAAATGTCTTTAACTTTGGCGGTAGAAAAATACTCGCTGCCAAGCTTAATCAATTCAGCCCTGCGAGGAGTGTCAGAAAGTTTAATCAGGCTGAACCAGCGTGATATTGCATGGAACTGGTGCAGGGTTGAATCCTGATATTCATTCAAATATTTTTTTAACAACTGAAAATTAAAATCAGGGGCCTTGGTTTTTTCAAATCTGACTTCTTCATACCCGAAAAGGGGAAGGCCAAAATCGAACGCTGATTCAGCTCTGGCGCAAGCATTGAATGAGACTGCCAGAAAAAGAACAATGAAAAAGCAATTCAGGAGTTGGGATTTGCGCATATTGCCTCCACGGCTTTAATTACCGATTCAGGGCCAGTTTCTGACCCGGGTGAGTTTTTTCTGATTGTATTCAATGGTCAGATCGGCTTGCGATGGATGGTTCATGTCTGAATCGGTTGAAAATTCAATGACCTGAACGTTGTTGATTATCTGTGCAAGCTTTTTGAACCATTCTGAGAGCTTACTGCTGTCAGGAACATAGGAATAATAGCCATCGGTTTTTTCCGAAAGCTCTTTCAGCGCAGTCACGTCGAGCCAGCCAAATCCCAATGAGAAAACCGGTATATTATGTTGTCTGGCTCTTCTGATGACCTCTGGCAAACTACTGGTCGAGGCATTGTCATTGCCATCGGTGGTCAGCACAATAAAACGAAAGTGGGGGCGGGCCTGAACTTTTTCGATGCCCTTTTCAAGGCCGTCAAAGAGTGCGGTATTAAGCAGCGGAATCGGCTTTTTGATGGCCTCAAGAATGGCATTCTTGTCAGTGCTCAGATCAAGCATTTCTTTGACCCGGTCATTGAACTTGATTACTGCTGCAGCAAAAGAAAGCACCAGTTCGCCGGTAAGAGTCGAGAAATTCTTTTCGATTGCTTCGACATCTTCAGGAAACATGCTGCCCGAATAATCCATGACGTTGGAAAAACTTACTGGATCTGCCCAGTCAATATACATGTGCAGTGGCCTGATTTTGTCAATGACCACATTCAAATTTTTATTTGAAGCGTCTTTTATTGCAAGTTTAACTTCAGATGGCTGCAGTACTTTTATCGGCGCAGCATCTTTGCCGGTTGCCGAAACAAACAGGTAATAGCGCTTTGGCCCGGCTTTTTCAAAGCCATGAATACGTAAGGCTTCATCAAAATTGTCTTCAGGTTTCAGGTTCGGGTGGAAAGCGCTGGCAAAGCTGAGGTAGCGGCGAATTGTTTCAAGAAAGGAATTTCTTGCCCCGAAATTTGAGGCAAGCAAGAAATACAATGCGGTCAGAAGAAGCAGAATAAGGACTATCAGAAATAAAAAGTACTTCCAGACGGGTATAACCAGTCTTTCGCTTTTTACCGCAACTTCAACCATTGCTTTTTCCTTTAACTGACGGCGGCCTCAATGGTTCCGCCGGGGCGTTGGCTTAGAATTCCATTGAACTGATCGTCATAATCCTGAAGTATTTTCAGAATACCGCGTTTAATCGAAAGAAGCTCATCGCTTGCTGCGCTGACTTCATGATTCTTCTTGATTTCTTCTTCAATAGCGTCTTCGAGTTTCTTAACTTTTTCGGTCATCATTGGCGTATATTTCTTGATGATTTCATGCTGTTTCGGGAAGGGCAGAGCTTTCCAGAATTCATTGAATACTGTCCTGATGAGGTAAATGCCCATTGTATTGTTTTTCAGATAATCGAAAAGCTGAGTTACGGTGCGGCCCATTGGTTGGGGCTTGTCCTGCTGGTACCAGAGTTCATACTGTACCAGTTCATCGTTGTATTCAATGCCATGCTTGCTTTGTGCAGGATCGGCGAACAATTCATAGCGCAACAGCAGGTAGACCATGTAATGTTCTTCCAGCTTTTTGGCAGGTATCAGGCCGTAACTTGACCAGAGAATCGGGTAGGCATCGTTGGTAAGAAGGGCGTGACAATTGATTTTTTCATTGTTTTTGCGATACAGGCCATGCCATTGGGTGATGGAACTGATGTTGAACGGGGCAATGCCATGCAGTGTCTGCAAAAGGCTGATTTCATAGGGATTACGGGTTGGTGCCACGGTTACCCCGATATCGCCTTTTCGCAATGAATCTTTGATTTCTTCAGACAGTTTGCTGTTTTCATTGGCAATGCCCAGAGTAACGATGTTCATGCGCTGGGGTGCGTTGTTGCCCCGATCATTGAGGGTGATCAGCGGGGTTGACTGGTTCATCATGCTTTCGACCAGACTCTTTTTAAAGCCCTTGCGCACTGAATCTTTCCAGTGAATGAACTCTTCGATGCCGCCAAACAGGCGCTTGTCGATGATTGTCTGACAATAATGCAGGATGTCTTTCTCGAGAGACGAACTTTCAGGGTTGGTGTATTTATCCCAGTTTTCTTTGAGGTTAATCCTGACCAGGAAATCGCCTTCAATGTCATTGTTGGAAAGATCACCGAGTAGATATTTGTAAAATGGCTCGATATCGCGTTCTTCGAAAATATAGGTTCTGATAAAGTTCTGAACTGTAGAATAGGGCTTGATTTTATCGAGACAGCCTTCATACTTTCTTTCAATCATGCCGTCTTTTGAAATTTTATCGAGCTTGCTTGAAAATACTTCAACCTGTTTTCTTATAGAAGCAGCCTGTACATTCATGTATTTGAGGAAATCTTCGGCGCAGCTGAGGCAGAACATTTCATATTCCATGTCAACAGCTTCTTTGGCTTCTTTCAGCAGTTTGTCGCGTTCGTCGTTGATATCAGTCATGTGCAGAACCGTGCCGAGTTCCATTAGTTTGCCGCCCAGACCGGCAAAGCCAGAAAGCTTTTCTTTGAGCCTGGTGCTGACTTCCCGATATTCGCGTTGTTCTTTGTCGAGCTTCACTCTGATTTCCTGAACTTTGCGGCTCATGATTTCTCGTGGGTAGCGGCTCAGATATTTTTCGAACGAATTTAGAAAATCAATGGCGATCAGGGCGCCCAGGTCGGGATTATTGATAATTTCGATGACCTTTTCCCGCAGGTATTCGCCAGCCTGTCCTGCGGCCTGTTCAAATTCAACCCTGACCTTGGCGCGAATCTCGTCTTTTTTCACGCGATTCTGGTTCATTTCTTCAATCTGACGCAGAATGAAAGCCGAGGCAGACTCGCCCTGTTTCTGGGTCGAAGTTGTTTTAATGCTGTGGAAAATCGGGTTGTCCCAGAATTTTTTGCGGTCAATAATGTTTTTGGACATTATCAGCAGGCCTTCCGGGGTCATATCCAGCCTGGTCGGGTTATTTTCGCAGAAATCGGTGACCATGGCATCGATAAGGATTCTGTCCATCGAAAGCTTGAGCCAGTAGGTAAGATCCATTGATAGTTTATAGGTGTAAAGATCTCTGATTACATCGAGGGGGTAATAATAACTCTTAAAACCGGCAGAGCTGAAGCATTTGAGCTGCTTACCCTCAAGGTCTGAGCTCATTTGCCCAAGAATCTGAGATGCGTTATCGAGCATGGAATTCTGTGCCTGGCGCAGCTGGGTGGCCAGTTTGGTGAAAATCAGTTCAGAAGCAATGCTGTAATAGGTTGGAATGTCATCCTGGTTGCTGGTTCCGAGAAGATAAATCTGGTCGAAAGGCGGCTCGTCTGATACATGGCCGAAAGTGGTGCTGTCATGGCTTTTGCCGATCGGGCCATAGTTGACCATGAATTTGTTGCGGCGGTCCTGGTTGATAATGTCTTTGGCACTGCGGGTCGGCGGAAATTTTTCCTTCGACATGAAATAGAACATTTCGGCAAGCGAAGCGTAACCGTTGCCTTCGATGCGGCCGGTCGAATTGACATTGGGGTCGATGGCGATCTGGGTAAAGGCTTCAGGGGTCAGTTGGATGCCGATGATGGTTGGCTGGCCTTTTCCACCAGAAAGCTGATAATAAGCCATTTTCATCAGATAGGCGATGTCGAGAAACATTCCTGCCCCTGATCCACCGCAAAGTGAGCCGATGATGTAAAATTCGGGGGTAAGGATCTGCCCCTGCTTGTTGGTCAGGGGAACGATGATGTCGTCCTGGTTTACGTTGCTTCTGGCCATGATTTTGCTCATCTTGGCCTTGATCTGCTGATAAATTTTCTGAATATCGACGAAAACGCCAAAACGGCCGGTAAACCTGAATTGATGGGCGCCCTGGCTGATCTGGCCGATGTGATGTTTCAACTTCTGTGGAAACCATTCGTAAAGATAGTTATAGGTGTCAGAGTCGAGGTTTCCTGTAATCTGCCCGGCATTCTGGATGTTTATCTGATGATATTCGCCTTCGGTCAGCTTGGTTTTAACGCTTTTTTCTTCATCGGTCTGGCTGGCATCAAAAATATCGGTATCAATACAGAGCAGATCGATGAAGTCGGGAAGGGAAACTTCACGATTGGGAGTCTGAGCAAAAGCTTTTCTGATCGGCGGACTGCTGAGAAAAGTTTCTTTGAAATTGATCAGCGATTTTTTTCCGGTACCACCGAGTCCAACGATTAATGCAGGATTAAGTGCTATTCGGTTTTCATAGTTAACGCTCATTAGATGCTCCCGGCTGAAAGTTTGACCAATAGTATATTCTTGATTACAAAGTCATGTCAAGAAAAGGAGTATTTTCACAGTAATTCTCGGTCAACCGGGCTTTTTACCTCCAATAACGGTTTTGATGCAAT
>DYKG01000035.1 GCA_020722725.1 Candidatus Methylomirabilis sp.
ATTGCATCAAAACCGTTATTGGAGGTAAAAAGCCCGGTTGACCGAGAATTACTGATCCATGAAACCACAAATGGTATTTAGTTTTCGTGATATGATATAATGTACTCCTATTTTCATCACGGAGTGTGCATAATGAAATTAAAGCATTTGCCCGGCTTGTTCTTACTGTCGGTTCTGTTATGGTTCACTGGCTGTTACAGTAACCCGAGCGCGGTAGAAACAACCAACATCAATGAAACAACCGGTTACGCCAACCTCAATGTGGTTTTGAGTCCTGAAACGGTCGGCAGCATCAGAGCAGCAACCACAGCTTATACGGTTAAGATAGTGGTTCTGGTAGCTAATCCTGGTAACACCACAACTCCGTATTATAAATTGGTTAAGGAAATTGAGATCAACACGACTGCGGGATCGGCAGAAGCGAGTTTTGGCGCGGTTCCGGCAAAACCGATAGTAGTTCAGGTTGTGCTTAACAATGCCTCGATCAGCGGTAATCGAATGTTTCATGCCGCTACCGATCTGAAAGCCAATGAAACAAAAACCGTAACTCCGGTAACCGCAGGCTCAGGCAGCGCAACAGATCTGATCGCCCGGGTAGCACTTGAGTTTTTCAACAATCCGACCCTGATGGGCGGTGCCACCGACACTCTCACCCAGATCATTGAAACGGCGGCAGCCACCCAGACTGATTTTGGCACTATTCTCAACAGTGCAGTCCAGTCGGTAAACCCGAGCGGTATCGTTCTTCTGGCCAAAGACACAGTTCCTACTTCGATTAAAATCGGTGATACGGTTAAGACGGCGGGCGAAATTTTCAATGGCGCCACTGTCTGGACCGAAACCCCCCAAAATTTTCTGGTTAGAAACATTATCAGGCAGGGCCTGAATGGTGCCAGCCTTGTTCACTGGGCGCACGCCAGAGAGAATGACAGCGTGGTCACGAAAATAAACACAGCTACTTTTGCCCGATCTTCTTTCTGTAGAAATTTTGGTGCTCTGACCCATTTTGTCATGTTAAAAGATGGTTCAATCATAGCCGCCGGATTCAACAACAAGAAAAACGCGCCGGTTATTTTCAGATGGGATGGCAACAGTGATGCTTCAACCTATTCCGATATAGGCAGTTCAAATACTAATTTAAAATGGTCAAATTATTTTTCTGAGCTGGGCACCGACCTTTCGGGTTACAGCATTGAAACACTGATCACCGATTATGAGACGCTGGTTTATCTGATTTTGAAAAAGGCAGACAACACCAGAGTAGAGTATAGAATAAACCTCGACACCGGTGTAAAAGTAATGGTTCCAGGTTCGGTTGAAGAAGGTCTGCAGTTGGTGACCGCCTATTATCCGAAATTGCGTGCAATTCTCGAAAACAACAATCTTCCTGACACCCGGAGGGTGTCGCAGTTTATGGCTTACATAGCTGATGATTTCACCAGTATTGCCGGAATCGCAAATATGAAAAGCGACCTTGAATCAGTTACTTTAAGACGCTTTCAGAAATACAGGATTATTGAGTATCGATTGAATCTGGTCAACATAAAGTCTCTGAGCGGCACTTCAATCGAGGTTGAAACCGAGATGTACATTGTGGTTCAAAACAACACTACCAATGCAAAAATTTATGTCGAAAAGACTCCTAACCCCAAAATTATCTGGAAGCGATATGGCACCAGCTGGAAGATTTTCAGTGGCCTGCCTTACACGGCTGAAGAGCTTGGAAGTACGATTTAATTAAACAGAGGTTTAAAATGAAAAAACTTATCTCTTTATTTGTTCTATTTCTCGTGGCATTTGCAATCACCGGATGCGGCGGCGGTGGCGGCGGCGGAGCAACTGATGTGGCCGCCCCGGTCAGTTCGACCATCACACAAACGCCTTCAGTGCAGGATTTCATTGCAACGGAATTCGCCGACAAATTCAAGCAGCTCAACACCAATTTTACCGCGTTGAATTCAAATTTGCGTGCTTCAGCCAAGACCAGTCTGGGCACTGGACAATACAAAATCTCTTATGGCCCGGCAGATGTGGTTACCAATTTCGGCAAAAGCTACACCTACACTTCCGGAGACCAGACCTTTACTCAGAAAAACCCGGCTGGAGACCTGACAGATACCAAGACCGACGTTAACACCCTGGAAATTTCCACTTCTCAGTTGAAAGCCACATATGTCAGCAATGGCGACAATTATAGTGTGACCTACAATGGCAAGGTTACCTATTCTGGTTTAAAAAGCGGTGATACCTATACAATTACCACCGAAAATTTGAGTGTTTCAGCAATAGTAAATGCTTATCACCAGATTCAATGGACGATTAGCGGAAACATAACGGTAAACAAAACCAGTTTCCCCTATCCCGCTGCGGGCAGTAAAGAGACCGGATCGCTGATTCTCGACAATCAGCAGTATGATTACACTATCACCTATGACGGAACCACCAAAGCAACCATGGATTTCTCGGGCCCGGAAACCTTTCAGATGAAGGTTGATCTGGCGCAGGCTGCGGTTACCGAGCTATTGAAAAGTGACCTGTCAAAAGATTATCCTCAGCTTTTCAATGCTTATGCTGTCATGCAAACCGCCCTGCAGGACAACAACAAAAGTTCTGCGGACAGAATGGCGCTTTTCAGCCCCAATATAGCCGACGATTTCGTCAACACCACGGATGTTGCCAACAAGAAGTCTGAGTTGATAGAGATTACCCGGAGTCGCCTCGACCGATACATCGTAAATTCTTACAGTTTCACGCCCAAGAGTTATAAGAAGATAAGTGATACTGAAGTGCATGTGGTAACCGACATGTTTATCAATGTGACTCGTAAACCAGGAGCAACTGGAGCAGTTTCGGCGGCAGAGGTTCCCCTTCCGGGTCAGACGGTAATCTGGAAACAGTATGGCACCGAATGGAAGATATACAAGGGAATTCCCTACACTTCATCGGAAGTGGGAATTTAGAAATCAATCAGGGGAAACAGCAGAAAAACTCCGGCGATGAAAGAGCCGGCCATTTTCAGCTGTTTTTTCAAGGCTGGCGAGAAACATGGATATAGAGCAGACCAACGGTGCCGAATAGATTGGAGTTTTCTTGACAAAAAAACCGCCGGTTGCAAGCAACCGGCGGGTTCTGGCTAATCAGATATTAGTAGCGATTATTGAACTGGCGGGGACGGCGGGGCTTTTCATCTCTGGGTTTAGCTTCGCTGACTTTGAGGCCGCGACCATTGATTTCACGATTGTTCATTTCGTTAACGGCTTTGGTAGCTTCAGCATTGTTTTCCATTTCGACGAAACCGAAGCCTTTTGAGCGGTTGGTTTCGCGTTCGATGATGACGGTGGCGCTGCTTACTTCACCATAAGCGGTGAACATCTGTTCCAGTTCAGTGTCTCTTACAGAATAGGGAAGGTTTCCGACGTAAATTTTCATTTCAGATTCTCCTGAATAATATTATTGTCCACTTACTAATCTTATTCCGGAGAATAATGCTTATTAAATGTACTGGGGTCAGTATAGCACCCCCGCGAAATAAAAGCAACGATTTTGTACACTTTTTCAAAAATTAGTTTTAAACGGTTCCCAAAGCCTTTTACAGAATAGAAAAAATTGTAAGACAAACCTTTTCCCAGGCATAAAAATGCTATTTTCTACCACATTTTCTTAGTCATTCTGCTTACCATACACTCTACATAGGGTTACCTGATAATCAGGCACGACCTTATAATATTTCCAGACATCAGCATCTGCCATGATCCGGGCGGAATATTCCCATATGTGGAATCAACCGGGTTTACAACATTCGGGAAAACCACTTCCGAGCAGAGATCACCGGGCGCATTTTCTGACAGGATGCATCAGACAAATTGCTTGACAGTCTGGCAGGCGCCTATCTATTATTCAAGATTATGGCAGACTTCAATATTGAGATAGTACAATCTGGAAAAGTCCTGGTGGTTAGAACCGAAGGGTATCTTGATGACTCTGGAGGAAAGGTCTTCAAGGAAAAGTGCTCTGCGATGATTGACAAAGGCAACAATCTTTTCGTTTTCAACCTCGAAAAGACGCCGGTCATCAATAGTACCGGGCTCTCGACCCTGCTTGACGTCATGGTTCAGATCATTGATTACAACGATGGCGCAGTGGCAATTACCGGCCTGTCAAAGTTGACGCAGACGGCGCTGCAGATGACCGGCGTTTTGACACTCTGTGACGCCTTCCCAACGGAAGTGGAAGCAATTGGCGCCGTTTCGGAAAATGCCTGAGCACCAAACCAGATCAGCCTGGTTAACCGCCGCCGCAGCAGCAGCGGCAATTTTGCTTTTTCCCCTGACTGGCGAAGCGGCAAAAATTGACTGGGATGCCCTTGAAAAAAAGGCTCAGCAGTACACCGGCGAATCTTCTGGTAATTCGTCTTCATCTAATTCGGCTAAACCGTCGGTGAATATTTCGATTCCGACCAAAACCCCGACCGGGCGACTTGTCGACACCTCACCCAAGATGCTTTCAGAGCATGATACCCGGCACATTACCGTACATATGAAGCTGGCCAATCGTAATTTCATGAAAAAGAATTACGCCAAGGCAATCGAAGAGCTGGAGCTGGTTTTCGAGCGCCAGCCCGATCATGGCGGCGGCAGATTCATGCGTGCGGTGATTGCGGCACGCAAGCGTGATTATATGACGGCCTGGCAGAACATTCTGGTTGCCCAGGAAAAAGATGGAAACACTGACAAGATTAAAAGCTTCATTGATAAGCTTGCGACGCAGATGCCAAAACCGGAAAAATTTATCGGGGTTCCTGGTATTTACCGACCCACGCCGGTTTCAGTCGGGGAAAAATGCACCGACATCATCGAGAGGCTTTTGAATGAGCCGGTCAGTCAGAACATCGTTACCTTTTCAACCGAAGATTATCAGGGCAGCGACAGTAATGCGCAAATGCTTTTGAAAATGAGCTTTTCCAGCCCGGTTGACGCAGATGGCGTTATCAGAACACTCAAGGCCGCCAGTGGCGAGGCGGTTGAGCGCACCGATAAGGGTAATGACGGCAAGATAATGGATGTAAAGATTACGGTTGCCGGCCTGCCGATGAAAAATCCCGGGGTTAAAGCGTTATCAAGCTACGAAGAGTTTGTCAAAAGCATGGCTGAAGAAACCGATATCGCGATCAGCAACACCACCGAGCGGGATGCGGAAAACAAGGTTCTTGAAGTAACTTATGAATTCGCAGTGCGCGACTTTGCTTCGTTGAATAATTTTCTGCGCAAGGTTTCGCCGTATGCCCACAATTTAAGGGTTATGGAAATGAAACTGGCTTACATCGGCGGCTCTGAGCAGGTTATCTGGAAGGGCAAAGTAAGAGTAGATTACCAGCTGTAAAAAATAACGGCTGGCAGAGTTAATTTTTCCCCGTTTATTTCCGATACGCAGCAAAACTCAAGTTTGAGGTATGCTCTTGCGTTACCGTGCCATTTCTCCCCGCACTTTCATACTCTCTATAGCCATCATCATCTCGTTGCTGGCTTCACAACACATTGTCAGGGCCTATGGTGAACGGGATCTGCTGCTGATCAACCTCGGAATCCCGGCGTTAAAAGCAGCATACAATGCTGACCGACATAAGAAACCAATTGTTAAGGCAGTTGTTCAGGCCTTGTTTGGCGGCTATATCATGTATCAGGGTTTCAAGCTCGCGCCAAGAATTGAGACCGAGCCAGCCTGGCGTGCCTGGCAGGCCAAATTGATGGTTAATTTCGGGGCATCGGTGGCCGAATCGGCGGGTGAAGAATTCGTTTACCGCATGGATATCGGGCCGGTCTGGCTGATTGCCGACAAAAACCGGGTATCTTTCAAACCAGCCATCAATGCCACGATTGCCCCACTCGTTCATCTGGCCGAGGGTTCACACTTCAACTGGCGCAATTCGCTGAAATACGGCACCCTTGCGTTTGAAAGGTCTTCACGAAGAGACGGAACAATCAATCAGGCGGGAGCTCTGGCTTACAGCAATGCCAATACTTTCACCACCAATGAAAACGGCAACCACGCCGGACACGAACTGGTTCACACCCTGCAATACCGCCGTGCAGCAATTGACTGGCCGAATGTAAGTTATTTTCTACCTGAAGCCGGGCGACAAATCGGCGATGGCTGGCTCGATGACACCAACTGGAGTGTCGGCTGGGGTCTGCAATGCGCAATCGCAGACATGAACGGGCAAAGCAAGGATTTTGACATCCCGATGGAAAAAGAAGCATACTATCTGGAGCGCAAATACATCAGACCCTACTAGCAGGTTTCCATGAACGACCGCAATTCTATCAACGCCATGTTACCGCTGATGCGGCTGAAATTGCGGTTGCTGATCAATACCTTCATCAACTGGAAAAGTGCTGGCAAATTGCTGGCAGCGGTTTTTGTGATGCTGGTGAGCACCTATTCCGTATCTACGGGAGCGGCTGATCTGGTTTTTGCGATACGGGCCCTGCCTTTTGGGGAATTTCTTCTGGAATGGGTTCTGGCACTGATCTGTCTGTATATGATCATGGTGGTGTTTACCGGCGATTTGCTGACCGGGCACAGCCTGAACACGGGTCAGATGAGCTCTGATTTCGGTTATCTGATCAGCCTGCCGGTTCCGCCGTTGAGCCTGATCGGGGTAAAATTGCTTGAACGGCTGCTGACCGACTACATCGGGCTGCTGGTATTGCTAAGCGGTATTATGGGCGTAATTTTACGCCAGGGCTTTGCAATAACCGGTTTTATGGCGGGTCTGATCATTTACCTGCAAATCAGCCTGCTGATCGGAATGGCGATCAATCTGCTGACGGTCACGATGACCCGCTTCATGCGAACCACCAGCATCAATAATTTCTTTTCGCTGCTTGGCTATCTCAGCGCATTTCTGACGCTTTTCCCATATCTGTTGCTCAGCAGTTTCCCGGGGCAATCGTTGCAGTATCTCATTGAGTTTTCCGATTCATTCACTTCACCTCTGTTCACCGCCCTCGAGCCGATGCGCTGGCTCTCTGTGAGCCTGATCAACGGAGGGAACAGCGCTGAATTTCTATACTGGTCGATCTTCTGGGCAGCGCTGGTGCTTTCAGGCTGTTTTTGTTTCTATCTGATGATCAGCTGGAACTGGCTTACCTGCTCCCATTCGGCAGGCAGAAAACGCTTGGCTCCCGGCAAACGCTGGTTCAGCGGCTTCCTTCACAAAGAAATGCTGCTGTTGCGCAGTGATTTCAATGTATTGATCAACGCGATTTTCATGCCGGTCACCATCATCATTCTGGAAATCTATTTTTTCAGGCAGGCATTCAGTTTCACCGGCAGCCCGCAGGTTCTCAACATGATCTACGCAGCGGTCATCTATTTCTGCATGTTTGGCCCGATCAACGCGGTGGGCGCCGAAGGCAAGTCGATAGCGATCATCGAAAGCATGCCGATAAGCGCTTCCGAATTTCTGCTGCACAAATTTGCTTTCTGGCTGGTAATCGCTGAAGCACTCTTCATTCCCGCCACTTTTGCGGGCTATCATTTTCTGGGTTTCGCGGCTTTCATGCAAATCGATGCCATGTTTCGTGTTACCTTTTTCACTGCGGTCTGCGTGTGGGTTTCGGTAAACATTTCCGCCATTTTCGTAAATTTTGAGGGAAAAATTCTACAGCAGCGCTCAACTTTGAGCGGCAAAGCGGCTGCTCTGGCAATCATGCTGCTGGCCGCACCAATTAAGGAACTGGATGCGCTGAGCAGTTTCAATCTGCTGATTCTGGTCATTTCATTGATTGCCTTGCGCCAGATCGCTATTCATAGCCTCAATTTCAGGCTAGACCACGAAAATTCCGCCACCGCTGCGCACCTGATCATGCCCTATCTGCTGCTGATACTGCTGTTTATCGGAGCGGAAACCGCAGCGAGACAGTTTTTCAGAGCGGTTATTCCAGGCTACGATACGGGTTTGTGGACATGGATTATCGCCGGTATGTTCTTTATTCCCGGTGCGCTGGCCTGGGGCGGGCGGATTTTGTTTTCATCGGAAATATCCGAGTCATTTAAAAACGCGGTCAAAAAGACATCGATGCTGCAGCTGAGCAGCACGTTGATCATCTGTACCGGTGCCGGAGTTGCTGCCAACGGCTTTATTCGCAGCTGGCCGGGGCTTTTTCAAAACCTGGGCAATGATGTTAGAGCGATGATTTACGGCGAAATCAGCGCTCCCCGGCTGGTATTGATGTTGAACAGCCCTTATCATGAGCGGGTCAGCCAGCTTTTCGAGCTGAGCCGATGGTTTACTGGCACTCTGGTATTTTTACTGTTTATGACCTTTTTCGTTGAAATCATTTTTCGCGGCATCCTGTTGCAATCGCGATCCTTTCAGGGCTTCTGGCAGAATTTTGCGACGCTGGTAATCAGCATCTGTGCCAATGGGGTTTTTGCTCCGCGCGGTATTATAGCCTTTGCCATGATCAGCGGCCTGCTGTCTTATCTGCTGCAGAAAAAACTTGAGTGGTGGCCGGCCTGCTGGCTGTTTTCGGCAACCCTGGCAATCACTTCCTACATCGCCCTGATTTTTATTTAAAAAAACCTCTTGCCATAAATTGAAGTTTTTATACTTTTTGTGGTTATGCTTCTCGACGGAGGTTTGTATGTACAATGCGAAACTGTTGCTGATGTTCAGTTTCCTGATCTGCTCAGTGGCGGTAATCGCCGCGCAGAACCTGGATTTCAATATTGACGAGTGGGAATCGGTGTCACAGACATCGATGAGCCCCGATACCGCCTACGCCCATTCGGGGCCGATCGTTGCCGCAGGGCAATATGACCGCAATGCCGATGGTCGGGTCGATCTGATCGTTGCCGACCGCGATGGCAGCGGGCACGGTGATTACTGGGCCACTGACCGCAATTTCGACAGCCGATTCGATGACTATCAGTATGATCGCAATTTCGACGGGCGCATTGATCAGTGGGAATACGACATCGACCATGATGGCATATCCGACAAGATCTATGTAGATTCAGACCGCGACGGCAAAGCGGAAATGTATGCAACCCTCAACCCGATAACCCGCACCTATACCTGGTATGGCAATGTGGCAACTTCGCAGGCAGCCAGCCAGATGGCGTTTCCACCGCTATCAACAAGCAAGAAATACCGTGGCGGCAAAGTGGGTGACTCCGACTGATTTGGCAGGATCCGTTTCATTCTCAATATTCCCCGCTTCAGGCTCATAATTGCTTGAAGTTTCCCGGCAGAGAAGCTTATAATTGGTGACAATATAAGTTATCTGCCGGGGTTTTTCTTTATGTCAAAACGCGTTTTTTCAGCAGCTTTCATTCTATTTCTGTGCCTGCCGATGGCGGGCGCGGGCGAAATCATTGCCACCCCGGGTGCGGCAATCGAAGCGACCTCTGAAAGCGCGGTTACAAGTGCGGCAGAAGAAATTTCGCGGGCTGAGGAGCCTGTCAATGATGTGTCATCTGGAACCAGCGAGGTTCTGGCACCGGTTGAGCCTGATAAAGTGCTGGTCAATCCGTGGGTTGGTGGTGAAGAGGCCGAGCTGGCCAGGCTATTGCCGCTCAACTGGCTGCTGCATGACAAGCTGGCGCAGAAGCGCAGGGTCGGGCTGGCCATTTCCCTGACCGGAAAAAGCTCGCGGGTGCTGCGCAGTGAAACCGAGCTGCTGCTGCGTGATCCTGGTTTTGGCAATATGTATTCGGGGCTTTGTGTTATGCCCAGGCTTCTGCAAAGCCATATCAAAAGCAGTGTTTCTCTGGCCAGAATTCTGATGGCACGGCTGGCGAAGAATCATATCAGCACCATTGAAGCGCTGGTTGGTCTTGAAATCGAGCTGGAAAACAGCCGTAAAGCGCTTTCGGTGGCAGAAGATTTTCTTTCGGCGCTGAATTGTCAGCTCAAAGAATTTCAAACGGTTATCGACCGGCGCACCCGCCTTTCTGAGCTGCATAATGTCATTCGCAGCCACAGTCGTGAGCTGATGGCGGTGATTTCTGCCCAGATTGCCCGGTTACAGACGATTTTTGCGCAACATCGGCTCAATCTTGATGGCGCAGCGGTGCAGACCGTTTATTTGCGTCAGATTTCTGAGGAGAGCCGGATTAAGTTTGCGGCAAGAATAGCACGCATAGTGACATTTCTCGATGACAGCCAGGCAAAGCTTGAAGATTATCATTACCACCTGATCTTTTTCGCATTGAAAATCAAAGAGGCGGTTAATGCACATCTCGAAGAATTTGAGAAAATGGCGCTGGCCGTTGATAAGAATCGGTTTCATATTGTCAGGGCCGCTGAAAAGGATTTTCCCATGCGCGATTTAAACCCGCAGCAGACCGGCAAATTTCTCTTAAAAGAGCATCTTGGTGCTATTTTTCGGTTAATGCAGCAGCAGTTCAAACACAAAGCCGCCCTTAATACCGGTAAAGAAGAAACCACCCTTTTCGAAAAAGAATTCGTCGATCTTCTGCTTGCCATTGACGGTGACTTGAGCTTGTTTTCAAGTTATTCAGAACTTTTCGACACAATTTACAACCCTGAAAAACATGAAGAAAAAGCCAAAGACCCCCTCATCAGAAGAGATTGAATCTTCAGACGAAACCAAAGAAGAAGTTTTAAAAGCCCAAGAGCCTGGCAGGAATTGAGGCGAAATTTACGCCCGAGTTGGCTATTTTTTTGCTAATCTCTCAGACCGGCGTTGATTTCTTTTTGAGATTCTTTGTGCGCCTGGTGCCTTAGTAAAAGCTTTTTGGGGAAAGAGATCCTTCAGATCCGATTCATTTTGAAATGCCATAAATAATACCGTTCCCTCGAGAAACAAATGTATTATAATTATCTGAAGCTGGCCTGGGCAGTGGCCGGCCCCTACGAATATTTCTTCCGTGAACCGCATTAAACAATAAATAGCATAAATCAGAGATAATTAGATGTTTTATAGTGTTTTTTATTGATTTTTGCCATTATTTTCATTAAAACACTTATATTTACCAATAATAGTCGTAAACTTCCTATTCAATTTCGTCGATAGAATTAACGGACAGGGTTAAAAAGGCCCATTCATTGCAAGGAGGCAATATGAATATCCAATTTCCCCTAGACCAAGGATGGTCAAGACTGGAAAAGCTCAACCAGCTTTTCGAAAAGGGCACAGACAAGGCGGCCACCGGCGAACTGCCGGCCAAACCAAAGCTTGAGCGCGACACTTTCCAAAAATCAGCGCCCGCTGCCACTGAAGCCCCAACCAATGCCACTTTACCCGCTAATGGCGAACTCAATATTTCGTTTCAGTTCAATCTGTTCTACGAACTTTCGAGCAAAGTCGAAGCAAAAATGGGTCAATCAGGCGCCGATCGTTTCGCCGAACTGAGCGGATCGGTTGCCGAAACTTTTGCCGGCAGTTTCGATCTCAAAATCGACGGCGTCGGGTCATTCATGAAAAACACTGACAGCGCTCTGAAAGTATCTCCCGAAACTACCAATGAATTCTTCGATGCAGTTGAAGGCCTGGCCGATCTTAGCCCCAAAGCCCTCGAAAATTTTCTTGGCGAAACCGAAGATTTCTTTAACGAACTCGAAAACACCTATGGCGAAGCCGGTGGAACATTCGATCAGATTAAAGAACAAATGCAGCAGCAGGCCACCGCATTTTTTGCCGATGTGGAAAATGCCAGAGAACAGGCATTGAAAGGATTTGAAGCCCCTGCCGAAGATGCCGTTGCAGCAGAAGAAGGCGCTGCCGCTTTACCCGCAGCTGAATCCGGCGAAGCTACTGCTGAAAAGGCAGAAAGCTCAAAGCCTGGAATGATTAAACTGGTTTTCAAACCCGACCTGCTCATTCCCCAGGATAACTACCAGGATTTCCTGAAAAAATTCATTGATTACACTGAAAAATTCAGGCAGCAGATGTTTGAAAGTCTGTTTAACCGTAAAAATGCAGCCAAAGAAACCGAATCTCAACCGAACCAGGAACTGAACCAGCTGTTCAAAGTCGCTGAAACGGCCTGACCGTTTGTTTTTATTCCTGGTTCCGGTATCTAATTCCTCCCGAATCAATTCTCGGAGCAGCTTTGTGCTGCTCTGAATTTGTTTTAGGAAAGTATCTTCATCGGTTGCTTCGACCTTTTAAAGAGGCTTAGCAACCGTAAAAATTTAACGGTCAGGGTTGATCAATTTTGAGTTATGCTGATTAAAATGATTTCCAGTATTTGATTGCGGCTTCGCCGTTGGCGTAATAAAAGGGCAAATAGCCGGTTTCGCTGTATCCGTTCTTTTCAAACATTCGCCGAGAGGGCTTATTGCCTTCACGCACTTCAGCGGTGGTTTTTGCCATTCCCATTTTTTTGAACCAGTTCTCAATTTCGAGCAGTAGTGTGGTTCCCAGGCCTTTATGCCTGATATCGCCGGCAACCCCGATCTTATAGACCCTTCCCGAGGGCACTTTGAAATTTCTGATCAACCCGATCACTTCTCCGATTAACCGGCCGTCATCGTCTCTTACAAGCAATGTCAGAGATGTGGGCGAGAGCATGAGATGGCGCAGAGACCATCTTTTGAACTGGTCTTCCGGGCGTTTGAAAACCTTTTTTTCAAAAACCATCAGTTCGTCGAGATCTTTTGGATGTGCTTTAGCTATTTTCATCACATTTCCTGCATCGTTTTTTTTATTTTATCACAAACTACCACCTACTCGATTGCCAATGAAAAAATATGTTAGAATTACTGTATGGAAAAAAGCCCATTTCATAGCCCCATTCAGGATTTTCTGCTGCCGGCATGTTTCGTTGACCTGCTGGCTGCCGTCGCTTTTTCCGCCTGGTTTTATCAGGGCGGCGGATTTGCAGCATTATTGCTTCTGCTTATCAGCACCGTATATTTTCTTTTTGGGTTCTGGCTTTTTCTGAATTTTTCGTGCGAACTTGGCCTTTCTCTCGATGATCGGTCGATTCAAATGATCTACCGGGTCGGGCCATGGAGCAAAAGCATTGAAGTCTGTCGATTTGCCGACGCTGCCGCTTTCTACGTTCAGGGGCGGCAGAATCGAGCTCGAATACACACATGGTGGACTTACGCACTGTTTATAAGAAAGCACAACGGTTCAGCAATCAGGTTAAGCGACTGGTATGATCGTGACCCGTTAAAAGCCAATCGATTGGGGCAGAAATTCTCGGATTTGTCTCAGTTACCATTTTTTTCGGCGCAGGAAGAAAAAGTTACAGTTATCGACCACATGGGCACTCAGATGAGCGCAAGTTATCGTGACTGGTCAGCAAAAGATGTGGCCAGGGAATTCGGCAGCAGCATTATTCTTGCTTTTATGATGATCAGCGCAATTTTCGGATTCATCGCGGCTATGGTGCTGATTTTAAGTCAATAGTTTAAAACAATTGTTTGCTTAAAATTTTTTCAAGACCAGGCACATCTTGAACCAAAGCAGGGCAGCTGAAGCCTTCGCAGACTCTTGCTTCCGGCCATTTTTCAGGCTTCATTTCAGCTGCCGCCGGCAGGATTGCTTCGATGGCGGCTTTTTCCGCATCATTTCTTATGACTACCAGTGACATTCCCGGCAACCAATGCCGATTAACCGCCTTGATCATTTCTTCAGCTTGATGGGAACCAGCAAACAGCACAATGCTCGCCGGCGGGTTTACCAGAAGATCGAATGCGGTCAGATGCCGGGTAAACCCTGAAGGAGCCTGTTTGATTAACTGTCCGGCCCGTTCGACGATCGCCGATGCGGTTTCAACATGATCGGAATTTCCGGTCAAATGGCCAATCTGAATGGCATTAATCGCCAGTTGGGCCAGGGACGAGGGCATAGCCCCGTCATACTGGTTATACGAATCACAGAAGAAATATTCGCGGGGGCCGACCACAGTTTCGACCCGCTTTAAATCGTAGTGTCATGAACGAATTAAGTATAAATGGTATTGTTGATGTTTCAGGATTTTTCGAGAAAATAACTGATCCAGCTGATGCCATCGCGGCCGGCACCGTCGGGTTCTTCAGTGCCAGTCCGGGCAGCAAAACCGTTCTGCCTGAACATTGCAACCCATAAATCGGCAGGCATGACGTTAAAAACACGTCCATGTTCATCGATGCCTTCATGGTTAACATCGTCGCGGCGTGCCGGCACTGAAACCACGCCACGCCCGCCCGGAACCAGCACCCGATGTAATTCGGTCAAAATCCCGGCGATTTCGTCATCAGCAAAGTGCATCAGACAGGCTACCGAGTAAAAACCGTCGAACTGATGATCTTTAAAGGGAAGCAGCCCCGGCAGCCTGAGAAAATGCAGGTGGCTTTGCAGCTCTGGATGCAGTATGGCTGCTTCATCCAGCAGATTCCGGCATCCATCAAGAGCTTCTACCCGATATCCGGCCGACACCGCCTTTGCCGCATCACGCCCGGAGCCACAGCCAATTTCCAGCAAACCGGCACCAGGCGAAAAGTAATTAAAAAGCTCTTCATAAAATCGGTCGAGCCGTGCGCTTTCGTAACGGGCGCAAAGCTCGACCGCGTGTTTTTCGTAATAACTAAGGGTTCGGGTCACTCTTCGAAGCCGACCAGATGGTCTGACGAGCGGCGGCGGTATTCATCATCGCCACCGAAAGCCAGTTCGTACACGTCAATGGCGATCTGCAGCTCTTCGTTAGTCGGTATAACCACGATGGTCACCGGCGAATAGGCTTCAGAAACCACGCCTTCTTTACAGCCCTTTTCCTTGTTAAGTCGGAAATCCATGCAGATTCCAAGGTTTTCGAGGCGATGGCAGATGCGCTCACGCATTCTCCATCCATTCTGGCCGATTCCACCCGTAAAAACCAGCATATCAACCTTAACTAGATTGGCCGCATAGGCACCAATGTATTTTCTCACCCGATAAGCATAAGCGTTCAAAGCTTCTTTCGCCAGCTGGTTTCCATTTTCGGCTTCTGATTCAAGATCGCGCAGATCGTTTGAAATTCCTGAAAGTCCGAGCAGACCGCTTTTTTTGTTGAGAATGTTGATCAGCTCTTTGGAGGTATAGCCACGGTCAATCAGATATGCGAAAATTGCGGGATCCAGGTCGCCTGATCTGGTTCCCATGATTAACCCTTCAAGCGGTGTGAAACCCATCGATGTGTCGATGGACCTACCATGAGCAATGGCGGTAATCGACGCACCATTGCCAAGATGGCACGAAATCAGGTTGGTATTGGTGGGGTGCCGTCTGCATAGCTGCAGAGCGCGTGCCGAAACGAAACGATGGGAAGTGCCGTGGAAGCCGTAACGTCTGATTTTGAATTCATCGTAAAACTTGCGGGGCAAACCATATAAATAGGCATGTGGCGGCATTGTCTGATGGAAAGCAGTGTCAAAAACGGCCACTTGAGGGACTTTCGGCAAAACTTCACGGGCAACCCTGATACCCGCCAGGTTCGGGGGGTTATGCAGCGGAGCCAGTTCGACAAATTCTTCGATAGCTGCAATTACGTCTTCATCTATAGTTACCGACGAAGCATATTTATCGCCGCCATGAACGACGCGGTGCCCAATACCGGCAATTTCATCGATAGAACTGATAAGACCTTCATCAGTATCGGTAAGTGCCCGAACCACCAGCTCAAGCGCTTCTTTATGATCGCTGATATGCTGCTCGATCAACAGTTTTTTTTCACCGGCTTTTTGTTCGAGCATCCCCTTTTCTTCGCCAATTCTTTCGACCAGACCTTTTCCAAGACTCTGCCGATGCGGCATTCTGATCACATCGTATTTTAACGAAGAACTACCGCAGTTCAACACCAGAATCAGCTTGCACTCTTTGCCGTCAAGACCGACCATAGTACCAATCTCCCTTCATGCCTTCTGCAAAAAAAGACTAGCTTTTTTGCTGCGTCGTGTCAATAAAATTTTATAATTTGACAGATTTTCCTTGATTTACAGGAGTTTCAATCGCGCTGCCGAGCAGCAACAATATCATACTTTTCCATGTGCTTTTTTTCTCGTTCTGCTATAATCTTTAACATATTACACTGCCTAAGAAAAGGGATAATTAAAAATGAGCCATCAGATCAATTCTTTGAGCAACAGCCAGAATGAGAAACTGGCTGCCGACCTTCAGACCGGCCAGGCCATCGTTAAACATTTCTGCAATTTTACCGGCAAGATGACTGCCAAAAAGCTTGACGAAGCATTCAAAGCCTGGAGCAGTAATCCCGGCAATTTTACTGGCGAGCAGGTGGCCAATGGGCTTGGCACTCTTCTGGGCGAACTGATCAGACAGGATTTTTCATTCAGCTGGAAAATGATTGACGATGAATTGGGCAGTGAGCCGGCATTGCTCGATGATGTCAGTGGCAGTATAGTTTTCCCGATCAATTCGGTCTGGAAAAGAATCGATCCGGAAATCAGCAGCGAACCGTTTTTTGCCCCGATGTATCAGGCAATAAAACTGCATATAGAAAAAGAGAAAGGTAAGAACTGATGCAGAAAAAACTGGCAAAAGCCCGTAATATTTCAATTGAAGACTTGAAGAATTTTATCGGAGTCGGCGACCAGCTTAATCCTGGCGATTTGTATTTCGGCAATCTGAAAGGGGCAAAGTCGTCGCTGAAAAAGCTCACCCTCTTCAACGATGAATTTATCAGCAGTTTGAACCTGGCAAAACCAGAGCCGGTCCGGGTTAAAACGGCCGACCGCACGTATTTCCATAAACTATTTGAGGCGGGCCAACGCAAAGGTCGGCCCGCCTCAAATAGTTATTGAATTTTTGTATTCAACTCAGTGTTTCAGGCGATCTACCACATCCTGCGGGGTGATGGTGCGGCCACCGAGATAGCGGGCGAAGAAAGCTTCGAGATACTTGTAGAATTCGATCTGGTTCTCTTCGTTGTGAAAGCCGTGGCCTTCATTTTCCTTGAGCAGATAATAGACCGGAATTTTCTTTTCTTTCATGGCGGCGACGATCTGCTCAGATTCCTGCTTTTTGACGCGGGGGTCGTTGGCGCCCTGAACCACCATCAAAGGCTTGCGGATCTGGTCAACAAAGAACAGCGGCGAAATATTCCTAAGAAATTCTTCATCTTTTTCGGGATCACCCACACGTCTGAACAGGTCTCGCTTCAGGGGTTCCCAGTATGGGGGAATGGAGCGCAACAGAGTCAGCAGGCTCGACGGGCCGACGTTGCTGATTCCACAGGCGTAGAGTTCGGGAGTGAAGGTCATGCCAGCGAGAGAAGCATAGCCGCCGTAAGAAGCACCATAGATGGCAACCCGGTCAGCAGACACGATTCCCTGATCGATGAGCCACTTGACGCCGTCGCTGAGGTCGTGCTGCATGTAACCGCGGCCCCACTGCCTGATACCAAGATCCTGAAATTCTTTACCATAGCCGGTTGAACCGCGGTAATTGATCTGAAGAACGGCATAGCCGCGATTGGCAAGATACTGCACTTCTGGGTTAAAGCCCCAGTGGTCGCGCACTGCGGGGCCACCATGGGGGTTGATGATCGCACCGAGAGGTTTGGCAAAATCACGGGGCATGGTCAAATAAGCATTTAATTGAGTTTTGCCGTCGCGGCTGGTAAATTTTACCGGCTTACATGGGCTCAGAAGCTTTTCCTTGATCCAGGGACGGGTTTTAACCAGAAGGGTTAATTTATCGGTGGCTTTTTCGTAAAGATAATATTCGCCCGGGTTAATGTCGGAATAAACGAGAAAAAGAATTTTGTTCTGCATTTTGTCCGCATCCTGAAATGATACGCTCTGGCCGCTAAATCTGGCTTTTACCGAGCTGATAATGCGATCAAGCTCAGGGTCAATAATCTTGTGATAAAGTTTGTCAGTCACATAGCCGAAACCCTGAATTTTTTTGAATTCTCGGCTGACAATCATGGCTCCCGCATCCACTTCCGGGTGCTCGAACAATGTTTCAACTTCGTTGCCACCGGGGCTCAATCTTACATAAGCAACTTTATCACGATTAACATTGGTTGACACGATCAGGTGCTGATTGTCGAAATCGAACATTTCCGGCGACATCCGGTCACCTTCAGGTGCAAGATAGAATGGTTTGAATTCAGACTTTTCATCGGGGCGCAGCATGATGTAATCGCGATTATTCAATTTGGAAAATGCGCCGCGCAGTTTGCCGTCGTGGTCAGTCATCCAGCCCACGATGGTGCCGTCATTCTGAGCCACTTCTTCCAGTTTGCCGTCGGCGAGGGTCAGGCGATAAACATCCATGACCCGCTTGTCGCGCTTGTTCATGGCGATCAGAACGTGTTCGGGATCGTCTTCCAGATCGTCAACGATATAGGTGCGAACACCATCAAATGGGGTGTAGCACTGTTCTTTGCCGGTTTGGATATTTACTCCGTAAAGTCTGAAATTTTCATCGCCGCCCTTGTCGAGACTGAAAGCGATGACATCTTCATTAATGAAATAGTAGCCGCCAATGTCGCGGGCAGTTTCGGAGGTAAGACGCTTTTCCTTACCGGTTTTCAGATCACGGACAAAGACGTTCATCCGTTTTTTCCAGGGGGCAAGCCATGCAAGATAATTGCCTTCGCGGGAAATCTGAAAGGCCGCCTTTTCCGGCTTGCGAAACATCACCTCAGCGGAAATCAGGTCGCGATTTGCCGCTGAAGCACTATATGCGATCAAAAGTCCCAGCAGAACCGAGATCGCACGCACGAGTCTATGCATAGAGTTCCTCCATCGAGAATAAATTTGTCACACATTATACTACGAAACTGGCGCCCATCGTCGACACACCACTTATACCGAGAGGGCCATCAATAATGTCTGCCCTTCGGCGGTTTACTGACTATAATTATTCCATGGTTCTTCTCAAAAACCACGCCAGCACTGCAATCATCGCAGTCGCAATTTCAATGTGGATTATCGCCACTTTCGCCTTGATTTACTACATCAATTTCACTTTCAATTTCATATTACTCCGCGAAGCCGCACTTGCATCGGTATGCTGGTCTATAACTCAATCGTTGTTCTCGAAAATATTTTTTGCTATCGTAACAGAAGATGAACCACAGATGGCGCGAAGAACGGGCAGTGCATCAGAAGGCCGAACTCACCGTAATCATTCGTCAGCAGGCCATGAAAAATTCAGAGGTCACCGACGTCTTTCAGCATCTTTTCGTGGGCGGCGTTTTCATCGATAATTTTATCGAGCTTCTGCCTGATGTCTTTGCCGTCATAGCCAACGATGCTGGCTGCTTCAGCAACCTTTGCCTTCTGATGGAGTTTATCAGTCTTGCTCATCTCTTTGGCCGGGGCTGCTGGAGCCGGGGTAGCCGGCTTGGCCGCCGGCTCACTGCCGCAACCGGCGAAAAACAAAGAACCAACCAGGGCCGACACAAGAATTTTCTTCATAAACAAGCTCCTTAATTTGCGCTGCGTTCATTTGAAATTATACTATTTTCCTGCCGGAAATGCTCATGCCAGTTTACAAACTGAACCAGTGCCCAAAGCGAAAACGACCAGTCTGCCCGTCCCTTGAGAAACTCATGCCAGCGCTTGAAAATTGCCTGACGACGAAAGCCAATATCGACAAGCAAAGGCGAGGTCAGACGATCTTCGGCCCATGAACGCAAAGAACCGCGTAGCATTGCAGGCAGGGATGGGGAAAAGCCCGTTTTGCCACCCGGCGAAATATTTTCGGCATAAATCGAATCGCGCAATTCGCGCAAGATTCTTTTCTGGGAGCCATGGTAAAAGAAATATGCATCAGGCAGCGAAAAAGCAAATTCAACAACCCGCAGATCAAGATAAGGCATTCTGGTTTCAAGACCAAAGTGCATTGCCGCCCGATCAATCTTGGGAAGGATATCATCGGGTAAATAAGTTTCAAGATCGATCAGCATACTCTGGCGACAGGCAGACGCTGAAGCAGTAATAAACCGGCGATTAGATAAAAACGGCAGATCGCCGGTTTTCCAGTTATTCATCAGGTCTTCATGCATCGCGGTCAGATCACCACGAGCAAATGCACTCGCCATCCGGTGAAGCTTTCCAGCACCATGGCGTGGCATCCGTAACCCGGTTCTACCAAGCATCTTCAGCAGCCGCTCAAGCTTAACCAGCGGTATTTTTTCTGTAAAGGCTGCGATTTTTGCAAGCGCCGAACCAAATATTCCCTGCTTCAGTCCAAGCATTGCAGGAATCAGGAGATGCCGGTAATAGCCGCCAAAAAGTTCGTCGGCACCGTCACCGGAAAGACAGACCTTGACCCTCTGGCGGGCCTGCCTGCACAACAGCAAAGTCGGCAGTTGCGAAGTGTCGGCAAACGGCTCATCATAGGCGGCACCACTCATCTGAACCATCTGCATCATTTCTTTTTCATCGGCAAGAATCACATGGTGCCGGGTTCTTAGCTGGTTCGCATAGAAGCGGGCAACTGCCGACTCATCAAATTGCGGGTCGGAAAACCCGACAGTGAAAGTCGGCAATTCAAAGTCAGCATGATGTTTCATCAATCCAGCCAGCAGCGTCGAGTCGGTGCCGCCGCTCAAAAAGCAGCCAATCGGCACATCCGAACTCATCTGCTCTTTTACCACCTGACTCAGCAACTCATTCAGCTGCAGCCTCGCTTCGTCATAACTGCCGCTGAAACACCCCCTATTTTCCCAGGCTTGGGAAAGGTTCCAGAATTGTCGATCTGGCAAACGAACCACCTGATCTTTAGTAAATTTGAATGAAAAGACAGACCCACCGGGCACTTTTTGAAGCTGCCTGAAAACCGATCGCCCGCTTCCTATGCAGTTGTAGCTGAAGTAATCAGCAAGTGACTGTTCATCAAAATCAAGCTGTAACCCCGGGACATGTTTGAAGGCACGAACCTCAGAGGCAAAAGCCAACCGATGGTTTTCATGAAAGAAGAATAAAGGTTTCTGACCAAAATGGTCACGGGCCAGAAAAATCTGGTGTTCATCACGGTCATACAAGGCAAAAGCGAACATGCCTCGAACTGTTTCAAGTGTTTTTTCAATTCCCCAGGCAGCGATTGCTTCAAGCAGAACCTCAACATCAGAACCGCTGCGAAAGCGTTCATTCAAGAGCTTTTGCCTGATTTCACGGTAGTTGTAAATTTCTCCGTTAAAACAGATCAGGTATCGCCCACAGGCCGATTTCATCGGCTGATTTGCATTGTCTGAAAGGTCGATGATCGCCAGTCGTCGATGCCCAAGGCCTACGCCAATTTCGACTGTGCAGTTGCCAGAATCGGGCCCTCGATGGGCCAGCGAAGCAACCATTTTCTGCAAACTACCCAGCAGCTCCGTTTCAGCAATACGGGTATCGATCAGACCAGCGATTCCACACATGCATCAACCCCTGATTCAACTTGCGATAAAGCATATTAAAATACCAGATTACCGGGTTTTGCGATATACTCATCAGACAAAAGGCAATGTTCGATTTCATAATCAAAAAATTCGTGCCCTTTGGTCTGGCGAGAACTCTCAGCCTGGCCGGAATTCCGCTGCTGCAGTTTGCCGTCATGTATTTCTGCAGCCGAGAAGAAGCCGGCAAATTTTACTTTGTCGCTAATGTAGCGTTTGTTGCGACACAAATAGCCGATCTCGGCATGTCGAGGGCGTTTCCGGTGCTGTTTGGCTGCGATGGACAACCCGATCATCAACAATTGCCTGGAATAATGCTGATTCGATGGATTCTCGGTTTTCTGCTGGGGTTAGGTTTCGTTTTAATCAATCAGTTTGGCGAAGTAAGCTGGAACTGGGCCGATACTGGCCTTACAGCATTGCTTTTCTGCCTGGGCCGAGTTATTCTTCTGGGCAATCAGGGTTTTCGGCACGCCCGTCAGGAGTTTACCTTTCTTTTGCGAGGTTCGGTGCTGCACATTATTGCGGCAACCGGTTTTCTGGCAATCTGTGCGGCGTTGGGCCGTTTTTCGGCGGATATTGCGCTGATTGCCATTACCCTTGGCCTCTGGACAGAACTTGTAAGCATAGACAGCCCGGCGGCCCATCAGTATAAAAATTCAAGCTTTACTTTTAAAGGTTCGATTGAAGTTTCGCTGCCGTTTGCCACGGTAGGTATCGCACAGGCGGTCTATGGCAGAGTTGAAACTTTCGTTGCCGGACATTTTCTCAATGCTGCAACTCTTGGAGTTTTTGGCACCCTGGACTCGGCTTTCAAAATGTTCATCTGGCCTTCTTACGTTAGTGCCCAGACGGTTTTTCCCGCCATCAACCAGGCGGTTAAAGTCCGTAACCAGGCCGAACTCAAATATGTGGCAAAACGTCATTTCAAACTTGCCGGCACAATCTGCATCATAGCTATGGTAACCGGTCTGATTTACTGGCATTTCAAACTCTCTCAAATGCCAGAAATCACACTGGCAGCTCTTTATCTCTGGCTTTCAATCTGGATGTCGATTCCCAATGCTTTCATGATTCCCCTTTATTACAGTCTGGGGCTCGAGAAAAAACTGGCAGCGGTAATGCTGAAACTTGCCATCTTTCGCTTCGCAGTGGCTCTCATTCTTGCCCCAATATGGGGTTTCACCGGGCTATGCGCCACCCACCCGGTGGCAACCCTGTGTGCCATTTTTCTTTTGTGGTATCAGATAAAACCAACGCTCAGGAATTTTTTCGCAGAACCAGCGTAAAAGTTTCGGCGGCTTCATTACCGAAGCATCGTCGTAACAGCAGCGTAAATAATCGATAAAACGCATGCAGCGGCAAAAACACCGAAAAATAAGCGCTCTGAAAGTAATAAAGCTCTTCTTCTACCTGCAAACCACTTTCAAGGACAAGGGCTTTCATCGCAGAAGGAGTGCAGCGGTCGTAATAGCTTTTAAACCCCTGCTGTTCGCTGGATCTGCGAAAAAACAGGCGCAATAAACACCGTTTCAAACGCTCAGGCAGCAGCAGATTAAGCCTTGCAAAAAGAGAATTACGGCAAGGAACGAAAATCAGGGCTTGACCACCAGGTTTCAACATTGAAGCAATTGCCTTCAGCGCCGAACCGGTGTCTGGAACATGTTCGAGAACAGCCAGGCAAACGACAAGATCCGCCTCAACCAGTTTTCTGGCAGTTACCAGGTCGGCGGTGAAAGTTGAATCATAAAGACCGGCAGGAGCAGCTTCCAGTTCTGTCGCTGAAATATCAAGACCAATTATTTCAAGCTGTAGATTCTGCTTCTGCAGCAGAGTAATCACCGGGCGTTTGCCGCCGCCTGCATCAAGAACTTTCATTCCTGGTTGTAAGTTTCCAGGTAGAATTTCAAGAATAAAATCCCGGTAACCCCAGCTTTTGAAAGAAACGGGCAAAAACCGGTCAAAAATCTGGCAAAGACGATCCTGGGTCCGCAGGTATTTTTCCAAAATTAATTTTAAATAAGAGATCATTGATTAATTACGGTGCTTCATGGTCGCCTCGATGGTTCGACATGCTCAACAACCGCCCGTTAAACGGGCTCAGCGACCGTTAAGTTATCACACTTCTTCCTGCACAGATAAATGGTTTGTTCGAACATTTGTTTGAGCCCGCTGATTCGTTCTGCCGCTTTTTCAAGCCTGAGCCAAAGCCTGCAATTTACCGGAGGAAAGGCATGGAAACCAGGTACCCGGGAAAACGAAAAAATCTTCTGTGCAATCAAACCATGCTGTTCAAGAAAACTTTCAAACTCTTCATCGCTCAGACAGTTTCGCTTACAAAGTCGCATGCTGACCCCAATCCATGTAAGCTGACCGTTAATCGAATTTCGTCGGCGATGATTGTTCACGACCAATATTCCATCTGGTTTAAGCAGAGATACCAGAACCTTCATTGCCTCATGCCGCAATTGTGGCTGTGCATTGAGAAAAAATCGAAAACCGGTGATCAGGTCAAACTGAGGCAAAGCCAAATTATCCCTGGTCAAATCGGTCTGCATGAAATTGACCGAGGGCAGCGCCCTTCGAGCCTGCTCAAGCATTGGTGCTGAAACGTCAACGGCAGTTATTGACGAAAAAAAACGATTTAACAAAGCGGTTATTCGACCGGTACCACAGGCAAAATCAAGAACTTGCACATCTTTGGGCAACTTCAGATCAGCAAAGAATTTTTCAAGAAAAGGTTTTTCGAATTCCTGCCAGTAGAAGGCTGTGCGATTCTGAACGAAGCGCTGATCGTAGAGGTCTCCACGACCTGGTGACTGATGACTCAGACGATAGTCAGACATTTAAACACCCGCCTCATTTCATTGCGCAGAATTAAAGTCAAAGGTAACCCGAAAAACTTCAATATTCCCCATTTTTTTTTCAGCATAAAACGAAAATGCAGACGATGAAGCCGCATGGCAAATTTTTCGAGCCGTTTCAAATCAATTTTTAAGTCAGCGAAATCTTCATAGAAATAAAGGACTTGTTTTATTATTGAGACAGGAAGTTTTCGCGATTTCTTCACAATACGAAAATAGCATGCTGTCGTAAAAATCGTGCTGATCAACTGACCAAGATCGAAAAATAGATCCCCGAGATAATCATTATACCAGCAGAATTTGGCAGAAATCGGGTCAAAAATTACAGGCATGTCAAGTTCCTTTGACCATCCGATATTTACCAGGCCAAAATCTCCATGCAAACCCACCTTTCCGTCATGCTCGCGATCTGCATGAACCGCACTCAGCACGCGACTGATCGCAGCACACACTTTTTCAGAATTTTCCAGGGAAATATAATCTGCCAGGCTGATCACATCTGAGATTCTCTCATAAAAAATTAACTCGCCCTCTATTTTGACCGGCTCGGGAAAAACAAACAAACCTGACCGCAAACTCAAATTGTGGAAATATTTCAGTCTTTCCCAGTCTTTTGCGCAATTATTGCCATGGTTTTTAACGAATTCAGTCACTGGTTTGCTCTCCTGGCCTGTGGTAATAAACAAGAACAAGGGTAAGCGCAAAAACCAGCCAGCACGAACGATTGCGCAGCAGGTAATGAAACATGCCGATAGCCATGATTCCCGCCCATGAAACACACAGGGCTCTTTTCAAAAGAGGCATTTCTTCAGGCGTCTCAACCCGAAAAAACCTGATTGCGGTCAACAGAAAAAGCAAACCTGAAAAAATAAAACCGGCCAGACCGGTCTCTACCAGCAGCGAAAACGGGGTATTGTGAACCTCATGCACATGCACCTGATCAAAGCAGCCAAGGCCATAACCAAGAACCCAGTCAGCAGAAGAATTGAAGGCCTCACGAAAATTTTGAATCCTTGGCTTATCAAAAGAAAGGGGTGCGTATTCAAGACTGCCCAGGCTGCGCTGCATTCCCTCATCAGTTGCCATCACTGAAATTACCAGTGCCACAATGCAGGCAATTGTGGCAAAACTCAGCACTATCTGGGCGCGCGAACGCTTCTGAGGGTAGAACATTTCAATGAGGCAAACCTGGCCAATCAAGATCCAGAAACCGCTGCGGGATGCGGTAGATGACATGACGAGAAACAGAGCACCATAGCTGATGAACCGAAGCCAGTAAGACTCGCTTTTATCAATCATTGCCAGGGGCGCCAGGCAGATTAAAAAAATTGCAAGCTGATTGGTAAAGTTGAAAAAACCCTTGTAATTGTCATGAACTGAATAAAAAAAATCGGTCAACTCCGGGACCCCAATCATGTGCAGAAAGATGATCACAACCGAGAAATAGAGAAAAAGATGAAACATCCGGCCAAGAATATTAAGAAAGCGGGTAAATCTGGATTGCTCGGCAATTTCATCGGCAATCAGTCTTGAGCCAACATAGAGAAAAACAACCGAAGTGAATTCAAAAGCAAAAGCACCGGGATGAACCAGATTGTTTCGCCCAAGCAAAGCGGCTCCGCAAAATGCGACAAGCAAAGAATCCACATCAAGCAACCCAATGGATTTTTTAAATAAAAGGTTAACAAAGCTCGAAACGATTAGAAAAATAATGAACAAATCGGCAAATATAAAGCTTTTGCCCACTATTCCAAATGCAATGGGAAATGCTGCCAGATAATACACCAGAGCAGCCGGCAGCGGCCTTTGCATGGCATTCGGCATCGTTTCAGTTCTTTTCCGGGCGACTGACGGGGTGAAGATAGATCAGACCGGCCAGATAAAACAATAGAAAAGCAACTGGAATAAAGAGATAGAAAACCGGCAGATAAGGCTGCACCGCTCGCGGCGGAGTGGCCGGATCAGTAAGACGCATGGTTGAAAATGGAAACAGCGAAAGAATTTTCTGGTTAAGGTCAGTGTGGGTTAACTGATGCACTTTGGCAGAAAATAATTCACGGTTGAGTTCATTGATAATCAGGGTTCCAAGCTTTCCAAAAAGCGAATTTTCTTTAGCCGGGTCGAGCTCACCAATGAAACCTTCGTCTCCCGGCGTGAGATCCTGTAACGGGGTCATCGGTGCAAAAAGTCTGTGTATCAGCAGGTTGCGACGGCGCAGTTGCTCAAATTGAACACCGACCCGCTGCCGACGCTTATTCAGCTCGTCATCGCACAAAACCGAGGCCTCCTGAAGAAGGCGATCGGAAAATGTATTTAAGAAAGGGCGAAGATCACTTTTGCCCGGCTGAATGTAGCTGATGCGATACAAAACTTCATTCAGCATCGAAAACCGCAGGTTTTTTCGTACATTTTCATTGAGAAATTCGAGAGCTTCAACCTTTTCGGTAACCGGCTTAACTCCTGATTTTTCAAGAACCTCAAGCATCAGACGATCATCGTTGAAAACGTCTTCCCACAGGTTCTGCACCGAAATCAGCGGCTGGCCTCTGACACTGGCGAAAAGAATGATATCATCGGCAATGTAACCCCTGGGCGGGTAAACCAGAAAAAACACTTCGATTATCACCGCAAAAAACAGACAGACTCCGGCCCAGGCGGGGTAACGCCGCCCGGTATGGGCAAGTTCGATAAAACTCAAATTCTTCTCATGCATTCTGGGTCACTCCTGAACCTGTTTTAATCAAAATAATTTACAACAACCCCAGCTGTTGCAGCATCTGCTCATTCACCTGGTGCACATTGAAACGTTCTTCGGCCAGGCGACGGCTTTCAAGGCCCATTTTCGCAACCAGCCCGGGGCTCACGATGAATTTTTCCATGGCTTCTTCAAGCCCGGCCACATTTCGAGATGGCACAAAAAAACCGTTGACCCCGTTTTTAAGCGTTTCCCTGCACCCCGGCGAATCGGTGGTGATAATCGCACGCCCCACCGATAGCGCTTCGAGAATGATGCGTGGCACCCCTTCGCGGTACCAGGTAGGTAACACAAAAACGCTGCTCCGCTGCAGAAATGGGCGCACATCGTCGGTTCTGCCGCAGAATTCCACCCCCGCATCGGCACAGCGGCGAAGCATCTCTTCTTCAGAGAAACCTGAAGGGCCCGGCTCTGACGGGCCGAGCAGCCTGAATTCGAGCTGGGCATGGCGCCGGCGCAGCGAGTCGGCCGCAGCGAGGAACTCCAGAATGCCCTTTTCCCGCAACAGACGCGAAATTAGAATGAAACTGATTTTTTCACCTGAGGGTGGCGGAATGAAAGCGAAATAATCGAGATCGACCCCCGAACCATTAACCAGATGACATTGCTCAGGCCTGACAATGCCGATCTTCAAAAAATCGGCCTGATCATCGGGGTTCTGAAAAAAAACATGGCGATTGTCGTGCAATGCGCATCGATACAAGCGCGTTGCGAAGAAACCGGCAATTTTCTGGCGCCAGGATTGGTTGATGAAAGCGTAACCCAGCCCGGCGATCACCGAGTTCAGCTCTGAAACGCCTGCCATACGGGCTGCCAGACATCCGTAAATGACCGGTTTGATCGTATAGGCGATCAGCATGTCGGGGCGCTGCGCCTTAAAAAGGGCTTTTAGTCGAAGCAGAAAAAGCAGATCGGCAAAGGGGTTAAGGCCGCATTTCTGCAACGGCACGCTGAAAAACGCCACGCCGTTTTCAAATAACGGATTAGCCGGCAACCGGTCGGGGACGACGCAGAAAGCTTCGTTACCAGCCCTGATTAAGCGCTGTAGAAAATGCATACGCGAATCGAGGAATGATTTCGAAGATGCCAGTACCGCTATTTTCTTTTTCTCTGTCATAACTGCGCCAATTTTATAGCACAGATTGAGGGTTAATGAACAGAACAGAGTTATGGCCTGAAAAAAAACAATCGACCGACCTTTGCCTCATCGGCGGATCGAGCGGTTGAATCTATTGAATTTCATGCCATTTTTTTGTAATTCCGCTGAAATTTTTCCGGCAGGGGTGTAGAATTCTACAGGAATTTCCGGTGCCAGATATAAGGAAGGCCAAATGAAACAATTTCGTACCATAATTATCATCGTCGCATTGATCGTCATTCCGCTGCTGATACTGCAGCTTCGGGTCAACGATCTGCTGGAAGCAACCACGTTCTATCAGCAAAATCGCAGTCTGCCAGGCAATGCCTCAGCCAGTTCGGCTTTACCGCCATATCTTGCGAATTTCAAACCCTCGGAAAAACAGCTGGCATTGCCTGGTCAATTCAGTCGCGACTATCGCGAGCCTGCCGATTTCGAGCGTTTTCTCGGCCAGGAAATGGAACTCGACAATCTGATCGGAAAAGAATCGGTAAACGATCTGCTAGATCTGGGTAAAAAGCCCTTTACCGCTATTGATATCACTGCGAAACCGGAAGTATTTCTTTTCGACTCTTTTACGACGGTACGGCCAGGGCTTCAGTTTGCCCGCTATCTTTCGCTGAAAGCGATTCTGCATGCTTCCAGACACCAGAACGACGATGCCGTTTCCTGCCTGCAGGCTGCCCTGATTCAGATTATTGAGGCCGCAAGACCGGCCCAGGGCATGTTTTTTGACCTTGCCACACGCCTGCAGACAGGCGTTGAACTAGCCGAAGTCTGCAAAGACATTAATCTGGTGTGCTACCTTACTGATTTGAGTGAATATCAGGCCAGCGTGCTTCTTGAGCAGCTTAAGCAGACGCAGGAGCGTCTGGTTCCGGTAAAAGCTGTTCTGCAGCAGTATCGCGACCGGCTCAGTAATTTTGCCGGATGGTTTCGTGGAGCTGGCCTGGCTGACACTACAGGGAAACATTCCAAATACGAAAAAAATCTCAAGGAACTGGTGCCCCATTACAAAATTGCATTTGACCGTATTTTTACTGAATTCCTTGATATTGTTGATGTTTCATATGCCTCAGCATCTGCATTGCTATTGAAAAACAAGGAAATCAGAGAGAATGAATTCAAAAGAATCGCGGTCAGAAGCACCATGATGATGACGGTTATCGATTTTCAGTCGCAACCCATGAATATCGCAATCAAATGTCTTCTCAACGACACACCTGATTTTCGCCAGTTGATCGACAAGCACTGGATCGAGCGCCAGCAGATTGAAGGCTGCCGCACCATGCTTGCCCTCGAAGCCTATCGGGAGCGCCACATGATTTACCCCGACTCGATAGTTCAATTGAATGATTTTTTTAAACAGAAATTTGGCAAAGATGTTTTTAACGACCAGCTGTTGAATTTCGCCTCTGAACCGGTCAGGCTGCAAAGCTCCGGCCCAGACATGAAACCCGGCTCTGCCGACGACATCATGGTTTTTCCCGATACGATGACTACAGAAACCATTACCGGGAACTGACTCACATCAATCCCATTTTTTCGTTTACTATATCAATATTTGAAGCGGGTCGGCGCGTAGGCCGACCCCTATGGATATTTTATCGGTGATCTTTATCATTTGATCAGCCAGCCATAAGGTGCTCAAACGGTCATTTCGACAAGCTCAATGACCGTAAAGGGCAAAAGAAATTTCAGTAACCCTGCTGGTGCACATCCTTTACCGCACGGCCTGATGGGTCGGCCATTTCCTTGAATTTGGCATCCCATTCAAGGGCGGTCGGGGTTGAGCAGGCCACCGATTTCCAGTAAGGAACGCAGCGGGCCGCCTGCTCACCGGGGAAATGCTCTTCAAAAATCGAGCGATAATAATAGGCTTCTTTGGTAAGCGGCGTATTGATGGGAAAGCGATAAGCCGCTGCTTCGAACATCTGGTCAGAGACTTCTTTTTCAACATGGGCCCTGAGGCTGTCGATCCATGAATAGCCAACGCCATCAGAGAACTGTTCCTTTTGTCTCCAGGCCACTTCGTGGGGCAGCATGGACTCAAAAGCCTGGCGCAGCATCTTCTTCTCGATCTTACCGTTGCCGCACATTTTGTCAATCGGGTTCAGGCGCATCGCCACATCCATGAATTCCTTGTCGAGGAATGGCACGCGGCCTTCCACGCCCCAGGCGGCCATCGACTTGTTGGCGCGCAGGCAGTCATAGAAATGCAGGGCAAAAAGCTTGCGAACCGTTTCCTCATGGAATTCGCGAGCATTGGGGGCTTTGTGGAAATAGAGGTAGCCGCCAAAAATTTCATCGGAACCCTCGCCGGAAAGAACCATTTTAATGCCCATGGCGCGAACGTAGCGAGCCATAAGATACATGGGGGTCGAGGCGCGAATAGTGGTGACGTCGTAGGTTTCGATGTGATAGATCACGTCTCTGAGAGCATCCAGGCCCTCCTGAACCGTGAAGTGAATCTGATGATGAATTGTTTTGAGGTCATCAGCCACTTTTTTTGCGGCAGCCAGATCGGGTGAACCTTTCAGACCGATCGCGAATGAGTGCAGCTGGGGCCACCAGGCTTCGGTCTGGTCGTCGTTTTCAATGCGCCGGGCCGCATACTTTTTGGTGATCGCGGAAATTATTGAAGAATCGAGGCCGCCCGACAACAGCACACCGTAAGGAACGTCGCACATCAGCTGGCGTTTAACCGCTGATTCGAGAGCCTGATGCAGCTCATCGATGCTGCTGACATTTTTTTCGACCGCTTCAAATTTTTCCCAGTCACGGTGATAATAGCGGGTGATCTGGCTGTCTTTGCTGAAATGGTAATGACCGGGAGGAAAGTCTTCGATGGTTTTGCAACAGGGCACCAGCGCCTTCATTTCTGAAGCAACGTAAAGGTTTCCATGCTCATCACGCCCGGTATAAAGGGGAATGATGCCGATATGGTCGCGGCCGATCAGCCAGCAATCTTTTTCTGCATCGTAAAGCACGAAAGCAAAAATGCCATTGAGATCGTCGAGAAAAGCGGGGCCTTTCTCTTTGTAGAGCGCAAGCAGAACTTCGCAATCCGAGCCGGTCTGAAACTGAAAATCAACTTTCAGCTTTTTTTCAAGATCCTTATGATTGTAAATTTCGCCGTTAACTGCAAGAACATGGGTTTTTTCGGGGTTATAGAGGGGCTGGGCCCCATTGCCCGGGTCAACGATCGAAAGGCGCTCGTGAGCCAGAATGGCGCGGTCTGAACTGTAGATTCCCGACCAGTCGGGACCGCGGTGGCGAAGCTTTCTGGACATTTCAAGGGCGGTTTTGCGCAGCGCAGCTGCATCAGACTTGATATTCAGAATTGCAAAAATCGAGCACATCGGCGATAACCCTTTTCTATAGTTGATTTCCCCGGTGGGGCAGACATGTTCACAACCGCACGAGTATAGACCATCGCCCTCAGCCTGTCAAACCATGAGATACATAGCCAGCAATTCTCGGTCAACCGGGCTTATCCAGAACGGGGAATATACCATTTTCCCAAACCGGCCCTGGTATTCCGCAAAGGTCTTTCCGTCCTTTTTGGATGCATTGGCCCAAATCAGGCATAAAATCTGGCTTCAGCGCAAATCTGAATGTATCCATGGTGAGGCTGAGTTGAATCAATTTTTGAGGTTTACCTGGTAAATCTGGAACCCACAAAAGGTTGCGAAATCCGAAAGACCGGACCCTGCCTGATCATTTCACCCGATGAAATTAACCATGCACTGGAAACGGTGATTATTGCTCCGATGACGACCAGGTGCCGCGAATGGCCAACCCGCATCAACTTGATTTTTGAAACAAAATCAGGCCAAATCGTGCTCGACCAGATACGTGCCATCGATAAGTTCAGACTGGCCAAAAAGCTGGGCAAAATCGATGAGTTCAACTCCCGCAAGGTTTTGCATTGTCTTCAGGAGATTTTTTCCTGATCGAAAAAATAATCGAATCTGTTGTTCTTTCCAGAATTGACCCGAAATGACCCGTTGATTTGATATTGACCTTTACGCTGGTGCTGGCGTAATATCATGATCGAATTTGTGTACAGAGATTTATTCTTTCCGGAGGAAACACCATGAAATTTCGTGCCATTCTGACTCTCGCTCTCCTGGTTTTCTGCAGCGTGGCCGCTTACAGCGCCAGCATGCTGCCCCTTATCCCGCAGGATTCTTATCTGGTAATCAATTTTGATCTGCCATCAATCGTAAAACAGCCTGAAATTAAAGCGCTGATTGATGAAAAAATGCAGACCGCCGGCAATGATTATTCTGATTTCTACAAACGCGCCGGAATCGAGCCCGCAAAAGACATTCACAACGTCACCATTTTCCTGACCAATGCCCAGAAATCAGGAATCATCGTAAACGGTAGCTTCGACACCGCCAAAATCTCTGAGCTGATTCAGGCTGACAAAGAAATTTCCGCGAAATTCCAGGTTTCTGAAATCGATGGCCTGCAGGCAGTGAAAAACAGCAAGAATGCCAATGCCAACATGATTTTCATCGACAAAAACACCCTGGCTTTCGGCCCGGAAGAAGTTCTCACCCAGATCTCCCAGGTTCAGAAAGGCAAAGCCGCCGGAATCGAAAAAGACCAGGGTTTTGCTAACCTGATGAGCAAGGTTGATACCAGCGCCAACATGTGGGGAGCTGTAATGGCCGGCTCGAACTGGGCTGAAAAAACTCAGGTTCCGGTTACCGGCCTGCAGAAAATGAAATCAGGCTTTTTCAGCGTCGATTATGATAAAGAATTCATCCTGGTTTTCACCGGTCTGGTGGAAAAAGCCGCCGAGCTTCCCGAATTCATCCAGGGCATGCAGAATTTCCTCGATGCTTTCAAAGGCTGGACCGCATCGGTCCCAGAATTCACCCAGCTGCTCAACAAAGCCAGCGTTCAGGATGACAAAGAAAGTATGGCCCGCATCGTTGTCGCCGTTCCCGCCCAGGAATTCAAAGACAGCATGAACAAGCTTTCTGACCGCCTCACCAAAGAAGAAACCAAAAAGTAAGAGCTATTCCAGCTCAATTGTTCCATTTATAGCGAAGTACCTGCAGAACGAATGCAGGTATTTTTGCTATTCGCCCAAATCTAAACGGCTCCAGCCAGAGCCGGAAAAGCCATTCGATGCCGAAACGCTGCATCCAGACCGGTGCTCGGGGCAGCGTTTCCGAAATAACATCAAAGCTTCCTCCGACTCCTACCGCAACGCATTTATGGGAAGCAAGCCGAAGCCGGCTGATAAACCATTCCTGGCGTGGCACTCCCAGCGCAACCAGAACAATCTGCGCCCGGCTCGCCGCAATTTTGGCGATGATCGCATCTTCTTCTGCGCTTTCGGCCTTGAAGTATCCGTGTTCGATTCCTGCCAGTGACAGGGTGGGGTTCTGTTCAATAAGCTTATCGGCAGCTTTCTGAGCAATGCCGGGCTTTCCTCCAAGCAGAAACACTCGATAGCCATTTTCCGCACTCATGCGTGCCAGTTCGCCGACAAGAGCTACTCCAGGAACTCTTCCGGGAAGCGGGCAACCGAGAAAATCTGATGCCCAGACGATTCCCGCACCATCAGGAACCACCAGCTCAGCCCTTTCCATGACCGCCGCAAAGCGCTCCTCTTCGAGACAGCGCAGCAGTGCCAGGGAATCGGCGGTTATGATGTGCATCAGTTTTTTCGGGTCGGAATCGACAAGAAACTCTTTTACGCGTGCAAGAACATCGGCGGGTGTTACCGCGTCGACCATCCGATCGAGAATGCGCACCTGACTGGCGCAGAAGTTTTCAGCGGCATCGCGCCGCGCGAATGTTTTGAAAAAGCCGCCGAGAGACGCGATCAGCAGCACAAACAATGCAAGGTATCCGTACCATGGCGCCCGCAGTTCCACCAGCAGGCCGAGAAAGTTCAGGCAGAAAAAAATCAGGCCCGAAAAAACCACGGTTGATTCGCGTTTGAGGGTCCAGTTGAAGTGACGGTCGTGACGCGATGGGTCGTGCAGACGATTGCCGAAATAGGAAAAGATGAGAACGGCACTGATCAAGGCCACCGGAAACAGAATCACCATCGAAGGAATCAGCATGGCAAACAGCATAAGCCGGCCCGAGTTTTCCAGGTATGAAACGGTGCCCAGCGCAAAAGCCACGCAGGCCAGGCCGCTGCTTCCGGTTAAGACGCGGTTTCCGGTCGATGAGTATAAAAGAAAAACGATGGCCCACGCGAGAATGGCCCAGGTCAGCATTACGCTTTCAAGCGCCCGGTCGTTCTGGGAAAAAAACAGCAGGCTGGTCAAAGAGCTGGTAGCCACGAGAATGAAGGGCATTTCATAGACCAGCCCGGCGATTTTGAGACAGATGAAAATCAGGCCGCACCAGACGGTCGCCCGGGCAAGGTGAAACGGCAGAAGATCGAGTTTGCCGAAAAACAGCGCAAGAGTGAGCAATATCAGGCTGATCGTGTAACTAAGCCCAAGCTTTTTTCGATCTTCGAGGTAACCGATAAAAGCAAGTGCCGTTCCTGCAATCAGAAACAGGGGAAATTGGCCCTGAAATCCCGAAAAGGTAGTTAGAGCCGTCAGCCCAGCCATTGCGCCCAACAGGGGCAGTCCACCGATGTAATCACCCCGCCCCAGATCGAAGCGCCGGTTTTTGAAAATCTGGCCGGCAATCAGCCAGAAAACCAGAGTTCCCGCCAGCGAAACGATAAAGGGCAGCAGTTGTTCGAAATTATTAACCATACCCCAATTATCGACCGGAAATCCCGCCGACGGAAGAGGGGCTTGGATTTAAACGTTTCCCGACAGTTCCCAGTAAACGATATAATAAAGAATCGCGCCGAAGTAAATTATTTCAACGATAATCAGCGGCGGAAAAGCCTTGCGCCGGTCGTCCCACCAGTCCCAGAAAAAGTTGAGCCGGTCGAAAGCCGCCAGCAACGTATGTACCAGCAGATACGAAAAAACGAACAGCACAGTCAGAAATGTTGGAACGATATAATAATAGCCCATGCGCCGAATGATAGCACGTAAATTTTTTAGATGCAATAAACCCAGATATGTTACAGTAATTCTCGGTCAACCGGGCTTTTTACCTCCAATAACGGTTTTGATGCAA
>DYKG01000036.1:0-1201 GCA_020722725.1 Candidatus Methylomirabilis sp.
GCCAGTCATTCTTATGGATGAGGTTGGTGTGGCGAACGAGCATATCGCCAGAGAGCTTAACTTTTTCCATGCCGCCCTTGGCCATATAATCTTTGATGCCTTCTACGTCTCTCTTGAGCATAGATACATCTTCTTTTACAACCTGCATGTCGTCTTCGAGAGCAGTAACTTTAACACCCAAGAGTGCCAGTTCGTCTGCGAATTCAACAGTCAGTTTTTCCAGAGTCTGGAGGTCAGACTTGGTTACCAGGTTGGTGCCGATGCCAGATTCCATCATCTGTTCAACATTGGCCAGCATTTTGGCAGTTACCATAGCGAGAGCATAGCGGGTAACGGCTTTGTTGCCTTTGAAAGTGCCATCAGGATAGCCCTGCAGGATGCCTTTGGCAGCCAGCTTGTTTACTGCATCATATGCCCAGTGTGAAAACGGAACATCAGAGAAAGGATTTGCGGATGCAACTACAGAGGTAAGAACCAGTGCAGCTACGAGAAGGATAGAAATACGCTTCATAAATTTCCCCCATTTAGGTATTGATTTGAGATTTTCAATTATTTTGGGGTTTTCCTTACTCAATTTTCTTTTTCCTTCTGACTCGCCGTTCGCATTACAGTGTCCATGTTTCCTTTAACGTTTGCGGGTCATCTTCTGGATCAAGTCGATTTTTCTGGTCATCCCCGAGGTGGTTTGTCACCTCATAAGGTCTTTGGCGTATTCTTACAGGCTACCTAAGCGAGTTACACCTCCTTTCGCGACACCTGGTGAATACAATTCGGCCATCGTCCTTAGTAGCAAGATAATATTAGTGAAATTTGATTTAGTCAAGAAAAATTTTTATTTTTTTCTTCGGGCTGGCGCGGAGGCCCGCCCCTACAATATTTCATTAAAAATTATTTTTTCAAAGAACTTTTTGCCATCGCCGTTGTCGGCACTAACGTTAAGTTAACTTACTATAATGAAAAAAAAGAAAAGCGGAAGAGGGTAAAAAGAAAAAAATTTCTTCTAACCGACTCCCCTTCTTGAACGCTGATCAGGATTGGTTTTCTTTTTTGGCCTGCTCGATAAGCTGGTTGACTTTTTCTTCTGAAAAATCCAGAATTGCCGCGATTTCACATGGAGCCATCCCCTTGAGGAGCATTTTCAGGCAAACCGCCGCCTGGCCCTCCTGGCGGCCCTCCTGGCGGCCCTCTTGGCGGCCCTCTT
>DYKG01000036.1:1301-34675 GCA_020722725.1 Candidatus Methylomirabilis sp.
TGGCGGCCCTCTTGGCGGCCCTCTTCTCGGCCCTCTTCTCGGCCCTCTTCTCGGCCCTCTTCTCGGCCCTCCTGGCGGCCCTCTTCTCGACCCTCTTCTCGACCCTCTTCTCGGCCTTTTTCTCGGCCCTCTTTCAAACCGGCGTTACGAGCGGCCTGCCGCTCAGTATTCATATCTAGAATGAACATTTCGCGGCTGATCATAACTTCTCTTAAAATTTCATCAGTATTGGCATTTGCCATGATTTTCACCACCTCTTCCATACCAGTCTCGTTTCTGAGATCAATGGGTAAATCTTCTACAGAGCGATACAGCTCGCCGAATTTAAGAAGATGAAGCCACTTTTCAAACTTTGTTCTCAAATTGGCGGGCTTTTGTTCATCAAATTTCGAGAGTTCAACAAAATGATATTCGATCAGATCAGTCAATGGTCGCTGGGTCTCAACATGGCTGATCATGAATTTGTTATAAATTCCCGGCTCTTCAACCATTGTTTCACCCATAATCCAGAGACAGATGGTCTTATTAAGGTCTGCATAGCTGCCGCTTTTTGCCAGCTGTCTTGCATAGCTGACTGAAGAATAATAAATGATTCGTTTTATCAACTCTTCGTAGCGCCGCATCTGCACTTCAATACAAAAACGCTTACCCAATCGGTCTCTGGCTCTGACATCGATGATACTCAGCTTGTCCCGCCGAAACTCCGGTAAATTAAAAGGATTGAGAATTTCGAGACCTTCGATCTGGTCGTTTCCCTTAAGCTGAAGCAGAGCGTTGAGCAGCAAGACCAGCAGTCTCTCATTGCCAGGACTTGAGAAAACAATCTTGAAAACAATATCGTTAGTCAGCCCGAAAAATTTATTTTCATCGATAAAATCAACATAATCATTCATAATCCTGCTCCCATTGAGAATCTAACATTTTTATGGGAATGGGGCAATGGATATTTGTGGAGTATTCACATGAAGGTTGTTTATGATAAAATGTCGCTCGCAAAACCTCAAATAGTTGAATCCAATGGAAGATATGATAAACAACGATCTCGAACTGGCTCCTGATGGGAGATTGTTTTTTCATCACGTACCGAACAGCGGTGACGAAAATGCTGACCAATGCCCGGAACTTTACCGGGCGTTTGCTCAAGATGCCGGTTATGGGCTTATTCACCTTGCATTTCTGCCAAAAAACACGAAAACTTCTGCTTCGATTGCTTTCTGGCAATCATACGGAGCTAAGTTTTTAAGCGCAGTAAGGTTGGCTGATGGGCTGGAAGAATCGCGAAAAAACCTGCATATCCCCTTTCCCGAGGAAATGGCCGACGAAATAGTCGAATCTGCCCCGCCGCTGCCGGGTGGAGAATATCTGCGTCCGGGTGTTCTTTACGATCTCTGGCGGGCAATGAATCAAGCCCTGCGTAACGATCTGGCCGAGTGGAAAAGCAGCGTAAAGGAATATTTTGTTGCCCGGAACCCAACCTGGCATCAAGTTGATCGCCTATGCTTCAATCTCGCCGAAAACCGCAAGAACCCTGAACTGCCTTTTGCTTTTCTGGCCACCTATACCTCGGGCATCTCTGATTCTGGCAGACTCAGGCATCTTCCACTCAAGAATGCTCTTGAGGAGTATTCTGGTGCAAAAAACAATAAAAAACTTGTTGAATTGCTGCAACCCCTGCATTTGGCCGGTGAAAAAAGCGAATTGATGCGAAGTATGATTTTAAATAAACATATTTTTCATCCCTGCGGATGGTCGGCTCACGAAGCATTCAAATTTCTTAACGATATTCCGATTTTCGAAGAGGCAGGCATCATGTGCCGAGTGCCCGACTGGTGGAAAGCCAGATCGAAGAACCGGGTTACCGTAAAGACAAAAATCGGCGCAATTTCATCAGGAACCCTTGGTTGTGCCGGCATGCTCGATTTTTCAATCGGCATCGCCATTGGCGATCAGGAAATAAGCATCGAAGAGTGGCAACAGATCCGCGAGAAAAACGATGGTCTGGCTCTGATCAGAAACAGCTGGGTCGAGATTGACCGCGAGAAGCTTGATCAGGTTCTGCACTACTGGCAAAAAGTTCAGGCCGAAGCCGGAGCCGCAGGAATAAGTATCAGCCAGGCCATGCGACTGCTCGCCGGGGCATCGGCAAAATCATCGGAAGTGCTTGATTCAGACATTCCAACCTGGAGCCGCGTGGTGCCAGGCGAAGCTCTTCGTCAGATTCTCGATCAGCTGCGACAGCCTGAAAATGCAGAAATGCTGCTGCCCCTTCCTTCAAAATTAAATGCGTGTTTGAGACCATATCAAACCAATGGCGTAAAATGGCTTGGTCTGATGCATCGACTCGGGCTTGGCCCCTGCCTGGCCGATGACATGGGGCTCGGAAAAACCCTTCAGGTTCTCGCCTTTCTGGTTGCCCTGAAGAACGACCCGGCGGCCAGAAAAAATGCAATGCCCCATCTGCTGGTAGTGCCCGCGTCTTTGCTCGGCAACTGGGAAGACGAAATCAGGCGCTTTACTCCATCGCTTTCCTACCACATCGAACACCCGTCGGCAGGCAGGCTCAAGAAAGATCTGGCCGCTAACGATCTGGTAATCACCACTTACGGCTATCTGACCCGCAAACAGAATCTTCAGGCGCAGCCCTGGGATATTGTAATTCTAGACGAAGCCCAGGCCATAAAAAACCCGGGAACCAGGCAGACAAAAGCAATCAAAGCCCTGAACTGCCGAAATCGCCTTGCCCTGACCGGAACTCCGGTGGAAAATCGCCCGGGTGATCTGTGGTCTATTTTCGACTTTTTAAATCCCGGCCTACTCGGCACTGCAAACGATTTTACGCGTTTCTGCAAAAATCTTGGGGAAAACTCCGCTGCGGGTTATGCACCTTTGCGAAACCTGGTGCGCCCATATATTCTGCGTCGTTTAAAAACCGACCGCAACGTAATTGCCGACCTTCCTGACAAGACTGAGGTGAAAAGCCTTTGTCGGCTTACCAGGGTTCAGGCGGTGCTTTATCAGCAAGCTGTTGAATCTCTTGAAAAAGACCTGCGCACCGTTGATTCCGGTATTCAGCGCAAAGGGCTGGTATTTTCTTACCTGATGCGTTTCAAGCAGATCTGCAATCATCCTTCTCAATGGCTGCACGATCAGTCTTACAATGCCGATGACAGCGGCAAATTTTTACGACTCGCGGAAATCTGCGAAGAAATTTCGGCACGCAACGAAAAAACCCTGATTTTTACCCAGTTCAAGGAAATGACAGATCCTCTGGCCGGTTTCTGCGAAGAAATTTTTGGGCGGGCCGGCCTGGTTTTACATGGCCAGACCCCGGTTAAAAAAAGAAAAGAGCTGGTGCAGCGCTTTCAGGAAGACCCCGCCTGCCCATTTTTCGTCATCTCTCTCAAGGCTGGCGGAACCGGGTTAAACCTTACTGCCGCTGCCCATGTAATTCATTTTGACCGCTGGTGGAACCCTGCAGTCGAAAACCAGGCAACCGATCGAGCATTTCGCATTGGCCAGAAAAAAAATGTTCTGGTTCACAAATTTCTCTGCCCGGGTACCCTTGAGGAAAAAATCGATGCGATGATCGAAAAGAAGATTGCAGTTGCCGGAGAGATTCTTTCTGATTCGGCTGAGGCAATACTGACTACGGAAATGTCAGATAAGGAGCTGTTGAACTTTGTTTCGCTCGACCTTGCCAAAACCCTGGCTGAAGAATAATAATCGGAATTTTCGAATTTTATAAAAGTGGCTGTGGACTTGACGAATAGAGGCAGGGTCTGTAGTATCTCTTTGAGTTAACTTTTTCCATATCAGGAGGCTTTATGTCACGCAGATCTTGGAGATCCGGTTACAGTTATTACCAGGAATACGTTCCAGTCGCAGAGCGGCGTGCCAAAGCCATGATGGAAATAGATAAAAGAAGTAAAAATGGCGAAAAGCTTCAGCCTGTGGTTATTGATGGCAGGCTGATTGCCAGGTCAACCTGGGGGCGTGGCTGGTGTGAGCACCTTGAAAAGTTTCACGACTATTTTAACCGCCTGCAGCGTGGCCGAACTTACGTTCGCAATGGATCGGTCTTTCACCTTGAAATTAATCCCGGCGAGATCAAAGCCATGGTCAGCGGCAGCAGAATTTATAATGTTCGCATTACCATACAACCGCTTACCCCTGAGCGCTGGCAGGCAATAGTCAAACAATGCTCCGGTGCCATTGCATCCTGGCTTGATCTGCTGGCCGGGCGATTTTCAGACGGAATCATGGCAATTCTTGCCGACCCCGATCACGGGCTTTTTCCAGGCAAGAAAGACATTTCAATGCAATGTTCTTGCCCGGACGGCGCAGTTATGTGCAAACACGTTGCCGCCGTATTATATGGGGTCGGAAATCGCCTCGACAATGAGCCGCAGATGCTGTTCAAGCTCAGGCAGGTCGATGCAGCCGATCTGTTTTCGGCCACAATGCAGGCTGACACCCTTACGGGAGCAGGCAAATCAGATGGATCTGCTCTTGTGGAGAAAGAAGACGAATCTTTCGCCGAGTTGTTCGGTATTGATCTTGATATGACTCCGGGCAAATCTGATCGGCAAAAATCAGATTCCAGGTCAGTTGAAAAAAATTTAAAAGAGTCCGGAAAAGATCAGGCTCTACCGAAACCGGCTCCGGCGCCCGTAAAACGAGGGCGCGGCAGACCGCCGAAAAGCGCTGAAGAAAAAAAGCCAGTCGATGTAAAAAAGACTAAAAGCGCCAAAAAACCGGGCAGATCAAAGAAAAATGACTTTATGATCGTCAAGCGCAACGCAAATGCTGGGCATGGGATTTTCAAGAGCCAATATAGCAAAATTTCTTCGACAGGGTATTTTAAAAAAACACTCCTGGGGCAAATACCAAGCGACCATGCCTCTTGAAGATCTTAAAAAATTTATTTAATTCTCAAATTCCCACAAAAACGCCGGGAAGAATCCCGGCGTTTTCAAGAAAGATCAGAATACGCTGTATATTTCGGTCCAGAAGAGGTTGTAGTCGTAGTCGTTGTTCAGACCACGGCCAGCTTTGATTCTGGTGAAGCCATTGGCAGCGGTGGGTTTCTGGGCATCACCAGTCAGGTCAAACGATACATATCCGACTCTGATTTTTGTGTTGGCTGCCAACTGATAACGATATTCAAGCTGAAACATGAAGGCCTGCGGATCAGCAATACCAAAGTTATTAAAATTGTCATAAGCACTGTTGCGCAGTTCGGCACCAACTGGAATTACACCATTTATGTTGCCAGCTCGATAGTGAGCCAGGTCGTTCTTGCTGATGTCATCAAGTTCGGTCAGCCAGTCACCGATGAGTCTCAAATAGTGTTTTGGAGCGCTTTTGGGTGTGTATTCGACCTGTAATTTGAGATCACCCATATTCTGAAGACCCCGATTGAAAAAAGAATTACCGCGAGCAATATCTTCATAGGGAGTTTCATGAGAATAAACATAGCGCCCATCATTTGTCAGAGCATAACCACCTGCGTTTTCATCATCACCGAAAGCGTACTGTAATCTGGTTTTAAATTCATTGTTAGCTTTCCAGTTGACGGCACCCATACCCTGCCAACCCTGGCGATTGATATCAATGGTCGGAGTAACGGCAGTTGAAACCATATCTGCCTGATAATCAGAATAAACAAGAGAAGCATCGAAAGACCAGGTATCATTGCGACCAATATTACCGCTGGCACCGAATTCCACGTCACGGCGATTGTCTGAAGACTGATGGCCTGCGACAACATTGCCCAAAGTCATGGCTGCCAGACGGTTGTTGCGGTTCAGATCATTTGCCAGATCGGCTTCATCCTGAGCATAGAGAGCCAGATAATAATTCTTGTCTTTGCATTTCTTTTCCATATTCAGGTTCCACACGCCTCTGAAATCTACAGCGGCATTGTTGTCTTTATAGCTGCCAGCATGGCGATCAGGAAAATATTGAGCGGCGAGAGAAATATTATTATTAAAATTTCTTTTATAACGGATAGCGTCTACAAACCCGTTGATCAACATGCCATGGCCAACCCAGGTCCATTCTCTGCCGAAATACATTTCATCTTTGGCATGGAACAGCTTTTTGATTTTCAAAAAAGCCGTATCCACATAATTGTCAGAACCCAGGTTTCCGCCGATGCCAGTCAGGCCCCAGGTTGCGTTTCTTAAATAGGGGGTGCTTACATCATCGCCGGATTTCCAGAACATGCGAAAGCGTGCTGCCATGCTGATATTCTCATCAATTTGTGCATCAAAACGAAAACGCATCTGAGTTTCCATGGCGTGATTGTTAGCGTTACCCTGCTGAGCAGCGCCGGTGTATGCATTGTTTGCCCAGTCATTTTTGTGGGTTTTCCAGGTGGCTCTGGTGAGCCAGTTACCACTTAGCTTAACTTTTTCAACCTGTTTAACCATGGCCTTGTTGATATCGACCATTTCAGATTTAAGAACGGAAATATCTTCCTGAACTGTTGCCATATCATTTTCCAGGCCATCATTTCTGATACCGAGCAGTGCCAGTTCAGAAGCAAATTCCTGATTGAGCCGATCGAGAGCGGCCAAATCATCTTTGGTAGCAAGCATCGAGCCGTCGCCCATTTTTTCGGCGACATGGGCCAGGAAGCGTGAATAGGTGATGGCGAATTCATAGCGGGTCATATTGCGATCGCCGGCAAAATCTTTGAAATTATTCTGGTCAAAAATTCCACGATCCATCAGCTTCTGAACTGATTCCCAGGCCCAGTGGTTTTCGGGCATGCGGCTGAAAGCAGCTGCGCTCAGACTGGTGGTAATTACCAGCATCAACAGACAAACAACAAAACTTCTCTTCAACATCTTCTGACTCCAGAAATTAAATTTACTGCTCTAACTTAAGGAAAAGTGGTTAGTAGTTTATTGGTTTGTGAAAAAGGCGTCAAAGACTTTATGGTATTACAAAATATGTTTATTTTCATCAGGTTTTGCAAGCCGGCGCGGTGGCTGGCCCTTACGAATATTTATTCTGCGATACATTTACAAGGATGGGTTATTTTACGACAAAGCTGATCATGCGTTTGGGCACGTAGATGAATTTTACGATCTGCTTGCCTTCGAGGTGTTTCTGCACCTTTTCGCTGGCTTCGGCAGCGTGCCTGGCGGCGGCTTCATCGATATCGGCGGGCAAATCAAGCTGATCGCGCAATTTTCCGTTGACCTGCACCGGCAGAGTTACGGTTGATTCGACCAGGGCGCTTTCGTCCCAGACGGGCCATTTCTGCTGATGAACCGAGCCGGAATTGCCGATTATCTGCCACAGTTCTTCAGCCAGGAATGGCGTAATCGGCGCCAGCAATTTCAGAAAAGTTTCTACTGCCTCGCGCCAAAAAGAGGTCGAAGCCAGCGAAGTCTTCTTGGCTGCCTCTACCATGGCATTGGTGAGTTCCATCAGGCGGGCAATTGCGGTGTTAAAGCTGAAATTATCGATGTCGTTGCTGACCGCTTTGATAGTTTTATGCAGAACTCTCTTCAGATCATCGGCTTCTTTGCCAGAAGCAATGCCGGTTCCGCCATGATTTTCAGAAATCAGATCGTAAACCCGGTTAACAAAACGATGCATACCGCGAATTCCATCATCGGACCATGAAACTTCGATTTCGAAGGTGCCCAGAAACAGAATAAAAGCGCGTAGAGCATCGGCACCGTATTTTTCCACCATTTCGTCGGGGGTGATAACGTTGCCTTTTGATTTGCTCATCTTTGAGCCATCGGCGGCAAGCATCATTCCCTGATTGCGCAGCTTCATGAATGGTTCAGCAAAAGGCACCAGACCGGCATCCTGCATAACTTTGGTCCAGAAGCGGGCATAAAGCAGGTGCATGACTGCATGTTCGGCACCACCGACATACAGATCGACGGGCAGCCAATATTTGCCATCTTCAGCATTGAATGGTGCCGAAGCGAGCTTCGGGTTCACAAAACGCAGAAAATACCATGACGAGCAGGCAAACCCGTCCATTGTGTCGGTTTCACGTTTTGCGGGCTTACCGCATTTCGGGCAGGTGGTATTAACCCACTCATCAATGAAAGCGAGCGGAGATTTACCATCAGAGCCGGGCTTGAATTCTTTTATTTCAGGAAGTTTGATTGGCAGCTGATTTTCTGGCACCGGCACCTCGCCGCAGCAGTCACAATGAACTATGGGAATCGGGGCTCCCCAGTAGCGCTGCCGCGAAATGAGCCAGTCGCGCAGCTTGTAATTTACCCGTTTGAAACCGAGTTTATTTGAAGCCAGCCAGTTAATCATTTTTTCAATGGCCTGCTCACTGGTTAAACCGCTGAACTGACCTGATTCAATCAGCGTTCCGTATTCGGTGTAAGCACTACTGAGCTCGCCTTGTGATTTTCCATCGGGAGTTATAACTTCTTTAACCGGCAGATTGTATTTGCGGGCAAAGGCAAAATCGCGCTCATCATGAGCAGGAACCGCCATTACCGCGCCGGTTCCATAGCCGTAGAGGACGTAATCACCGATAAAAATCGGCACCTTCTCGCCGTTGAACGGGTTAATCGCATAGCTTCCGAGTTTGACTCCGGTTTTTTCTTTCTCAGTGGAAAGCCGATCGATTTCGGATTTTTTGCGTGATTCGGTGATATAGCCTTCAACCGCCGCCTTCTGATCGGGATGGGTCAGCTTTTCAACCAGTGGGTGTTCGGGAGCGAGAGTCATGAAAGTGACGCCAAAGATAGTATCGACGCGGGTGGTAAAAATGGGAATATCGTGTTGCTGGCCACTTACCGGGTTGATACCTTTAAAAATTGCTTCGGCACCAATGCTTTTTCCGATCCAGTTTTCCTGCATTTTCTTGATACGGTCTGGCCAATCGACGGTCTTGAGATCGTCAATCAGACGGTCGGCGTAATCGGTGATTTTGAAAAACCACTGATTCAGGTCTTTCTTTTCAACCTGCGATTCACAGCGCCAGCACCGACCCTGCTCAACCTGTTCGTTAGCAAGAATGGTGCGGCAATCGGGGCACCACCACTGGGCTCCGGTCGCTTTATAGGCAAGGCCGCGTTTGTGCAGCAATAAGAAAAACCACTGGGTCCATTTATAATAATCAGGATCGGTAGAGTTTATTTCCCGATCCCAGTCGTGGGAACATTCGACCAGAGTAAGCTGCCGTCGATAGTTTGCCGCATTTTTAGCGGTGGTTTCTGCGGGGTGAACCCCCATTTTTATGGCGAAATTTTCGGCGGGCAGGCCGAAGGCATCCCAGCCCATGGGGTGCAGAACGTTGAAGCCCTGCATGCGTTTCATGCGAGAGATTACATCAGTGGGAACATAGTTACGCAGGTGGCCGACTGAAAGCCCGTTACCAGAGGGATATGGAAAGAAATCGAGACAGTAAAATTTGGGTCGGCTGCGATCTTCAGAGGTTTTGTAAAGCCCCATTTCGCGCCATTTCGGCTGCCATTTCTGCTGAATTGCATTGAAATCGTAACGTTCTGCCATGATAGTGCTCCATAACTTGATTTGTTCGCGGTTCATGATAGAGATGGCAGCAAGCAAAGTCAACCCTGCGCAATAGGATAAAATTTCCGATTTTTTTTCCAAAAACTTGACAAGGTTCGAAAGATAGTATCAAGTTCTATTGATAAAACTTTTTCCTGGAAGTGCAACATGAGTGAAATTATAAGTTCGACTCTCGAAGATTATCTGCTGACCATTTATAGACTGGAAAAACAAAAGCGCGTAGCCCGATCCAGAGATATCAAGAACATGCTACTGGTAGCAAAATCGACGGTAACTGCGGCGCTACAAAGCCAGGCAGAAAAATTGCCGAGAAACTGCATTTGCGCAACATGGTTCTACGCGAGTTTCTCGAAAAGATTCTGGCTCTCGACAAAGAAATGGCGGCAAGCGCGGCTCATACGATGGAGCATGCACTGAATCCTGCGGTTCTTGAGCGTTTTGTCTGTTTCATGGCTTTTAACCAGGCAGATCAGGTTAACAGCAATGCCTAGCGTGAGAATTTTGAAAATTTTCTTCAACCCCCCGGGAAGGGCGGTTATTGCAAAAGATGCGTTGATAAGTATCTCGAATCATTAAGGGAAAAGCTTTCTCAAGACAACTTATACCATTTATACTTAATTCGTTCGTGACACTACGATTTTAAGCGGGCCGACACGGAGGTCGGCTTCTGCGAATATATTTCCTGTGACCGGTATTACGGCATTTTTAGATTTTTTTGTGTTCTTGGTGGCTTTGGTGGCTTGGTTTGAGATTTGCTCAATCAGGCTCTTCATGGTTGCTTCGACCTCTGAGGAGGTTCAGCAAACGTTACGGAGGGTTTTGAAAATTTATTTAAGTCTTTTCAGGGTTTCGTCGCGGCCGAGCACGTCGAGAATGCCGACCAGGTCGGGGCCGTGGCAGGTGCCGGTTATTTTTACGCGAATCGGCATGAACAGATCTTTGCCTTTGGCTTCGGCGATTTTACCGGCAGCTTTAATGGCGGCATTATAGCCATCGCGCACCCATTCGCAGCGGCTGAATTCATCGGCCAGAGCCGCAAAAAGTTTTTGCGATTTTTCGGTGGCGACCATGGCAGCGGCTTCTTCATTTTCAGGTTCACCGGCCTGCAGGAAAGAGCGGGCAACATCTACCGCGTCGTTTAAAACATTCATTTTAATCTGAATCAGCTCGACCAGTTTTCGCAGAATTTCGGGGTTCTGCAGCCTGGTTTCTTCGGGCATGGCTTTTTTCAGCAGTGGTTCAACCATTGGCAACAGCTGATCGACTGGCAGTGCACGCAGATGCTGGCCGTTCATCCAGGTCAGTTTGGCGTGGTCGAAAACTCCGGGAGATTTGCTGATTCTTTCGAGAGAGAAGCGTTCCTTGAGTTCTTCGACGCTGTAGATTTCGCGGTCAGTACCTTCGTTCCAACCAAGCAGGGCAAGAAAATTAATCATCGCTTCGCGCAGAAAGCCATCTTCGGCATATTGCCCAACTGATGTGGCACCGTGGCGTTTCGACAATTTGGTTTTATCTTCACCGAGAATCAGCGAAGCGTGAGCGAAAACCGGGGGTTTGATTCCCAGTGCTTCATATAGAATCAGCTGACGGTGGGTATTAGTGAGATGCTCTTCAGCTCTTACCACGTGGCTGATCTGCATATCGGCATCGTCAGCAACGACACAGAAGTTGTAAACCGGCATGCCTGACGAGCGCAGAATGATGAAATCGCCGAGGGTTTCGGCTTTCCATTCGACCTTGCCGCGCACCAGATCGTCGAGAATATAGTCTTTTTCGGGAACCTTGACGCGAATTACGTGGGGTTCACCGGCGGCAATCCGACGATCGACTTCTTCTTTGCTGAGTCGGCGACAGGTTCCGTCATAATGCACGCTTCGGTGCTCTTCTTCGGCTTTCATACGTTTGGCTTCGAGCTCTTCTTCGCTGCAGAAGCAGGGGTAAGCAGCCCCTTTTTCAACGAGCTGGCGGGCATAGCGATGATAGATTTCCAGGCGCTGTGACTGGAAATATGGGCCGTGAGGCCCACCCACTTCCGGGCCTTCATCCCAGGTAAGGCCGAGCCATTTCATGTCACGCAGCAGGCCATCGACGGCCTCTTGGGTTGAGCGTTCCACGTCTGTGTCTTCAATGCGCAAAATAAATTTGCCGCCGGTTTTACGGGCATAAAGCCAGTTAAAGAGGGCTGTGCGGGCACCGCCAACGTGAAGGTAACCGGTAGGAGAAGGCGCAAATCTGACTCTGACATGTTCTGACATGATTAAATAATGTTGCTCCCCATGAAAATTTGTTCATTGCCGTTGGCAAGGGCATGACCGCAGCGACCGAAAGCAGCCACGGCGATTCTGCCTTCACCACGCACGATTGCGACTTTAAAACCACCACCCAGACCAGGATTGATGGTATAAAGCTGACTGAAAATGTCTCTTACAGCGTTGCTTACCGAAAATTTCTCGCGTGAATCTTCTTTGATGACCGATCTGGCAATTGCGGCAACGATCGTGGCTTCGCGCAGCTTGATCGGCAGCTTTTCGGCAGTTGCGCCAACCTGGGTGATGGCAGCGCGGTAACCTTTGTTGTTAACCTTCTGCAGCCAGTATTCTTCCTGTTCGGGATCTTTGGTCATTGAAAGGTATATTACCGCACTTTCTGGGGTTAACAACTGATCTTCGCGGTCTTCGACCAGGTCTTTAACAATGTCTTTATAGGTAACTACACCGACGAGATCGTCATTATTGTCAACTACCGGCAAAGCTTCAAGCTCGCTGGCAGAAAGCATGGCGGCAGCTTCGCGCACTGACATGCTGGCGTTGACACGGCGAAATTTCTTTTCCATGACCGCAGTTACTCTTTCGTCAATATCTACATCTGGGATAGTTGCCAGATGCGAGGGTGTCAAAATTCCAACCAGTCTTTTATCGCTGTCGGTTACCAGAATACATTCAGGCTGGCGGAGAATTACGATTTCTCTGAGCCCGAAAACGGTCTGATCCTGATCAACGATGGTTGGGTTCTTGTCCATGATGTCTTTTACCCGAATACCCATTTTTACTCCTCCAATTACCGGGAAATTACTTCTTGTCTCCTATTCGGCAGAAAATCATGCGCCCTGCGCCGGTCTGCAGAATATTGCTGACAGCTGTTTTCACGGTCTGGCCGACATGGTCTCCTCCATCCTCTACTACAACCATGGTTCCATCCGAAAGAAAGCCAACACCCTGGCATTGTTCCTTTCCCTTTTTTACTATTTTTACTTCAATGTCCTCACCGCTGATAAAGATCGGCTTGAGGGCATTCGCAAGGTCGTTGAGATTGAGCACCGAAACCTGGTCGAGTTCGGCGACTTTTTTAAGATTATAATCCTGAGTCAGCATCACTGCCTTCATTTCGGCAGCCATTTTAACCAGCTTGGCATCAACTTCGGCGATTTCGGGGTATTCATTTTCGGCAATGACTATATGGTCAGGAAAGTCTCTTTTCAGCTGATTGAGGCTGTTGAGACCTTTGCGTCCTTTGCTGCGCTTGAGCTCATCGGATGAGTCGGCGAGAAACTGCAGTTCATTGATAACAAAGCGGGGAATTACAATATCGCCCTCGAGAAAGCCGAGTCGGAAAAGGTCAGAAAAGCGCCCGTCGATGATCATGCTGGTATCGGCGATTTTGGGTCTGGCACCTTTGCCAGCCTCGTTGAGCCTGTTTTGCAGGCGGCGATAGCGCAGAATGACCTTCATGCCGATAAACGCGAACAGGAGGTTGAAAGTCAGCGGAATCACCAGATGAAACATGGGAACCAGGGCATCGAGATATTTATTGTCGAATTTAATGTCGCCATAACCTTTGTACATGATGAAATAAACGGGAATAAAAAGAAGGTTGGCGCTTATCAGTCCGAAAAGGATTCCCATGCCGCTCCAGGCCAGTTCCATGCTGTTGGTACTTTCAAGTTCGGCTTCGAGCCAGGTCTGCAATTCGCGGCCGGCAATCGAGCAAAAGAGGTAGCCGATAAAGCCTAAAAGCGCTGCCAGAGTCAGTTCGGGGTTTTCCAGCTCAATAATGCCGGGGTATTTTGAAGAAATGGCGTAACCGACCGAAACACCCACCAGGGTGCCAGTCAAAACCAGCAACGATCTTAATAATTGAAAAATCACCAGACTGTCTCCAAAGGAACCGATAATAGCACGAACTCGGCCCATATTCAATGCCAGTTTTAATTCTTGCCGATAAAAACTTCAATAATTTCAGGTTCAGCGGATTCCTGGAGTCAGATAGGGATTCTCAGGGGCAGGAGCAGAAACAATGCGGTCAGCATTTATAACAACGGCGGGATTGCCTTCTATTTCAGTTTTTTCCAGAATGCCTTCGACTTCGACCCATGTTTCATTGGAAATATTTTCCGGGCGTTGTCCGTTAACCACGACGGCAACCGGTTGGGCATCGGCAACACAGCAGACTATGACGAAGCGGAAAATCACGAATTTTCCCGGTGGAACCCCGGGCACGTCAGAGATCAACATGCCGCGGGTCTGAATTTTTCTGCCAACCAGTTTTTCAAAGTCGGCATGAATGTCGATCAACGACACCTGAGTTGGCAAACGCTGGGAAACCGATGCAACCAGCGCGTCATAATATTTGAGATCGCCGGGAATTTCCATGTTTTTGGCAATGTTCCTGGCATTATCGTCGATTTTTGTCATATTTATCGCGCGTTTTTCAAAGGCATAACTGCCGAGATTTCCCGACTCGAAGCCGGCAACATAGAGAATTGGGGCAAGCAGGATCATCATACGTATCAGATCGGCATTTTCATGGGGGCTGTGATGATGGTGATGATGCGAACTCCTGTTGTCAGGCAAGGTAAAAATGGCAATAAAAAAAATCAGGCTGAGAATGAAAGCCATCAAAACCAGCCAGGAAAACTGGGGATTCAAAAAATCAACATAATCGCCTGAGAAGTAGTAAATTGCAAAAACCCCGGACCAGAGTAAAAAAATGACCCAGGAAAGAATGTGTCTGAAGCTCGGCATTCTGGTTTTCATGCGGTCATCCCCGAAGTAAAAAAGGAAGTGAGCCAGACCAGCAGAAAAACGATAAGAATTGTGGTTATCGCCAGAATTACTGCGGTTCTTCGCGAAAAAATACTGAAATACATGAAGAACAGCTTTAAATCGAACATGGGTCCGAGAACAAGGAAACCCAGCTGCCCGGGAACACCGACCAGATGACGGAAAGACGCGGCAACAAATGCGTCTGCTTCTGAACAGAGATTCAAAGCCACCGCCAGTGCCATCATGATTATGATTGCCAGCCAGTTTTCAGACATAACTTCGGTAACCGGCTGCCGATTTACAAAGGTCTGCGCCGCTGCAGCGAAAAAAGCACCGGCGACCAGAAAACAGGTGACTTCAAGAAAATCCTGGCCACCATGAATAAGAGCCTGGTGAATTCTACTCATCATTTTTGGTTTCACCGGGGAATCATCATGTAAATGGTGGTCGTGAGCATGCTCGTGATGATCATGAACATGGCAGTCGTGACCATGTTCGGAATGATCGTGGCCGCATGCGCATCCATCGGAGGTATGGCAGGAATCATGGGCCAAACGATCATTTTCAGAGGTTAAAAAGTTGACGATCAGTCCGACAGAAACCGCTCCCAGATAACCAAGACCTATACGAAGAGCCACCATTTTCCAGTTAAAGAAATATGCAACTGCGGTTGATGCGGCGACCAGAGGATTAACTATTGGTCCGGCGAGCAGATATGCAACTGCCGCAGAAAAGGGAACGCCCTTTCGCAACAGCCGTCTCACAACTGGAACAATAGCACATTCACAGACAGGAAAAATGAAACCGACAAGGGCAGACAGGAAAACTGCTTTTTTGCTTCCTGAAGGCATCCATTGGGTCAATTTGTCGCGGGGCACGAACTCTTCAATGAACCCGCCCGCCAATGAACCAAGAAGCATAAATGGCAGTGCTTCAAAAAGAATCGAAATAAAAATAAGGGAAAAAGTGCGCAATTCAGTTGATCTTGAACCAAACAGAGAAACAAGAATCATAATCAGCAGAAAAAACCGTGGAAGCACGTATTCAAACTGGTTTAACCAGGTTTTCTGATGGTTATCCACGGCCAGTTCCACCATAACTTATTTCAAACCTTTGATTTAAATATTTCTTTAAATGAAGAAAACAGAATTGTCATCAGATAAACGAGGCCTGCCAGCAGAATTGTCACTGCTCCGGATGGCAGGTTGGGCTCATAACTCAGAATCAGGCCACTTGAAGTAAACACCATGCCGAGAAAAACAGAAAACATCATTATTCCCGAAACCCGATTAAAAAATCGCGAAGATATTGCAACCGGCAGACTGATTAAAGCAATTACCATGATAATGCCAACCACAGACACAGTTAAAACCACGGTTAAAGCGGTCAAACACAAGACAAGAAGATAATAGAATTCAACCCTTACTCCGCGGGTGCGGGCGAACTCTTCGTCAAAACATACCGCAATCATCTGACGATAAAAAACCATGGTTAAGGCAACTACCAGCAAATCGAGTACGGCCACAAGAATCAGGTCATCACGGCTGACCATCAGAATGTTGCCAAACAGATAGCTCATCAAATCTTCATTGTAGCCCGGGGTTTTAAAAATGAAAATTATACCCGCCGCCATTCCAACGGCCCACAAAGCACTGATAACCGTATCCTCGCGCTCTCTGGCGCGCATACTCACCAGACCGATGACCAGGGCAGAAGCAAGAGCTGACAATATGGCGCCATGTACCGGCTTTAGCCAATCCAGGGCATAAACCACAGAGAAATATCTAGCAGCGCCGATGCCGCCTAGAATGCAGTGCGATATTGCAGCCGCGATGTAAGTAATGCGGCGCAGCACCACAAAAGTACCGACGACCCCGGTGGCAATGCTGCATAAAATTCCTGCCAGCAGGGCATTTTGAAGAAATGACAGTTCAACAAGGTCGGTCATGAATGAAGACAACTGTGACCTCCTTCAGAACAGCGGTGGTCATGGCGAATTACATTGACGCCTGCCCCATAGATATTCTGTAGAGTTTCGCCGGTCAGTTCTGAAATCGGGTGAATCTGCAGGGTCTGGCGAACGCAGATTACGCTTTTTACCCGGTTCGAAACAAAGCCAATATCGTGAGAAACCATAATAATGGTAAATTTACGGTTAAGCTGCTCAAACATATCGTAAAAATGTTCGGTACCATGAATATCGATGTTGGAAGTGGGTTCATCGAGCAGCAGAATCTGCGGCCCGGAAACAATTGCCCGGGCTACCAGCGCCCGCTGACGCTGTCCCCCGGAAAGATCGGCGAAAGATTTGTCGGCAAGCCCCCCAACTCCAGCTTCTTCAAGCGCCTGCAATGCGATTTCTTTCTGTTGTCGCGAATACCTGCCCCAGCTAAAATTGCGATCAAGAAAACCCATCATGACCACATCGAGAACGCTGACGGGGAAATTGCTGTCAAACTTTGTATGCTGAGGTACATAGCCGATTTTATTCAACGACTTTTCAGGGCTCCGGCCAAAAATGCTTATGGTTCCCGAGTCAGGTTTGATAAGGCCAAGCATCAATTTCAGCAGAGTCGTTTTGCCGCCGCCATTAGGCCCGACAATGCAGGCAAAGTCGCCAGCGCAGATGTTTAAATTAATATTTTTGAGAACCTTGAAATCAGACTGGTATGAAAAATCGACATCAGCCAGAGTAATGATTATGTCATGGCTCACTGCTTCAGACCTGCTGTGATTCTTTTGGCAAGCTCACGCAGGGAGTCGAAATAATTTTCGGCAAGCGGGTCGATTGGTATCACCGAACCGGAAATGGATTCGGCAATTGCCTCAGCCGAGCGTGCCGAAAACTGCTTCTGCACAAATATGACTTTGGCCCCTTCAGTTTTTGCCCTGCGAATAACTTTTACCAGCTGAGCCGGAGTCGGTTCTTTTCCTTCTATTTCGATAGAACGCTGAATAAGCCCATAGCGATCGGTAAAATAGCCGAATGCGGGATGAAAAACGAGAATGGGTTTACCTTTTAAAGCTGCGAGACGCCCTGCGATTTCCTTGTCTATTTCATCAAGCTGCTGTGAAAAACTGCCAAGATTGTTATTCAGCAACCGCTGATGCTGGGGGAAAACCTTTGCCAAAGCTTCAACCATGTTTTGAGCCTGAATTTTAACCAGTTGCGGATCAAGCCATATATGCGGGTCAGGGGCTCCGCAGGAGTGGTCGCAGCCGGCGTGGTGAACATGGCCAGAGTTATCTCCAGATTCATGGGCAGACATGAATCGCCTGGTAATTCCCTTGTCGGTTTCAATGATCAGCAAATTCTCATAAGTGCTGCGGATCTTTTCGAGAAGAATTTTTTCAAAAGGCAAGCCGATCGCCATGAATGCCCTAGCCTTGGCCAGAGAAGCCATCTGCTGCGGCAATGGTTCATAGGAATGGGGCGACATTCCGGGGCCGACCAGCACTTCGATCTTAAAAAGATCGCCGGTAAGCTGCTGAAGGAAAAACTTCTGAGGCAGAATGCTGACAAAAAGCGTTTCTTTTTCAGCGGCAGCTGAAAAACCTGCGAACGATACCAAAAACAGGCCCAACAGCAGGATTAGTCTAAAAGATCTACTTTTCCAAATAAGGTTCAACATGGCAGAAAATCTCAATTTTATCGCTTTCTGAGCACTTTTTAATTTCATGGCCCTGAGAGAACTTGTCCCAGCATTTTTTCTGGGCCGGGGTCAGAACTCCAGTACCACTGCACAAAGGGCATACATGACCGAGAGCATCGAGAATAGCGCTTCTGATGAATTCAGAGCGGTTGGGCATGGTCTGAAGGATCTCAAGCAAATTTGGATCAACTTTGAAAGTAACGGTATCAGCCTTTTTCAATTAAAGCACCCCTCTGTTCACGTATCACAGAATGTTATCAGTAATGGCTGAAAAATTCAACCTATTTAAAAACAAAAGCCAGTGCTTCGCGAAGTGAAGCAAGTTTGCTTATACCCGGTTCAGCAGCAATATCGGAACCAGACGAAATAAGAAATCTTTTGAAACCAAAGCGCTTTCCCTCGGAGATTCTTCGACTTAACTGCGCTACCGGCCTTATTTCCCCGGCAAGGGTCAATTCGCCGGCAAACATCAGATCAGCGGGCAATGGCCGATCATTGGCGCTGGCCGCCAGAGCTAATGCCAAGCCAAGGTCGCCGCCCGGTTCTGAAAGTTTCAGACCACCGGCCACATTGGCGAATACGTCACGATTGTAGAATTTAATACCGCCGTGTTTTTCGATTACGGCAATGACGAGATTGAGCCGGTTGGCATCGAGACCTGAAACCACCCGGCGTGGCATGGCCAGAAACGACTGGGTCACCAGAGTCTGCAGCTCGGCAAGAATACAGCGGCTGCCCTGCAGCAGCGGAACGACGACAACGCCGGGCGCATCGCTGCGATTGCGACTGATAAACAGATCTGACGGGTTAAGAACCGGCGAAAGCCCCTTGTCGGTCATCTGAAAAACCGCTACTTCGCCAGTTGCCCCAAATCTGTTCTTGAAAACACGAAGAATTCTGAAATTTGAGCTGAGCTCACCTTCGAAATATAGAACCGTATCGACGATATGTTCAAGAATTTTGGGGCCGGCAATGGCACCATCTTTAGTGACATGGCCGATAATGAAGACAGGCATTCCGCGATCTTTTCCAAATTTGGTCAGAATTGCGGCACATTCACGAATCTGCGAAACGGAGCCGGGAGTAGCATCAAGCTGCGGAGTAAAAACGGTCTGAATCGAATCAACCACCAGCAAGCGCGGCAGGTATGAGATTATACTCTGTAAAGCCGCATCGAGGTTCTGTTCGGCAACCAGCACAATGTCGCTGCCGTTGCCGATTCTCAGCCTTTCAGCCCGCAGTTTGATCTGAGTAGCTGACTCTTCGCCGCTGATGTAGGCGAGAGGCTTGATATGCACTCCCAGCCGCGATGCGAGCTGCAACATGAAAGTCGATTTTCCCACCCCCGGTTCGCCACCAATAAGGGTTACGCCGCCCGGAACCAGTCCACCGCCGATCAGTTCGTCGAAAATATCGATGCCACTTGTCCAGCGTGAGGTTTTTTCGAGCTCAACTTCATCGAGAGTCTGAATCATGGAATGACTGGCGCTGAACATTGAGCCAGCCGAGGGAGTCTTGCGTTTTGCCGGCTGTGCCACTTCTTCTACCAGAGTATTCCATTCTTCGCAACCACTACACTGCCCCTGCCACTTTGCAAATGACTGGCCACAGTTCTGGCAGATGAAAACCGAGCGAACTTTCGCCATTATTTTTTTGCCCCGCGTTTTGTTTTTTTCATTTCAGCCGAAACCTGAACCAGGTTCCATGAGCGGGCAAATTCTTCCTTGAGAAAATGGCCGGTAAGAGATTTCTGATTATCGGCCACCTGTTCGGGCGTACCTTCTGCAATAATGTAGCCGCCACGATCGCCGCCTTCAGGGCCAAGGTCGATGATGTAATCGGCACATTTGATGACATCGAGGTTGTGTTCAACCACAACAACGGTGTTGCCCTTGTCAACCAGTCGGTCAAGCACCGAAAGCAGGCAGCGCACATCCTGAAAATGCAGGCCGGTGGTTGGTTCATCGAGCAGGTAGAAAGTTGAGCCGGTCGCCACTTTTGAGAGCTCGGTGGCCAGCTTGATCCGCTGAGCTTCGCCGCCAGACAGGGTGGTTGACGCCTGCCCCAGGGTGATGTAACCGAGTCCGACATCTTTCAGGGTCTGCAGACGTCGGCGAATGGTGGTAAATGCCTCGAAAAATTCATGTGCTTCGTTGACGCTCATGTCTAGAACTTCGGCAATATTTTTGCCCTTGAATCGAACTTTCAGGGTTTCATCGTTGAATCTTGAACCTTTACACTGTTCACAGGTAACGAAAACATCGGGCAGAAAGTGCATTTCGATCTGAATCTGCCCGGATCCTTCGCAGGTTTCGCAGCGTCCGCCCTTGACGTTGAAGCTGAAGCGTCCTGGAGTGTAGCCCCGAGTTTTGGCTACAATGGTCTGAGCAAAAAGGTCTCTGATCGGAGTAAAGATGCCGGTATAAGTTGACGGGTTTGATCTGGGTGTACGCCCGATCGGATTCTGATCGATGTTAACCACTTTATCGATAAAGTCGAGCCCGTCGAGTGAACGGTGTTTACCAACATCAAGATGTGAGCGATTGATGATGTTGTTAAGCAGTGGAAAAAGGGTGTCGGTCACCAGGCTTGATTTTCCGGAACCGGAAACGCCGGTTACCACCACAAGCTTACCGAGCGGCACTTTTACATCGACGTTCTTGAGGTTGTTATGGGTGGCACCTTTGAGGGTGAGAAAGCGCCCATTGCCTTCGCGACGTTTTGGCGGCACGGGAATGAAATCACGACCCGTAAGAAAGCGCCCGGTCATGCTGTTTTCATCGGCCATTACCCGGGCGGGAGTTCCGTCAACCACCAGTTGTCCGCCTTCGTAGCCGGCGCCTGGGCCAAGATCGATCAGGTGGTCGGCTTCTTCCATGATTTCGCGATCGTGTTCAACGACCAGAACCGTGTTTCCAATATCACGCAGTTGTTTCAGGGTATCGATCAAGCGCCGGTTATCGCGAGGGTGCAGACCGATACTGGGTTCATCGAGAACGTAGGTAATGCCGACCAGGGCAGAACCAATCTGGGTGGCGAGCCTGATACGCTGGGCCTCGCCACCAGAGAGGGTGTGCGCGGCACGCGAAAGATCGAGATAATCGAGGCCCACATCCTTGAGAAATTTCAGGCGGTTACGAATCTGCTCAAGAACTTTCTTGCAGATGAAAGCCTCGCGGTCGTTCAATTCAAGTCTGGCGAAAAAGTTCACCAGATCGCCCACTGAATGTTGCGACAATTCATGAATGTTTTCGCCCTCAATTCGCACTGATAGTGCGATTGGGTTTAATCGGCGGCCCTGACATTCACTGCAAGTCAGCGAACGCATGAAGCGCTCGTAGTAATGTCGGGCGCCTTCCGATCTGGTTTCGCGGAATCGGCGTTCGATGGTGGGAATAACTCCTTCAAAAGGCCTGGTCAAAGAACCCTTCATTGTTCGCCCTTCATATTGCACTTTCAAAGCCTTGCTGCCTGAACCGTAGAGAATCACCCGCTTGATTTTATCGGGCAGATCTTTATAGGGGGTGTTAAGTGAAAATTTGAAATGCTGGGCCAGTCCTTCCATCCATTGTCGGGAAAAGGTGGCGTCGGCAAAGTTTTCTGAGGCAATGGCACCCTGGGCAATCGAAAGTTCGGGATCGGGAATGACCAGTTCAGGGTCAACTACCAGTTGAATGCCAAGACCCGAGCAGGCGGGGCATGAGCCATAGGGAGCGTTGAATGAAAAAAGCCGGGGCTTGATTTCGGGCAACGAGATGTTGCAGGCGGGGCAATGAAGGTTTTCGCTGAAAAGTTTTTCGGTCGATTTTTCGGCGCCCGGTTCGTCGACGATGATCATCAATTGGCCATCAGCAAGTTTAAAGCAAAGTTCGACCCCTTCAACCAGACGGGCGGTAATCGATTCGGCCTCGCTGCGACTGATTTTAATTCGATCTACTGCCACTTCGATATTGTGTTTGCGGTTGCGATCGAGTTCGGGAATTTCGTCATCGAGAGACCACATATTGCCGTCGATTCGAACCCTCGACAAACCTTCGCGTCTGAGTTCATCAAAAACTTTAGCATACTCGCCTTTACGGTCGCGAACAATGGGGGCGAGCAGAGTAAGCCTGGTCTGGTCGGGCAGTTTAAGCAGGCCATCGACGATCTGACCTGGACTGGAACTTTCGACTTTATGCCCGCAGCCTGGGCAATGGGGTCGGCCAATTGCGGCGAAAAGCAATCGAAAATAATCGTAAAGCTCGGTTATTGTACCAACCGTCGATCTTGGGTTTCGTGAAGTGGATTTCTGCTGAATCGCAATGGTGGGAGAAAGTCCTTCGATACTTTCCACATCGGGTTTTTCCATCTGCTGCAGGAATTGTCTGGCATAGGAAGACAGTGATTCCATGTAGCGCCGCTGGCCTTCGGCATGAATGGTATCGAATGCCAGAGAAGATTTTCCTGAGCCGGAAACGCCGGTAATTACCGTGAGAGTTTTTCTGGGAATGGTGACGCTGAGGTCTTTCAGGTTATGCACCCGTGCTTTGACTATGCGAATCATATTTTTTCTTCTGTGATATCAGCGCCAGTCGTATTGAATTACGCTTGCCTGGGTTGGAGTGCTTATATCTCCGGCTCCAAAGGTAATTTTGTAAAACCCGGAAACTTTGACTGGCTTACCGCCTCCACGACGCTTGCTGACTTCGACCAGGCCGTTTTTCACCACGACCTCACCTTTGTCTTTTTTGTCGTTATAAATAACTTTAAAGAGACCTGATGAGCCGTTTACCACGATTCCGGCGGCCTCAATATACAGCAGGCCACGTCCATCCAGAGATACCGCAGCAGTAATTTCGCCTCGTTTGAGCTTAACCGGTTCTTTATCAATCTTATTTTCAGTTTTATGCAATTCGGGTGGGTAAACGGTCATTTCAGATTCAGCGGCGAGCTTAACCTGATTTTCGAGCTGCACTTTTACGGTTACCGAAGATTCTTTCTCGGTTCTGAATGAATATTCCTTGTCGAAATCAAATTTTTCCGTGAGTTTTTCCCAGATTCCGAGGTTTCTGCATTCGATTTTGCCGGTGAACTCGGAAACTTTCGAAAACAGCATCCTGGCCCGTTCTTCCTGGCGAGCAATTTCTGCCGCTCGGTTTTTCATGAGAAAGACAAAAACGGCAACAAAGATCAGGGCGAACAGAATCACACCGGCGATAACCATGCGCCGCTTTTTGTCCTGACTTTCCTGCGCAACCTTAATCGCCCGATCGCGGTCGGCCTGCAGCTTTTTAAGCGCCTTGTGATCAAGTTGTTCTAGTTGGTGCCACTTTTTCGCCATGACAGAACACTATACAGTTAAATTCAAAATGTATCAATACCTACCTGTGGAGTAGCCATGATCGAGTTTTCTTTGAAAACGCGCTCGTCTTTCGGATACAAGGTACGAATTGTAACCGAAATTGGGAAAAAGTCCACCGGTTTTTCCGGAGGCATGTTTCCGGCAACAGAAAACTCAACATACTGAACATCGTTAATCAGCACCCTGGTCCTGGTTTCTTCAGCAATTGGTGTAAGGTTCAATTTTCCTGATCTGGCGTATTCAGAGGTTTTGTCAGTGGTATATTTAAATGCCTCGGTTTTGAGTTTTAAATTGGCCAACTGTTCTTTAGCCGAGGTTTTAACCGCATCAAGCAGAAGTTCATGTTTGATAATCTTACCGGCCTGGGGGGGTTTTTCAGGTTCGCAGACCACCCATGCCATGATTTTGGTTTCCCCTGAAGATGGTGGTTTTATGGGTTCGCCGGCTTTGAGAATTTTCATGTAGAACTGGCTGTACACATCTTTATCGGGATTATCGCAGGGATCGAAAAAAGTATCGGAAAAAAGGGTGGTTGGGTAAGTGGCACTTTTGATTTCGCGATTGAGAACGGTCAGAGAATTTCTGAGCTGATCTACGGTACCGCTGATCCATTGAGCGCGTCCGGCAGAATGGGAGCCTCCGATAAACAGGCGATACACGGCATACATGAACATAGACATGATCAGGCAGGCAATCATGACTTCTACGAGAGTAAAGGCCTGTTTTTTTCGTTTCTGAAAAAATCGCAGCATAGATTACAAAGCCCCTTTTCTCGTGATTTTTTCGGTCTTTTTCTGAACCTGACTGGTAAGCTTGCCCTGAAAATCTTTGGCCTGTCCTTCAACGACAATTTCAATCGCCTCTTCACCATATTTTCGTAAACCTTTAATCGATTGAATCTTAACCTGATCGACACGATAACTCATGGAATATGGATAACCCTCGCTGGTTCCCACATCCCAGTCGGTAATTTTTTTGATCTTTTTGTCGATTACCATTTCCAGCGGCGGTTGCAGCCTGGTGCCGTCGATAACCATATTAGTGCAATCTCTGACAAAGTAGCGCAGAAATTTGTCCGGTTTCAGGGCTGCATCGGGAGTTTTTGGTCTGATATAGCGACTTTCCGGGTCATCGGCAGCAAGGCCGGGAGCCAGAAATCGATAATCGGGATTATGAAAGCTGCCAAGCTGAACGAAGGCATTGACATTGGGCAGCGGCAGATAGAAATATTTCGGCTTGTTATGCATATCAAGCTCGCGCTCAGGGCGAATTCTCACATAAACATCCGGTCGGGTTGCCATGGCCTCAAAGGCTGGTTTTCCGGCAATATCGCCATCGAATTCGGTAAAATTGCACAGCGGGTTTTTGCCCTGGGAAAATTCAACTGCGTCATACAATTCGGTGGGGAAGAATTTTGCTTTAACCAGGAAATGCTGAATGGCAGCCCGGGCGGCAAAAAATGCCTGGCGTTCCTGAATCGTGAGGCGGTTATGGCTTGAGGTCGATGACCGGCGGTAAATCATGCTGACAAAAAGAATCAGCATACAGAAAGAAAAGAAGATGGCAACAACAATTGCCACACCACGGCGATTTGAGGGGCTGAATAAATTTTTCATCAGTCGATATCCCCCTTGATGGTCATCAGATGGATGCGCTGCATTCTGCCTGAAGTTTCTTCCGGTTTCTGGAATAATTTCTGGTCGAGGTTCCACTGCACCTGAATCACCAGTTTTTTCATGGCGCACCAGGCGAATTTGTCGTCGGCAGTATAGGGAACTTTGTCAGAAATCATTTTCTGGGTATAGCGCAAGGCGGTTGGATTCATGAAACGGGAGCCATCTGGGTTGCCTTCCATGCCCTGGTCAAGGTAGATATTCTGTGTCGGCAGGGCAACGCCACGATTGCCTGCTTCCAGATCGAGCTCGGTCAGAGGTTTGCCGGTCTCTTCTTCGTTTTCAGCATAATCAACAACCCAGTTTCCATCAGCAAGCAGGGCGGGATTTTTGAGATAGCTGTAGGTGAATTCCTTCGATTCTGAGAAATCAGCTGGCTTGCCATCAGGAAAGGACTCACCGATCCTGATTTTTTCAGGAGCAGGCATTTTCTGCTCAGATGACACGTCTTCAACCCGCAGATGGATCAGATAATGAATGCCACGGGCATCGGTAATGATGCCACGACAGGGATAACCGGCAGATTCTTTGTTGGTATGCCCGAAAAGCATTTTCATCAGGCCTTTTGCCCAGGTATCATTGAACTTGCTGCTATCAGAAAATTTTCCGGTAAGATCGTCGGTACGCAGATAACCGGGGTTTCCCTGGCGCAGAACGGCGAAGGGGATATTGTCGAGAGCAGCATTGAGAACTTCGGATGCTTTGTTAATCGCAAAAGCTTCTGAAGCATTCTTGTCGGTTTCAACCGTTTCCTTGCTCATCAGGCCAAAGATAGGGATCATTGCCACAACCAGAATCGACACCGCAATGACGATTTCCAGAAAAGTCACGGCTTTTCTTTTCTGTATCATGCAAAAGTCCTTCCAAAAGGGAATTATAGCAACTCAGAGGCCAGAGCGGACAACGAAGACCTTTCAGATTTGTGAAGAATAATGTGGCCGAAAAGGTCGTGGTCTTTGAATTTTTCAATTACGAAGTTCAAGCCGTTTGAAGAACTGTCGAGGTAAGGGTTGTCGATCTGATAGGGGTCACCGGTAAGAACTACTTTAGTACCGTCACCAGCGCGGCTGACAATGGTCTTAACTTCATGCGGAGTCAGGTTCTGGGCTTCATCGACGATCAGAAACTGTTTTGGTATGCTTCGGCCTCTGATATAGGTAATGGCCTCGATCTGAACTTTCTGGGATTCGATGAGGAATCTGATTTTTTTATCGACATCGTCAGAGTTCTTGTAGAGGCGGTCCATGACGAATTCCAGGTTATCGAAGATTGGCTGCATCCAGTGACTGAGTTTTTCATCCTTCGAACCTGGCAGATAGCCAATATCTTTGCCGAGTGGCATGATCGGGCGGCTGACCAGCAGCTTGCGGAAAAGGTGCTCGTCGATGGTTTTCTGCAGGCCACAGGCAAGTGCCAGCAGGGTTTTGCCGGTACCAGCTCTTCCGACCAGCGAGACCAGTTTAATTTCGTTGCAGAGAAGCAGTTCGATGGCAAATTTCTGTTGCAGATTAAGGGGTTCGACGCCCCAGGGTTTTGCAGCAAGGTGATAAAGAGGCAACAGTTTCTTCTGCTCGCCACTGTATTTGGCAAGGGCGGTTTTATTTTCGTTTTCGGCTGCTTTAAGCAGCAAAAATTCATTTCTGAACAGGTCGTTTTCAGGATAATCGAGGCCTTCATCGCGCAGGAAGGCTTCAATTCGGCTTACCGGCATAACCAGTTCACGCCATCCGGAATATAGTTCGTCGATATCAACCTTGTTGGTTTCGAAATCTTCGGTGGGAATTCCGAGAGCATCGGCTTTTATGCGGCAGTTGATGTCTTTGCTGATCAGATAGACGTTTTTATTCTGGTTTTTGAGTTGCAGAGCACAGGCGAGAATACGGTTATCGACTTTATTTGCATCGAGACCAAACGGCAGCTCCATGGCATTATCGAGAACGATCTGTATCGTACCGCCATTAGCCATGGCGACCCCGGTGCTGAGATTGCCGCGATGACGCAGTTCGTCGAGCTCTCTTGAAGCCTGTCGGGCCTCACGGCCGCGCTCATCGTTAAACCCCTTGAATCGGTCGAGTTCCTCAATGACGCCAAGCGGAATCACAACATCGTTATCTTTGAACGAGAAAAGTGACTGATGACTGTGAAGAATAACGTTGGTATCAACCACAAAGGTTTTTTTCATTAAGCAGCATCCTATCTAAAAAGTTGGCCATATCCCGATGAAATTAGCACAGGGCCTGAAACTATGTCAAACATTGATAAAATTTCAGCCGCAATTATCCGCCAGCTCAGAAGCAGGACTCTCGAAAGTTTCATTTTTTATGCCCTGATTTTTGCTTCAATTAATTTTAAGCGGATGGCAGGGGAAAAACAAGAGAAAATTAGCATTACTGCTCAGTGCTTTCAAATTACCGAGAATTGCGAAAATTCAGGTCGATGCGAAAATGGTTAAGTTTCAGGTGAACTGTTCCGATAAAAGATAGCGGGAAAATATTTTTTTCCCGGCAAAATAGGGCAAAAGCCCTGATTAAGCGAAAGGAACAGAAGTTCCATGAATATACGGCATCATTCATATCTTCTGGGTTGTGTGCTGGCTCTGGTCATGTCCGGCACGGCCATGGCCCAGTCATACTACGAAGCTGCCCCGATGGAGGGGTATTCGATGGACCCGCCTTACCGGGAAAGCCATCTGTATCATAACGACAACAGCAGTTCGGTCAACGCCGACAGCAGCTGGGTAGAGCACGACAGCCTGCCGACCGGTCACCAGACCTATGTCATCAAAAAGGGCGATACTCTTGGTTCGATATCGAAAAAGTTTTTCGGTTCGACCAGGCAATGGAAGGAAATTGCCAGAGCCAACGGCATTTCTGATCCGGCGAAAATCAAAGTCGGCCAGATGCTGGAAATTCCGACCACCGACCGCGAAGCGGGAAGTGGGGTAATTTACCGGCAACGCAGCCGGTACATCGCCGACCCCGCAACGGTGCAGACAGCCCCGGAACCGGCGGCGGCTCTGCCTCTGCCACCTGTGACTCAGAATGACGATGCCGTATTGTATTCAGATGCAGGACTTCCTCAGATAATTCTTCCTAGCGACAAGCCTAAAAATCGTGGTAAAAGCGACCATCACGTGACTTTCAATGGTTTAACCGGCCTGGTAAATACCTTTGCCGCTTATCCGCTGGGCGAAAACATTTTTTCAACAGCATTCGGTGTGATCTGGAACAAAATCACCCGGCGCGAAGGTGACCGGCTGAAAAACGGTGAAGATGCAGACTATTGGGAATTTCCCATGCTGATGACCTATGCGGGGGAAAACTTTGAAGTGGCATTCAAATTGCCATTTGAATCCTATGATGTTTTTGCCCCGATCACCTATAACTTCAGAGATGGCACCGATTCTGGAATGGGCGATGCAGCGCTGCGCCTGAAATTCACCTCACAGAACGACGACATGGCATCATGCCTCGGCCTGGGTGCCATTTTTCCGACCAGTGACATTAAGATCGGCAACACCGAAAATGACAACGCCTGGGAAGTTTTCGCCGGCATTTCGAGTAAAAAGAAAGAGGGCGGCAATTTTCACGTAAATGGCGGGTATCAGGCGGGTGACGGCAATACCAGCCACGAGGGAATCTTCGTTAACGCCGGTTTTGAATACGACCCCAACGAATCGTTCACTTTCATGGGAGAAGTTAATTTTTACAACCGCATCAACAGTGGCCGCAGCACCGACCTTACTCTGGGTATGCGCTACCATGTAAAAGAAGGAATGTCACTGACTCTGGCGGCGCCCATTGCGCTGAGCAACGACATGTTTTTCGGTTACGACTACCGCCTGCAGGGTATGCTGCAGTACCACTACTGATAAAACACAAAAAATCCCGGCATTTCTGCCGGGATTTTTTTTTTGCAGAATATCAGCTCTTCAGAAGGTCGAAGCGGATGATGCCGTCGAAGAGGTCGATCTGGTTGATTTTTACCTTAACCGGCATGCCGACTTTAAGATCGAAGCCGGGCAGGCGGCAACGGCGGAATGAGCAGAGAAATTCACAGTAAAAAGTAACGTCATTGTTGGAAAAATCGACGACCACCCCGTCGAAAACAAGGGTTTCAGATTTCTGTCGTTGTTTCAAATATTTATATAAAAAATACCGTTCCCGTTCACGCATGATTTCATCGGCACGAACGATGGCTTCGTCGGCAATCATCATCGCCTGATTCAATTCAGACTGGGAATAAGGCAAAGGCTGTTTTTTGATTGCCGCCTTGATCTGGCGATGCAGCAGCAGATCGGCATAGCGACGCAACGGCGAAGTGACCTGAGTATAGGAATCAAGTCCGAGAGAAGCATGGCGACCGGCATGAACGCTCACCGAGGTTTTTCTGAAAGATTTGAGAGCATTGTAGAAAGTTAGAGGATCAAAGGTTTCAGAGAATTTCGCTTCGATTTCTCCCATTTCCTGAATGCGGTAAAGACAGGGCACCGAATTGTTGCGACACCACTCGGCAGCTGCATGGTTGGCCCAGATCATAAATTCGGCGATCATTCCGGCGCTAAGATCATCACGATTGCGGTGTGAAACCTGAATTTCGCCATCGATCACCTTTACTTCGAGTTCGGGCTGGCGGGGAAACATCACTGCCCCACCCTCGGCCCGGCGGTTTTTCAATTTTTCTGCCAGAGAAAGGGCGGTAGCCAGCCAGGCATCAGAATCAACGAGCAGGTCGGCTTTATCATATTCAGTGGCGCATTCGATGCGGATAACCGATTCGCAGATTTCGAGCTTCTGCAGAACAGTTTCGGAAGAAAAGCTCAGTATGAAGGTCAGGGCATAGCGGTCAGCACCTTCTGCGAGACTCAGAAAATGTTCTGAAATACCCGGGGGCAGCATATGAATGCGGCTATCGGGCATATAAATCGAACTGCCACGTCTGGCGGCTTCAATATCGAGAGGTGAACCTGGCTCAATGAATTCGGCAGGGTCGGCAACATGAACGAATAACCGGCAACTGCCGTCGGGGTCTAATTCAAATGAGAAAGCATCGTCGCGGTCTTTTGAGCCCGGGGTATCGATCGCCCAGGTTTTGAGGTGACGAAGATCGGTTCTTTGAGGCAAGCGCAGCGAAAAATCCGATTCTTTTTTCGCCAGATTTTCGGCGAGATTCTGGAGTTCCCTGGAGAATTCGACGGGTACGTGGTATTTAACCAGCAGCAGATTTTCATCGACGCCGATAACCCCAGATGCCGAGAGAGCGGCATGCAGTTTTCGCGGATTTGCCAGCCCGGCACGTTCGAGGGCTGCCATCAGCCTTTTATTTATCGGTGCTTCTTCGCCGGCAGTGATGAACATTTTCAGCTCGGTTAAGCGGGCAGACAGTTGTTCAGAAGGGGGCTGACCACTCTGCAGAGCTGAAAGATCAGCAGCCATCTGCGCTTCTTCGTTTTCCAACGCCTGTTTTTTCTCGATCTGCTGCTTGATCTGCCGCATTTCATCGGCATTCATCGGGGTATAGCTTCCGTTTTTTTCTTTAAAATACAGTCGGTCAGCAGTCAGGGCACGCAACATGGCCGCCACCGCATCTTCATCGCCGGGTTCGGCGACAAAGCCAGCCAGTTCGTGCAGGGTGAAACTGCGGGTTTCTTCGGCAAGCAATTCATGTATTTCTGCCAGATCGAATTCTTCAGAACGTTTCTGGCGGCGCAGGTCGACTTCATGAATGGCATTGCGACAGGCCTCGCGGTCAGAGACACTGATTACTGCCCTATTGGTTGCGTGCAGAATTTTCTTTTCGGTTACCGTCGTTTCTTTGCCGTTGGGCAAAAGAAGCCTGACATTTCCTCCGGCACAGCCGAGAACTGCGGCAAAACCCGGCTCAGTTCCCCTGGCCGAAAATTCTACGAGGCATCCGGCGACAAGATTCATGACTTTCTCCTGCGGTTGAATGGTATTATCTTAACACGCGGGGGGGCTTAAAATAAAACGGCAAATGGCAGGCACCAATAAAATCCGATGATCAGCAGACCAGACCGGGCAAAACAACTTCAAACCTTGAACCTGAGCCAAGCTGGCTTTCAACCCTGATCTCGCCGTTCAGGCCGCTGACCAGTTTTTTCACAATGCTCAGCCCCAGCCCAATTCCGCCATATTTGCGGTTAGTGCCAAGACTGACCTGGTAGAAGGCATCGAAAATCTTTTCCTGCTGATCTTTTGAGATGCCTATTCCGCCATCAGTTACCACAATAACAAGATCTTTGCCATCTTTTGATATTTCAAGAGTCACCGGGGTTCCGTTGCTGAATTTGAAGGCATTTACCAGCAGGTTGGAAATAATATGCTGAATCGAGGGTTTGTCGGCTTCCAGCTTGAGCAGAGGGTCAGCAATCAATTCGCGAAAATCGGCGTGAAAACCCTTTTTATGGGTATCGCTGATCGATCTGATGAATGGAAGGAGATCCTGGATAAGAAAAACTTCTTTTACATAATTGTAATTGCCGCTTTCGAGCTGGGAAAACTCGAGCAGGCCTTCAACCATTGCCCTGAGAGTATCAGAACTGGACTCAATCTGTGAGGCAATTTCCGCAATTTTACCGGATTCATAAAGTTTTTGCAGAGAACCGCTGCGCAGCAGGGCACTATAGCCTTTAATGGCGGTCAGCGGGGTTTTCAGCTCATGGCTCATCATTGCAAGAAATTCAGATTTGGCTTTGCTGGCCTCTTCGGCCCGTTCTTTTGCGAGCAACAGCTGCTCTTCAGTTTTCTGGCGAAGTTTGATTTCGCGTTCGAGTTCACCGATGGCTTCCTGCTTCTGCTGGGTTTCTTCACGCGATTTCATCAATTCGGTGATCGTGATTTTGAAGTTGTTTTCAAGGCGGCGGTAAACTGCCAGGCCTTCACTTTCGCCGAAAAGTTCGGTCAGGGTAATGGCTGGCGGCAGTTTATTGGTATCGAGTGCGAGCAGAATTTTTATTGTCGCCTGGGTTCTTCTGACGCCGCACGCGACCAGAACATACCCGATTGCGATAATCATGTTAACCGGGTTGGAAGGAATTTCGAGGATGGGTACTTTTGGAAAAAGTCCGGCGTAAATTGCGCAGCCAAAGCTCATGGAAACCATGCCCAGCGCAATCAGCCGGGCCGAGTAAACCAGTTTCCCGGTGCCGGTCTGCCAGACATAAAGGCTCACCGAAGCAAGATAGCCGCCGGTCATCGAATACAGCAAGCCAAAGAGAAATTCTTTCAGATTTGGTATTGAAAAAATGGTTTCAAGAGATCCGGCGTTGAAAATTCTCATTATGATGTCAAGATTCATGGTGGCTGGAATCATGGCGTAGATAACCACAAAAAAAAAATAATATATCCAGGGCTGGCGATTGAATTGAACGCGACAGACCTGACCGAGAAAATGAATGCCAGGAAATGCCAGCAGCATGGCGAAAACAAAAACCAGATTGGTGAACATGCTCTGTTTGAACTGGGTAACTTCGTTTATCCAGAGAATGTAATCGATGGAATTGCCCATGGCAGCGCCAATGAAAGATATTGAAAGAAAGAACATGTAATCACGGGCCACGCTTTTGCTGGAAAGAACCGCCCAACTGTAGAAGGCCTGCGATGCGGCAAAAATGTTGAAAAAACAGAAGACGAAATAAAGAATTTTGCCGTGCAGGAAAGTGCCATAATCGATCTTCAGCAGATAGCAGGCCAGGTAAGCCAGCGAAAACCCTATGGCTACCGACCAGATGATCACCAGTTCCTGTAGCGAGCAGGATTTGAAAAGAATGTTGTATTTATTGATCTGATCTTTCAGCTCCTGAGAATCGCCGCCCGGGTATTCCACATCTAATGGGGAGCTCTGAACAGGGCTTTGCACGGCAAGAGTTTCCTGTTCGATTTCTTCTGCAGCCATTATTAATTTGCCCTATCCTCAAGAATTGCGCCACGAAACATTCTTAAGAAAACTTTAGCAGATTCCAGAGAAAAACAAAACACAATTTTCTGCACGCAGCCAGGGGTTATGGAAGGGCTCAAAAAAAGAATCCTCAGTTCATCAGATACGTTTTTGCATCCATGAACAGCAATTCTCGGTGAGCGATAAAAACATGTATTGATCAAAGATTTCATCGTTT
>DYKG01000007.1 GCA_020722725.1 Candidatus Methylomirabilis sp.
ACTTTTAAAAAAGCTAAAAATTAATGAAATTCTGGAACGATTTGGCAAACTTGGGATGAGATTATTTCAGCGGGGCGAAGCTGGTGCCGTCACCTGAAATTTCGATGCCTTCAAAGCCTGTCCAAGTGCTGTCGATGAAGTTAACGCCGACGGTGCCGCTTATGCTTTCAGCACCGTTGAACTGCACGCCGGTTTTGATGTTGCTCCAGATCAGGTTGTCAACGTCAACTGGTGTTTTGATGCCGGTAACAGTCGGGGGATTGTCGAGCACTGACTTGACCCGGCCAAAATAGTAGCGGGGGCCGATCTCCGGAACCATAACCGTGCTTGTTTTGGTGGTAAGGGCGGTGATGAACGCTTCATTAATTGCTGATTTTCCGCCGGTTTTAACCGCATCGATCACTTGGTTTGAGCAGTATTCGGCGATTGAAACGCAGGCTTTGGCTACGTCGATGGCTTTAATCTGAATCGCATTTCTGATCGCTTCTTTGTGGCTGTCGGTAACGCTGAACATGCCTCCCGACTGCTGAGAAACGGTGCTTGCAACCGTATCGATGGCAGAGTTGATTGTTGTGGCGCTGGCCTTGATGAATTCAACGTTACAGGCATTTTTAACGATCTGCGTCAGCGCTTTCAGTATCTGACGATTTTCTGTGTTCTGCAGATCAGAAAGATTGACGCTGTAATCAAAACTGGCAGCACTGTCGTTTTCCAGCTTTTTTATTACGGTAAGGTATTGCTGAACTGCAATTATGGCCCTGATTTTGAGAAGGTTGGCATCGGTAAGCGAGTCAACGTTAACCGTATCGAGACCTGCAAAAGGATCAGCCTTGAGATCGGCTTCCGATAATGTTTCGCTGATTCCAGCGGCTGCGAATTCTTCATTGATCAGTTTGATTAGCTCAGCCATATCGACTCCATAGCGAACCACGCTGGTGATCGGCGATGCGATAACGCGACCCTGGTCATCTTTGAAACCAGGATTAGTGCGCAGTGAGAAGGGGAAGTCTTTGCCAAGGTGCCTGCCGAGTTCGCCGCTTTTGGCAATCAGATCGTGGGCATCGGTGATTGGGCCGGTGATGCTGAATTGACCGTTGGCATCAGAAGGAGTGGAGATGGGCTCGTTGCTGTCGAAAGCCTTGTTGTCATTCAGGTCGTAGAAAAACCGGGTGCCCTGCAGATACGGATCTACTGCCAGACCGCTTACCGTGGTGTTGATCGCCACGTATTCGTTGAAAGTCGATACAGGGCCGGTTGTCGGGTCGAAGGTTTCGGCAATGTACCCACCGGTAAGCTTTTTGAGCTCGATCATGATCTTGCTGCCGAAGTTTACCAGTTTGTTTACGCTGGCTCTGGTCGGGTAAGTATCAGAAGAGGGCTTTTGGCTTTCGTAAAGCCATGCCCATTTGATCGCGGTATTTAGATGCTCAGCGACCATCAGGCTGGTGTTGGCAGCCCCGGTCCAGCGCAAAACGAAGGGGCATTCATATGTCTCGTTGATGCCCCTCTTATTATAGGTGACCGCGAAACCGCCCAGAATGACATCGCCGTCGCTCAACTCAAGGAAATGGGTGATTCTGCCGCGAACGCCAAGGGCTGCCACTCTGGCCCCGGTTTCCGGGTTGATTTTTACCAGTGCTGAGGCATCCTGGATGGTTGGACGTTCAAAATAAACATAAGCACTGTTGCCGATGCCCTGTTTTAAAACCGATTTGGGCTCAAGAGCCGATTCCCAGCCCTGGGCAGCGAAATCATCGGGGATAAGAATCGATTTGCTGATTGTCCATGCCTGGGTGCCGCTTCTGGAGCCAAAAAAAGACTGTGTGCCGGAATCAATGGTTATGGAAGTCAGGCCGGCCGGGCTGAGGGTATTCACTACCAGGCTTAAAATCTTCTCGAATTCAAGGGGCTGGCTGAAATCTCCTGCCTTGATTGCAGTTTTAACTTTACCGATAAAATCAGCGGCGGCTGCCTTGACCAGTGCCGGGCTGGCAATGAGCCTTCTGGCCATTTCCACTGCCAGATCTTCTGAATCGCCCATTCCGACGGGAACTACAGTAAGGCTGTTGCTGCCGGCAACAAGATCGGCGGCTCCGTGAAAGTCTCTGGCACCGTTAATGTTGCCATTGGTAATGGTCACTTCGCCGATGCAGGGTTTAGCAGGCACCGATTCCATGCTGATAACTGCCTTGTCGCCTTCAGCCTTGACTGTCTTTTTGATGGTCCAGGTCGTTTGGGTTTCACTGCCGGCATTGATCAGAGTTAGCGTTACGGTGACTTCTGGAGTGCCACCCGCAGCTCTTATGGAAGCTGGCTGACCCTCTGGGGTTTTAAGAACGATGTTTACATTGGCATTTCCGGTGGGCAAACCGTTTACCGGTGTTGTTTCAGTGCTGTCGTCGTTGAAAGGGTTGCAGCCGTTGACGAAAAAAAGGGCGACAACGGCAAAAAGAACAAAAAAGTAGCCGAGTTTATTCATCCTTAGATCTCCCGCAATTTTCTTATGATTATACAAGATTTGCTATGCATTTTCCAGAAAATTTTGACTATTCTTTATCGCTTCGATTGCCTGATCAGTCTCAGCAACCCTAAATAGGCGGTCATTCCTTCGCCACATGCCAGGCTTCGGCACCAATGGCAAGGCGCCCTGATTTATGGAACGTAAGAATGTCCTTGAATTGCTGATTGATATGCTTGCCAGTCCAATTGGGCCGAAGTATTTTAGTATTATCAGTCACAGGAGTATTCATATGACAAAAAGTTGGTTAAGGATTTCTGCGGTTTTTGTTTTGCTCTTTATCAGCCTGATTACGGGCTGTTTCAATTCAAACGATGGCTCAATGTGGGTTGCCCCGGCGCAAGTTCCGGTTGAGCAGTTGCCAACAGCGAATGTTACTTTTGTTATCGAAGGGAAAGCATTGCCGCAAAGCTCTTTGCACGCTGCGGCGACTCCTGCCGTAACCTTTCAGCTTGAGCTTCTCAACCCGACCAGCACTACCAATCCGGTGTTTAAGCTTATAAAAACTGCTACTGTTTCAGCTGATGGCAGCAACTTTTCTGCTCAGGTCGAATTCCTTAATGTGCCGGCCCTGGCTTGCATGGCTAAAATGAGTATCAGCGGTGGAACTATCACCAGCACCACTGACAGTCAGAAATACGCGAATTGGGTAGGAACTCAGGATCTGGTGGCAGGAACCGCCAATGTAATTACCCTTTACGGTGAAGGCAGTAAGACCCGGGCCGATGTTGCTTACAATCTTCTGCAGCAGCTGATTGCCGACCCGAAAAACGTAGCTTATTTTCCAACTCCAACTCTGACCAAGGTTTATGAAGTGGTTGATTCGCTTAATCTGAGCTCAACCTCGATTTATACCAATGCCAAATCCGCATGGGATCAGAAATACGCGACTCCGGTGCCACCCGCTGATGCTGAATTCACCTTGCCGACCGGCTATTCATCGGTGGCTTACCCGAAAAAAGATGCGACGACCAATCTTTCGATTGCTAATTTCGGCTCAACGTCTGAAGTTTATCTGGTGTTCGCCAATCGAACATCTTCGGTGCTTTCACCTTCCTGGTCAACAAGTCGAGCTACCGCCAACCTCAAGGCAAGTGTCGTAGCCAATAACGATCCGGTGCCGTCAGATGACCCGATTAGCGAGGAACTGAGATTTCATCTGATGCTGCGTCAGCTTAAGAACAAGCTTCCGCCAGCGGTTGAGGGTGTTTCTGTTCTCAGGCCCAGCATTAGAGCGGTCAGTCTGAATGAAGTTCTGCCTTTTAAGGCTTATTTTACCGGTATGGTGCTTTCCACCTTCAACGCAACCTGTAAAAAAGTAGTTGATATAAGTGGAACTACCAAAAAGGTGTATTTCTTTCTTGATAACAATGACCTGGGCCAGACGGGGGTTTCTACGATCATCGATGGGTTGGCTGCCAACTGGGCAAGCATTTATGCAACCGACCGCAACATCTTCGGCGCTGAACCGGAAGGGACTCTTAACGGCATCAACGTTCAGGATTTTTACATCGTGCTGTCTTCAAGGATTTTTACGGCGGGTTATTTCTATTCAGGCGACATGTACCCGTCAACGACACCAGAAGTCGCTTACTCTAATGAGAAAAAACTTTTCAATCTTCAGTTTCCAACCGATTCAACCGACCTGACCCGTTCGATTACCGATCTGTCGAGCACTATGGCACACGAATTTCAGCACATGATTCACTTCTATCAGAAGCGTGCTCTCAACGACCCTTCTTACTGGCTTGATGAAGCAATGTCCGGCTATGCCGAACAGGTTAACGGTTACAAAATCGAGAACGGCATGAACCAGTCGAAGGCTTTGCAGGTACAGAAATACCTGTCTTACGTCAATCGCATAAGCATTAACGAATGGCATGCGGAAAACGACGCCCTGGATGTGGTTTACAGCCATTATGGCAAGGCATATCTTTTCGGAACCTGGCTGGCGCAGAATTATGGCAGCTCAGGTTCGGTTCAAAGCCTGCTTTCAGTGCAGTTGCTTGAAGAGTCTGCAGTTGCTGCGTTTACCGGTGAACCCTTTGACAAAACTGTCGCCAAATTCATGATGGCGTTGCTGGTGAATGACAGTGCCGGCGGGATATACGGAATCAAGGGGCTTGACCTTACCAATACCTACAGTTTTGGCACAGGCTGGTCAGACGTAACCCTTTCAGGCCCCACCATGACCACGGTGAACTTTCTTGGTTCGACTTCGGGCAGTTCAAGTATCTATCCCTATTCTCCGGCGTTTGTGAAGATAATCAGCGGCACCGGAACCACTCTTAACGTTACTGCCACGCTTCCAACCGGTGTTTCGCTGTTTCAGCTTAAAAAGAACTGAAATGATTGTTTAAGCAGTGAATGGAACAAGTTCTAATGCGTGTTATGACATGATTTTTTGGCGGGCAAACACATGGGTTCGCCCCTACAAATATGGGATTGGCCAAAAACAGAGGGGTTGGTATGCCTTGGAATGAATTTGTGCAAACTTTTGTTAAGGAATCAGAGAGAAAGATGTGCAGCATAATACGGATTTTGTTTTTCGGTGTTTTTCTGCCAGCTCTATTCTTTGTGGGCGGTTGTTGCAACAGCGATGAACTTTTGTCTTCAAACCCGGCCGGAGAAACACCGCAAACCTTATCTGGCCCATCGGCTAAATTGAACATTTCAATTAAACATTCGAATGAATTAACCGCTGCTTTGCGTGGCGCAAATACCGCCCAGGCAATTTTTGAACTTAAGCTGGTGAATTACGGCAACTTTGCGGCACCATTCACCCTTTTGCGGAAACGGGCCGATATTTCAGCCAACCAGGCAACTGTCACCTTCGATTCGGTACCGGTGGTTTCAACTATTGTAAGCATGCAGCTCGAAGGTGCGAGCCTCGACGGCAAAAGAGAATTTCACGCAGGAATCGACCTGATGCCGGGCGTGAACAACCTTGCCCTGGTGGCATCAGGCTCGGCAGTTGAAGAAGATGTAATTGCCATGGCTGCTTTTGCTTCGGTTAACGATTATTCGACCATGTTGAATCTTCCCGCCCCTTTGTTTTTCAGCCTGAAAGAAAGCTGGCAGGGTCTTGCTGCCGCTGATCAGAACAGTTCAGCAAAGCTTTTCGCCGCCATGCAGAGTAAAATTTCGGGGTTTTCGATCACTGCGCTGGCGGCCGGTGAAAGTCACAGTCTGGCTTTACGCAGCGATGGTACATTTGCTGCTTTCGGAAGCAACACTGATGGGCAACTGGGTAAATCCGGCGGCATTACTCAGCTTGAGCGCCGATTTGTGCCGTTTCATCAGCCGGTATCACAGCTGGCCGCGGGAGCAGATTTCACCCTTCTGCTGGGCCGCAATAAAAAAGTTTATGCCTGCGGCAATAATGAATTTGGGCAGCTTGGCAATTCAACTCTTTCGCTTTCAGCTTATCCAATTGAGGTTATTGGACTTGAAAATATTTCTGCCGTATCGGCAGGTTTTGGCAATGCCATGGTTATCGACAGCGCCGCCAATCTGCTGGTCTGGGGGCGTAACCATCGCGGCCAGTTAGGGCTTGCAATTGACACTCTCAGTCAGGTAACTCCAAAATTGCTGGCAGCCGGGGTTAAGCAGGCAGTTGCCGGGTCTGGTTTCATATTGATACTTAAAACCGATGGCAGCGTATATGCGGTTGGCGATAACCAGTTTGCTCAGCTTGCTGCAGACATTGGCGATTATTCAATAACTCCGGTGCAGATCGGTGCCTTGAGCAATATCATTCAGATCGCCGCCGGCGAATCTCATTGCCTGGCACTCAACTCATCGGGAAACGTCTTCGCCTGGGGCAGCAATCTTAACGGCCAGTGCGGACTTGGAGCGACTCTTGCAATAGAAACTCCAACCATTCTCGGTGGTTTAAATGGAATTACTGAAATCAGAGCCGGTAAAAATTTCAGTCTGTTTAAAAACGCCGCCGGCACCCTGTGGGGAACGGGCAGCTCAGATTTGGCGCAGCTTGCAGGTAACTCTTCAACCAGCACGCCTTCGCAGATTACTTCCCCGACCGGGGTTGGTCTGCTGGCAACCGGCGGTGCCCATGGTCTTGCATTCACCAATGCTTTGCTGGCCTGGGGAAGCAACGAAGCCGGCCAGTGCGGCAACGGGCAGACCTCTGACAGTCTGACAACCCCCGCTGAACGAGCTATCGGCTGGTGATCGTGCCAGCCACAATCAAGTGTGATTGGCTCAAAAGGCCGGTTTTTTGGCGAGCAGCCAGATTGCCTTTTTGTCCCTAATCAGCGAAACTTCGCTAAAACCGAGATTGAGAAGCATTTCGGCCATCTTGACCGGATCAGGAGATGGGGGTTCTTCACCCTGATCACTGCCAGTCTCTCTTACTTTTTTTCGTGCCTGTTTTACCTGCTCGCGAATTTCTTCGGGCAGATCGGGGCCGTAACCGCGGCCCGAGAATGCGAAGCCGCCCGGAGCGAGAACCCTGAAAATTTCGGCCCAGCCCTTTTCGATATTCTGCCACATGTGCATTGAGCTGCGGCTAATAACCGCATCTACCGATTTGTCTGGCAGCGGAATCGCCTCTGCCGACCCGTTCAGGGCAGTGAAACGACCGGCGCCAAATCGCCCCTGGAGGCGCTGCCGGGCATAATTAACCATTTTTTCTGACACATCGACCAGATAACCGACGGGGGCGCCCATGTCGAGCATTGATTCGATCCAGAGGCCCGAACCACCGCCCAGATCAACCACCCGCAGATTGTCGATGTCTTTGTCTATGCGCTTCAGCAACGAATTGCAGAGAAACGGATAAATCGGTTTGAAAACTTCTTCGCTCATTCTAATGTAGTGATCGATATTATCGTATTCGGCCATCAAATTTTACCCATGCTTCCGAACAGCATGCCCATGGCAGCTGAAAAAATAACCACCAGAAACAGAAACGCAAAGGTTCGCTTTTTACCCATAATCGGAGTCAAAGCCATGACGCTGGGAAGGCTGATCGACGGCCCCGCAAGCAGCAGAGCCAGTGCCGGGCCGGCGTGCATACCCCAGCGCATGAACAGATCGACCACGTTAACCCCGACGATTGAGCCGAAATACAGCATTGCACCAATGAATGAAGAGATCAGGTTGCTGGTGAGCGAGTTGTCGGCAACCATGTCAAGGCGACTGACGATTGAAGAGGTGCCGCCAAGAAATCCGGAAAAGAAAACACCGAGAATTACCATGGGCAGAATCTCGCCACCCTGTCTCCAGGTGCGTTTGAGCCATTTTCTCGTTTCATCCCAGCTGAACCAGCTGCGCAATATGATGATTACCGCCAGAATTTCAAGCGCGACAAACAGCATTTTCCCGGAAAATTCTGCGGTTTTTACCGACATTTCGGAGCCACGGGCGGCAAACCATTCTGCCGGAATCACTTTCGAAGTTAACCCCTGAAAAAGGTCGGTAGAGGTGAGCATGACCAGCACCAGAACCAGAAAAAACAGGCCTTCCTGCCAGGGTTTTCGTTTCGATTTCTTGATCTCGGGCTCTTCATGCTCGAATTCATCGGCAATATTGGCAAACAGCTTTTGCATGATCAAACCAATGAAAATTGCGCTGAATGCCACCGCGAAAATTCTTGCCCACAGCATGCCAGGAAGAATTTTCCAGGTATAAATAATCGAAATCAGGTTGATTGCAGGCGAAGCATAGAGAAATGTGATCGCTGGTCCGATTCCCGCGCCACTTTGCAGCAGGCTCATGAAAATCGGCAGAACGCCACATGAACAGACGGTCAGAATTGCTCCGGCAAAAGCGGCAATCGGGTAGCTTACCAGCGGGTTTGCTTTTTTGCCAATGGTAAGAATGATGGTTTCTTTAGAGAAAAAAGTCGAAATGGCAGAAGCCAGAAAAAAAGCCGGAACCATCGCTGAAACCAGATGAGTGGCGAGAAATTCGATCAAAGAAGTTGCACCGGCATGTGACGAAAGTACCAGCCAGTTGGCCACATTCATGGCCATTTCAATGCTGTCTTTGCGCAGCACCGGTCTCCCGTTTTCACTGGTCAGGATCAGAAAAATGGCAAAGCACACAAAAAAGGCGACCCAGATGACTTTTATAACGAACTTTTCAAAGTCTGATTTCTCTGGTCTGAGATTGAAATCGTCTTTTGACTTTTTCCCCTTGACGTTTACCTCGCAGCCCATGTCGGCACAAACAGGAATATCAACGTTTTTATTTTTTTCACTCATAAAGCGTGATTTTATACTTGATTACCGCCGAAGGCAAGAAAATCATTCACAAAGTATTACCTGACTGTAAAATCAGCTATGTTATAATAAAACCATGAAAAAGCTGATTCTGTTTTTTTGTCTGTTTATAATTTTTTCTGTGGCGCTGACCCCGCAGGTTTCAGGTCAGCAGGATACCCCTTCTGCTGAAGAAGCATTCAATAAGCCAGGTCTGTACACGGCCAAACAATTGTTTGAGTTTTCGAAAGCGGCTTTGAAAGCTCAAAATATTGATGCCGCCAGACTTTTTGCTCTGCGCATATTCTTCGACGGGGTGAGAAACAAAAACCTTCTAAACCTTCTTGGTATAATTGAAGTTCAGGCAGGCCAGCCTCTTCTCGCATCGGTCTGGTTCAGAAAATCCCTGTCTCTCGGCTTTAATAACAAGCTGGCTCAGCGTTATCTTGCACGCCTTCCGTCAAAACCAAGACCGATTCCCGTCGATTCAACCAGGCTTTCAGATCATTTTACCGAAATTACCCAGAAACTTCCCGAATTGACGAAAAAGCTCACGACCGCAAAGCTTCATTACAATTCAATCATGAAAGCACTTGAGCGCGGCCAGATTTACCTGGCGCTGGCATTGGCCGAAGAATATGAAAAAAACAATCCCGGCCCCGACGGCGCTTCGTTAACCGCTCTGTGTGCCTTTCATCTTGGCCGAAACAGAGATGCTCTGCAGCTGGTCGAAACAAATCTGCCAAAAGCGCCCCATCAGCCGTTATTGCTGTTTGTTAAGGCAATGCTCACCGATAAACATGCCGGAACAACATCTCCCTCATTTTTCCGGGCTCTTTACGATCTCGACAAATGGGCAAAAGCTCTTTCACAGGTTGACGAATTCGAAAAAGCATTTCCCGCTTCTCCCGATGCCAGCATGGTTAAGGCCAGAATAATGCTCGACATGCATCAGGCCAAAGATGCTTACACCGCTTTGCAGGCAGCATCAGTGAAAGATCCGGGAAACCCCGAAATCGACCTGCTCTGGGTCGAATATTTTCTGCAGATCAATCAGCCGGACGAAGCTGGCCTACGGCTCAGCCGGGCGTTCAGACGCGGCTACAATCTCGTTTCAGTCAGCCTTACCGCCGGTCTGTTTGCCATTCAGAACGGCCGCATGAATGAAGTTAGCGTAATTCTCAACGACGCAAAAAACAGTCGCCCCTTTACTGACCCTGAGGCATACCCGCTTTACATTTCGCTGCTGCTGATGACCGATTCAGTGATCGATGCCCGTGCCGCCCTCGACGAGTGGCGCTCGCGATCTACTCCGAGAAGCATGTTCAGCTATCTTGAAGCCCTTTATCATTTCAAAACCGGGGAAAATAAAAACGCGCTGGCCTGGTTGCGCAAGGGTTTTGATATGAACCCCAACCGACTCGGCATTCTTCAGTTCATCGCCGGATTCCCGGCGATGGGTGATGACCCTGCTCTTGCAGCGATGATCAATAACCGCCTGGCTCAGGCCAAAGTTGCTGGTTTCGAAGCGAAAGCAGTGCCTGAAACCAGCGTTTCTTATGAAGACCCCGCAGCAGCAACCCAGACGGCAAACCCCGTTCCTGCACCTGCAAATACAGCTCAGCCCGCTGCTGCCGGAAATCAGAGCTGCGATGGCATGTTCCAGATTACTCTCGGGCCCGGTATTGATTCTTCTGCCAGAACCATGCTGGGGTCAGAATTGGTCAAAATGTATGAACGTATCGCCAGCCGTATTGGCGGCATTAGCGTGCCGATTTTCATCAATTTTGTTTCTGCCGAAGGCCTGGGGGCCACGATTGCCCTCTACGAGCCTGCTAATACCAGCGTTACCGTCACTTCGATTTATTATGATTCAGAAATGATCAGAAGTATCATCATGTCGAACTTCGACGCATTCGGCGACGAGGAAATGGGTGTTCTGATCGAGGAACTGCCCGGCCACACACTGGCAAAAGAGCTGACCCAGCTGCTGATTCAGATTATTGTTCCCGGGGCCAGGACCAACCCCGAAAAAACAGCCTGGCTTCAGACCGGCCTGGCTGAAATACTCGCTGGCAGCAAAATCACTCAACGTTATCGATTGCTGATTGCCCGGAAAAGTATCGATAACAAAATTGCCAGGCTGACTTCGACCAATATGCTCAATAGCATTTTTGCCGAAGGCTATTCATCGCCTTCGGTGCTTGAAACCGCCAATGCCCAGGCTTATCTGATGGCCGCATATCTCGCCAGGAAATCGGGAAACCTGGAAAAAGGCTGTAAAGACCTGATGGAAATGATCAGAATGATCAGCGAAGGCTCTGATCTTGCCGCAGCTCTAAAGAAAGTTTACAAGCTTTCTGAAGCCGATTTTGACAAAAACTGGAAAGAAGCTGCCTATTGGGCAATCAAGCACGGCGCTCCCTACGAATGGTGATTTTCAGCATTTTTTGAACGCTTCAAGGTCGGGCGCAAGCAGAACCGGGTTGAGCCTTTTCTCATCGCCGAGCTGGCGCAGCTTTTCAGAGCCGTAATTATGCCCGGAACAGACAATCAGATGATCTGGCAGTTGTTTGATTTTCTGCAGGCTGCCAAACAATGCGGCAAAATCACCGCCGGGCAGGTCAGAGCGCCCGCAATCGCCAACAAATAAAGTGTCGCCGGTTATGAGCCAGCGGTCAGCCACGATCAGGCAAAGCGACCCCGGCGCGTGGCCCGGCGTGTGAATCACTTTGACCTCGTTTTCCCCGACCATGAAATGGTCGCCGTCATCGATCAGTTTGTCGTGTGCCGCGCCACCACGTAACAGTCCGACCGTTTCGCGATGACAGAAAATTTCGGCTCCGGTTCTGGCTTTAACCGCGTTTGCCGCGTTTACATGATCGTAATGATGATGAGTCAATACTATGCGGGTCAGGTTGATCGATTCTTTTTTGATCACTTGGCAGAGCTTTTCATGATCGAAAGCAGGATCGATCAGCATACCTTCTTTAGAATTTTCGTCGGCGAAAAGATATGAAAAGTTTTCCATACTGCCGATGCCAATCTGTGCAAAAAACATTGATTCTTTTTCTCCTGCGGACATATTATTGAACAGCGGGCTTTTAAGCTTGCCTTTAATTACTGTTTAAAATGATAACAGAAAAACCATACAAATGAACATTATTACTCATGCTCTTGCCGGGTGGTGCATCGGTCGCGCAGTAAGCGAACAGCCCCGTGATGCAGTTGCCCTGTTTGCCGCCCTGCATCACAAGTTGGGCCACAACATTTTCTTTTGCCTCGCCCTTTTGCCGCTGGTCTGGCTGTTTTGCCGGCGCCCGGCCATGCTTGTCTGGTGGGTGGCGGTCTTTCATTTTCATCTTTTCTGCGACGTGATTGGGGCAATGGGGTCAGACGGCTACCAGTGGCCGATTTACTATCTTTACCCGTTTTCAGATTATGGCCTGGTCTGGAGCGGCCAGTGGCAGATAAATGCCTGGCCTAACCTGGTCTTCACCGTCTTTCTGCTGATCGTCTTTATTTATCAGTCTGCTCGCACTTCATTTTCACCCATTGGCCTTCTCTCGGCCAGTGCTGATCAGGCCTTTGTCGAAACTCAGCGAAAACGTCCGGGCATGACCGAATCGCCATGATTACCGGAATCTATGATTTCACCGGAACCGGCCTTTACATCCATGTTCCATTCTGTTTCAGCAAATGTGCTTATTGTGGCTTCTATTCAACTGTTCCCGATTCGGAAAAAATATCGCGCTACCTGCAGCGCCTCGAAGACGAAGCCTCTGCCCGCCTGCCTGCCGCCGCCGGCAATATCCACACCATCTTCGTCGGCGGCGGAAACCCGCTCTGCCCGGATCTGCCAGGTCTCAAAAGAATTTTTGAAATTGTTAAGAACCATGTGGATCTCTCTTCAATCAGCGAATGGACATTTGAAGCCAACCCCGAAAACCTCAGCGATGAAATCGCCGCCTTTCTGAAAGAACTACCAGGAATAAGAATCAGCCTGGGCGTTCAGCGCCTTGACAATGCTGAACTTGAGCTGCTTGGCCGCCGCGCCCGGATAACCGATGTCGAACGGGCTCTTGAAATATGCGGCCGGCATTTTTCCAATTTCGGGATTGATCTGATTCTTGGCGTTCCCGGCTGCCAATCAATCGCACCGGCGCTGGCGCAATTGCTTGAAAAACTTGAAATTCAGCATGTGTCAGCGTATTTTCTTTCAGTCGAACCCGGTTCGCTTTTGCAGCAGCGCATCGAAAACCATGAGTTTCCCGACCCCGATGAGGCTGACCCCGATGAATTGTTCGAAGTGCGCCAGGTTTTGATCGATGCCGGGTTTGAACATTACGAAATTTCCAACTATGCCCGGCCGGGTCGCCGCTGCCTGCATAACATGAATTACTGGAAGCCCGGCGATTACATTGGTCTTGGCCCTTCAGCCGTCAGCACCGAAGCCGGGCTGCGCTGTTACAACCCTGCCGATCTCGGGCGCTGGCTTGCCGATGAAAGCCCGGCTTTTGAGCAGCTCAGTTCTGTCGATCGCCGAAATGAATATTTGATGCTGCGCCTTCGCCTGCTTGCCGACGGGTTCAATCTCACCAGTTTTGAACGTCGCTTCGGTGCCCAGGATGATAACTTTCACTCGCAGGTTCTCTGGCATATCGAACAGGGTAATCTTGCGCAGGAAAACAACGTGATAAAATTAACCCCGAAGGGTATTATTTTCTCAGACAATATTATTTCAGACCTGTTTATTTGAAAAGGAGATTGTATGGCTCAAAAAAGTTATAAAGCACAGTTAAAGCAGTTGAACAAATTTAAAATCGAAGCCAGTGCCGGCACCCATAAGCTGATTATCGATCAGCCCGTGAGCGGTGGCGGTGAAAATGCCGGCCCAAGCCCGCTTGAATGCGTTCTTTCGGGGTTGGGTGCCTGCATTATGACCATGATGCAGGTAGCTTCACGAAAAAAGCGTGTCGAAATGCGCTCGCTCGAAATTGAAATGGAAGGAATTCTCGATACCGATGGAATTACCGGCAGAAACCCCGATATTCGTGTTGGTTTTGCTGAAATAATCGTTCGGGTCAAATTGGATGCGGATATGAGCGACCAGGAAAAGCTTGCATTCATTAAAGAAGCCGAAGACCATTGCCCCGCTTCTGATAACCTTGCCCACGGAACTCAGATAACAATCAGACTTTCCTGAAATGGCAAAACCAGGCCGGTTATTTTTGCTGCTTCTTTTTCTCGCCCTGACTGCCGGACTCCATGCCGATTCGGCTGCCGATCTGGTAATGAAAGCGGTAGTAAGAATTTCTGGCCGGTCAAAAACCGGTGACCCGGTCATGGGAACCGGTTTTCTCGTGCAGGCTGGCGGCTCAAACCGCCGCCGCGCCTGGCTGGTTACCGCTGCCCACGTTTTTCAGCAGGTAAATGGCGATACGGTTGATCTGTTACTGCGCCGCCGCAAAAGAGAACGGGTTGCAAGCTTCGAACAGGCTTACCAGATCAGATCCGGTGCCTTGCCCCGGTTCAGAGCCGATGTGGGTTCAGATGTGGCGGCTCTTCTGCTCGAATTGCCGGCAGATTCTGATTGCGCCATGCTTTCATACACGATGCTTGCTGCTGAAAATGATTTTTCTTCTGCCCGCATATGCGCGGGAAGTGACCTGATGATTTTTGGCTTTCCCTATGGCGAAAGCTTCGCCGATACCGGGAACTGCCTGATTCGAAGCGGTCTGATTTCTTCGGGGCCATTGACGCCGGTTGGCGATTACCCATATTTTCTTGCAGATTTCGAAGTCTTTGCCGGTTACAGTGGTGCCCCGGTTCTGGTGCGTGCCCGCGATCAAATGCTGATTGCCGGCATGGTGCTCGAAGAAGTTTTTCTTGAAGAGCTTCGCCCTGGCCGGAAAAAGACCCTGCGAACCAGTCGTGGCTTGGGTCTGGCCCGGGTAATAAATGCCTCGGCAATTCGTGATTTTATTGCAGCTCAGGAAAAGCGCTGACCTCAGCTTTTATCGCATCGTTGAAACTTATCAGTTCGATTAAAAGATCTTCCTGACTGGTTATCTGCATCATTTTTCCTGCGAATTTCTGCAGTGCCTGTGCCTTTTCTGCTTTGGCTGAAACCACATCGCCCTGTCGCATAAAAGCCCTGATTCTATAAAGATGCATGTGTGGCGCAAAAATTCCGCCGGCATATAGATTCAAGTATTCTTTTGAAAATTTCAATGCCTGATCCGGCCGGTTCAACTTGTCTGAGTAAAGTCTTACCAGCGCGGCGTAAGCCTCATCAGACCAGGTGCTGCCGGGAGCATATTTTTCGATAAAAGTTGAATAACTCTCTGCAGCTTTCTCGTGGCGTTGCAATCTGCGGTCAAGTATCCAGGCCATTCTGAATTTTACTGAATCGATATAGCGGTATCCGGGGTATTTTTGACATAGATGTTCTAAAGTCGCATAGGCGGCCATTGGCTCGATCTGGGTTTTCAGCTGCAGTTCAGCGCGATAGTAGAGAACTATCGCCGGCCTGAAAAAAATGATCCAGCAACTTCCACCAGACAGAAAAGCGGCAAGAAGAATCAGGGCTCTGCGGTTAACCGTGCTTGCCCGGCGTCGATGAGCCTGAATGATTTCGGTTTCTGCCCGCAGACGATCGATCTTTTCGTTAAGATGCTTACAGGCATTGGCCGGGTTGATTTCCGGGGCCTGATTCAACTGCTCGACCCGGCTTTTCGAGCTTTGTGCGATCCACCAGACAGCGGAAATGGTGGCGAAGAGAAAATGCCCGGCGGTAAAGGCGATCATCGCCGCAAAAGAAGTTGAAAAAAACCTGGTGGTTTCCTGACCGTTAAGCTGCAGAACATAGCTCCAGTATCCCCGGCCGTAAAAATAATTCGACAGACTGATCAGGGCAAAAGAAAAAAATGCCAGCTTCAATAATACCAGAGTAGGGTAGAGCCAGAGAATCAGGCTTGGGTATTCACTGTCGAACTTCTTTTTAAAATTTTCTGCCAGCTTCTGTGATAAAAAACAGAAAACCTGAAAAACCAGCAGCAGAGCAGTTGCCATCAGGGCGGGCCTCGGCAGCTGCAGAATCAGTCCCTGGCCGCGCAGCAGAACCACGATCAAATACAATACCAGAGATAGAAACCCATGCAGTTTCCAGTTGATTTGATAGGGCTGCAAAAAAAGCGATGAATCCATAGCTGTAACTATAGCAGTTTTTTTCGGTAAATTCTCAGATTTCTGCAAAATCTTGTCGATAGTGGAACAGGAGCATTCCAAATATAAGGAAAAGTTCATAAAAAGAATGAGGCAAACAAAGATAAATAGCGGTTTTTTCCCGTTTAAGGGATTTCTGGCAACAGTTTTGTGCCTGTTGCTGCCGACTCTGCTTTTTGCTCAGTCAGCCGCTTTTCAGGATCTTCCGGCCGATCATTGGGCTTATGCCGACGTGGACTTTCTGGTCAGGCAGGGCTACATGGAAGGTTACCCCGATGGAACCTTCAAAGGGCGAAAAGTCACGACCAGATACGATGTTGCCCTGATGCTTGCCCGCATTCTCAAGCGCATGGAAGAAAAGAAAGCAACTCTCGAAGCAGCCACCGAAGAAGAACGGGCTGCTCTTTCGCGTTTAACCAAAGAATTCAGAGACGAGCTTGGTCTGCTTGATGTTCGCGTTGATTCGCTCGAACGCCGCATGGTCACCAATGAAAACAAGGTGCGCGAACTCGAAACCCTGCTTCCCAAAGTAAAGATTTCAGGTTTCTACCGCGGTCGCGGCCAATATATAATCGAACCGGAAACTGTCGGCCGCAATGAATACGGTGGAACCTCTTCATTTGTTGACCCGGGCCTCGTCACTTTTTACCAGCAGATTTATCTGCGTTTCACCGGCAAGCCGCTTGGCGAAAAAATTGAAACCTTTTACGAACTTTATGGCTACATGAAAGGTTCAACCTGGAACAAGCTGATTTACAACGAAGCCGGCAAAGATTACGGTCAGAACCCGTTCGACAATATCGATGATTACGTTTACCGCATTCAGACTGATCGCTATGTGAACTCGAACAAGATGCACCTGGTCAGCAAGGCTAAATCAATGAAGGTGCGCGTCTATACCGGCGAATCTGCTACCGGTATCGATAACCCGATGAATATTCTAACAGAAGATACTTACATTGTTGACCCCTATCAGGGCGTTGAAGTGTCAGGAGCCGAGGGCGGCGTTTCTTACCAGGGTTCAGTGCTTAAAGGCGATATGGTTAAGGGCACTACCGATGAAACCAATATGGTTACCGGACGCATGGTCTGGAAACTGCCGGAAAAATTCAGCAAAGACAACTTCTCAGTCGGAACTTCATTTGCTGAAAAGATCCACGACTACAAAACCCGTGGCAATTCAAACACCGTTCGCGGCGTTGACATGAACTATTCCACTGAGCGTATCGGCAAAGTTCAGGCTACGGCTGAATTTCTAACTTCAACCGATTATCATTACGACACTGCCGAAAAGAAAGACAAGAGCCTCGGCGATGAAGGTTCAAGATTTGATATCAGCCTGCAGAACGGCGGTTTTACCGGCACTATTAAACACTACGACTTTGGCAGGGATTTCCGCGCCATGATGGCTCCGGTTTGGGCCTATGATGTGGGCGATACTGATGATTACCCCAACAATTTAAAAGTCAGCAGCAACTATGGCAACCCGGATTTTGAAGGTGAAAAGCTGACCAGATTCTCGCTGAACTACGACTTCGGCAACAAGCTGCTGGCGATTGCCAACAACCTGTCAATGGAAGCCACTTACCTTTCAAAAACCTGGGAAGTTGATCCCAATTCTCCTTCACCCACCGATGGCCTGTCAGGCCGCAAATTCACATTTCAGCTTTTGTCTGACTTTACCGACAACACCACTTTAAAATACGATTTCGTGCAGAAATGGGATGCCCTCGAAGAAGAATCGGGCTGGATCTCAAATGCTCTCGAACTCAATCTCAAGCTCAGCGATACGGTCAGCACCAAAGGCAAAATCTTCGTTCTCAGTGATCCTGACGATAAATACGAGCAGGACGGCACAGTTTATGAATACAACGAACGCATCGGTTACTTCGAAATCAACTCAGACATCAATCCGAGAGTGTATACCAAGGGCAGCGTCGAACATCAGGTGCGCTGGGCCAACGCCACCAAAGAAAACATCAGAGTCGATTACATCGGCGAGGCTACCTATAACCTGACGCCGACCACCAGCCTTACCGGCGGAGTGCAGCACGTCGATTATGAAGACAGCTTCAACGGTTCGAACTCAAGCCTGGCCAATGCAATTCTTACCGAACTCAAGAAAAACTTCACCAACAAGTTCCGCGGTCGCGCCTTCTACTCACGCGGCATTATCGATTTCAAAGACGGCCTGACCGATACCGTCGATCGCGAAAACATCTATGGCGAGCTGATTTACGACGTCAGCAAAGACGCCACGATTACCTTCAAGTTCGGCTACGATTACCCGAACAACTGGCGCTGGGATATCTCCAGCTACAACAACGGCAGAGACAAACAGGACATCAAAACCCAGAAGATGTTCATCTTTGAGGCAAAAACAAATTTCTAGGAAACCTTTTATGAAAAAAATCATATTGCTGCTGGCGCTGATTGTGGTGGCATTCACCTCGACCGGGTGTGTTCAGGAAGCACTGGTTATACCGGTTGCTACCGTTTCGGGCAAAGTTGTGGTGCCGGCGGGAAAAGTTCCTACCGGAATCAAAGTAACGGTTGCCGGCGAAAGTACTTCGTCATACGTCAATGAAAAAGGTGAGTATTCACTCGAATTCAGACGCTCGGGCCGGTTTCTGCTGATTGCCCGTGGCCGCGAATTTGATGTGAACTATGTCTGGGTTGATGCAGAAATTGAAAAAACTGTTTCGGCAGCTGATATCAATGTTGATGAAAAAATTGTGGGTGAAGGTCTGTGGATCGCAACAATCGTTGATTTTCCCACTGCCACCAAATTCCGGGTCACCTCAGTTTCGCCTCTCTGGTCGCCAGAACTACAGGAAATGTTTGATGACGGAACCCATGGTGATAAACTGGCCAACGATGGCATTTTCACCCTGCGCCTGACCAATCTTAAAACCGGTTCGCAACAGTATTCTCTGCAGTATCTCGAAGAAGGATCCGAAACTCCGAAAACCGGAATTAAAGACCCGCATCGCGAAGGCGAACGCAACGGCTATTCCGAGCTGATAATACCCGAATCTACGGTTAAACTGGCCCGTGGCCAGGTCACCAGCGATCTGACCGGCATCAACTACTCTGAAGTCAAGCTTTCGACCAAGAAGGGGTCAAGAACCATCTTCTGTGACAGCGACGGAGTTTACAGCATGCCGATGGAAGGCAATGGCAGAGAATACCTGGTATTCAGAAGTGCCAACCTGCATATTCGCGCCATCCCGGTCGATCTGACCACCGTCACCGTTTACGATGTTCCGACCACTACGCTTTCTTCAAAGAAGAGCGGCGAAGTCAAGCTGATCATGGTCAAATCAGACTTTGCAGAAGTAACCAACCCGGTAGTGGTTGCCGATTTCACCAACTGGCAGCCGCAGCAGATGTATGACGATGCCACCAACGGCGACGAAGTGGCCGGCGATGGCGTTTATACCCGTCTGTTTACCGGTATCGCCCCGGGTTATCACAAATATGCGTTCAATATTACCGACACCAGCCAGGTCAAAGATCCCTACCAGGAATCAGGCGACTCGGAATATTCGATTATCCTGGTTAAATAATGAAAATAATCAAACAAATATTAGTTTCAATCATTCTTTTGCTGCCGGCGTTGCCGCTTGCGGCAAACGATTTGCCGGTAAACTATTTTTATGAGCGCGGCGCACTTCTCGATATCATTGATAATATCGGTGACGACAAGGGAACCGGCTATTACCAGTATCCGGCAGATAAACGCATGCGGCGCGGCACCTTCGACATAAAACGCTTTAGCGTTTATGAAGAAGGCAGCGTTGTGGTTTTCGAAATTCAGATGCGCAATTACATCATGCGTGACTGGCCTGATACCAGAAAGAGCGAAGATCAGGGCTTTGTTGCCAACCTCTGGGATATCTACGTGGATATCGACGGAATTGCCGAATCGGGCTACCGCATGGCATTGCCGGGCCGCGATGTCAGTTTTTCAGATCAGAACGGCTGGGAAAAGGTGATTATGATTTCGCCTCTTTCTGAGCTTGATGTGTTCAGTATTTTGCGCGATAAGACCGAAGAACTTGAATTTCAGGATCAGGTTGAAGACATTGTTTACCCCGACTATGTAAGAGTTCAGCGCGACAAGGTCATTATCAAAATCAGCAGGCTTAAACTTCCTGGCCTTTCTGAAAGGTCTGGCTTTCAATGCCTTTCCATGGGCTATAAACGGATAATTTCACCAAATCGTCTGCTCAACCGCGATGTTAAGGCGTTTGCAACCCAGGACGACTTCGGTGGCGGCCACGACACCTATGGTGACCCGCCAATCATCGATATGATCGTTCCAGAAAACGAAGACCAGTATAAACTTCTGCGTAACTTCAAATCAGAACCATATCGAGAAAATATCCGATACGCCGAAATTCCCTTTGTATTCAAGGGCGGGTTGCGCACCAGCCCGGGCCTGGTAAAAACTCCGGTGCAAAACCCGGTTGAACCAGTGCCGGCACCGGTGGTTAATCAGCCAGTGGTAACTAAACCGGTTAACAAACCTGCCCGGGTTAAGCCAGTTGAACCGACAGTGGTGGAAACCCCAGGGTTCCTTCCCCTTGAACCCGTTACCAGGCCTGAAGATCTTGGTTTTCAGCCGATGCCCAAAGCCCCCGAAGGTTTTGTTCCAATCAAGCCGGTGAAGAAAAAGAAATGAACATGATTAACAACTTCTCAGTTTTCCATAAAAAAATGACGATGAAATTAAAGCACCAGAAACAGTTGCTCAAAGGAGGCCGCTCATGAACCGACAAAAATCCCACTTAAAGGCAGGTGCCATTCTGCTTCTGTTAATGCTTTCTGTCGTTTCAGCTGATGTAGTCTGCGCCCAGTCGGCGCGTTCACGCGGCATGGGCGGTGCCTTTATCGGACTGTCTGATGATGAATCAGCCACTTACTACAACCCCGCCGGTCTTTCGCAGATTCAGGGTCGTGAAGCCTCTTTGCAGGTCAAGGTTAACGAACGCGACATCTTTGACTGGAACAGCGTTGCTTTCACTGGCCATATCTACGAAGATCAAGTTGAAGACAAATTTTCGATTACCGACTATCTTGAACACAACATTCTCGAAGAACCCCTGCCCAGAAGACCAAAATACAGCTATGGCGTATCCTATACCGAAGATAGCCGCTCTGAAGAATTTGGAAAGCTGGTTGGCGGTGAATACCTTGGCGTTCGCCGCGATGTTAAAGATCTGCAGCTGGCTTTCGGCACCAGATTTCCGATTGCCCGCCGCATGCTGGCTCGTGAGCAGCTTTATGGCGGTATCAAATTCAGAATCATGACCGTCGATCGCTATATCAAAAGTCTGCAGCAGCACGTTAAAAAAGACACCCAGTCGATGGGCGTCGGGCTGATGTATCACTACAATGACCGGGTAACCGGTGGTCTCACCGTTGATAACCTGGTTGAAAACATCGATGGAACCGGAGAACGAAACGGTGTCAGCCTGAACTTGGGCGCCGCCGTTGAAATCACCAGGGGAACCACCATTTCAGCCGATGCAGTAAATATCACCAATTCAGACCGCACCACTGATCAGCAGTATCGCCTCGGAGTCGAAAAGAAGTTCATCGAAAACGATTTCACCATGCGTATGGGAACCCATAACGGCTCTCTTACTCTTGGTTTTGGCATGAACATTCTGCCCCACGTCAGAATGGATTATGCCTACTATGACGGCGAAGTCATCAGAGAGCACTACGTCGGAGCCCATGTTACTTTTGACTGATCGGAGAATCCTCATGCGATCCGGCCTGCTGGCTGTTATAACCCTGATCATGCTTTTCTCCACCTGCCTGGTGCGGGCGGATTCCGCTGTTGATCACCAGACCTTTCTACAGCAGAAACTGGTGACCTTCGGTCTTGCTGGCACTCCATGGGAAAACGAATCTGCATTCGACGAAGAACGCTCACGCGCCTGGATGGACGCGCTGCATCACGCTTATGAAAAAATTCTTGAATTGCCATTGATGGAAGGGAAACTGGTTCGCCATGTTCTGCAGACCAACCCGGCTCTCAAGCAGCGACTGGGCATGATTCTTCTTTCTGCTGAAAAAAGCTTTTACCAGCCGGATGCAACCGGTTTACTGCGGTGCCGCATTGAAGTTCCGCTTTTCGGTAAGCTCAGCCTGAGATCTGCTCTTTATCTGGCGGCCCTGCGACCACAGTCTCAGCAGCCAGTAAGCTTTCTTGCCAGCTGGACGGCAAGGCCGAAAGAAGAAAAGCTTCCGGTTCCCGAATGTCGCAAACTGGTTGTCGATGTTCGCCAGTTTTACTTCGAGCCTTCCTTGTTTCCAAGATTTTTTGATAGTAATGGAACCCTGTTGTTCCAGGAATCAATGATTCCACAGCCTGAACGTTTCAGTCGCCCGGCGGTAAAATTTGCGTTCGACACCGTAACTGCCAGAGAAAGCATGGAAGAAGGCGAATATTTCTATGTTTCAGCCAGCGTGCATGAGCTTGCGGCACGTGACGTAACGATTGCTGATGTTGATGCAAAAGTTGCAACAGCTTTCTGTGAGCAGATGATCAAACACCCCAATCGTGAACTTGAAATCGTAATTGTTTATGACCCGGCGAAAAAGCCGGTTTCAGGTAAACTTTCAGCCCCGAAACCCGAAAAAAGCCAGAAAAAAGATCGGGACTCCAAAGAAGAACCCGGGGCAAATAAGGCAAATGGAGGCTTAAGATGAAAACCAGATTAACTGTAATTCTCATGATGCTGGTTCTTTGCAGCAGTTTGTCGGCATATGCCGCAGTTTCAATTTCTTCGGTCGACCAGACCAGAATCAGCAAGATTGAACGTTATATTTATGGTGATGAACAAAGTGGTGAAGCTGGTACCAGGCTCAATCAGCTTGAAGAGGATATGTTCGGGCACGCAACTGCCAAACCCGAAAACGAAAAAGTCAAATATCTGCATGATTTCATTTTCAAAGGTGCCACCGAATCACCTTCTCTTGACATGAAACTGAGCTTTCTTGAATGGAAGCTTTTCAACCACACCGGCACCGGCAGTCTCGAGGCCCGCCTCGCTGATCTCGACCGTCAGGTGATTGGCAATATTTCAAACGAGCCCCTGGCTTTTCGCCTCGAACAGCTGGTGCATCTGACCATTGAAAATGGTCTGATTTCTCTGCACCGGGTCAGAATTCCCCGTGGAACTGAAATCAAGCTGGTTCTGGGCAAATCGCTGTCGAGCCGCGATGCCAGAAAAGACGATCTGGTGCAGATGACGGTTGCTGATAACCTGTTTGTCGATCGCAACATTCTTGCGATGAGCAAAGGTGGAATCATCAGCGCTCGAATCAGAAGCGTCAGACGTGGTGGCCGCTTTGGCCGTACCGGCTACGTGAATCTGCAGATCAGAAACATCGAAAGTATGGATTCAACCGAAATACCGGTTGAAGTGGCTTACGCCGGCATGGAAAAATTCGACAAAAAGAGAATCGGCATGGCCGCCGGAGCCTCAACCCTTGGTTACCTGGTTCTCGGCCCAATCGGCATTGCCGGCGGCGCTTTCGTAAAAGGCGACGACGTTGAAGTGCCCGCCGGAACCGAAATCTCCGTGCGCACTCTGCATGACACCGACGTCACCGGCGTCCTTGTCCACCGAAAATAGATAGCCTGTTGTCATCGCCCGATGAGCTTGTGCCCTGCGGGTAATCGGGCGATCCATGCAAAACCGGTTCTCGAGATGCCCCGATAAGTTTTATTTGGCGACAATCGTCTCTCTTTGTGTTATTTTGTCAGGCATGTATCCTATACTTTTAGACTTGGGCCCGGTAAAAATCGGGTCTTACGGGGTTTTGCTCGCATGTGCCTTTTTGTCTGCTTTTTTGCTGATCAACTGGCAGTTTAAAAAAAATAATTGCGACGTAGAACTGGCCTGGGATCTTCATTTTCTCGCGATTTTCGGCGGCATGATTGGCTCGCGCCTGCTTTTTATTTTCGAGAATTTCGCCGAATTTCTCAAAGATCCGATGGCTATGATTTTTTCAACCACCGGCTTTTCGGTTCTGGGCGGCTACGTTCTGGCCATATTTTTATGCGTTATCCGGGTCAGACATTCAGGCGAGCCGCTGTTTAAAATGACCGATATTTATGTCCCCGGCATGGCGATCGGCTATGCAATCGGCCGCCTGGGCTGTATTGCCGCCGGTGACGGATGCTACGGCATTCCCTGCAAGTTGCCCTGGGCCATGAGTTTTCCCGATGGGCTGGTCTCTACTCTGGCGGTTAAAAACCCCATACTGGCATCGCTTTGGGTAAAACTTTTCCCGGGAGAAGCAGTGCCTGCAGATATTCCAGTGCACCCGACGCCGCTTTACGAATCTATATCATCGTTTGTGCTGCTGGCTATTCTTCTGCTGCCTTTCTGGAAACTGGGCAGCGGCCGTCGCTTTGCCTTTTTTCTCGTATGGTTCGGAATTTCGCGCTATCTGGTTGAATCGATCAGATTGAACCCCTTCGTTTATTGGGGCCTTTCATCGAGCCAGGTTCTTTCGCTGGTTTTCATTATTCTCGGCCTGCTGCTCTTCGTTTGGGTTGCCCGAACAGAAAAGCAAACTGCAACGTTGAAATAAAAAAGCTTCTGTATTATTCTGGGGGTACAAATCAAGGGAAAGGCAAATCGCAGTTATGGCTCTGATTCTCGTAAGAGAAATCGTTAAAGATCAGGGTTTGTCAATTATCGCCGGCCAGGAAGGCCTTGACCGAAAGGTTATTTCAGCTGAAGTACACCGTCCGGGCCTTGAACTGGCTGGCTTTTTCGAGCATTTCGGCTATGAGCGCATCATCGTTCTCGGCCGCACCGAACTCGCCTATCTTGGCGAACAGACCGCTGAAACCCGCAAAGTCAGGCTGCGGCAGCTTCTTTTTTTTAATATTCCCTGCATCATAATTACCGATGACCTGCTGGTTCTCGATGAACTGATTGAGCTTTGTAATCAGAAGAGTGTTCCGCTGCTGCGCACCGCGGCACGCACCGGCGAGTTCATTTACCAGCTGTCACGCTACCTTTACAATCGCTTTGCACCGCGCAAGAGCGTACATGGCGTTTTTGTCGAGGTTTACGGCGTCGGCATTCTTATTATGGGCGCTTCAGGAATCGGAAAAAGCGAGTGTGCGCTTGAGCTGATCAAACGCGGGCATCGTCTGGTTGCCGATGATGCGGTGCAGCTGATGAAGATCAGCGACACCAAGGTTGTGGGTTCACCCGATGAAATGATTGCCCACCACATGGAAATCAGAGGCCTTGGCATCATCGACATCAGATCGCTTTTTGGTATCGCCGCGACCGCTGATGAAAAGCCGGTTGACATGGTAATCGTCCTGGAAAAATGGGATGACCGCAAAGAATACGACCGCCTGGGAATTCTGCAGCGTACCGTTAAATTTCTCAAAGTTGAAATTCCCAGCACCACGATTCCGGTTCGCGAAGGTCGTAATCTTGCCGTGGTTATTGAAACTGCCGCCATGAACTTTTATCTGCGGCGCATGGGCATTCTCAGCGCTGAAAAATTTTCGCGTCAGCTGCGCGCCAAGATGGCCGGAGAGTTCTGATGCTTCTTTCCCTGCGGCGAAAATTCAGCCACGAAATCAGGGCCCGCCGCTGGGTTGCGTTTTTGCTGCTTGGCCTGATCATGATGTGTTTCGGCTTTGTCTTTGCATCTCTGGCTACCATCGTTCTGGCACCCGCAAGTATTGAAACCATACGCAGCTTTCACCCGCTGGCTCTTGGTTTTTCAGCCCTTTCCGCTTTTCTTATCAGTTCGTTCTGGCTTTATCGCGGTTTCAGAACCGCTTTTCACATTCTTGACATCCGTGATTCCGAACTTTCGAGCCGTTTGCGTGATTTCGTTTTCAAGCGCAGTCCGGTTCATGAGAAGCAGATGTCGATGGTGGCACTCGGCGGCGGAACCGGCTTGAGCTTCCTGCTGAAAGGTCTGAAAGAGTTGCCCGTCGATCTTACCGCGATTGTTACCGTTACTGATGATGGCGGCTCGTCGGGCCGCCTGCGAAAAGAACTGCAGATTCTGCCGCCCGGCGATATACGCAACTGTCTGGTGGCTCTTTCAAGGTCTGAAAGCCTGTTATCGAAGCTTTTTCAATACCGTTTCGGCGAAGGCGGTGAAATCGAAGGCCATAGCTTCGGCAATCTTTTTATTGCCGCAATGACCGGGGTAATCGGCGATTTTGGCAATGCGGTACGTGAAGCCAGCAGCATTCTGGCGATCAAAGGCCATGTTATTCCGGTTACTACTGATAACGTTCAGCTCTCCGCCCGCTTTGATGATGGCCTTGAAGTTACCGGTGAAACCCAGATCAGCGGTGCCGGTAAGAAAATTTTCGCTGTTTCATTGAGCCCGCAGCAGCCAACCGCTAACCCCGAAGCCCTCAGTGCCATCGATGACGCCAATATGGTTGTTTTAGGCCCAGGCAGCCTTTATACCAGCGTGATTCCCAATTTGCTGGTGCCGGGGGTGGCAGAACGCATCAACAACTGTCGTGCCCGGGTCGTGTATATCTGCAACGTCATGACCCAGCCCGGCGAAACTGATTCTTTTAATGCTTACGATCACGTGAAAGCAGTTTTAGATAAAACCCCACTGGAGCGCATCGATATTGTCGTAGTCAATTCACGCCGTGCTGCCAAGCCCCTGCTCGCAAGATACGAAAGTAAGCGACAATACTGGGTGCCGCCAACCGTGAAAAAGATAGAAGAACTTGGCATCAGGGTCGTTGCTACCGACCTGCTGCTTGAGTCTGATCTTCTGCGCCATAATTCAAGCCTTCTGGCTGCAATTTTAATCAGCCTTTTGAATGAGCAGAAACCCGCCGCCGAAAGCAAAGATACCGTTGCCGATTACGACTTCGACGATGACGACGAAGATTGAACTTTTTTACGATGCAGCGTGCTGATTATTCTCTGAGAATCAAAAAAGAAATGCTGGCAGCTGTTTCGCAACTGACCTGCTGTCACCAGTCTTTTCTCGCCGGACTTCTTTCTGGTGCGCCTGAAAAACCTTTTGTCAGAACCAGACCTGGATTAATCAAACATTTAATTAAAAAATTTAATTTTATTTTCGGTGAATCACAGAAAACTGTTTTCACAGGTTCAACATTGATTATGCCTGGTCTATCGCTTATTTCTCTGAGGCAGAAATATGTGGCAAGATTCAAGCTGCTTGCCGAAGATTCGCAGGGCTCAAATCATTGCCAGAATTCCTTTATGCAGGGCCTTTTCATTGCCCATGGTTACGTGCAGAATCCTGGTCGCGGATATCATCTTGAATTCAGAATTCGTGGGCGCTGGTTAAAATGTGCATTTAAAAAAACTGCAAGATTTCTTAAAATGCGCTTCAGCAGCTTTGAAAAAGGTCGGTTTTCGATTTTTTACTGCAAAAACAGTCGGCGCATCATTAAAATTCTCAATCAACTTGGAGTTTTCGAAAAAGCGCTTGAATTGTCAGATTTTCTCGCAACCCGCAAACTTCTTTCAATGGTAAACCGTCAGGTTAATTCTGAAACCGGCAATATCAATCGCCAGATTTCCGCTGCGGAAAAAAGCATTCTGCAAATTCAGCAACTGATCGAATTGCCTGAACAGGATTTCTGGACAGAGACTCTTTATCAGACTGCGGTTATTCGTCTGAAATTTCCTCATGACAGCCTGGAAAAACTCGGGGAAAGGTTCGGGCCTCCTTTAACCAAATCGGCGGTAAATCATCGTTTGCGCAGAATTAATGCCCTTTTTGCCAAAATAATCGGGCAAAACGAGAAAAACGATGATGACGAGGACTGATTGCGGTCAGGTTATTTACTTTTTCAGGGGCAGCTCACGCTTGAGCTGGATCAATTGCCAGATTCCCGCCCCCAGAATAACAATTGAAATGATGATTTTTAAAATTGTCATCAAGTTGAAAACAGATTCCTGATTATTCTGCAACAGGCTCTGGTGCCTGATTACGGCGCTCTGGTCATTGGTAAGAATCGCATGGCTCAACAGCAGAATCCTGATCAATCGATCGTTGGGGTACTTGCTGACCCAGTTGTTTAACTGTAATACCACCTCTGGTGTGAATCCTTGCGTGTCAACGAAATAAATTAGTTTCTGCCGGGTCCAGTTGGTTTCCTGTGGTTCGGCTCTTTCGATGGTTAAAGGTTTATTGAGCCATTCCGGCTCAGGCATCGATGGGCTGATGGCTCTTACCTGCATCCAGATTCGTTTGGCTTCAGCAAAATCACCATTTTCATGAGCTTCTTTTGCAATTCTCAACATGTGATAACTCATCCCCTGCTGCGGATCGCGCTTGAATTCAGCCTTTGCGAACAGCAGGTTGAACTGCAGCGCAAAAACCAGAAAAAACAACAGAGATAAAATTTTGCACTGCGAAAATCTCATTTTTTCTCGGCCAACCTTTCGAACCTCGCCAGGCATTTCTTTTTAAAATAGCATAAAATTTCGGTTTTCCGAAGTGTTTTGATTTATTTAAAAAAATCAGAATTCGGCAAATAAAAACTGGCGGTTTTCTTTGATGAAGTATAGAATTAGAGATAGATACTTGGTGGTCAGGAGAAAAGCTATGTACAGAAATTATTTAAAACTGATATTTTCACCGGTTCTTGTCTTTATTTTTCTTGCAACTCAACCACTTTTCGCCCTGAACCAGTTGCGGAACCCGACTTTTGCCGGAAACGCCAACAAATGGACGCGTGATAACGGCGTCGGGACTGGAAACATCTTAAGTTATTTCAATTACGATTCTTACGGCGGTGGAAGTTTTCGAGGTGATCTGACCATTCCAAATCGGCGTCGCTATGGTATTCTTTACCAAGATTTTACCTCGCCCGCATACCCGGTTAATTGTTATGTAAGAATAAGTCATCTCGATAAATGGTCCGGGGCGGCCGCATCAATTTTACTTCGGGGGTCTTTGAGAGACACCACCGTGGGAGCTTACCCCAACCAGGGACTGGTGATTTCGTTTCTTAACGACACCGCTCTCGATAATCCATCCTGGGAGTCAACCGGTTGGAGCTCCAGTGCAACTTTAAAGGCTTCAACGGCTTATCGAGTCCAGATTTTCTGGACTTGCAAGACTGGCACCGGCTCTCAGGCCGGGGCTTATATAGATAACGTTTATTGTGTGGTCAGCCCCGGTAATTTGACTGCCAATCCGTCCGGATCGGGAGTGAGTCTGAGCTGGTCTGCTTTAGCCGGACAGAATGTGACCCTCGACCATTACAACGTTTATCGAAGTACTACCTCAGGAAGCGGCTATACCCTTATCGGAACCTCAGCCGCCGGCACCACCACCTTTTACGATTCAGCTCCGCCTGTTGCAGAAGTAGTTTATTACGCAGTATCAGACGTAGACACTCTGGGAAACGAATCACCAACTTCACCCGAAGCGCTTTATTTCCCATTTTTCGTAAAAGATGGTCTGCATGCTGACATTGATGAAACCTGGCTGAAAGATAGAATTGAAGCTAACTGGGTTAACCCCAAAACGACTTTGTTGAAATATCGCGGTTGCGCCGGAACTACGGCGGGCGGCAGCGACCTGGTCGGCTGGCAGGATCTCGGTCTGGCCAACCATCTGGTTTTTACCGGCCTCAGTCTTGCCAGCGGTACGACCTATTATGTTACCGTTCAGGCTGTTGACCAGTATGGCGCCACTCAGCAGCAGTCTATCAGCGATGGGGTTACGGTTCGTGAGCACCGGATTTTAACCGATACTGCCTCAGGCACTTATTTTAATAATGCCCGAGTCGTTGACCTGATCAACCTTACAACCGACCCGCAATCATTCAGACCCGATACTTTCAGTTCTCCCGGGCTTTGGCGCTATCGACGCAAAATAACCGTAACTGAGCCGGGTATAATTGATCGCATCAATGCCCCCTGCTATGTGGATTTTACCGTTCCTTCCGGGCAGATGGCCAATGTCAACGAAATTCGCGTAGCCGACAGCAAGGGTAATGAAGTTCCGCGCTATAATTTGCCTGGAAGCACCACAACTGCACCAAAGATATCTATTCTGGTCAATCTGCGACAGGGCGAAACAGCCGATTATTGGGTTTATTGGGGCAATAACGGGGTCGGCGATCCGGCGGGAAACTATGGCTGGCTATTAAGCACCAACCAGACCGCCGATAAAGCCTGGACGCCTTATTATACCAGAAGATATCTGCCTGCCGGCCTCGAAACTGTTCCGTTGAACTATGCTTACAGCTGGCTCGAAGATTCCGCACCGCCAGATTACCCGGAAAACAATCTTAACGAATCCTGGGCCGAAGAGTTCGAATACAAAAATGGCACTGCCGCTGGAGGTTACAACAGTGCATGGCGCGATGACGCCAGAAGCAATCTGATCAATCTTTTCGGTGGCAACTTTTATTTTTACGGCACCAATAATCGCCAATGGCGTGTCTGGTCTAACGGCCTTCTTTATGGCAGTATCGGTGGTGCGGAGACGGTTGACGCCAATGACTGGCGTTATTGCGGCTGGGCTGCCGGAGAATTCGATGACAACCTGCGCTTTCTCAGTGGTATAATCTGCCCATTCTGGGCTGACCTGAAATACGATAAGCCCGGTTTCCCCGATAACCCCGGGGTTTATCGTGATGCTCTCACCAGCCCGACCCGCGAAGTTTTTACCTGGCGTTGTAACATCTGGCTGCCATCCGGTGAGGAAGACGATATTTACATTTTTCAGACGGTTCTCTACCGGACTGGAGACATCGCCCATCGCTATGAATTTCTCAGTCCCCGTGCAACAACCGGTGGTGCAAGTTCCAACCCGATTGTTAATATTCACAACACCGCAGGTATTTCAGCAAATGATAACAGTGCCCCACGGCGGTTTCTCCAGAATACGCCGCTGGCAATCGGTATCGGCCAGACTCCTACCTCATTCTTTCAGAGCATGGATGCATTCAGAGGTTTCGTTACCGTGGGCCCGATCGAAGGCGCGGGAACTGGCATGGTCGCCGTATCGGAAATTCAGTCGATGGTTTTCGATTCGACCACTGCCACCCCCTACTGGGAAGAACTGCAATACGACTGTTCAGCTGCCGCCTCTGCCGAAATCGGCTTTTTTGTCAGAACCGGCCCGACCGCTTTGCCTGACCTGGGTGGCTGGAGCAACTGGATTCACGTTGCTACCGCAACCGCTAACGGTCACGCGGCAATTACCGCACCAAATCAGCGCTATATTCAACATCGCTGTCTGTTCATGAGGAATTCCGCTGCTGGTGCCATGCCGGTGGTCAGCGAAATCAGATTTATCTGTCGTGGTTTCTCAATCGACACGGTAGTTGCCGATACTCCCAACGGAGTTTCTCAGGGACAAAGCGGCATTCCGGTGCAGGTAACCTATAAAAGTCTGCATAATGCCGACATCAACATAACATCAACCGATCTTTCAATCGATCTGGGCTCATATACGGTTACACTTGATTCCCCGTTACCTTTGCCGTTCACTCTTCCCGTCGGCGGAACCGTGGTTGCAACCTTTCTCGTCGATGTGTGGCCCGATTCTCCGACCGGTACTGCAACGGTTCATGCAGTGGCAACCGGCACCAGTGGGGCATCTACCTTTTCTGATATCGATGCCGATAACCCGCACACCTGGTGGGTCAGGTCAAAACCCAATCTGGTAATCGACCGGGTCGATTCGAGCTTTTCTTTCGTCAACAAAGGTCAGAACAATGTTCCGGTCGAATTAACGCTGACAAACACCGGCGAAACACCAATAATGCTTACCGGTGCATCGTTTGCCTACTCTCTTGGCTTTTACGATCAGGTTCTGTTGCCTCCCAACAACATCGGAATGATTATCAATGGCGGTGAAACCGTAATTGCAACGGTCAGCGTCAACGTGCTGGCCAGCAGCTCTTCGGGGGATGAGATTCTCAACGCGGTTGCAACCGGTACCAGCACTTTCAGCGGCGCGGTTATTTCTGCCACAACCGCAGTGATTCTCGATACCTGGAAAATTCAAAGCCCGGCCAGCCTTTCACTTGATGAAATTATCGCTTCAACTACGGTTTATCGTGGTCAGACCGGTATTCCGGTTTATCTGAATGTCACCAATACCGGTGAAGCTAAAGCCTTCTGGGATTCATCCACCCTCTCGTTCACTCTCGGAACTTACGACGCAGTAAACCCGGTCAGCGTCATGCCTATTGAAATTTTTGGCGGCTTGACTTCGCAGGGCGATTATTCCGTCGATATATCACCATTGAGCGCAACCGGCACTTCTGGCATAAATGCGGTAGTGAACGGCCGCGACGCAACCACCCTGGCAGGAATAGTGGCCAGCGGTGCGCTTTTCCCCGCCACCTGGACTATCCAGGCAGAGCGGGTCAATACCTACAAAGATGCCTCGTTTTTGTATCCCTCGACCAGCTTCAACCGCCCGTTTGGCGGTGATACGGTCAGTGTTTTCGCCAAAGGAACCAATCTTGCACCTTATAAAGAATACGTGGTCAGATGGTACGACGAAGGCGGCACCCAGCTTGCATACAGCAACCCGCCGATAACTGCCGACGCCAGCGGCACTTTGAGCCATGACTTTACCATTACCAGCGCCATGGCCTACGGCAACTATTCGGTTAAGATTACCAACCCGGTTAACACAATAACCATGTGTGTCAGTAATTTCGCGATCGTGAGCGGCGCTGACCCGATCATTACCGTAAAATTGCCTGACCGTGTAACGATTGGCCAGCTTTTTCCCGTTTATGTGACGGTGACTAACAATGGTGGTGCCGGAATCAGGAGCGCTGCACCCGGGGCCATGACCAAAGCGGGCACCGGTGATGCCAATCTTGTCTCGGGCCCGACACCGGCTCTACAAGATGTGGTTGGCTACGGAGTCGCAACCTTTACTTACCAATACATTGCGGTTACCGGCGGAACTTTTCAGCTTTCAACTCAGCTCAGCGGCTTTGATGCCAACTCCGATGAGCCGGTTTCGACGGCGACCACCACCAGTTACGTTGAATTGCCGACCACTTTTTCAGAGATCAACACCGGCTTGAACGTTACTTATTATGATAACAGCAACTTTACCGGTTTGAGCGTTTCGCGCATCGACCCGGAAGTGAACCTGTATTGGCGAGAGTTTTCTCCTGATGCCGCCATTGGCCCAGATACCTTCAGTAGCCGCTGGACCGGATATCTGCTGCCGCAATACTCTGAAAACTATACTTTTTACACTGAATTTGATGATGGCGATCGAGTATGGGTCAATGGAACCCAGGTAATCAACAACTGGGTCGATGATGCGGCTGAGTTTACCTCACCGACGCCTCTTGCTCTGGATGCCGGTAAGCTGGTGCCCATTGTTGTTGAGCATTATGAAAATGGCGGTTATGCATCAGCGTGGTTGCGCTGGTCTTCGCCTTCGGTTGCCAAAGCCATTATTCCCGAAAACCGGCTGCGCCCAACCACCCCTGGTGATGCAATTAGCAATGGTTTCTGGGGTGTTTATTACGATTATTATGATGGTACCAACTTTGGTAACCATGTTATTACCCGCATGGACCCCAGAATTTCGTTCAACTGGAGTGGTGGCCGCCCACACCCGGACATTCAGGAAGACTACTTTTACGTTCAGTGGTTCGCCAAAATGGTGCCGCCAGAAACTGCCACATATACATTTTACAGCTATGCCGATGACGGCAACCGCCTGTTTATCAATGAGCAGCTGGTTTTCAGCGACTGGCCGCCCCATTACGCAAGATGGGCAAGTGGTCAGATTTATCTTGAGGCCGGCAAGAGTTATGATCTGATGTTCGAGTTCTACGAGCTTGGCGGTCACGCAATTGCCCAGCTCTGGTGGGAGACTCCGACGATCACCCCCCGCGTTATCGTTCCCGCCGATGTGGTTACGCCCCGTTCGCCCTATTGTATCATTGAAAGTGCTCCAAACGTGCAGATTACTACGGTGCAGACCGAGCCGACCATCGTTTATCGCAACCAGAAAGAAATCGTTCTTACCATTGAACTGCAGAATACGGGCGAGGCAGCTGCAGTAATAAGTTCAATAACCCCGACATTTACTGTCGGTTCGTATGTCGTTACTCTCGAAGATCCGCAATTGCCATTCAAACTCAATGGCCGCGACGCACTTATGCCTTTTACCTTCTTTGTTGATGTCGATATTGATTCTCCCACCGGGTTGTCGAATATTGCTGCGGCAGTTCAGTCTTATGATCTCAACATGCCCGCTTCGACCACTTCCATAACCGGAGGTGCCGAATCATGGACAGTCGCTTCGGTTGGCTTTCTTATTGCCAATAACGTCAGCTATTCTCCTGAACAATACGGGTTTAACCGAGGTCAGAAAGTTTATGTAAGAGCATTTGGCATTACGCCCAGCAGCCAATGGTACCGAATACGTTTTTATAACACCGAAATTCCCGGCCAAGGAACCGCACCCGCAGGCTGGGTCAATGTTTCGCCGATGCTGGCAGCCAACGCCAGTGGAACCGTTGACTTTTTCTACGATATACCCACTGCCGGGGCAATTGGAAAATGGAGTGTTTCAATTGAAAGCGACCCCGACCTGAATGGTAACACCACTTCGGCAATGCTGGCAGTCGGTTATTTTAAGGTTCAGGAATCGGCGCAGATGATTGCCACACTTACCCTTTCGCCGGATGTAGTTGCAATTAATGATGTGGTAACTGCCGAGCTTTTCGTTCACAACGTTGCGACTACATCTTCAGCAATCAGCATTGCAACGCCATCATCACTAATTCCCACCACTTTGAGCGTCGGGTCTTTGACCTGGCTGACCGGCCCCGTGCCTGCTTCCAGCAGCATCGATCCAGGCAAATTTGCAACCTTCACCTGGACTTACCTGGCTGTTTCTGACAGCGGCATTGGCAGCTTTTCGATGACTGCATCACTTTCGGCCTCGGTATTCGGGGTTGAGGAAAACACCGGGCTGGCAACCGAATCGAACAAGGCAGTTTCAAATTCAATTTTGATTCTTGAAGAAGCCCTGGATGTTACCGGCCTCAGCGCTGGCACGCTTGATCTTGGAACCGTTGGTCCAGGGGATAACAGCGGTGCAATTCCTTTCCAGATCGACAATATCGGTAATATGGCCCTTACCACCGTCAGATGGAATCCTTCGAATCTCAATGGGCCCTCTGTAATTCACAAGGTTAATCTTACTTTTGCTCCCGATCCGGTGGGGGTAATTGCCACCAGTGGTAACGTGGCGGTAAGCTGTGACCTGTTTGTTCCTTATAATCAGGCTTCTGGCAGTTATATCGCCACGATGTCGGCTTATGAAGACAACAATAACAACCTGAACCGTGACCTTGATGAGCCTTACGATTTGTTTGCCGTAAAAGTTCTGGTGCCTGAACAGGCAAAAGTTGTGGTGGTAGAAGATATTGTTGATCTGGGGGACTGGTCGGAGGGAGCTACTACCGCCAGCTTTTCATTCAGCGCCTTCAACGGTGGCAATATTCCGATGACCAGATTGAAATTCAGAGCACTGACCGCGCCATATTATATCTATGTTACTCCATCTGATCCAGGCAATCTGGCAGTGGCAGGGGTGGTAAATGCCCAGGTTTCAGCAGTTATTCCGGCAACCGAAACCCCGCAAATTTACATCGCCACCTGGACTCTGCTCAATGATTCCGTGGTGGAAAACGGTGTATGGGATGCGGGGGAAGCCAGCGATACCTTTCAGGTGCGTCTCGGCGTCGGCGGCAAGGCTTTGAGTTGTGCTCCCGCAATCGTTGATTGTGGTGTTGGAACGCCGACTTATGTTATTTCCGATGTAAAAGTTACGGTTTATAATGATGGTTCTTTGCCGCTTGCCAACCTAAGGTCGAACGTCTTTTCGCTCAGCGATGGAATGGGCAACATTATTGCCTCTGAAAATATTGGCTTAACGCCTCCTGGTGTAATACCAGTCACTGAACATGCCACTGCTACCATCGAGCTTTATGTTCCCGCAGGTACAATGCAGGGAACTTTCCAGGGCATTCAGGCAATTTTCGAAGACAACAATGGCAACGGCACTTGGGAGCCCGGCGAGGCTTCGGGCACTTTTATTTTGAGTGTTGATGTGCCTGCATTCAAGGCTATCCAGGTATTGCAGGATATCGTCGATATCGGCGATGTCTCAGCCGGCACCGGGAAAACCGTCAGCTTCCCGTGTCGAAACTCAGGCAATGTTACTCTGACCACTCTATACTGGGAAGAAACCAACCTGGTCAAAGGCGTAGACATTCTTGACAAGTATTACTATTACTTCCCGCCTTCTGCGCCATTTTCAGTAACGGCCGGCGAATTCTTTAACCGCCAGATAACCGTAGATGTCCCTGCCACAATGCCGCAGGGTATCTATACAGGCTCTTCAAGCTGGTTGTTTGAAGATGAAGCGCTGCCCGCCGCTTCTCGTGATCCAGGTGAGCCTTCAGACTGGTTCAATATCAGCTGCAAAATCGGGGCAACTTCTCTTGATGTGGCTGAAGCGGCTCTAACCGTTACCGGCGACCCCAATAGCACTACTCCCGAAGATTCATTTCTAGTAACGAACACCGGTTCACTTACTTTGTCGAACCCTAAAGCAACGGCTACCGCATTGATTGGGCCGCAGACCCTGACCGCATCTTGCAGTCTTTTTACCCCCAACCCCATGTCTTACATTCTTGCCGGCCAGAGTACGGCCGGGGGCTGGTCGGTGGCTGTTCCGCCAAACACCACTGCCGGGGCTTACAATGGCACCATGTATCTCTGGAATGACACAGACCTTGATAATGTGCGTGACCAGTATGAAGCCAGCGATACGGTGTCTTTGACTCTCAACGTCAATTCTAAAAAGGTTCTTGAGGTGGTTCAATCAACTCTTGACCTTGGAACGGTGCCGCCGGGCGGTACTGCTTCCGGCACCATTGAAATCATCAACCGTGGGAACCTGCCCATTGATCTGCTTAGAGGGGTTTCAGGCCAGATCATTTATAATGCCAGCAGCATACCTGCGGCCAGCATAACCTTTGCACCGTCACCGATTGCAACCACTCTCGCGGTTGGTGCTTCTGCTCTTGCTTCAATTACCGTTTCGGTCGGCGACTTCCAGCCGGAAGGCACCTATTCTGGTGTTCAAATGGTTTATGACGATTATAATGCTGCCAATGGCGGTTATGATGCGCTCGAAGAAAGCGCAACCTTTACTCTGCAGCTTACCGTGGTTAAAAAGACTTTGACCGTAACCGATCCTGTCAGCTTTGGTAACTGCACCCCGGGAACCTGGTATAACACTGGTTTTACCGTAACCAACACCAGTGCAGTGCCGCTGAACCGTTTGAAATGGCTGCCTGTCAATATTGGCAACGGGGTTGCAACCATAACTACTTCGATGTTCGGGTTTACCCCGACTGCGCCGTTCATCATCAACGCCGGCACCCCGCAGGCTGCGGTAGCTTCGATGACTATCGCTTCTGCGACTTTGCCTGGCTTTTATTCAGGCATTCAGACGGTCTGGGAAGACGAAAACAACGACGGCAGCATTCAGGCAAACGAAGCCTCGGCAACTTTCGAGCTTAATGTCACCATTCCCGATTACCCATGGCTCGATATCGTGCCTGCAACTGTGGTTATCGGCACTTACACCCCTGGTGAGACCACGCCGGTCGTCGATATTTCAGTCGAGAACATAGGCAACGTAACTTTGCCCAGCGCCGGTTTCGCCTGGACCTTGAGCAATCTGGTTTCTGGCGCGTTCCAGATTAACAGCAGTCTCTTTACCATGACCCTTCCACTCGATATTCCGGTCGGGCAGTTCGGCACCGCATCGGTTCAGGTCGGCCCCATTGCTGCTGGTCAGGAAGCAGGCGTTTATATCGGAACTCAGCAGCTCAACAATGGAACTGCTCACGACAGCTGTGATTTCTGGCTCGAAATAATAAACAGCGGCCTGCCGGATTTCCAGATTGCCTCGGGAAGCCTGTTTCAGAATATCGCTACCAGTGCTTTCTCAGCAGTTAGCCCCGATAACCGCTATTTCCTGTCAGGGTGGGTCTGCCCTGGAACGGGTTCTGCCAACATTTCATTCGTTACCTATGACGAATTCGGCCAGTCGGTCGGGACCGTTACGGTAGGTATCGATTCCGCCGGCAATTTGTCTTCTTCAGGAGCACCCTATGCCATATCTAACAGTGGTATTCTTGAAAAGGTGCCTTTCAGTCCGGCAGTTGGCCAGGATTTCTTTTACTACCGTATTTTTGTTTCTTTCGATTACACTCATGATCCTTTGACTGCCAGCAATACCAGGCTGATTCTGAACAACAATAAGGTTGCGGCTGAAAAGGCAGCGGTGTGGTTCGACGGAATCAAGCTTGAAAGAATTAGTGTGCCGAACCAGAAAGAGCCAACCAGTTATCACCCGGTCAGAACATTGTTCTCGCCAACTTTGAAAGATGCAATCGATGGAGGTGGAACTTATTCGGAATGGTAAGATTGTTTGAAATGACCATTTAAAATTATCAGGCTGCCAAGGTTTATCGACAGAATTGCGGTAAGCATAATGAAGCAGCCCTGCATGCCTAAAGTCGGCAATAGCCATAATCCGCTGCCAAGCCCGGCCAGAAGAGCGCCTGCATTGTCAGAAAAAAGAAGAATTCCTGCAGAAAACGCGGGATTGGTGCCGGATTTTCTGATGATCTGATCGGCAACCGGAAACTCGATGCCATCGAGAAAAGCAATGGCAAAAATTGCTGCCGCAATTCCGGTGGCACCATGTAACCTGGTTGAATCAAGAATCATTATGCCGCTTACCGTAAAGATTATCTGCAAAAATTTTACCAGTCTCAGGCGCTGAAAAGATGGTAATTTCTCTGTCCTGCTGCCGAAAATCCAGGCTCCTCCGGCCAATCCCAGCATATATATTCCGAAAAAGAATGCGGTCATCTGATAGGCGGCCCCATGACTGTTTTGGTAGAGCATTATCAGAATTATTTCACACAGAAGACCAGTTGCTCCGCTTGCGGCAACTCCGGCTGCTATTGCGGTTTTTAGTGACACCGATGCCGGTAATAACCGAAGAATCAGAAGAAAGACGGCAGAAATTACCAGAATAATGGCTATGAGACGATCGAGTCCGGTTTTTTGAAGCCAGGACAGAATCTGATTGGAATCGCCACTGTAAACATTCCACAGTTCAAGCTGCTGGGTAAAGCTTTCCGGGTGGATGTCAGTATTTATGCGGGCTTTGACCGGGCGATTCAACCACTGGTCGAGTTCCTTAACTCTGAATGGCTGCAGCAGGTTAAAAAAGCTTGCCGGTAAAAAGGTTGTGGCTTCAATTTTTCTTTCCTTGAAACGACTCATATAGGCTTTTATATCAGTAGGAATAATTCCAGCCTTCTGGCAGGCAAAAAAGGTGATGGTGCCTCCAGGAATAGCTCCACGGAAAGAAAAAACCTTACCAAGAGCCTGCCAGGTCGAAAGAATGATCTGCTCTTTTATGCCGCCAAGATAGTTTTCTGTTCCCGACACCTGCAGGCTTAAAACTCCTGATGGATTCAAGCAGCGTTTCATCGATCGCATCGCTTCGATGGTAAAAAGGCGGTTTCCCGCCAGAGTTACCGGTGAAACCGGAAAAATCATGATTCCATCATACTTTTCGTCGGTCGAATTTAAAAAGCGACGGGGATCATCGATAATGAATTTTACCTGAGATTTTTGCCCGGCAGAGTAGTCGTAAAGTTTTATGATCTCAGGATCCAGTTCTATTACCGACAACCTGATTTCAGGATATTTTAAAAATTCATTTAAAATGTCTGATGGCGGGGCCCCAACGATAAGAACCTGTTTAAAATTTTCAAGGGCTGTCATAAAACTGTGGACAGTTTGTTCTGAACTGGTTAAAAAGGGCCATGAAACTGAAAACATGCCGTTTGAAAAAAGACTCTTCTGCTCAAAGTAGTTGCAGAGTTGAAGTTTCTGGTATGGTGTTTCTATCGTCTGCAATAATGTCTGGCCTGGGTTCGACACTCTCCAGTACCGAATTTCAACTTCTTCGACCAGCGTGGGACCATAAAATGACGCCGCAGGGGCAATTAATATAATAATTAAAGCCTTGATTCGGCATGGAGAGAGCAGGAGCAGCATGCTGAGCATGGCTATCGGCAAGGTTGCCAGACAAAGAATCGGGCTCGCAGTGCCACCCAGAACGAATGAAAAGAAAATTCCACCGATAAAGCTGCCAATGGCTTCATAACTATAGTAAAGACCCAGACTCTTTCTGGCTCGGTCAAGAATTGTCGGAAGCAACATGCCAATTGTGAAAGAAACCGGAAAAACGGCGGCAATCATAAATGAAGCTACTGGCAAGAATGGCAGAAAACCGCCTTTTGGATCGGGCAAAAGTTGATACCCTTGAAAAATTGTAAAGATTGCAATTGTCGACGCTCCAAGCAAAGAAAAAATCAGTTTGCGTATTCCGGGAACAATTCGGCCTGCCACTAATCCGCCAGAAGAAATGCCGGCCAGCCATATTGCCAGGAAAATTCCAAGATGCATCTCAGTGCCGTAAAACTGACCGATGAAAAAACGAAACAGGCTGACTTGGGCGAGATTGGCAGAAAAACCGGTTATTGCCGCAACTACCGGATAAAGGTATGGCGCAGAAGGTCTTGTTTTGTGCATCAGTTTAGTAGATGCTGCCCGGTGCGAGTGATTTTTTTTACCTGATTGATCGTTTTGCTGCCAGGTTGTTCCTGAAAATCTATTACATTCCCTTCGCACTCAATTTCGATTGCTTCTTCATTGTAACGCCGCAGGCCTTTTATTGCCCTGATGTCGATTGATTTGACCCGATAATTCATGGTGTAAGGGTACCCTTCGTCGTTGATACTCCAGGAGCTTTCGGTTTCAAGCCCCTTGGCCTTTTCGGTCTTAAGTGCCGGTTGCAGTATTTTGCCGTCAACCAGATCATTGCTGCAGTCACGGATGAAATACGAAACGAATTTTCCCGGATTTTGGGCGGCGTTTGCACTGTTATCAGGTGAAATGTATTTTTCGGGAAATCCTGATGGGGCAAGATTTGGGGCGAGATATCGGTAATTGGCATTGTAAAAGCTCGCCATTCTGATCAGAGCTTCCGGCTCACCGTTCTTTTCTTTGATTGGCAGATAAAAATAGCGAATTCTTCCTGAACTGTCGGTTTCCTGGGGAATAACCCGGCTGTAAATACCTGAATAGGTTGGAATCTGCTCGAATGCAGGTTTGTTGTCGTCGGTTCTGAATGGGAATTCGGTAAAATCCATGTAAGGGTTTTTGCCCTGCTTGAATTCGACCGCATCATATAATTCGGTGGGAAAAAGCCTGGCTTTGAGAAGAAAATGCTGCATTGCCGCTCTTGCAGCAAAGTAAGCCTGCTGGTCGCGCAGCGAAAGCTTGTTTCTGCCTGCAACGCTGCGATGCTGGAAAAACATTGAAGCAAATAGAATCATTAACGCAAACGAAAAGAAAATAACGATGACAATTGCCATTCCTCTATTGTTTGTTTTAAATAAAATTTTAAACATTGATGTCGGCCTTGATTGTCATCAGGTGTATTCTTCGCAGTCCGGGGCCGTCTTTTTCAGGGTCTTTCATGTTTGGTGCTTCAATGTTCCATTGAATCTCGATAATCATGCGCTTGAGGCCACAATAACGAAATTTATTGTCTTTGGTGTAAGCTACCTCTGCTTTGGCCATACGCTGGGTGAGTCGGGTGGCGGTCGGGTCGACAAATCTTGGCGCGTCGACATGAACCCCGGCATAACCATCATCGAGATAGAAATTCTCATAATTTTCTGAAACTTTCTTGGGTAATTCGCTTTCAAAACGGTATTCTTTGGCTTTCGGAAGCATACCTATCGGATTTGGCAGGTAGATTGTCTTGTGCCACGAAGGGCTTTGAAGCCTGGCAGGATTTTTCAAATAAGAAAAAGTCACCTCTCCGGTCGAAATTGCTGAAAATTCCTTAGGTGGTTTAACCGGGTATTCATTGCCGATTTTCATCATTGGGGGCTTCTCTTTGGCGGATTCTTCAGGTGAAGCTATATCTTCAACACGCAGAGTGATTTTATAATGAATTCCCCGTGGGTCAGAAACCACGCACTGGCATGGATAGCCCGCCTCAGATTCCACACTTCCGGGAAAAACGGTGTTAACGAACTTTTCTGCCCAGGCATCGTCGAATTTTTCGTAACCCTTTATGGCTGCAAGATCTTTAACTTTTATATAGCCGGGAATGCCAGCCCTTAAAGCTTGAAATGGCACGTTGTCGAGCATTGCATTTAATATTTCTGAGGCCCGGGTGATGGCGAATATGCGCGAAACGTTTAAATCGGTTTCAGAAGCACCTTTGCTCATGAAAAAGAAGATCGGCGCCATGGTGGCGGCAAGAATGGCCATTGCCAGGATGATTTCGATCAGGCTGAAACCGTAGCAGTTTTTAGATTTGGTTTTCATTAATGGTTTCTAAAGACTAGCAAAATTTGTTATTTCATGCAAATTATTGGTAACGACAACCGCGAAATAATCGTATAATATTTAATGGCAAATGTATGTTGGGGTATTGGCAATGAACAACGATAAGACTCTTTTCTCTCTAAAGCGCCGCCAGTTCATCCAGGGAACTGCAACTGCCGGTGTCTGCCTGGCACTTGGCCCGGCGCTGAAAATTTATGCTGAACAGGAAAGTGATCATCCCGCGGAATATGCAAAAAAACTTGATTCTGGCCAGTGGCAGTGCCAGCTGTGCCCAAATGGCTGTATGCCCGCCGAAGGTGAAAATGGTGCGTGCCGTGCCAGAGGCGTGAGAAATGGCCGGTATACCAGCCTGGTTTATGGCTTGCCCTGCGTTATCGCCATAGACCCAGTCGAAAAAATGCCGCTGTTTCATTATCATGTGAAAAGTCCGGCTCTCTCCATTTCCACTGCCGGTTGTAATCTTGCCTGTAAATATTGCCAGAACTGGCAGTTTTCCCAGAAAACCCCGGTTGAGACCTCGAATTTTCCCATGACACCAGATGATGTGGTGGTGCGTGCCCTGGATTTTCAAACACACACCATCGGTTTCTTTTACACTGAACCGGTTATTTATATTGAGTTCATGAAAGATGTGGCCCGCCTTGCCCGAAAAAACGGGCTGAAAACCGTAATGGTTACCGCCGGTTACATTAAGCCTGAGCCACTTAAAGACCTGATTGAACTTATCGATATCTTTGTCGTCGGTCTCAAAGGCTTTACCCAGGATTACTACACCGATGTAATCTCAGGTATGCTCGCCCCGGTGCAGCAGACGCTGATAACTCTCAAAAATTCAAAATGTCATTTCGAAGTAGTTTCGCTGCTGGTGCCGGGCAAGAATGACAGCGAAGAGCAGCTGAAACTCGGTGCCAGGTGGTTTCTGGATAATCTTGGGCCTGATGTGCCGTGGCATTTTTCCAGGTTCGTGCCTGAGTTTCAGCTGAAAAACCTGCCGCCGACCCCCAATACTACCCTTGAAATGGCAAGAAATACGGCTCTGGCGGTGGGCATTAAATATGTTTACACAGGTAACAACCCGGGTCAGGAAGGAAACCACACCTATTGCCCCGGTTGTGGCAAAAAAGTAGTCGAACGCCTGGGTTTTCAAGTGCTGAGAAGCCTTTTAAGTCGTGGAAAATGCCCCGACTGTGGCTATCAGCTTCCCGGCGTCTGGCTCGATGATCTGCCAACCGGCAATGTTGGCCTGTAACCACAGGAGGAAAAAATGAAAAAGCTTTTTTTATTGTTATTCATTCTTGCTACAGTCTCTCTATCCGCAGAGCCATACATAGACCAGATGGGCGACCTGGTCGAAGAAATATCACTGCTGAACGTTTTGCGAGGCATGTATCTAACCCGTGATCAGGCGCATAAAATTGCAAGGCTGACCGCTGAAGCCGAAAAAATCAGAAATGATGCGCTAAAAGAAATAAAAGCACTTGATTCAATTCAGCCCATGACCCGGCTTCGTGACGATCTCTACACGGCCCTTGCCGAAGACCCGCCAAAAATTCGTGAAAAAGTTGTTGAGCTGGACGATGCTGCCCATGAAATTATCGGTCGGGCTCTTGACCAGATTGCCCGCATGGAAGAAGAGATAAAAAAGATTCTTTCGCCCGGTCAGCAGGACATTTTCTGGGAATTTATTCCCTGTATCGTTCCCGAAGTCGATTTCGAAAATCCGGTAAGAACCGGCCAGGCAGCTGCCAGCAGTCGTCTTATGCCGGCCCTGGAGCTGGTGCGCAACACTCCCGGCGACATGTGGGAGAAACATGGCCAGGCCTTTGTTGACCACGTGCTCAAAATTACCGAAAACGAAGCGGGGAAAATGACCGACGATGTGAGAGAAGACCTTCGTCGCCGCCTGGTTAAGCATTGCTGGAAAATCAGAAGCATGAAAGAAGCTGATTTCATGATCAATAAAAACAAGCTTGCCGAAGAGCTTCTGCTGGTTAACCGAGAGCACACCCAGCGCAGCGGCCATCGGGTTACCGGAAAGCTGGCACGTTTTTTTCTCTCCCCGGCTGCTGCAAGGGTGATGCCCAAATGGGTCGAAATACATTTCGGAAAAGATTCCAGGCCTGCACCTGAGCCAAAAATTGAAAAGGGTTGTATTGAAGTTGACCAGTCTGAGCCCAGGATCTGGCAAGTGCCAGAAAAAGTAACCGACAAAGACAAATATTTCTGGGAGCACCAGGTTCCTGAATCTCTTTCGCGTCTCAGAGAAACCCCATTCTGGGATCACGTGAACATGGCTTTTCCTAAAGCTTTTTCAAAATGTCTGTTTGATGAAAATGACCGCTACGTTGATAAAGAGCTCTTGATCAATGAAGCGGCCATTGTGTTTCTCAAACGTGAGGGTAAACTCAAATTCTATAGTGAGACCCAGGGAGAGCCATGAGGGCAATAGGCCTATTCCGTCGCTTTTACAATTGCTGCGCCGGTTTCAGTGCCGACCAGAACAATGCCTGGTTCTTGCAGAGCCATGCTGGTAACTCGATTGCCGGGCAAACCCGATTCAGTTGTCAGCAATTCTGAAGAAGAATCAGCTTGCCATCGCTGAAGACCGTTTGAACTGCCTATCCAGATATTTTTGCCATCTTTAATCAGATGCAGTGCCGGCAAAGCTTTAATTCCATCTTTCTTCTTCAGCATATTCCATTTTTTCCCATCGAAAACGGCAAGGCCGGTGTCGGTGCCAACCGCAATGGTTTCAGAGCCATATTCGCAGATGCTGTATGCAGCTCTTGCCGGAAATTCCGGGTACACCCAGGTGTCAACATTCAAATAATAATTTGAGGAAATTTCAGACCTGAATCTGACGACGCCGTTATTGCAACCGACCCAGAGATGTGTCAACTGCATGAAAATGCAATGCAGTCGGTTATCAAATAAGTGCATGAATTTTTCGTTAATGAATTTTATCGGGATTGATTCAACCATTTTCGTGACCCCATGCACCTCGTGGCCGAACCATACGGTTTTGTCCTGATCAACGTGAATGCGTAGAATTCTGTTGTTCAGAATTCCTTCGTTGTCAGGGTCTTTGTAAACATTCCAAATGCCATTGTCATAATGAAAGATTCCATATCCATTGCTGCTGTTTACCTGAGTAACCCAGATGGCGCCATCACAGATCCCTGCCGCCGAAATGTCGGCTGCTTCAATAAGCGGAGAATTTTTATGATCAAAGACTTCGATCCGTTTATCCGGGGTTGTCAAAACCAATTCATTATGAGTTGCCCAGACGTTTAAACCATTTTCTGAGGCAACCGCACATATTCGCCTGCCATTCAACAGAGGGTGTTCAATTTTTTCTATTACCAGATTCTGCCCAAAGGTGGCAGAGCAAAACAACAGCAAAACAAACAAACATTTAATTAAAATTTTCATATCGGGCCATTCTTTAAGAGATGCCCCGGCCACCCAATCGGGCGCCGGGGCATAATAGAGCTGTTCAATCAGACAGATGCTTCTACGGGATTATCAGCGTTCGTCAAGAGATCTGGTGTTGAAGCCTGCGGGAAGAACGTTGATGTTGAACTTCATTTCGCGAGGCTGGCCGGCTGAACCGTCTTTTGCACGGTCATAAGCCTTGACCTTGAACTGATACCATCCGGCTGCGCGGAAAATGTGATAAAATTGTACGGTCGGGTCAAATTCATTGAGTTCGAATTTGTTTTTGCCGGTGCCGTCTTTTACCACTTTGGCGTTGGCGATGATCTGGCCATCCTGTTCGTATTCGATCTGTTCAAAATTACCGGTCGGGTTCTGGTTTGCATCAAGAGCTTCAATTTCAACTTCGGTCTTGACGATGCCCCTGAAAGGAGTCAGGCTGTCAATATTGTCGTAGGGCTTGATGACAAATTTCATGCGCTGATCTTCAACCGGAATCTTGTTCTTTTCAGGTCCTTCGGGATCGGTCGGAATCTTGGGAAGGTCTTCCCTGGTTCCGTCTGCTTTGATGATAAACCAGTCTTTGCTGGCCATATCGAAATCTTCGTTGACGCCCTCTTCGCCATAGTTCTTGATTGCGCCAGTTTTTACATCCCTGGCCGCAAGCTGTGAACCCGCATCAAGAGATTCAATCGGTGGAACCCCGATTTTGTGGGTGGTGCCATTGACCTGGTCTTCGATTTCGCAACCGATGAGAGGCTTGCTGAATTCGGCAACGTCTTCGACCTTAACCAGAGAGCCAGCGGGAGCTGCATTGCCGCAGCAGTTCGATACTTCCTGGGTCATCAGACAATCAGGCGGCATGCTCTTGAGATCGTTGTAATAGTTGACCATTTCCTTGGTTTTCTTCCCGGGGGGGCAGTCAGTGCAGTGATCGTTCCATTCGATTGAATTGGTCGCGAAATGTCTGGGAAGAATGAAACGCTTGCCTGCAACTGTCCAGGAGCCTTTTTTAACTTCGATCTGCTGGCCGGTTGCCGGGTCGGTTTTCATGACCTTTTCTTCAGTATGCTGGCTGGGTATGTTTTCAAGCGAAATCTTCGAAATGCCGCAGCGGCCGCTGTGGGCGCTGAAGCCAATATGGGCGAATCTGGTTGCCTGGCGGGTGCCTTCGGGTGAACTGCTGATAAAGGTTTTGAGTGCTTCAATTGATTGTTTGGCTTCAGCTGCTTCTTCGGTGGTTTTGCCGCTGAGTTCGTCAACCAGGTCGTTAAGAACGCTGAGCTGGCTGATGTCGCTCTTCTTCCAGGCTTCATTAAGCTCATTCACCCTGGTTTCGCCGTCACCGTTCTGATACAGAACATAATAGACCATGCCTTTCTCCCAGGGCTGCAGAAACTTGGCTTCCCAACAGTTGGCATAGCGGTCGGCCATAAATTTATCAAGTTTTTCCTTGGGCTGATTTTTCCAGTAGGGGTGGTGGTCAACGTAATAGTCTTTTTCAAAGCTGGGGTTGCAAACGCCCACATATGGGCCGTAAGCGCCGTTTGATTTGAGGAAATAGAAGAATAATACTGGTTGCTGGCTCGGAGAACCATCATAGAAGGGGTTGGCCATATGGTAAAGTTCGTCGGGGCTGAAGAAATAATCAAAATTTGACTCAATGGCCGGAGAAGTTGGCAGCAAGTCAGCATTTTCGTTTTCATAGCTGACTTTCATGTCTTTGCCATCGCTGTATCCAACATATTTGCCAACTACCCCCTGATATACCGTTCCTTTAGGATCAAGGAAATCCTGCGAAACTTCAGGATAAGAATAGTCTTCAACATAGACCACATTATAATCGGTGAATTCTTTATAGTCTTTGCCATCAATGTTGATGCTAAGATTCCACGAGTTCTTGAGGGCTTCTGGAACGGGCTTGGTGGTTTTTTCGGGACCGAATTTCACGAAGTCTGCATCGGCGGGAGCGGCAGCCATGTTGACCGTACCAGGAATTTCACCGGCCGGGTCGGCAGTGTCTTTTTCTTTTGCCGGGTAACCTGCACCTGATGGTGAGAGGCCTGTAACTTCTGCGCGTTCGTAGGTCATTATCATTCCAACCTGCTGCAGCATAGTAGAGCCTGAAACCATTTTTGCGCCGGCAATGCCTGAATCGAAAGGCGCCGTATGGCGGTTAACAAACATCTTTTTGTCCCAGATGTCGGCTTCTGTGGCTGCACCATTGACAACATCTTCGAAATATTGACCATTGGCGTCTTTAAGGTTCAAAAATGGTGAATAAACTTCGCCGCCGGAAGTTCCGCCTTTGTTGCCTTCTGCCAGAACTTTTTTCTTTTCATCTGGTTTTTCAAAGGCCCAGTGATATTTCACATTGCGGTAAACGTAGAATTTTCCAGTGCCCTTATCTTTGATTACGTAAGGAAATTTGTCTTTGGTCGGGCCGGTGTTGCGGTAAATCAAGGTTGCGTCAGTGATTTCATTGTTCTGAGTTTTGACAATCGGTTCTGGTTCAACCAGGGGCATCCAGACTGCAATCTGGGCTTCAGGTTTGTCGTGATGCCCACTTACACGGCGAATGTCCATGCCGTCAGAAAGCAGGCCGCCTCCCATAAATTCTGAATCGAACGGTTTGATTTTTGATTTGTAAAAGTAGCCTGACTCTTTGCCAGGTTCCACTTCCACCGCAGTCAGTTGGGCCGTGCTAAGGTACAGCAGCAGTCCCATCGCCAGTGCTGGTTTCTTTGCAATCTTGAAATCCATACTTCCTCCTGTAAAATCCGGAATTTATTGCCTGAAATGACTTTGAATCAGAGAATCGAATTGAAACGATTCGCCAATTCTTTCTTCATTTTCATTCAACCATGTTTTAATCTCAGCCGTCTCTTTGAGATCGGTTTTCTTGTCGAGCGCTTCCTGAAAGTAATTATAAGCCAGTTTGTAGTTTGCCAGACTGCGGTAATTGTCGAGATAAGTCGGCCGGTTTTTCACCAGAACACTGCCAGGAAATGTTTTGTGGCCGTCTCCAGAATACAGTTGACCAAGTCTGACTCTGGCCCTGACCCCGGTTTCATCATCATACATCGCCAACCAGGTGTAAGCTTTTTTGGCGGCCAGAAGTTTTTCGTCAAGCTCAAGAAAGTTGGCCTTTAAAAATTCTACCCGTGGGTCGCCTTTGAAAATCTTTTCGCAGATCTCAAGGTGAACTGATGCCCGCGGGTCATTGCTTCGCACAAAAATTTCAAGCAGACCGAGATTAACTTCAAAATCCTGTTCATTTATGGAAAAAGCCGTATTGAACATCTGCAGAGCCGAACCCAGATTGTCGTTTTTCAGATAAGCATTTCCCAGCGCTACCAGAGGCTTGAAGCTATCGGGCCAGATGTCTCTCGCGGTCGATAGTGTTGCAATGGCTTTTTCAAGCTGATTCATCGTTAAATAGCAATGACCAAGGCCAAGATAGGCGGGCATGTTATTTTTATCGAGCTTTATGGCTTTTTCAAACTTTTCAATGGCTGGTTTATACTTCTGTTCTTCAGTGTCTGCCTGGCCAGACAAAACAATCGCCTCAACATTTTTATCATCAGCTTTGAGAATGCCGTCAAGAATTTCGTTGGCTTTTTTCAGGTCAGGTTTGCTGGAAAAAATGTTGGCGCGGGCCTGGGCAGTCTTCTGAGCCGCCGACATCTTGTCGCCGCTGAGTTTTTCAAGCTCAGCATAAATTCTCTGGGCTTTTACGTAATAGTTGCCGCCAATCTGATCAAGAACGGCAGCCGTTTTCTCTAATAGTTCGATGCTGCCTTTTTCAGTTTCACATGCTTTTACGAACTGGTCGGCGGCGGCCTGTAGCTGGCCCTGCTCAAGATAGGCAGCGCCTTTTCGGTAAAATTCAGCTGCTTGCAGGTCTTTGACTGAAGCAAGCGAATAGGCACTGTTCACCGGTGTGTGGTCAATATTCTGCTGCTTTTCGTCAAGCTTGTCGGTGATTTCATCCGCCCTGACTTTTTCAGGGGCATTGGGCTGAATTGCTGCTGAATTGGTATCTGCAGTCTGATTACCGTCTTCAACTTTTTTTTCTGGCTGCATCTGCTTTAGCTTTTTTGCCCGGTCAAGGGCTTTGGCTGAAAGCCCTTTGCGCCCAAGTTTATCGAGGGCAACCGAAAAATAATACCAAGCCTCAGCATGGCGCGGATGATTACGAATTTCGCTTTTCATGCCGGTTAGAAGGTTATTCAGCATTTCTGCGGATTTTTTTGCATCGCCACTCTTCAAAGTGTTCTTTGCTTTGTCTATGAGATTGTCGATGCTTTCGCCAATTCCAGATATGGCACAACAGAAAATGATTATGGTTATCAGAAAAAACTGCCTGGTTCGCATCATATTACTCCTCAGCCGCATGTTGCTGCAGATTCAGCAGAAGTTTGAATTCCTTTAAATCGTCTGTACAGATAATCCTACCATCCATTGTACCGATTAAAAGAGTATTTTTTTTTGTTACCAAAAATGATTTGGCTGCAATTTCAGGAAAGCGGCTGATCTCACGGCCAGTGCCTTTTTTTTCATCTAGTTCCCAGAGGCCGAACTGGCCACCAGCAATCAACTTTTGCCTGAATTTTGTCAGAAAATATATTTCACCGTAGGTATTTCGAACTGGTACCGGTTGCTTTTGCGACTTCATAACAAAAACGCCTCTCGATGTCGTGCCGATATATAAAAGGTCTTTGGTTGCCGGATAAAGAAAATTTGCTCCTTCGCCCAGACCAGCCGAAACTGGCTGCCATGAATTATTACCGAGGGGAGTGAGATAGAGACCGCAGTTAGTGGCCAGACAGATACTCGAGTTCCATTCCTTGATGTCGTTTACCCAGGAAAGATGCTGCAAAGTTCGATTGCTGACCGGTTCCCAGGCTGAGGTCTCCGTGTTGAGAACAGCAGTTCCGCTGCCTACTGAGCCGATAAAAATTTTCCCGTTGCTCGCTGCAAATAAAGCATGCAGGCGATCAAAGCCGGGCAACTGGCTTAACGGCTCAAGGGCCTTTTTTTCAAGGTTCAGGCACTCGCATCCGCCGCCGGCAGTGGCAATGAAAAGTCTTTTTCCCAATAGCATCAGATTACTGATCATCGGGTAGGGGTTTTCGCCCTGGCTTACCTCAAATTTTTTTATCTGCCCGTCGCGGTATTGCCATAAACCCATGCCGAAAGTGCCGACCCAGATGTTGCCCTGGTCGTCTTCTACCATATCGCGAATGGTAAAATTCTCGTAGCAGACGTTGACTTCCGCGGCCAGGGCAGTTGGCAGCAGAAGAATCAATGATGTCAGAAAAATTTTAATAATAGTTGTCGTATGGCGTACAGAAAGACGATGAAGCGGCATAATTTTTTGTCATCCTCACTTATCTTACGTATTGAGCGGACAAAATGTTTCAAAACGATTTGAGTTTTTTTATAATTCTGGTGTATCTTGACACTGTCCGGGGGGTGTGCTAATATTTGTCACCCCGTATTTCAAGGGAAATGCGCCTATTCCTCATCATTCGGAGGCATTTTTATGCAATTTGTTATCAAGGGAAAAAATCTCCAGCTGACTCAGGCTCTCAAAGAATACGCCGAAAAGAAGCTGGCAAGCATCAAGAAGTATTTCGATCATATCATCGAAGTTGATGTAACCCTTTCAGTGAAGGATTCAAAAGATCAGAGCAAAAGCCGGGTTTGCGAAGTAACCGTATGGGCAAAATCAATCGGCACCCCAATCCATGGAAAGCAGGCTTCTGAAGATCTCTACGCCTCAATCGACATGGTTGCCGAAAAAATTGAACGGCAGCTCAAAAAATTCAAGGAAAAGAAAACTGATCGTCGCCGCGGCAAAGGCGAATATATCCAGGGAACCCATTCCATCATCTCTTTCTCCGAAGGTGTTGCCGAAACCCCGGAAGGACAGGAACCTCAAGAAATCAGACCAAAAATTGTCCGCAGCGGAACTTTCCCGATGCGCCCCATGTATTCTGACGAAGCAGCTGAACAGCTTGAACTCTTCAAGCAGGATTTCTTCGTATTCTCTAATGCTGAAACCAACAAAATCAACGTGATTTACCGCCGCAATGACGGTAATTTCGGCCTGATTGAGCCAGAATACTGACCTGAAAATATATAAAATTTCAGCCCCTGACGGGATGCAGGAGGAGTTTTGGAACTAAGCGAATTTATATCACCCCGGCTGACCAAGTTGGAATTGAGTTCCACCACGAAGCTCGACGCCATAAAAGAGCTTATAGATATGCTCGATACAGCTGGCTATCTCAATGATGCCGAAGCGTTTCTGAAATCAGTTCTTGAAAGAGAAAAAGTCGGTTCAACCGGTATCGGAAAAGGCATTGCAATTCCCCATTCCCGTACCTCGACAGTGCGTGAAGTTGTTGTTGCTATTGGCCGATCCAGGCTCGGTATTGAATTCGAAGCACTGGATAACCGCCCGGTGCATCTGATCTTTCTGATTGCCGCGCCTATTGAATCCGGTGGCCTTTATCTTAAGGCTTTGGCCAGACTTTCAAGGCTTCTGCGCTATCAGGAATTCAGAAACGAGCTGATGGAATCTGAGACAGTCGAAGAAGTTTTAAAGATTATTTCGGCCGAAGAGAAGTAAGCTTAATCAGGGCAGATTGCCCTTGTTGTTTTGAATCATACAGGCGCAGCCTTGAAAGCAGGGCCGCGCCTTGATTTTTTGAAAGGGGTCAGGCATGTTCGACTGGCTTTTTAAATTCATCAGATTTTTCATTCCCGATTTTAATGCCCGTGAATTGAACCGGCTCGACAATATTCTTGAAGAAGTCAACGAGCTTGAAGAACGCTATAAGGCAATGAGCGATTCAGAGCTTGCCGGAATGACGCAGAAATTTCGTCAGCGTCTTTTCAAGGGTGAAACCCTCGAAAATATTCGCTCAGAGGCTTTTGCTACCGTCAGAGAAGCTGCCCGCCGGGTTTTGAACATGCGCCATTATGATGTTCAGATTATTGGTGGTTGTGCTCTTCACGAAGGCCGCATCGTCGAAATGAAAACCGGTGAAGGTAAAACCCTGGTTGCCACCCTTCCTCTTTATCTCAATGCCCTTGAACTGAACCCCGAATGGGAAAAGCTGGCAAGAGAGCAGGGTGTAACTGAATTTGTACCTCTGGTAAACAGCAATGGCCTGAAAGTTCCGGTTGGCCGGGGTGCTCAGCTGATCACGGTTAACGATTATCTGGCGCGCCGCGACTCTGAATGGATGGGAAAGGTCTTTCGCTTTCTCGGTCTGACGGTTGGGCTGAACATTCACGGTTTAAACGCCGAACAGAAGCGTGTCGCTTACGCATCAGATATTACCTACGGCACCAATAACGAATTCGGCTTCGATTATCTGCGCGACAATATGGCACTCAGCCTTGCTGAATGCACCCAGCGCAGCGATTACAATTTTGCTATCGTTGACGAAGTTGACTCGATTCTTATTGATGAAGCTCGAACCCCGTTGATTATTTCAGGGCCCGCAGAAAAAGCCACCTCTCTTTATTTCGTCTATGCCCGTGTGGCCCGTGACATACTCAAGAACGAAATGGATTATATTGTTGACGAAAAGCACCAGGGTGTTTCCATCACCGAATCTGGTATCGCCAAGGTTGAAAAAGCCCTGGGGCTAGAAAATCTTTATGATAATAACAATATGGACCACGTGCACCAGCTGCAGAATGCGCTGAAAGCCAAGCATTTCTTCCACCGCGACAAAGAATATATCGTCAGACCCCGCGAAGACGGGCGTGGCCAGGAAGTGGTTATCGTCGATGAGTTCACCGGTCGTCTGATGTTTGGTCGGCGCTATTCCGATGGCCTTCACCAGGCAATTGAAGCAAAAGAAGGCGTTGCTATTCAGCAGGAAAACCAGACCCTTGCTTCAATCACTTTTCAGAATTACTTTCGCCTTTATCGCAAACTCGCCGGCATGACCGGTACTGCTGAAACCGAAGCCAAAGAATTCAAAGAAATTTATAAATGCGAAGTCATTGTTATACCGTCAAATAAACCCTGCATCAGAAACGATCTTTCTGACGTGATCTTCAAAACGGTTGCCGAAAAATTTGAGGCGATCGTTGAAAACATTATTGAAATTCACGAAAGAAAGCAGCCAGTGCTTGTCGGCACCATTTCTATCGAAAAAAGTGAATTGATCGCGGAGATGCTGCGCCGACGCGGTATCAAGTGCGAAGTTCTCAACGCCAAATACCACGAACGCGAAGCAGAAATCGTTGCCCAGGCTGGTAGAGAAGGGGCGATTACAATTGCCACCAATATGGCGGGTCGCGGAACAGACATTTTGCTCGGTGGTAATCCTGAAATGCTCGCCAAAAAAGAAGTTGATGATGTTGACGATCCTGAATTCAAGCAGGTGCTTGAAAAATACCGCAAAATCTGTGAAGAAGAGAAACAGAGAGTCATCGCTGCCGGTGGGCTTTTTATTCTTGGCACTGAAAGGCATGAATCCAGGCGTATCGATAACCAGCTGCGCGGTCGTGCCGGTCGACAGGGTGATCCCGGGGCCAGCCAGTTCTATCTTTCACTTGAAGACGATCTTATGCGACTGTTTGGCTCGGTCAACATTTCCGGCTGGATGGAAAAACTCGGCTGGGAAAGAGGCGAACCGATTGAGCACCCGTGGATCAGCCGCTCGATTGAAAGTGCCCAGCGCAAAGTCGAAGCTTATCATTTTGATGTGCGCAAACAGGTGCTGAAATACGACGATGTGATGAACCAGCAGCGTATGGTCATCTACCAGGAACGTCGCAAAGCCCTTGAACAGGAAAAGATTCACGACGACATTCTCACGATGATCGATGAACTTCTGCATAAACTGATCGATACTGAGCTAAACCCGGCAGTTGATGCAGATGAACACGATTATAACGCGCTTGCCGACAATGTGAAAAAGATTTTCCCCATTGAAGTTGAAGGCGGTGACCAGCGCAATGGCAAGCATGGTCAGCTCTGTACTTATTCTCGTGATGAGCTGTTCGAAGAATTGAAAAAGCGGGTTACGCTCAAACTCGAAGAAAAGCGAAAAGAACTTGGCGATGCCAATTTCCTGAACATGGAAAAATTTCTGTTGCTGCAGATCGTCGATGGCAAATGGAAAGATCATCTACAGAACATGGATAACCTGCAGGATGGCATTCATCTGCGCTCATGGGGCCAGCGCGACCCGCTGGTAGAGTATAAGATCGAGGGCTTTCAGATGTTTCAAAACATGATCGAGGGCATCAAAGAAGACGTTGTCTATTATCTTTACCGCATTTCTTATTCGCGCGCCGAAGAAGAAGCGTTTGAAAAGCATGAACAGGAAGTCTATTACAATCGCAGCGATGAAGAAGGCGGGCCTGCTCAGCCGACCCGCGCCGATGAATCAACCGTTGGTCGCAATGATTCCTGCCCCTGCGGCAGCGGCAAAAAATACAAAAAGTGCTGCGGTCGATAGTTTTCGTTTAAGTGAATCTTGCCTGTGGTGGTTTTATGAATTCAGGCGGCAGAAAAGCGATTTCTCTGGTTGAAGTGCTGATTGCGATGGCGATTCTTTCGACCCTTGCTTTGCCGATGGGCATGTTTCTGGTGGAATACGCCCGCGGCAGCTCGCAGCTCGGCGACTATTACCAGATTCTCAACATGGTTGAGCAACGCCTCGAAATTGCCATGGATATGCCGTTTGCCCGCGTTCCCGAGGGAACTGCAACCAATCTGCTGATTGATAACCCTTTTGGTGCCGATCTAGACCTTCGTTCTGCCGAAATTAACAAAGAACTGGTAAAGTTCAGTCTGCAGGTCGAAACCCTGCCGGTAGAGTTTGCCGCATTCAAAGATTCCTTTTCCGGGCAATTACAGAGGGCAAGAGTGGAAGATGGCATGAAACGCCTCGAATTGACAGCTTCATGGGGTAATAAGGGGCAGCATCGCATCAATCTGGTTGCCTACCGGGGGAATCTATGAGTAGATTCAACCGCCGCGGTATCGCGATGCCGATTATCATGGGTCTGGTTCTCTGCATTGCCATCTGGATAGCCTCCCTGGCCTGGACCATGACCAACAGCCGCAGTCAGTATCAGAAGATAATCAAGAGCCGCCAGGCCAATTTCATGGCCAGGTCGGCTTTTCAGCACTTTTTTCTCAAGCTCAGAACCATGCAGCGCCTCTGCCCTGAGTCGATTAAAGCTCTTGAAGATGCCACGGTTGACGAAAAAAGGCTGCTGCATGGTATTTTTGTTGAAGATATTATTGTTCCTGCAGATGACAAATTCACCGGTGACAAGTTATCCTATAAGGTCAGCGATTTTAAGTTCGTGTCAATCGACTATGAAAAATCGCTGGTAACAGTTGAAGTAAACACCGAAGGCAATTACGGTGGTGAAAAAAGTTTGTTGAAAAGGCTGGTGCGCGTAAGTCGCTGAGCCTTACCATTTCAGGAGGTTATAACGTGGAATACGAACTCGTAGAAAAAATTCGCGAAATGAAAACACGTCTCTCCGGCATCGGGAGCCATCTTTGACGTCTCCAACAAGCGCCGGGAGATCGAAGAGCTCGAATCGGTAACATTAAACCCGAATTTCTGGAATGATCGCAACCGGGCCCAGACAATCTCGCAAAAGATTGCTGAGCTTAAGAGGTCTTGCGATCTTTTCGAATCTGTAATGACCGAACTCAGCGATACGATTGAGTTAATGGAAATGACCGAAGCAGAGGGGGATGACGCCTCATTCAATCAGCTGGTCAGCCAGCTTGACCCGATCGGCCAGAAAATTGACGGGCTTGAGCTGACCACTTTCCTTTCAGAGCCTTATGATGCTTCAGATACATATCTTTCCATTAAACCAGGTGCCGGTGGCACCGAATCGTCAGACTGGGCTTCGATGTTGTATCGCATGTATTTGCGCTATGTCGAGGCTGCCGGGTTCAAATATGAAGTTCTCGATCTACAGGATGAAGAACACGGCATCAAGGCTGCAACCATTCTGGTGAAGGGGAGCTATGCATACGGTTATCTTAAGGGCGAAAAAGGTGTTCATCGACTGGTAAGAATTTCACCGTTCGACTCTAATGCCCGCCGCCATACCAGTTTTACGGCGGTTGACGTTCTGCCGGTTCTGCCCGATGACATTGATATTGAAGTTCGCGACGATGACATCAAGCTTGATTTCTTCAGAAGCTCGGGTGCCGGTGGTCAGCATGTTAACAAAACCAGCAGCGCCGTTCGTATTACCCATTTTCCGAGCGGAATTGTGGTTGCCTGTCAGATTGAGCGCAGTCAGCATGCAAACCGTGAGGTGGCGCTGAAAATGCTGAAGGCAAAACTGTATGAACAGCAGCAGGAAGAACAGAAAAAACATTTGAAAAGCATTCAGGGCGAGCAGAAAAATATTTCCTGGGGCAGCCAGATCAGATCATACGTTTTCTGCCCATACACTCTGGTGAAAGACCTTCGAACCGGTCAACAGACTTCAGATGTGCGAAGAGTAATGGATGGAGATCTCGAACCATTTGTAAAAGCCTATCTTAAATGGCATGCCAACGGCGAAAAGCCGATGAATGTAAGTGAAGACGATTGAGGTGAAAAATGGCCGGTGAAAAAGTAATGATTCGACGCAGTGGCAGTGCGATGTTTCTGCTGCTCACCGTCGTCGGCGTTCTTTACATTTTCGGCATGATGCTGATCAATTACATGACCCAGGAACGCGGCCAGACCCAGAAACTTGGCGAAAATCTGCAGGCCTACTACCTGGCCGAAGCCGGCGTTGAAAAGGCCATGATCAAGGTTCGTGAACTTTTCAGCGAAAAATTGCTCAGCGACGATGGGGCGGTAAACGATAAATTGCTCTCATTGCTCGATATCGACCGCACCGAAAATTTCAACCTGATCGTTAAAATCGACGATGAAGAGCTGGTTAAAGGCGGCACCGCCGAGGTGCGGGTTGAAGTTAAAGACCTCAAGCTTACCCCCTTTAAAACCTATATCGATGAGTATGAAGAAGTTCCCCCTGAACTGAAAATTTATCGCAAAGAAAATCGCGATACCTATTCAGATAAAGCGCTGGGAGGTTACGAAGGCCTGCTGCGCTTCGAGGCCATTGGTCGTTATCGAAGCTCTGAAAAAAAACTCGAAGTGATTCGTGAGCTCAAGGTTACCGATCTGACACCCCCCGCAGAAAATTATACCCTTTTCGTGCAGAGTCGAAATGATGAATATCTGCGCCATGGCGAGTTTCGCTGCCGTAACTGGAGCGTGGTGAGAGCCCTGAAAACTCTAATCGACGATCTGGCTGAGGTCACCAGCCACGCTTTTCAGGAAACCATGGGCGCCGGGGCCGGCGACCTCTTCTGGGAACCCAATATGGCAAGCAGCGTAAGTTTTGAAGGCGAGATTAAACTTCGCACTTTTAAAGTAATCAGAAAGCTGGTAATGTCGGCCAGCGACCTCAAAATCAAAGATTTCGTCGATACTTCGATTCAGAAACTGCACCCGTATCTCTGGGGCAAAGTCAGAACCAATGGCCGACTGCACGTTTATCTGCCATTTTTTGCCGCTGACGATATCATCAACTATTTCGAAGACAGCTCGATTTTTTCTCATCAACGTCCCGAAATTGGTTATCTGTTCTGCAGTAATCAGCTTCATGACCCGTATTTGAGCAAATACACCTACTATGAAGGTGAAATTATCAAATACTATCAAAAATTGAAACCTTATATGATCGGTATTACCGAAACGCCTTATCCAAGCTCTGATCCTTATACGATCAATACCAAGTTCGATTTTGTTTCCCGACATCCTGACAAGCTTGAACCGCTGCAACTGGCGCGAATTGTTAAAGATGCCAAGAATTACTGCCATGAGTTCCATGAAAAAGATCTGCGCATCGAAGGCACTTATTCTCGCCCTGCGTCAGTAATGGGGCTTGTTTATGTGCAGGGTAACGTTTACATCAGCGGCCGCATCAAAGGTCAGGGCATGATCGTCACTGAGGGTAACATTCACATTAACGGCGATGTGGTTCATGACAGCGCTTCTTCTTTCCTTTCACTGGTTTCCCTTAAAGGCTCGGTTATTTTGCCCCGCGAAATGCGATCGGCAAAAATTGAAGCTGCCATTTATGCGAAAAACAGCATTGTCGGCGGTGAAAAAGTGAATATTTTTGGCAACCTGGTCGTCGATACACTGAACCGGCAGAAAGGCGAAGATGGCGAGTTGATCATGCCGAAAAAAGTGGTTATCGATTACGATGCAGCCCTCAAAAGCAATGTGGGCAGCAATGTGTGCTTCAATATTTCCGATCTGATCACGACTTATCGTGATCTTTAGAAGAAGGCTCAGGGAAGCTCTTGCACTTGTTGGGCACTTCCGTGATAAGTACAGTAAATAAAAAGTCCGCCGCTGGCGGTGATATCTCCAATGCTTTCGTAGCGGCACTCCGGTTCTGCTTTCGGAAAAGGGTGCCGGAGATATTCTGGAATCAGTGGCGTATTGGGTTGGCTCAGCATACTGTTTTTTATTCGTCTGATTTTCGGGCTGTGTTCAAAATTATACATCTGCACTGAACCGGCGATAATTTTCTGACAGTAGTAGCATTCTCGCAGAGGATTGCGATAGTGCTGCGGAAAAAAACAGATAACCAGATACTCTTTAAATGTTTTGAAAAATGGTTGATCAAAACAAGGAGGATTTTCAATCAAATGTTTAATTTTTTCTCTGTCTTCTTTATCGACAATTGTTTTGGCAAAGCAATCAGAGAAGCCTTCTAAATTGTTTTTCTCAGCCCGGGAACCTGTAATTGGGAATAAAATAAGCAGGCATAGCAGCCAGATTGATGGTTTCATTGCCGGTCAGGGTAAGCAGATACGAATTCAAATGACGGCAACGGAACATTCTGACCCATGTCGTTGATGACATTGTAGGTTTTCCAGTCGGTAGTTCCGGTAAAAGTGATCATTTTGCCCTCTTTGATGAATGGAGGGAAACCACCTTTCTGCGCGGCAACAAGAAACAATGGCTGATTGTTGAAATGTTTGTTTAAACGGAAGTCGTTGCGATCCCGTCTCATTGTTTCAAGCTCATCCTGGCTGAGTTCTTTTATCATCAGCAGAAAATCGCGCCCATAGCGCTTTATGCGGCGGGCAATATAACCGCGCCATTCAACGGTTACCGGTCCCGTGAATCGGGTCTTGAAGGTAATGTCGGCCAGTTGCGGGTAAAGCAGATTTACCGTGCCGTAGTTATTTCTGGTGTCTTTGAAACCCTGGCGTGCAGGCTGGGTTCGTTGTTGAATCTCTCTGATTTTGAATCGGGCAACTTCAACTTTTCTCAACGCATCACGCTGGTAGCTTTCCAGCAATCCACTAGTTTCAAGAGCCTGAGAAAAAAAGCTGACCGCGTCTTCATAATTTTCAATCGAAAAAGCGTGATTCCCTCGTAGATACAAGTCGTTTGCCAGGTTGCCGGTAGTTTCGTTGAGCCTGGTCTGCAGGTTGGTATTGCCGGGATTCATGGCATTGGCACGCGAATAAAAATCACGGGCTTTGGCTGGGTCACCCATCGATTCGTAAATCCTGGCAATCTCAAGTGCAATCGCTGCCTGAGGCTTGACCCCGAAATAAATCTGGTAGTTTTTTATAGCATCTTCAAGCAGATTTACTTTTGCGTAATTTCGGCCAAGCATCATATAGGCGTCATAATACTTGTCATCAACCCTGAGCGTTTCTTCAAGATGTTTGATCGAGGCGAACAGGTCACCTTTGGCGCTAAGCGCCTTTCCAAGCAGAAAATGTGCGGTGGCACTGTCGGGATTGCTTTGCAAAGCCTGATTCAGCAGATTGATGGCTTCGTCAGTCTTTCCCTGATCAAGCATCTGCCGGGCCTTATTTTCACCCGATGTTTTTTTTACTGCAGTCTGTGTCGGCTGGTTTACTGGCAAGGTTGGCAGACGAAGATCCTGGGCCCTGGCAGTTTCATGGTTGACATTCGCTTGTTGCTGAATAATTCCGGACGCAGGCATTGCCGGAAGCTGAGCAGGCGGGTTTGCCCTGACCGGGTGTTGCATCTGCTGCGTCGTAGCCTGGGTAATAATACGTGCCGGAACCGGTCTTTCAACCGGCATTTCTTTAGCCGTTTCAGTTTGAGCCTGAATCAGCTGTTGCTGCATGGACTGTGCTTTCATTCTTTTTAACTCAACGGTGCAGCGTGCTATACCGCGCTTGGCTGCAACCATCGATGAGTCAAGGCTCGCTGCCAGCCGAAATTCCTTCAATGCTTCGCTGAAATTCCCGGTTAATTCAAAAAGTCGGCCCAGGTTGAAGTGAACCCCGGGATGACGTGGGGATTTCTCATAAGCTTCTTTCAAAGCCTGGTGCGCCTGCTTGTAACGTTGCTGGTATATATGATTAACTGCCTCTTCAACCAGAATGTTGGTGTTGTCATAGGCAGAAGCCGCAGTTAGTCCCGCTGTTGTAAAAAGAATTGCCCCTGCGATTCTTTTCAGCTGACTTTTGATGTTCTGATTTTGGCGCATGTTAAACTTTCCTTTAGGTTTTTTGACGGCTGACCTAGTCTATGATATTATTAACCAGAATAATTTTCTATGGAGGAAGCCATGTCAATTTTCCGCTTCATCTGGTGGGCAATGATTATCAGTGTTTGTGCTTTTGCCGGCTATATTTACGGCTATCTTTCAGACTGAGCAGACGCAGCTGAAACCGGCTACCGAACTACTGTTCCGTGGCCGGTTTTTGTTTTTTATTTTTTCAGATTGTTGAATCTACCGTATTTTTTCAGCAGCTCAACATATTCACCATGAAGTTCTGAAACCCCAAAAAGAGCGGCAGTCAGCAGGTCTTTTTGGGTATAACCAAACTGTCCCTGTAATTCTTTGAATGAGCTGCCTTCCGCCAGTTGGTCGAGTATGAATTCAGAGGTCGTGGTTGCTCTGGGCATATATTTGTCTCCTGAAATTATTGTTAATTATTTATCGGCAACTTGCAAGATGCCAGCGCAATTTTTTATTTTTGTGTTATCATCAAAACCTGATTTTTTAATTCACTTTTTGTTATGGAGGCTGTCATGGCGCTAACTATCTATAATTCACTTACCAGACAGAAAGAAGAATTTGTTCCGGTTGAACCGGGGCAGGTTGGCATCTATGTTTGCGGCCCCACCGTTTATGGGCCGCCGCACCTTGGCCATGCCAAAAGCTACATAACATTCGATGTGCTGGTTAAGCATCTGCGCAATTCTGGCTTAAAAGTGCGCTATGTACAAAACATCACCGATGTTGGCCATTTGACTGATGACGCCGATGCCGGCGAAGACAAAATTCAGCGTCAGGCAAGAATAGATCAGGTTCATCCCTGGGAAGTCGTTGATAAATGGACTCGACAGTATATGAATGACATGGAAAAGCTGCATGTCGCCCACCCGAGCTTTTATGTGCGGGCCAGCCAGCATATTGGTGAACAGATCGAAGCAGTCCAGGCTTTGATTGCAAACGGCAGTGCCTACGAAGTTAATGGCAATGTCTATTTTTCAGTTGAAGCTTTTCCAGAATACGGCAAACTCTCCGGTCGTCGTCTCGAAGAGCAGAAAGAAGCCGTTCGGGTTGAATCACGCGGCGAGAAGAAAAATCCCCGCGATTTCGCCCTGTGGAAAAAAGCCGAGCCTGGCCATATTCTCAAATGGAACTCCCCCTGGGGCGAAGGTTATCCTGGCTGGCACATCGAATGCTCAGTCATGGCTACCAAATATCTTGGCAAAACTTTTGACATTCACGGTGGTGGCCTCGAAAACAAATTCCCCCATCATGAGTGCGAAATTGCCCAGTCTGAATCGCTCAATCATGCCCCTTTTTGTCGCTATTGGGTACATAATAACATGGTGACCGTAGATGGCATCAAAATGGGAAAATCCCTCGGTAATTTCAAAACCTGCGAAGATTTGCTGTCGCGGCACAGTGCTGAGGCAATCAGGGCTTTCATTCTGTCAACCCATTACCGTTCGCCGTCAAATTATACCGAAGAAGCCATCTCGGCAACCGCAACAGGTCTTACCCGCCTGTCCCAGCTGCAGTCGGCTCTGCAGGAATTGATTGAAAAACAGGCTGGTGCCGGTTCAGCCGATGCCGATGCAGAAAAGCTCTGCGTTGAAGTTGAAAAGAAAATTGTTGCCTGCCTCGATGACGACCTTGATACACCCGGAGCCATTGCCGCTCTTTACAGTATGGTCACCGATGCTAACAAGCTTCTTGCATCAAGCTCATTGTCTTCTGCCGGTGGGCAAAGACTGCTATCCCTTATTCAGAAGTGGGGCGGTGAAATTCTCGGCATTCTTGCCCCGGCCGGAAAAGCCAGCGCAGAACTTGATATTGCCCCGGTAATGGATATGCTGATTAACCTGCGAAAAGAGATGAAAGCTGCCAAAAAGTTTGATGTGGCCGACTCGATTCGCGACCGTCTCAAAGAAAGTGGAATTCTTATAGAAGATACCAAAGAAGGCACTCGCTGGAGAAAAGCCTGATTAAATGGACGTCAGCAAAGAAAATCTCCTTGGGTCTGGCCTATTCGCGATATGCAGGCAATGGAATCAGAAGGAAATCGAAAAAATGCCGGCTCGCACCCTGGCTTACATTGGTGATGCGGTTTACGAGCTGGGCCTGCGTATGGCGCATGTGCGGAAAGGTATCGATGAAGCCGGACGGCTTCACAGCTCAATGGTGGAGTTTGTAAGCTCTTCAGCACAGGCAAAGGTTTTTGAGGTGATTTTCCCCGAATTGTCAGAGCATGAGCATGAGCTGGTAAAAAATTGGCGAAATGCAAAAATTCCGGCCCGCTACGGTTCTGGAACCAGAGCCGAATATGCCAGAGCAACAGCGCTTGAAGCATGGGTTGCCTATCTTTTTCTGACCGGTCAGACAGACAGGCTTGAACAAATATTTGAAATTGCAATGAGGTCTGAAAATGAGTCAATATAAGTTTGATAAGAAAGATAGAACAGAGCGGAAGGGAAAATTCAATGGAGGTGATCGCCCTGACCGCCATTCAAAAACCGACCGGCCTGAAAAAGGTTATGGCCACGGAAAATCAGTGCGGCATGCCAGGCCTGAGAAATTTGCCAAACCTGAACGTCATGGTAAGCCCGAGCGTTACGGCAAATCTGAGCGCCAGGGTAAACCCGAACATCGTGAAAAAACAGAGCATTTTTCCATGTCTGACCGCCCCGCAAGGTCCGGTCAGGATGAAAGATATTCCAAACGAGATTTTGAAAGTAAAACAGAGCCCAAATTTAAAAAGACATTTGAAAATCGCGAAAAGAAAGCTGAAGAGCAGCAGGGTCACGAAGAAGATACCCTTCTGATCAGGGGCCGACACGAAGTTCTCGGCGCTCTTGCTGCCGGGCAGAAAATTGAGACAATTTTTTTCTCGGCTACTCTTAAAGGGCTTTTGCCGGGGCAGATTCGCGAAATGGCATCAAAGGCCGGAATACCAGTTAAAGAAATGGGAGCCGAAGCTTTTTCTCACAAATTTGGTGAAAAAAGCCAGGGAATCGTTGCTATTGCTGGTGTTTTCGCATATGCCGAGCTTGAAACTCTGATTGAAAATGCAAAAGCTGCAAGTCAGATTATTGTTGCTTTAAATCAGGTTGAAGATCCGCGAAATCTTGGAGCAATTGTAAGAACCGTCGAAGCTGCCGGTTGCGCCGGAGTGGTGATTGCAAAACATCGCTCTGCAGGAATGACCGAGTGGGCAGTTAGAACCGCCCAGGGAGCGGCAGCTCACCTGCCGGTTGCCAGGGTAACCAATATTGCTGATGCACTTGTTGCTCTTAAAGACGCCGGCTTCTGGGTTGTTGGTCTAGATGGCGAAGCAAAAAAACTTTTCTGCGATACTGTGTACAGAGGACCGATCGTTCTGGTTGCCGGGGGAGAAGATGCAGGCCTGGGTGACCGAGTTAAGAAAAGCTGTGATGAGCTGGTTTCTATCCCGTTACGTGGGCATACCAGTTCCTTGAATGTTTCGGTCAGTACAGCGGTTGTGTTGTTTGAAATCTGCCGGCAGAAAGAATTTTTTCAAAAACTTTAAAAAAGTTATTGACATAAAATCATGCCTGCTTTATAATCCACCAATACCGTAAGCACGGTACAGTTCTTTTTGAGCTGAAGTCGCCGGCGTAGCTCAATTGGCAGAGCAGCTGACTTGTAATCAGCAGGTTGCGGGTTCGAGTCCCATCGTCGGCTTGACAACTGGAGAGATGCCCGAGTGGCTAAAGGGGGCAGACTGTAAATCTGTTGGCTAGCGCCTACGCTGGTTCAAATCCAGCTCTCTCCATTGCGTGCCCGTGTAGCTCAGGCGGTAGAGCACTTGCATGGTAAGCAAGAGGTCACCGGTTCAATCCCGGTCGCGGGCTTTTATTAGTTACGTTTAATTTAAGCGAAAAATGATTATCCATTTTTTCAGGAGGACGCCACATGGCTAAAGAAAGTTTTGTTCGAAACAAACCGCACTTGAACGTTGGGACTATCGGTCATATCGACCATGGTAAAACCACCCTTACCTCTTCAATCACTATGTACTCAGCCAAGCAGGGCGGAGCAAAAGTCATGAACTATTCAGACATTGACTCAGCTCCTGAAGAAAAAGCCCGCGGTATCACAATCAACACAGCCCACGTTGAATATGAAAGTCCCAAACGCCATTATGCCCACGTGGATTGTCCGGGTCACGCCGACTACATCAAGAACATGATCACCGGCGCAGCTCAGATGGACGGCGCGGTTCTGGTTGTTGCCGCTACTGACGGCCCAATGCCCCAGACTCGTGAACACATCCTGCTGGCCCGCCAGGTTGGTGTGCCCAGGATCGTCGTTTTCCTCAACAAGGTTGACATGGTTGATGACGCTGAACTTCTCGACCTGGTCGAACTCGAAGTTCGCGACCTGCTCAACAAGTATGAATTCCCTGGCGATGATACTCCAATCATTCGTGGTTCAGCTCTCAAAGCCTCTGAATGCGGTGGCGAAGGCCCTGATGCCGAATGCATCAAGCAGCTGCTTGACGCTCTCGACAGTTACATTCCCGAACCCGAAAGACCTCTTGATAAGCCCTTCCTGCTTCCGATCGAAGACGTATTCACCATCACCGGCCGCGGCACTGTCGTAACCGGTCGTGTTGAACGCGGTGTCGTTAAAGTCGGCGACAAGGTCGAAATCGTTGGTATCAAAGAAACCCGCGACACCACCGTAACCGGCGTTGAAATGTTCCGCAAACTTCTTGATCAGGGTCAGGCTGGCGACAACATTGGCGTTCTGCTGCGCGGCATTGACAAAGGAGACGTTGAACGCGGTATGGTTCTTGCCAAACCCGGCAGCATCAAGCCCCACAAGAAGTTCCATTCTCAGGTTTACATTCTGAGCAAAGAAGAAGGCGGACGCCATACTCCATTCTTCTCTGGCTACAGACCCCAGTTCTATTTCCGAACCACTGACGTGACTGGCGTTGTGCAGCTCGGCGAAGGCAAAGAAATGGTTATGCCCGGTGACCGCGCTGAATTCCAGTGCGAACTGATCACTCCGATAGCCTGTGAAGAAGGTCTGCGCTTCGCGATCCGTGAAGGTGGCCGCACTGTAGGCGCTGGCGTTGTTACCAAGATTTTCGAATAATCTTACTGTCCGTTAGAGGGGGCGGGCTTGCCCCGCCCCTTTTTCAACTTTCCAGGCCGACCCAGTCGGCTTTTTTAAGCGAGGTAACGTTATGCGTGAAAAGATCACCCTGACTTGCACCAGCTGCAAGCGCAAGAATTACATGTCTATGAAGAACAAGCGTAACGACCCTGATCGCATTGAGCTGAAAAAGTACTGTCCTGCCGAACGCAAGCATACTATTCATCGCGAAGGCAAATAAGGGTCTGGTTACAGTCATAGGCTAATAGCTCAATTGGCAGAGCACCGGTCTCCAAAACCGGGGGTTGGGGGTTCGACTCCCTCTTGGCCTGTTGAATTACCCCAATTGAAAACGAGGGTCACATGAGTAAAATAGCATCCTGGTGGAATGATACCTCCCGTTACCTGCGGGAAGTCTGGATCGAAGTCCGACCGAACAACGGCCGTGTTTCATGGCCGACTTATGAAAATGTGAAACTTTCAACAAAGGTTGTAATAGTTTCATCTATCGGCCTGGGCATGTTTATTGGTTTGCTTGATGTCATTTTCGGGAAGATCCTGACGATGATCATCGGCGGTGGAAGTGTGTAAGGTTTAAAAGTGGACATTACAAAAGCAAAATGGTATGTGATCCATACTAACTCAGGATCAGAATACAAGGTTAAGAAGAACCTCGAAAACCGTGTCGAGCTTCTTGGCAAGAAGGACTGCATCTTTCAGGTGCTGGTACCTGAAGAAAGTGCTGAACGTGTCCAAGACGGCGAGCGCGTTACTCAGACCCGCAAAATTTATCCGGGTTACGTTCTTGTTCAAATGAATATGGACGACGACACTTGGACAGTTGTTAAGAATACCCCCGGTGTAACCGGTTTTGTTGGCCTGGGAAACAAGCCCACTCCACTGCATGATAAAGAAGTGCAGAATGTTCTGAGAGTGGCAGGCATCGGTCCGCAGCGCTCTGCTGCCATGACCCCGATCGGGTTCACCGAAGGTCAGACCGTAAAAATCATCGACGGCCCATTTACCGATTTTATTGGTGTCATTAAAGAGATTAATCAGGAAAAGCGCAAGGCCAAAGTGCTTGTCTTTATTTTCGGTCGCGATACCGCGATTGAAGTTGATCTCATTCAGCTTGAAGAAGCCTGATACAAGAGAAGAATTCGTTCTTGGAAGGAGTAATAAATTATGGCCAAGAAATTAGTAGCTATCGTTAAATTGCAGATTCCAGCTGGTAAGGCAAATCCGGCTCCCCCGGTAGGTCCAGCTCTTGGCCAGCATGGTGTCAACATCATGGACTTCTGTAAGAACTTCAACTACAAGACGGCTAAAGAAGGCGATTCGATCATTCCGGTAGAAATTTCAGTTTTTGCCGATCGTTCATATACCTTCATCACCAAGACGCCGCCGGTTGCGTTTTTGCTTAAGAAAGCCGCTGGCATCGCCAAGGGCAACAAAACCCCAGGCAGAAGCAAAGAAGGCAAAGTTACCATGGCCCAAGTCAAGGAAATTGCCGAAAAGAAAATGCCCGATCTCACCGCTGCAGATCTGCAGGCTGCGATCAATACTGTTAAGGGCACTGCCCGCAGCATGGGCATAGAAGTTGTTGACTAATACGCCTACCCGTATGGTAAGCTGATCATCGAAGAAAGGAGGAAGCAAGGAATGCCGAAACACTCAAAGCGTTTTAATAATCTTAGCAAGAACTTGGAACACCTCAAGGTTTATACTCTTGATGAAGTTTTCAATAATATTAAGAAGACTGCTACCGCTAAATTCGATGAAACCATCGATATCGCTGTTAAGACCGGCCTTGACCCCAAGTATGCCGATCAGCAGCTGCGAGGAAGCTGTGTTCTTCCCCACGGCACTGGTAAAACCACCAGAGTCGCCGTTTTTGCCGCTGGCGAAAAAGCCAAGGAAGCCACTAACGCTGGAGCAGACTTCGTGGGCGCCGAAGATCTCGTCGCCAAAATAGAAGGAGGCTGGCTCGATTTTGATGCTGCCGTTGCTACACCCGATATGATGAGATTCGTCGGTAAGCTTGGTAGAATTCTTGGTCCGAGAAACCTGATGCCCAACCCCAAAGTTGGTACCGTAACTCAGGATATCGCCAAGGTTATTACCGAACTTAAAGCCGGTAAAGTTCAGTATCGCGTGGAAAAAGCGGGTATCATTCATGCAGCCATTGGAAAAGCTTCTTTTGATGCCAAAAAGATCAGAGAAAATTTTCTCGCCTTCTTCCAGGCTATTAATAAATCCAAGCCATCAGGGGCTAAAGGCACTTACATCAAATCTGCAACTATCAGCTCAACCATGGGTCCTGGTTTTTTGATTGATGTAAACGAAGCCAGAATCGAAGCTGAAAAACTCAGCGTCTGATTCTAGCCCGGTCGTAGACCGCAGGTCGAATGTAATTGATCTAACCGATCTCCCTGCCGAGACTGAAAATCTGTAAGATAATAATTATCTGACCGTTTTCGGTGTTAGGCATCGAAAACGGTTTTTTATTTCACTCGCAAGGAGGTGAAAAAATTGAAAGATATCAGTCATAAGGAAGAATACGTTAAAGAAATCCAGCATAAGCTTGAAAAGGCTGGTTTAATCGTTCTTGCAGATTGTGAGGGCGTTACTGTTTCTGAAATGACCGAACTTCGCCGCGCTGTTCGCCAGACCAAAGCTGAACTTCGTGTGGTAAAAAATACTCTGGTAGCTCGCGCTCTTCATAACCTCAACATTAACGAACTTGAAGGTTACATGAAAGGTGCCACCGCAGTAACTTTTGGTTATGATGATCCGGTCGCACCGGTAAAGGCTCTCTATGACTTCACTCAGAAGGCGAAGAAATTCACTTTCAAAGCTGGTTATATGGATGGAAAGCCTTTGACCGTCGATCAGATCAATGCCCTTTCCAAAATCCCAGGACGCAAGGAACTGCTCTCCATGTTGGCTTCTGCCGTTCAGGGTCCGATTCGCAAACTCGCATGCTTGCTCGATGCTCTTCGCAAGAAAAGAGACGAAACTGCTCCCGCAGAAACTGCTGCGCCTGTTGCAGAATAAATCCGGGCTTTGCCCATACTTTGCATAAGAATTTTATAAGGAGTTTTTAAAATGACTAATGAACAGATTCTCGAGCACATCGAAAAGATGACCGTTCTCGAACTTTCTGAACTGGTTAAAGCTATCGAAACCAAATTTGACGTAACCGCCGCCGCTCCCGTAGCTGTTATGGCAGCCGGCCCTGCTGCTGCTGCTGCTGCTGCCGCTGAAAAAACCGAATTTGACGTAGTTCTTGAAAGCAATGGTGCTAACAAGATCAACGTAATCAAAGTCGTGCGCGAACTGACTAGCATGGGTCTGAAAGAAGCCAAAGACCTGGTAGATGCAGTGCCCAAGACCATCAAGGAAGGTCTGACCAAGGCTGACGCCGAAAACATGAAGAAAAAACTCGAAGAAGCCGGCGCAAAGGTTTCTCTCAAGTAATTTTTGCTCAGTTTCGAAAAAACCGCCTCGTCAGAGGCGGTTTTTTTGTGCGGGAAATATCAAATTCGGTTCATCGAGCCTTTGCGATAGCCTTCAACATCAAGAGCAATATGTTTGAAGCCCAGTTTCTTGAGATCGTCTGCAATCGTTGATATGCAATTCAGAGCTTCGTGCAGATGCTGTGGTGATGCTTCGATTCGCGCAACCTCACCGTGATGTCTCAACCTGCAATAATCCAAGCCTGCTTCGCGCAGAATTTTTTCGCCCTGCTCGATTTGTTGCAGGGCTGAAAGAGTGATTTTCTGATTGGTAACGATGCGGGTGGCCAGACAACTCTGGGCTGGCCTTGTCAATTCATTAGCACCCAGGCCCTTCAGACCTTCTGCCGCCATCTTTTTGCTGAACCCGCAATCCCTGAGAGGGCTGACAATATTCAATTCTGCTAAAGCCTTTTTTCCCGGGCGATAATCATCATTATCGTCTGTTACTGAGCCTTCGCATAGAACTGCACCCTCTGATTCCTCAAGCAGTCGTTTGAAAATTGCTTTTTTACAATGATAACAACGCTCTTTGGAATTGCATGATACCAGCGGGTTCTGCAAAATATCAATTCTTATCTCACGAAATTTCAGCCCATACTTCTGCGCTGTAGCACGAGCAATATTCATCTCACTTTCAGCCATGAAGGCAGAGTTCACCAGAATGGTTTCGTATCGGTCAGGAATTGTTTGCTTTGCCGCCAAAGCAAGAAAAGAACTGTCCATCCCACCCGAAAATGCGATGCAAACCCTGGGACTTTGGAAAAAGAAACTTTTTAACATTTCAAATGATAAGCTCATTCTGTCAGAATATCTTAATATGAAACTTTTTCCAAGCCATGCACCAGGTTGCGAAATTTAGAATTTTACTTCAACACCAGCAGTCGTGCGGCGGCCATTGCGGTAATAAATCGGGTCCATAAGCAGGCCGGCCTTGTTTTTGGTATCTGATCCCTGAATCAAAACGATGTTGTCATCGTCAGTGACATTTTCAACATTCATATAAAATGCGAAGTCTTTGGTGAACTGCTGACGAAATCCCAGGTCAAAACAGGTTGATGCTTCAACTTCCGGGTATGCAGCAGCTTTCCCGGCGGTGTCGAGAGTTCGTGTGCCCGGGGTTTTTCCCGGTTTAAGTTCGATGGTTTCTTTGCTGATCTCATCCTGAGGGCGGGAAATCATGCTCTGGCAGGCTGCCCTTTCAGCATCAATGTTCATTTCCTGAAGCTGAAAAACCTTTTCCTGTTCTGGTTCCTCAAGTGGCTGGCCGTAAACCGAAGAAAATGATAATACTGACAAAAATACCATCAACCAGAAAAAAATCGAGCGAAACATACTGCCCTATAATGTGATACTTATAGCATTTTTATGATACTATGGCAACGAGAATTTGCTGCCTGCTATTCGGTTTAAACTTCAGTTGAAAATGCCATGGGGCTGGTTAACAATAATGGTTTCAAGTCCATCGCCTGCCCTCTAATCAGCTCTGGTTCTGAATCAGGGAAAAGCCTGATTGAAGGAAATAATGCTCGAGACCTTTGCAACTCTGTAAACCAGCGCTGATTTGCTGCTGGTGGAATTTAACGGCTGACCATTTCAGTCTGCGGTTACAATGATGCTGGTTGTCAGGCCGCCAATTGAAATCGTAACCGTCTTTTGCTGAGTGCCGAATATGGTGTTTTGAATCGGCCAGATAAATGAAATGCTGTTGTCAGAATAATTGACACTGCTGATGAACCCTGCATCCTGAACCTGAACATTGCGCGAAACAGAATCTGTCGATGCGCCGAAATGCAGCCCGGAAATGGTAATGAGCTGATTTTCTGTGGCGGGATTTGGAGAAAAACTGTTTGCTACCGGGTTTTCAACGGTAAACGAATTGGTGATCTGCCTGCCATTCACCGTTACTACGATGATTTGGGTGCCGGCCACACTGACCTGAGGAACGCGAAACTGAATCAGGTTGTCGTTCCAGCTTAAAATCTGGGCGGTTTGACCGCCATATGTCACCTGCCCGTTTACCAGACTCTGGTTCTGCCCGAACCCCTGGCCGTTAATCGCTACAATTGCGCCGATATTGTCGCTGGCGGGACTGATTGAATTGATCGCCGGTGCTGAAAAATTGAATGATGCGATATTGGAAGAGCGGTTTCCATCAACCATTACCACTACCGAAACTGAACCGGATTGACTTCCCAGTGAAGCTGGAACCAGGCAGACGATGGCTGTGCTGCTCCAGGAGATTATCTGCGCCTGCTGGGCGTTGAAAGAAACGTATGAGTTACCTTGCTCGGAACCAAAGTATTGCCCGGATATGGTTACCTGCTGACCCGCATTGCCGGCCTGCGGAGAAAGAAACGAGATAACTGGATTACTGACGCTGAAAGAAGAGCTGTAATTTGACAGCTGACCATTGACTATAATCTGAAAAGAACCGTTTGCCGGCGCGTTTTGTGGAACAATTACGGTAATTATTGAATCTGACCAGCTGCTGGGGGTTACGGTGACCCCGGAATAACTGACGACGCTGGTGCCCTGGAAGCTGCCGAATCTTACGCCCTGAATCGTTACCACGGTACCCGGTCCACCGTTAGCGGGAGTGATGGAAGTAATCGATGGAGCAGTTGAATTGCTGAGCGGGTTTCCGCCTCCGCCGCTGCTGCCACAGCCAACCAGGTTCAGAATCAGCGGAAATATCGAAAAAATTATGGCTATTCGTTTCATGGCTCTAATTATATGGCCTTGAATGCCTGATCGTCAATCTTGCCAATTCGGCAAATTATGTTATCATGCTGAAACTTCTAATTAGCAATCAGGAGAAGCTGCATGAATTTTGACAAGGTACATTTCTGCGGTGATTACAATTTTCTTGGCCTGTCCGATGAAGACACCGCCTATGAAGATGCAAAGGCTGTAATCATTCCGGTTCCTTATGACAGTACCACCTCGTATCGCTCTGGCACAAGAGAAGGACCTTCAGCAATTATCATGGCTTCCCGCCAGATGGAACTTTTTGATCTCGACCTTCAGTGTGAACCTCTGAATACCGGAGTTCATACTTTGACCGAACTGCAGCCCGACATGCGTGGGCCTGCAGAAACCATCGAAAATATCGAAAATGCGGTTCGGGCAGTGGTTGAAGATGGCAAAATGCCAGTTGTTCTGGGTGGCGAGCATAGTATTACCACAGCCCCAATCAAGGTTTTAAAAGAAAAATACGGCAACGAACTGAGTGTTTTACAGCTCGATGCCCATTCTGATCTTCGTGAAGCCTATGAGCAGACGCCATACAGCCATGCTTCGGTTATGCGAAGAGTTTTCGATTTTGCCCGCATAACCCAGGTGGGTATTAGAAATACCTGCAAAAGCGAGATGGACTTCATCAAAAAAGTCGGGCACGATGGAATTTTCTGGGCCCATGACATTTGCACCGGCGATGATTCGTGGATGGATAAGGTTCTACAGCGACTTTCAGACAAAGTTTATATTACAATCGACCTCGATGCTTTTGATCCATCAATCATGCCCGCCGTCGGCACTCCCGAACCGGGGGGAATGTTGTGGTACCAGAGCTTGAAGCTGTTGAACCGGGTCATCGATGAGAAAACTCTTGTGGGGTTCGATGTGGTAGAGCTTTGCCCAATTGCCGGCAATATTTCATCAGATTTTCTTGCGGCAAAATTGGTTTTTAAAATGCTGGGCCGGGTTTTCAAAAAAAATGGCTGGGTAGTTGATAATGCTTGAACAGATTCCGTTTTCACTGCATTTTGCCCTGATAGCATCGGTTATTGGCGCATTTCTGGGCCGTTACCTCGGTTGGGCAATACGAGCCTGGCCGGGCCATGAAGAATTTCACTGTGATTACCTCGATTGCCCCGATTGTGAAGGTGGCAAAAGACGTGGTTGTTACAATGCTGGTAGAACCCAGGATAAATTGTACATTTTGTTTTCGACACTGGTGGCCGGCTTTTCGGTAATGGCTTTCGGGCCGAGCCTGAAGGCCGCTATATCATGGGTTTTTGCGGTAAGTTGTATGATTATTACCGTTGTCGATATCAGATTTCTTATTATCCCTGACCGGTTATCGATAAACGGCTGCTGGACCGGGTTGCTGTTTTCTGCGGGTTGCTGGGGCTGGGTAAAGCTCGGCTACGCCATGCCCTCATATTTTGTGTCGTTTGAAGAATCGCTGATTGGTTTTGTTTTTGGCGGTGGCTTTCTCTGGCTGCTGGGCTGGTTAGCCTTGATTCTTCTTAAAAAAGAGGGAATGGGTGGCGGCGATGTTAAGCTTCTGGCGGCATTTGGTGCCTGGGCTGGCTGGAAAGCGGTTATGGGAACTATTGTCATCGCCAGTTTTCTCGGCGCCACATTTGGAATTGCCGGAATAATCTACCGGCGCATTGCCTATGGCACCCAGTATAAGCCGCTTTCACACATGATTCCCTTCGGCCCATATCTTTGCGTTGCTTTTCTGTTTATCTTTTATTTTGGCCTTGATCCACTATTCATGATCATGGACAAATATAATGGCTGGTTGATGGGCACTTATTGATGGCTTTTTATCTTGATTGTTTTCTGCCAGTCGGGGCTCCGGCCCTTGAAAAAGCTCTTGAGATCAACCACATAATGGTTCGAAGTTTTGCCAGTCAGATCGATTTCAAACAGAATATTAAACCACATCTCACTTTGTTTATGGGCTTTTTCCCCGAAATTAATCCGGTTCAGAAGGAGCTTCTTAATCTGAATCGGAGTTTTGCCGGTTTTGAGGTTCATCTTCAGTGCTTCAGGCTGACCAGTGAGGGTTACCTTTTCTGGGAGGTTGCAGAGCAAAAAGAACTACAGCTTTTGCACGAACAAGTTCTGGAAGTTTTAAACCCTTTGCGAAAAGGGTTGATAAGAGAAAAATTCAATCAATCATTTGATTCATTTCAACCCGTTGAACAGGAAAATATAAAGCAGTTTGGTTTTCCATGGGTAAAACATCTTTTTAAACCCCACCTCACTCTTGCAAAAATTTCTGAGCAGGTTAATCGGGCCGAAATATTTGATGTCCTCAAGCCATTATGTGAAAATAGTTCTTTTTCTGCCGAACGCATCATGTTGGGTATGGTGGGAGAAAATGGCACCGTTCTCAATTCAGAATGATGATCATTTACCATAATTCCTGCTTACTCTTTTTTTTGATGAACGATGGGAATTGTTTGACAATTGCTCGACCTATTGTTAGACTCAGAGACCTGAAAATTATGTACCGTAGTTAAAGGAGTTTGTATGCTCGCCGGATTTGTTCAATTTATTCATATTATTGTATGTATTGGTCTAATTGTTATAGTTCTTCTACAGGCTGATAAGGGCGAAGGCCTTGCTGGAGCATTCGGTGGCGGCGCTTCTTCAACAGTGTTTGGCGAACGCGGTGCCGGTGGATTCATGTCAAAACTTACAACTTCGATGGCAATAGTTTTTATGATTACTTCACTCATCATTTCTGTCTGGGTCCCCAGATGGGAAGAAGCCAGCGCCAACAACGCACCTGCCGTAGAACTTTCTTCTCCCTCTACAGGTTCGGTTACCCCCATGGAAACGGCTGCTCCGGTTGCGCCCACCAGTGATATTCCCATAACGGTTCCCGCACCGACCCCAGCTCCAACTCCAGCTCCCGCCGGCAACTGATTTTAGACAGGTAAAAATTGAGCCACTCTTCGGAGTGGCTTTTGTCTTTTAGCCCGTTTTACCTGAACTTGAGCCTTATCGGGTTGAAAAATAACTGACAAAATAGTATTTTTTTTATACGACAAAAAATGAGTAATCTGGTCCCACAACCTTTGCTGATTCCCCAATCACGCTCTCTTACCTTTGTTGAGTGCGGTTCAACTTTTGTCGTCGAGGAATTCCCCGCATGGCTGGCTGGTGATACGGGCCGGGAGCCCGAAGAATGGAAAGGCCTCGGTGTAATTGAGCTCGAAAAAATTATACCGGGCCTGGCTGAGCTCCTCAGACGGACAAGCGAGTCGGATCAATCAGTCAAAGGCTTTAAAACCGGCTTTGTCGATTATTCTGGGCATAAGCATCAGCTTCTACTCGATACGATCATCGGTGAAGGTCGTTCAGGCACTCGCGTGATCGAGGTGGTCATTCAGGAAATACCTGTTGAATTTCTTTCCCCACAGGTGCCGCGTGAGTCAATGTTTTGTGGGCTTGTCGGGCGGTCAGAAGCGATGCAGAGCGTTTTTAACAAAATAAGAATGTATGCCGTTTCTGAAGCGCCGGTTTTGATTACCGGTGAAACCGGTGCCGGAAAAGAAGGGGTTGCTGCAGCTTTGTATCAGCTCAGCCGCCGAAACAAAGCACCATTCGTAACCATGAACTGCAGCGCTATTACCGAAACCCTTTTCGAGTCAGAATTGTTTGGTCATGAGAAGGGGTCTTTTACCGGTGCAGTAAAGAATCATCGTGGTCGCTTTGAACGGGCCGATCGTGGCACTCTTTTTCTTGATGAAATTGGCGATTTGCCACTGGCTTCGCAGGCCAAGCTGCTCAGAGTTCTTGAAACCTCGCAAATCGAAAAGGTTGGGGGAGAAAAGCCAGTGCAGGTCGATGTGAGAATTCTTGCCGCAACCAATCACGATCTTGAAGCCAACAGCTTTGCCAGAACATTCAGATCTGATCTTTTTTATCGAATAAATGCTTTACAGATAAGAATCCCGCCTCTGCGTCAGCGGGTCGAAGATATTGAACCGTTGATTCAACATTTTATTGGAATTCTCAATCAAAAATATGGGCGAAAAGTGGTGTGTCTGACCCGTGAAGCTTTGCAACTGCTTCGGCAATATCAATGGCCTGGCAACGTAAGAGAGCTGCGCAATCTCATGGAAAGACTTTTTGCTGAAAACCAGACCGAAGTAATCGGTTTGCGCGCTTTGCGCGAATGGTATGAAGAACGCCAGCTTGCTGGTGGAAACAGCGGGGCGATTGTTCCCGAAATTCGAAATGTCACCGTTCTTCCATATCGCGAGGCAATTCCTCTGGGAATGCCGGTTAATGATTTTAATCGCAATCATACCGAGCCTGCCGGTTCACAGATTGGGGTTTCAGAGCTGCGCCAGGCTTATCGCCAGGCATCAGGAAATATTACCCGTGCCGCTGAAATTCTGGGAATACACAAAGCCACTTTTTATCGGCATTTGAAAAATTTCAATCTTTCTCGTGACGATCTTGAATCCGGATCAGGCCTCTAATCATTTCTCTTTCGACTTCAGATTTTCTACGCCGATCACAGGCGTTTCTACCCGGTTTCGACCATGTTCCTTGGCAACATAAAGAGCGTCGTCGGCCAGTTTGATCATTTCGGTTGCAGTTTCAGCAGGATGCGGCGGGATTGAACTGACGCCAACGCTGATCGTCACTTTTAAGGGGCCTTTGGGGCCTTCAAAGCTGGATTCTTCCACCTTCTGCCGAAGTCGTTCTGCAAAAAGAAGTGCGCCATCAAGCTCGGTTTCAGGCAAAATAACCGCAAATTCTTCGCCGCCGTACCGCGCCGCGATATCGGTATCGCGAACGCAGGCCTGAACACATTTGGCGACCTCGCGCAAAACCATGTCACCGATCTGATGGCCCCAGGTATCGTTGAATTTCTTGAAATGATCGATATCGGTCATCAGATAAGAAAGGTGCTTGCTGTAACGCCTGGCACGCCTGAATTCTTCTTCCATTTTGGCTTGAAAATGCCTTCTGACGACCAGACCGGTAAGACCATCTATGGTGGCAAGGTTGAAGAGTCTTGATTTTTCTATGACGACTGCGGCCTGGTTTGCCATGGTCAGCGCGGTCTGCATATCTTCATGATTGAATCTGCCTTCGCGCCGATTAACCAGGTTCATCACACCGATTGCGTTTTCTTTTACCAGCAGCGGAACACAAAGCAGGGATCTTATGGTTAAAGCTTCGCCCGGCTTTTCTTCAAATGATTTTTCTTTTTTTACATTATGAACGACTTTGGCAACGCCTGAATTGAAAACTTCTCCGGCGACTCCAACGCCTGTTTTAAATTTATGTTTTAAATCCTGGTCTATTCTGATGTTTTCAACTCCATATACCAGGCTGTGCTCAACCAGTTCTTCGTATTTATCGTCGAGCAGTAAAATCGAGCCTCTTTCGGCATTCAGAACCTGAACTGATCTGCTCAAAATTGCATCGAGGGTCTTGTCAAGATTGCCCATGAAATTTACCGCCTTGCTTATCTCACTGATTATCGCCAATTCGCGAACTTTGCGGGCAAGTTCGTAATTCTTTTCGCGTAACGAAACAAACTGTTGAATAAGCCGGGTAACCGCCCACTGTAGCGGCAGCATTATGGAAAGAGGGATTATTTCGATGACCAGATCGAAATTAAAGGCAAAAACCCCAATCAGCATCCAGGCCGGCGCAAGAGTCAGACAGACCAGATTGCTGAAAAAATTCTGCTGTCGCCACATCAGATACGCAAATGCCAGACCAGCCATAAACAAAATAATAATGTTGGTTTCTACGCTGACACGGTGCAGAAAACGCCGGTTAAGTATATTATGAAGAAGGTTTGCGTGAATCTCTACTCCTGAAAGGGCTCCAAACGGGCAGAATTTAACGTCTTCCGAGGTTCCCATGGCACGCGTGCCGATTAAAACCAGTCTTTTGTCGAAGAAACCCTGAACAAAACGACCACGAAGAACTTCTTCGTAGCTGATTTCATCAAAATGCCTGGTTCCACCTGCATAGTTGAGCATGTAAGATTTCATGCGCTTCCCGGCTTTTGGTTCATAGCAGCTGTAAAATGGCAAAATCCGGTCGCCGATGTGCATTCCATTCGACTCGATTTTGGGGGTGATGCCAAGGTAATCGGCCGCAGCAGCGATTGCAAAGATGAAATAAAGATTATTGCCCGCTTCTTTGGTTAATAGAAGCTTGCGAATAATTCCATCAGGATTCAGTGACTTGTATTCAAGATCGATAAAGCCCTGAACTGATAATGGAGCGCGAAACTGGGGTATCGGTACTTCAGCAACCACTTTTTCTGATATTTCGAAAGATTCAGGGTCAAGAATCATCTGTTTCTGCACTGTCTGAGGCAGAACCACACGGCCAAAATTCTGAATCGCTTTCTGAAACGCATCGTCATCCTGGGGACCGAGTACCGAGGGTTCGTTGAACATGATGTCGAAGGCAACTGTCTTGGCACCCGCGCTCTTCAATACTTTTAGAAGGCGGCCATGAACTTCGCGTGGCCATGGCCATGGGCCCAGTTCGGCAATGCACTCATCAGTAATGCTGATCAGAACGACATCGTGATTTTTGGGGAGCTCCTGGCGTTGCTTAAATCTGAAATCAAGCGCATCATTTTCAAGCTGCATGAAATAGCCAAAATAGAACAACAGAGAAAAACCAATCGCCATGAAAAAACCCAGCAGCAATTCCCATAAGGGAATCATTGCCGCCGGTTTTACTGAAGTGAGCTTGATTATTTCCTGTGATTCCAGCAGCTCAGTTGAGTCCGAGCTGCTGCCGGTATTTTGATTCATGCGGTTTTCAAACGATTATTTGCCGCTTGGAATGGCGATCTGGGCTCGCAGCTTTTTCATTTCGCGAAAGGCTTCATGAAACATTTTGTCGGCTCTTGGAAGCAGGCGAATCGCTTCTTTGTAATTTTTGATGGCTCTTTCGATCTTGCCGATTTCGCAGAGTTTGTCGGCGCGGTTTTTATAAAGCTTGCCCAGCTTTCTTCTTGAATCAATGAACTTGTCTTCGAAAACGTTTACACCTGTGTAGGCAGGGGCAAACGGATCGGTGACCGTAAAGGAAGAATAAAGATCGAGTGCTTCTTCGTAATCTTTAACCGCCGCTTCCCATACTTCAGGTGATTCGAATTCTTCTGCGTCGGTAACTTCTTCTTCTTTAAGATTGAGTCTGATTTTTTCAGAAAGATGTTCAAGAAATGCGTTGTAAATCGAGTCATTCTGATCCAACAGCAACTGGGCACGTTTCAATAGGGCTGCGGCCTGTTTGAACTGTCCGGCGTGGCATGATTTATGAATTTTGGCGAGATATGGCCTGATCAGACTGCGTTTACATTCTCTAAGATTTTCATGAATATAGGCTGAGAATTTATGGCTTTCTGGAAGATTTACGATCTTCTTCAGCGCTTCCTGATATTCGAGAATCGCTTCGGCATAGTTTCCTGAGGCTTTAAAGCTGTCACCACGGCTGACAAACGGGGTTAAATCAAGATGAATCAGGTGGTTCTGGTGTTTAGCTCTGGCTTTATCAAGAATTTCCTTGATTTCTTCAAGAAACTTAACGTTGCTATCCTTTGCAAGTCTGGTCGCTTCTTCAAGTTCATCGATTGCAACCTGGTAAATTTTGTTTTTGAATGCTGCCATGCCTTTTTCGCGATGAACCTGAGCCAGGTGCTCATTAACTTCTTCCAGGCGCTGGTCGATTTTCTTCTTATATTCAGTCTGCTCTGGAGTAAGCGGAGCATCGGGGTCTACTTCACGCATGGAGTTGAATTCTTCGAGAGCGCGAAGATAGTTTATTTTGGCTGAACCCCATTCAGCAGCTTTTTTCATGGCGTCGCCTTCATCGATCAGCGACTGGATAACCTGATTATTTTCACTGTTCATTGGTTTTCTCCTTCAAACAAACTCGATTCATCTGTCTGTATCAACGGTCTTTTTCATTCTTTCTGCGGCCTTTTTTGCGTCAAAAAATGTTACACCCTTGCCTTCCGGTTCACCGGCGCGGTCATATGCGCTGGCTGCCTGCTGATAGTCTTCAAGCCGATAATGAATGTAACCCAGCAATGAGTTTGCCTCTTCGTTATCGGGGTCGAGCAACAACAGTTTTTTTACCGCATTTTCCGCCTCGGGAAAATTTTCTGTCTGTACATTTACCAAAGATAGATCCCACAATATTTGGGGGGAATCGGGATACTGAACTGCAAGCTTTTTCAGGTCTGCCAACGCAAGATTGTATTTACCATCTTTCATTTTTCGACTGGCCTGAATGTAGAGATTGTCTTTATCGATGTCCGAACCTGTTTTTGCCGGTTGTTTAGCTGCCGGCTTCTCTATCGCAGGTTTGTTGCTATTTGGGGTGGGTACAAGCTCTATTTGCCCGTTTTTACCTGAGTAATACAGCAGGGCTTTAACTCTCGAGCTGTATTCGGATGCGGGGAAGGCAGCCAAAAATGCTTTGCCCCAGCTGATAACCGCTTCATGAACGCCAAGAACGGCACGCAGTCTTATTGCCTCATAATAGGCGCGTTCAACATAAACTGATGTTGGGTGCTGGTTCAAAATCTGATCATAAAGCTTGCAGGCTTCAAGCGTTTCACCAAATTCAAGAGTCAACCCTGCCAGATCGAAAAGAATCTGATCTGTTCCCGGTTTTCCCTGGTTTTCCTTCAATTGGTCCTGAAGCCGCAGGATTTCAGGAACCAGATCGTCCTTATTTTCTCTGATTTCAACTGCCAGTGCTTCTCTAAGAGTTTTTATCAATGCAGAATCTGCCTGGGCAGAAGAAATTGCCGGTCTGGAAACTTTCATCGCCGGTTTAACCGGCTCAACTGAAGGCGCTGTGGGCTGAACGGGTTTTTCTTCTTTTGCTTTTTCTACTGGTTTCTCGATAGTTTTTTCTGTTACTGCTTTTGCAATGACTGTTTCTTTCGCCGGTTCCGGTCTGGGTGACTGCGGTTCAGTTTTGCGCACGGGAAAGGCTTTTTCTTCGTTTACCGGAGCTGAAATGCCCTTCTGTGCATGGTAAAAGGCCCGAGCCAGTTCGTAATATGGGCTTGATCTGTGATTCTTGCGAATCTCGTCGAAAAGCCTTCGGGCTTTTTTCTGATTGCCTGAAAAACTTTCAGACTGCATCAATCGGTAGGTCGCTTCGGCCATTTCTTCATCGCTCAGATTGCTTTGGCGCAATTGCTCAAAAGTAATTGATGCCTGGGAATATTGGCCCGATTCAACCTGACAGTCACCAAGCATAAATCGGGCAAGATTTTTCTGCATGTCGCTTTTTGCCTGTTTTATTGCTTTTTGCAATTGTTCTGCGGCAAGTACAGTCTTGCCGGCCGCCTTGTTTTTAAGGGCAAGTGACATCAGGTCGGTTGCTTTTTCGGCGGCAAAAGAGCAGCCAGCTGCGGCTGCCATCATTAACACCAGGAACACAGGCTTCTTTCCTGTCATTATATAAATCCTGAAAGTATTAGTAGTTTTGACGCTGAATAGAATAAAACATACAGGCTTATTCCAGCAAGTACAATTAATGCAAAGTCGCCAGGATAAAATTTATCAGGCCAGGAATCATTGATATGCTCGATTACCGCCACCTCCCAGTCAGGCAGTCGGTCGATTCGGAAACCGGAAAGCGGAGAAATGGAAACCCTTTGACTATTTTTATTAACATAAAGAGTCTTTTGAGATTTTTGACCACTGACCCCTGAAGGATTCAAAAATTGCCTGAGATAACTGATTTGATTTTTCCTGTATCTGCCCGATGACGAAAAAACCGTGGCAAAATTCTGATCCAGCACAATTATTTCGCATTCTGAGGCGATTTGCCCCTTTTCAATTATCTGCTCGAGATTTTTCAGGTTAAAAGCGGCTCTAATACTCGCAGTCAGCTCCCTGTGCCGGTTTCTGACCGGCGCTGCCATCTGCAGGTAACTGCTTTGTGAATCGGTGTGATAGGTTTTGCCAATCCAGAAGCTTCTGCCATTGGAAAAATTCTGGCAGATCAGGTAATCATCAACAGCGCCATCAATTCCTTTCTGACTGAAATCTGTCAGCGGGTGCCCAAACCGATTGGTTATCTTTAACCCGGCAAACCATTCTCGACTGCTCAGAGCGCTCGAAAGAAACTTCTCGGTTTCTCGATGGTCAACCAGCATGGTATGGCCAAGCCCGGCAAAACTGTCAAAACGCTGCCCCCATTCGCATAGCTTATCAAACCAGGAATTGAGCTTGATATGCACGCTTAATAGCAAATGCCTGATAAAATTTGTCTCTTCATGGAATAGTAAGCTTTTGCTGCTCGAATAGTCGCCTGGTGGAATGAACATGCCTTCATCGCCACTGTTTTCTGAATCTTCCAGCGAATCTGTGTTTGCCCCAATGATCCTGTTCATTTCATAAAACAGGCGTCGCTGCATTGCTGCAGAAAGCTCACGCCAGTATTCCATGCTTTGATTCATTTGTAGAAAGCTGTGATAAAGCATGCCCATGTCGAACCTCAATGTGTCAAGGCAGTCGAGCAGATAATATCTTGTCTTATTTATTTGGGGTCTGAGAAAATCTTTTTTTTCCTGCTTCCAGAAACCGGGAAAACGGCTCAACAGTTCAAGATGGTTGGCCGCTGCAAGAATCTGAGAAGCCAGCGCGGCAGAAGTCATTGATGCCAGCGCAACACCACGTTTCCGGGCCGACACTTCAGTCTCGATTTTTTTCAGATGAAGCGCGTATATTGATGCCGCGCAGGCTGAAATTGCTATTGCTGATAAAATCAGCCAGACCAGAGGGCTGTTTTTTTTTGAAATTTCTTTCATAAGCGTCTAATTTTTTTCAGGGAAATGCCGATATCTTATCTAGAGCAGATTAAATTCTCAAATTTCAGGAGGCATTATATGCTTTGCCCACAATGCAGCGCTCCCATGGTTCGAAAATCTCATAACGGAAGACAGACCCCTTACTTCACCCTTAACTGCAACCACTGCAAATTTGTAATTTTTTACCGCGGCCAGTTCAACAGCGAAGAATAAGACCCGGTTTTTCCCTTATTACTTTCAACTGTAGCCTAAAACGGGGTTTAGTTCAAGCTTTTCCATTTCTTGAGCAGCGATAGATCAGCCAGGACTGATTTGTAATTAGCCCGTCTCTATGATAGACTTGCGGCACAATTTTTCTTGATCAGGAGCCGCAATGGATCGTAATTCTGCTCGCTTAATCGATATTTTTTATCTGGTTTTTGGCTCTATACTTCTGGGTTTCAGTCTTGCAGCTTTTACCATTCCCAACAAGATTGCTACGGGTGGGCTGACCGGTGTTGCTACCATTGTTTACCACATCGTCGGAACTCCGGTTGGTCTCGTGGTTTTTGTCGGCAATCTAATTCTTATCTCTCTTCAAGCCTGGTTGATCGGGGTTAAATCTGCCTGGAAAACCCTTCTTTCGATCGTTGTCGTTTCTGCAACCATTGAAATAATGATGAATCTCCTGCAGATTCCCGTGCTGACTCGCGATCCAATTCTTGCCTGTCTTTATGGCGGAATTTTTTCAGGTATCGGAGTGGGCCTGGCCTTTAAGGCCGGTGGAACGACCGGTGGCATGGATATCGTCAGCCAGATTCTTCATGCTAAATACCACGTTCCGGTTGGTGATGTAATTCTGATAACTAACATAATGGTCACCTGTCTGGCCGGCTGGGCTTTTGGTCCCGAACTCGCTCTCTATGGCCTGATAACGGTTTTCTTCAGCGGCAAAGTAATCGATGCGGTGCTGGAAGGCATGTCGGTTTTCAGAACCGTTATGATTATTTCCAGCCATTCTGATGAAATTGGCTGGGCGATCATTGAAGAGCTGCATCGCGGTGTTACCTGCCTTAACGGATACGGTGTTTATTCGGGTAAACCGACCAACGTTTTGCTTACTGCAGTCAGGCGAAAAGAAATGCCCATTCTGCGCAATCTGATCTATGATTTCGACCCCAACGCCTTTGTAATTGTCGGAGATGCCCGTCAGGTACTGGGGCGAGGTTTTATAAATCTTGACGAGGAAGTTCGCCGAGAAAAAGATGTATAATACGGATTACAGAAAATATATTCGCAGGAGCCGACCTCTGTGTGACTCGCAGGTTGCGCTAATGCCATGGTGCGGCCCGCTTTAAATCGTAGTAATACAAATGAATTAAATGTGATTGGTATAAAAGTTTTTTTGCTGGCATAAGCAGATATAATTACTTGTTGTCTCAAGGAGTATCATGACTGTAAGTAAGCAAAAAGTTTTCACCGTTGGCCTGCCTGACCGCGATTTCTCGGCCTGCCTGAATGCCTGCCGGGAATTTGACCTGGTTGCCTGTGACCCGCTGAAAGAGGGTGAAAGTAATGATTTTGCTGAAAATTCAGTATTTCTGATCAGCGAAGACAGCTTTGTTGCCGATGTAATCGGATTTCAGCGCTTTTTCGCCGGAATCAGCAAGAAAATTCCTCTGATTGTATTAGGCAACCGACACTCTCAACGCTACATGCAGGCTCTGTTCGTGCATCGACCATTTACTTATCTGCAGAATTGCGAATCTTCTGAGTTGATCGTCGAAGCAATCAAAAATGCCGCTGAAGGAAAAAGTGCATGGTTGCCGCTGCACGATTATGCCGCGCAGCTTGAAGTTGCCAAACAGAACATCAAAGCTTTGCATAAAATAGGCATTGCTCTCTCTGCTGAAAGCGATATTGACAAACTTCTTGATATGATCCTTACCCAAAGCCGAAATATTGCAGAAGCTGATGCGGGAAGCCTGTATCTCGTCGAAAATGAATCACGGATGCGATTCAAATTGTCACAGAATGTTTCGCTAGACTGGGCGGTTAAGCAGGATACTCCCATAGAAATCAGCTGTGCAAGCATCAGCGGCTATACTGCCAGCTCAAAAAGCCCATTAAACCTTCTTGATTCTTACAAAATCAGTGAAAATTTCCCCTTTACCTTCAACCGAAGTTACGATGAACAAACGGGTTACCGATCAAAATCGATGCTTGCTGTGCCGATGAAAAACCTTGAAGGGCAGGTTCTGGGGGTAATTCAGCTGATAAACAAGCGAACCGATTATGCCCAAAGTGTTCCGGGCGAACCCCTCGATGTGGATAAGGTTATTCCATTTCGCTTCGATGATCTTGAACTTTTGAGTAGTCTCGCTTCTCAAGCGGCGGTTGCAATTGAAAACCTTCGATTATACCAGGATATCAAAAATGTTTTTGAAGGCTTTGTTAAAGCCTCTATTTTTGCCATCGAATCTCGAGACCCGACCACCCGTGGTCATTCTGAAAGAGTTTCAGAACTTACTCTCGCCATCGCCCGAGAAATTAATTCGATTAATGACGGCCCTTTCGCCAATCTCTATTTTGATGAAAAAAAGCTTACCGAACTGCGCTACGCGACTCTGCTGCATGATTTTGGCAAAGTTGGCGTTCATGAAGAAATTCTGGTTAAGGCCAAAAAACTTTTTCCCCACGAGCTTGAACTGCTTAAGCAGAGATACAATTACATTCAGAAATCGCTTGAAGCTGATTTTTACAAAGAATGCCTCGATTATGCGGTAAAATACGGAATTGAAAAATTCAATCTGGTTAAACCTGCTCTTGAAGGTAAATTTAGCAGCAAAATTCTTGAAGTTCAGGAAATTCTTGAATTTCTCATTCGTTCAAACGAGCCATCGGTAATGGAAGACGGGAATTTCCATCGATTACTTGAAATTGCCAATCTGCAGCATATCGATCATGACGGAATGCAGACTCCTTATCTGACCGAACGTGAAACTCATGTTCTATCAATCAGACGGGGTTCTTTATCAGAAACTGAAAGAATTGAAATCGAATCACATGTCAGACATACTTTTAATTTTCTTTCGAAAATACCCTGGACCAAAAGCCTGAATCGCATTCCCGAAATTGCCTATGCACATCATGAAAAACTGAATGGTCGGGGTTACCCGAACCACATGCAGATTAACGAGATTCCTTTTGAATCGCAGATGCTTAGCGTTGCTGATATTTTTGACGCTTTGACTGCCCAGGACCGCCCATATAAACCGGCAGTTCCGCTGGCAAAAGCAATAGACATTCTCTATTTTGACGTGAATAATCAGCATATCAACCGGGAAATTGTCGATCTGTTTGTCCAGAGAAAGCTGTATCGGGTAATTGAGCACAACAAGTTCCGCTAAGTCTATCTTAATAATTGCTGATATCGAAGGTTCAAGCGGATGTTTGAACAAGGCCGACAGTCAGCTTTTCAACGATGGCTGGGTCAGGGCCTGCATAGATCTTACTCTTGATTTGAATGCCATTATCGCAGCAATAAAAGCCACAGGGAAAGTTGCACGCGTAAAAGTGAAAGATTTCCACCGCACCGGCTTCAATATTTTTGCTGATTTGCTTGATTCTCGCGCAGAATTGAGTCAGGGTTACCAGGCGGAACCAGTAATGGGAATCGGCGATTGCTCAGGCTTCGATTTGCTTTTTCTGGTTGGCCTGCATGCAGCTTCTGGTACCGATGGCTTTCTTGCCCATACACTGACTTCAAGGTTTGCTGAACTGAAAGCTGATGGTCGCCCCCTGACCGAAGCTGAACTTTTTGCCGTTTCGGTTGCCGGGTATGGGCTGAAACCCGCCTTTTTTTCAGGATGCCCGCAGGCATGTCGCCAGGCCGGAGACGTCATGCCATGGCTTACCTGTGTTGAGGTACCCAAAAATGATTGTGAAAGCCGTGAAAGGGTCAGAGATAAACTTTATGCCGGGGCGGTGAAAGCATTAAATGAAGAAACCCCGCAGATTTTCTCGCCGCCGGGCATGGTCAATGTTGAGTTAAAAATGCGTGATGGAGCAAGAGCCGCTGAAAAGCTGGCAAAGCTCTGGAAACTGCAGGTCAGCGATGATAAACTGAAATTCTCAGCCGAGAATCTTCAAGAAGTCTATCGGGTGCTGATAAATCTCGCTTATTTAACCCCGTTTTGGCGCAAAAACCTGAATGCCGGCCTCGGGTTTTTCAATTTCTGGGGCCGCATAACCCATTTATGGGCACGTTTTCGCCGAAAAAAAGCGTCTCAGCTTTCGTGATAGAAAAAGTCGATGCAGATTACCGAAGCAAGCGTGATTAAAGCCATTTCAGCATCTGCTGTCATGGTAACTTCATAATCATCGGCGGTGGTCAAAAGTTCCCGGGCAAACCCGCCATATTTATGGCCTATTGTTGCAAGAACATTATTATTATTGTCCTGGAACTGAAAGTTTCTGAATTTCCAGCCGCCCACAATGCGACCAATCTTTTGCCCCTGGCTATCTTCGACCAGAATTTCCGGTCTGATCAGCGAAAATTTCTTTCTGAAAACGCATAAAACCCTACCGTCAGCGTTTCTTACCGTAAATGCCGCCGAAAAAAGAGATGCGGGCTGACCCATTTCCATGATCAGGTGTCCATCTGCCGAATGCATTACCAGCTTAACCGGAAGAAAAGCCTTGTCTAGAAACATTTTTGCAATTTTCTGTCCGGTTGAAGCTTCTTCTACTATTTCGGCCAGTGTCTCTCTGGTTTCGGGATCAATTACCAGATAAGATTCATGCAGCTTTGTGGCTCCGATGGATTCAGTTACCAGATATTTTTTTCTATAGGCTATGCTTTGCATTTTTTTCCTCTTCTTACCAGACCTGATTTTTCAGACCCACGGTCCATTCTGTTGGCTCAAAGCCAAGTTCAGCAGCATTGTCGAGCAGATCGCCATAAATGTCTGATGCAAGGCAGGCTTTCAATTTGGTCAGATCTATACTGCCGCCTTTGATCCCGGTAGCCAGCATTGCTTTGAGTGCCGCATCTTTAGCTGCCTGATTGGTGGAATTCTGCCAGCCGGCCCTGATCATATGCCAGGTTAGCTCGAAATCATCTAGAGTTGAGCGTTCTTCTTCGCTGAGCTTGAGAAATGATTCTTCCAGCAGTTTTTTAATTGTGGCAACGGTTTCTGCAGAAAACTTTTCCGGCTTATCCGGGCTGGCGACGAATTCGAGATACTCGATCAAGGCAGCAAATGACTGGTTGGTTACTATCTCTTCATTGAGCTGAATCGCCGGGCTGGCAAGCTCGCGCTGAAGTTGCAGATATAGCGCAGCGGCCGGATCAGCCGGCAGGCTCATGGCCGTTTCTTCAAAGTCTTTTTTCAGCACGAACTTAACCGCTTCGTGCCCCGCTTCATCCATTTCTTCCATTGAACCGGCCAGTTCAAGGGCCGAAAGGAAATTATTGCGGTCAGCCTCGGGCATTTGTGAACATTCATTCTTGATTGCGGTAAGAAAAGAATCTTTCTGGGCGACGGTCAATCTTGTTGCCAGAACGAATTCTATCAGTCGGATATGGCAGTGGGCTGCCTTCATGGTAATCGGGGGCTGCCCGGCAACAATAGTTTCATCCGCCATCAAGGTGGCGAAAACCATCAATATTAGAGCGATTGCCACCAAAACTGGTTTTGTTCTCATCTGAATTTCTCCCTGAAAAGGTTTCAATGCCGATAATAGCTTTTTTAACCGCCCAGGTCAACCAGCTGACTATTATGAATCCAAGCAGCCTGCCTGAGATGGAAAAAAATGGCGCGAAACAATGGCAATAATGATATGTTATACAGCTGGATAAATTGAAAAAACTCAGCCGAGGTTTTGAAGATGGTCGGTAAATTTGTTAACAAGGTCGATTGTCAGGTTCAGCGTGAAGTTGAAGATTTGGTGACCGACCTGCGCTCAACTCTCATCACCAAACGACTCAAAGCAGTTAAAGAACTGGGGCGCCTCAAAACGCCGCTGGCAGTTGAACCTCTTGCCCAGGTTGCCGGCGATCGTTCGCGCGAAGTAAGATGCGCGGCCGTCGAGGCCCTCACCCTGATCGGTCCGCCTAATCTCACTCAGTTGCTTTTACCACTATCACACGACAAATCAGCCGATGTTCGCCTTCGGGTTGCCCATTCTTTCGGCATGAGCAATGATGACGATGCGGTGCGGTCGCTTATGACTCTGATTCGTGATGCCAAAGATGCGGTGGCGAATATGGCTGCACGCAGTTTGTCGCGACATCCAAAATCAAGTCTGGCTCTTCTGATTCGGCTGTTTGGTGATAAAGAGTGGAAAATGCGTTCGCGGGCTGCAATGGCGATTAAACGCATGGGTACGGGCGCGGCTGAAGCGCTGAAATCCGCCCTTGAAGACAATGATTCGAACGTTCGTTTCTGGGCAGCCATCTGCCTGGGAAATCTGCGCGACCGAAGTCACAGCAAAATTCTTCTGGAAAAACTTCAGGATCGTGATATCGGGGTTAGAATCGCGGCATTGCGCGCTTTGCGCGAAATCGGCGACCCCCATGTCGCAAGCAAGCTTTTCGAGGCCCTTTCCCAGCCATCAGAACAGATTCGCGACCTGATTTACGATATTTTGAAAGATTTCGGCACCCATTCGATTCCCTATCTCATGGAAAGCCTTTCAAGCGAATATTGGATGGGCAGAGCACTTGCCGCTCAGGCGCTGACAGAAATGGGCAGTGAGGCCATTGCCCCGCTGGTTAATGCTCTCGAAAGCCAGGATAAGGAAAGAAAATACTGGGCAATCAGAATTCTCGGCAAAATGCGCGAAAAAAGCGCTTACCCCGAAATTCGCCGCTTTCTGTCAGATCCCGATGCTGAAATTCGTATGGCTGCCCTCGAGGCAATGAGCAGTTACCAGAACCCTGATTCGATAGCACTGATTATTGAGCGCTTTCTTGACCCTGCCTGGGTGGTCAGAAAACATGCCTGTAAGGCTATGGTTAAATTCGGCCGGGTAGCGGTTAATCAGCTTTTGAGCGCATTGAATTCGATCGAAGAAGACGTGCGATACTGGGCATTGCGCAGTATTGGCGAGATTAAACCTCCCGGAGCTTATCAGCAGCTGATCAGGCTTTTCAAAGACAAATCCTGGACTATCAGAAAAACCACTTCTGACGTGCTCGGCACCTATGGCGAAGAGGCTCTGATGGAGCTGACCGCTTTGGCAACCGATTCCTCAGACCATGAAATTCGTTACTGGGTTTTGCGTTCACTTGGAAAAATCGGTTCAAGTATTTCTTTGCCGCTTCTTTTCAAAGCGCTCGAAGACCAGTCTGAAGCCATTCGCGACGCTGCTCAAAAGGCTCTGGCCAATTATGGCTCAGAAGTAATCGACGATCTTTTCGCTTTGCTCAAGAGCGACAAGCGCAAGCTTCTTGAAAGTGTCTGCTCTACTTTTCAACGTATGGATAAGGATGTGGTGGTGCCCAAGCTCTGCCGCAATCTTGGTAAATTCGACGAACACATCAGTTACTGGATACGTCGCACTCTGACAGGTTTCAAGGACCAGGCTCGACCGTTGATACTGCAGATGCTTAATTCAAAAGCAGAAGAAGTAAGAAGGCAGGCAATACTTGCAGTCGGCCAACTCGGCATCCAGAAAGATGCCGATCAGATATTGCCTCATTTGAAAGATGAATACTGGCCTGCCCGCATCGCCAGCGCCGAAACTCTTGGAATTCTCGGCGATTCATGTGCGGTCAGTGCGCTTCTTGAGTCTCTCGAAGATGACGATGAAGACCTGGCTACCGCTGCTATTGTAGCCCTTGGCCACATTGGTGACGATTCGGCAGTACCCGGGCTAATCTCAACTCTACAGCGTGAATCATGGACTCTGAAATTTCAGGCAGTAAAAATTCTCGGCGAATTTCGGGCTTCTCGCGCTTTTGTCGATCTGCTCAAACTTCTCGATGAAGACACCCTTGATCTGAAAATTCATATCATTAAATCCCTGGCTAAAATCAACCATCAGCGAAGTTACGAAGAACTCAAAAAAAGATTTGAAAAAGAAAAAGAGCTTGAGTCTCGACTTGCCTATATTGAGGCGCTGGCAGAAATTGGCAATCCCGCCATTATTAACGACCTGGTTACGCTTGCCCGCCCGCAAAACGTATGGGAAGAAAGGCGCATGGCAATCAAGGGGCTTGGTATAATCAAAGCGTCTCAGGCAAAAGCCGTTATGATTGAAGCATTGAAAGATAAAGACCCGGTTATCAGCCGTGAAGCTCTTGTGGCTCTTGAAGCCGTTCTTTCACCTGAAGAATTTCAGAAGACTGAAAAGGCATTTACTGCCGCAAGAAAACGCCAGGAGGAATTCCAGAAAGCCTTCAATGAGGGAATGAAGCAGATGCGGCTTGGTGCTTTGCGTGATGCCGAAAAATACCTGAAGGATGCAATTAAAATCAATCCCAGAGCCGCTTATGTTTATTCTGCACTTGGTAACCTCTATTACAAAACCGGTAAATTGATCGATGCAACCAAGGCCTATGTCATGGCAACCAATATCAACCCTGAAGATATCACGCTCAAACTGAATCTGGGAATGGTTTATTACCGCCGCCGTGCCTATAGAGAAGCCTTGCAGGTTTTTGACAAAATTTTGAAGACTGCCGGTCCCAAAAGCCAGCAGGGCAGTTATTCTGAAAAGATGATGAACCGCATCAAAATTGAAATGCAGCAGAGTGCCTGAGCCAGAATGAAAAAATGGCTGGCAACTTGTGTTCTAACTCTGCTTGTGGCAGCAAAACTTCTGGCGGTAAGCTATTGCCCGGGCTGTAATTTTCGCCTTTCTGAAGGCGCCTTTCAATGCCCGAAATGTCTCAGAATGGTCAAATGGCCATATACTCCAGCACGCAGCGAAAAAGCCAGAGTAATCGTTAGAACAGGCAAAGATGCTTTTATCCGGCATCCCCGGTCGCAAAACCGGGCCTGGAAATCTGCTGCCAACGCTGGCGGCGATCTTTCCGGCCAGATCGGCAGCTGGGGTTTTGTAACCGGTCTGCGTTATCTCATCTGCTTTGATGTTCCCCGGGCTTTTGCCGAAGCGGGTTTGAATCTATCTGAATTCAGGCTTAGGCAGGCAAAACTGAGGCTGGTTATTGCTGACCGGAATATTAATCAGCAGGTTCCCGTGCGGGTTTACCCGCTTACCCGGCCATTCCTTGAAGGCAACAACAGATTTCATATCCGTCGTCGCAAAGCAGATGGCTGCAACTGGGAATTCAGTGCGCCGTTGCTTTCGTGGCATATACCCGGCGGCGATTATCTCGAATCTCTCTCAGCACCGGGAATCCTGGGGCTAAACTCGAAACATGAAGTCTTTATCGACGTTACCGAGATTTTTGCCATGCGTTTCGCCGAATTAAAAACTACCGGGGTCTGGAATGACCCGGGCCTGATCATTATGCGTGACCATCAGATACCATCCAGCTGTACCTTCTTGAGCATTTACAGCCTTGAAACGAAACCCCGGGGTCAGCAGGTGATTTCGCCCCAGTTATTTCTTTATTGACTGTCGCCTGATTCGTAGCAGCGACGTTGCAATTTTGTCGTGCGACAATTCGGTGAAGAGGGAATATCCGCATAAAAAGCGGGTTTTGTGAGTTGGCACAGGCTTTGCTTTAAAGAAAAATGTAATCAATCTTAAACCAAGATTCAAAGGAGGATTTGAATATGTCTATATGGAATCTGTTAAAGGAAATGGAAACACTGCAGTCGCAACTCGGTGAACTCTCTAAAATCAGCGGTTTTGGCAGCTGGCCAAAAATGGCTTTTTTGCCTGGAGTTTCGGCCAGACATTTCCCTCTGATGAATGTTTCGAGCGATGACCAGAATATATATGTCGAAGCTCTAGCTCCTGGCCTTGCTACCGAATCTCTCAAAGTGTCGGCAGTGCGGGATAAACTTACCATCAGTGGCGAAAAAGCCCAGTCAAACATCGCCGAAGACAAGTTCCACCGCAGTGAACGGGCAGCCGGCCGGTTTACCCGCACCATCGAACTTCCCGTTCCCATCGATGCTGACAGAGTTGGTGCCGAATACAAACTTGGCATTCTTAGCATCACGCTGCCCAAGGCAGAAGAAGCCAAACCCCGCCAGATCGAAATCAAGCTTGACTAATTCAGATGATTTAAATGAAAGGAGAGACTACCATGGCTGAAAAAACTGTTCCCGAAACCACAAATAATGAAAATGCTATTATTAAAAGAGAAATTACCCGCCATCCACAGGCTTTCATAACTCCGTTGACCGATATTTATGAAGAAGAAGATGGCCTGCATGTAATGGTTGATCTACCCGGCGTTGATCGTGACGGCCTCAAAATCAAGGTTGAAAACAGTCTTCTGACCATCGAAGGCCACGTTGAAACAAAAAAAGATCGCGCCTATCTGTTCCGCGAATTCGAACCTTCCAACTACTTCAGGCAGTTTGAACTGACCGACCTGGTCAATCAGGAAAAAATTCAAGCTGAACTCAAAAATGGGGTGCTGTCGCTCTTCCTGCCAAAAGCTGAAGAACTTAAACCAAGATCTATCGAAGTAAAATTCACCTGATCTGCCAAAACCTTAAAAAACCCGGCGTTGTTTCATCTGCAGCCGCCGGGCTTTTTTTTTCCAAAAATTTCCTTGACAGTCTTTCTGGTTTTGAACACATTTCATTTCTTGTATTATCAGCATCATTCTGGAGGACGTCATGAGCATCAAGATGAAAAATATGGTTTCGGCTCTTGCCGCATTACTGCTGGTCTGGCAGCCGGTTCAAGCCGAGCTGGAAGGACCTTTGCGCGATCAGATGGAGTTTCTCGACTTTTCTGAAACCATGATTCGTGATGGGCTGTATGCAAAAACCGGTCATGATGTTTTTAACAAGAATAAACGCGCGTTTGTTCGAGGAATTAAAGAACACAACGCGCCCAGAATCTACGAACCCGATGTGTACACCTGGGAACTGGCTATGGCAGAACATCGCAAAAAGCTTGATCAACTTGCGCCGCCATCCGCCCCGGGAATTGGTCTGGTAACCCCGTCTCCCCTGACTCCCCCGGCGCTGTTACCCGCAGACCCCAATGCCTTGCAGCTTACTCCGATTGGCCCACAGGCTGTTATCGAACAGGTTGTGCCTCTGCCCGACGATGCCCGGAATCGTATGAACCAGATGGTTTATCGTGCCCGTCAGCGCGGTATTTATCCTGATAGAGACCTCAGGGTCGACGATATCAGACAGAGACTGGTAAATCATCTGAATTCCATGGGGCAAAGCGAAGCAATTCCGGCTTTGATGCCTGCTCTGCCGAACCTTCCACCCGGTAATCGCGGTGACTCTTACGATTCCGAGTTCTGATCCGGGTTCCCAAAAAATGTTTTGATGGGCCGATCGCCGTGTGACGCGCAGGATGCGCTAATGCCATGGCGCGGCTCGCTTTATTTTTGATTGATAAAGATTTAATTTGATTCGTTTCTTTCTCTTTTAATCAGCCGAAAAATGTTGTAGGATAGCGCACTCATTTGAAAACAGGATTTCTGTGGCGCTTAAAGACTGGTTCTGGCTGATTTTTCTATCGGTTATCTGGGGCAGCTCATTCATGTTTCTCAAAACTGCCCTGATAGAATTGCCGCCTTATTTCATTGTGCTTTTCCGGCTTTCGATTGCCTCAGTATTTTTATTGTCGGTCTGTCGTCTGCGCCAATTGGGGTTTCCGGTTTCCGCTCAGGCTTGGTTTTCTCTGGGTTTCTTGGGCATAATCAATACTGCCGCGCCATTTCTGGCAATTACCTGGGCGCAGCAGTATATCGACACGGCAACCGCATCGATTTTAAATGCCACTTCACCTATTTTTGTCATGATTCTTGCCCAGTTTTTTACCGATGACGAAAAGCTCTCGGTCAACAAGATTTTTGGCGTTCTTTCTGGCCTTGCTGGAATAATCGTGATGGTTGCCCCGGGGCTGAATAACAGTTTTGAACTGGTAAACCTTGGGCCTTTTGGTGTCTTGTGCGGTACTTTCATGTATGCCGCGGCGGGAATCTACGCCAAGCGTTTCCGCCTGCTGCCGTCAACGATGGTATCTGCGGTAAGTCTGCTTGGCGGACTGATTTTCATGCTGCCCGGATTGCTGTTTGTTGAAATCCCTGCTTTTTCGACTCTTCATCTCAAAACCTGGTTATAGGTAGTTTTCTTGGGAATGATCTGTACCGGTACCGCTTACCTGATTTATTTTCGCCTGATTGCTTCATCGGGCGCTACCAATGCACTTCTGGTAACGCTTCTGATACCGGTGAGCGCGTTTGTTTTCAGCGTGACGATCATGAATGAAACAATCAGGAATAATGAGGTTTATGGCATGCTGCTTATCGGTGCCGGGTTGTTGATAATTGATGGGCGGCTGATCAGGTTTCCGGGGGTCAGAAGGTTCTGGTTTCCCCCGAAAACCTGACCGTATAAAAGCTCTTTTTTCGGTCGCTGAGCCCGTTTTAAACGTAACGCAGAAAAAAGGCTGTCCCATAGGAACTAGTTTAGCAAATTTGTCATGCCACGACTTGATCGGGGCATCTCAAGATTCAGCCTTTCAAATGCTTTTTTACTTTTAGAACTTCGCGAGCCATTTTGCCAAAACCCCTTTCTTTGCGCCGCTTTTCAGCAACGATCTGGCTGAAACGGGCCGATTCTCTTTTCAATTTCTGGTAGCTTTGCAGTTTTTCAGGTAACAGAATACCATCTTCTATCGCTTTCTGAACGGCGCAACCAGGCTCAGAAATGTGGCTGCAATCAGAAAATCGGCATTGGGCAGCCAGATCTTCAATTTCGGCAAATGTTTCGCTCAGCCCCGCTTCTACATCGGTAATGCCAACCTCGCGAAGCCCTGGAGTGTCGATGAGAATGGCTCCGCTTTGCAGCTGATGCAGATGCCCCGAAGTGGTGGTGTGGCGGCCGCGGCCGGTTCCGTTGCCGATTTCAGTTGTTCGCTCGATCTGGCGACCAGTACGAGACTTCAATCTACTGTCTTTCGGTGGAGCTGAACGGGATCGAACCGTCGGCCTCGACAATGCGAATGTCGCGCTCTCCCAGCTGAGCTACAGCCCCAAAATGATTAAGGCGATGCTGTCTTAATCACGACTATTATAGCACTTTAAGTTGATTTTAGTAAAGAATTCATCTGATTATTTGAAAAAATAATCAGATGAATTGGTTAGAACAGTTAATGCTTTACGATAAAAAAAAGAATAAATGCAGGTTATTGCGTTTGAAAAATTCTGATCAGATTCTGAAGGCGACGGCACACTGGTTGTAACCAACTCCTGAGCCGACAAAGACCACCAGATTACCTGATTTTACCAGGTTGCGTTTTCTTGCCAGATCGAATGCTACTGGCAGGCAGGCTGAGCCCATGTAGCCAAATTCATGCATGATCTTTATCGCTTTTTCTTCAGGCAGTCCCAGGTCTTCCATTACCTGGGTAATGGTTTTGCTGCGTACCTGGGTGAAAACAATATGATCGATATCCTTTATTTCGAAGTTGCCGTTTTTGGCCACTTCTCTGACTCTTTGCGGCCAGCCTTCACGATTGACGCTAGATGGAAAGGGAGTGACGAACCTGACCTGAGTGCGACCCTGCTCAACTGCTGCTACGGTAGCAGGTTCTTTGGTGCCGCCGGCATAAATTCCCCAGCACTCATGAAATGAGCCGTCGGCAGAGAGGGCTGAAGAGATGAATCCGGGCTGGTCAGAGGCTTCGAGAACTGCTGCGCCTGCGCCATCACCATAGTAGAAACTCATCGGGTCATTTTCACGGTCAGCCAGGCGCTGCATCATGTAAACCCCAATTACCAGGGCTTTTTTGATGTTCGGTTGATTGCACATCATGCCGGCCGCAATTGCAAGACCAGTCGGAAATGAAGCGCAGGCGCAGCCCACATCGAAAGTTCCGGCCCGTTTTGCCCCAAGTTTATGTTGCACCACAACAGAAGTTGCCGGTGTGATATGATCCGGGGTGTCGGTTCCAAGAACAATCAGGTCGATTTCTTCAACAGAAGTGGCAGCATCTTCCAGAGCTTTCTTGCATGCTGCAACTGCAAGATCAGAGGTGACCCAGTCCGCAGGTGCATAAAATCTGGTAAGAATGCCGGTGGCCTCTTCGTTTTTGTTGATTACTTCGGTGCCGAACTTTTTTCTCAGTTCATCATTCGGGTGTTCTTCAGTCGGTACAAATGAGCCTGTGCCAATTATTCTTGCGTATTTTGCCATAACATCGAGTCTCCAATTATCTGTTTTTTGCGATGCAATATAAATATGCTGCAAAAGCAAATTAGTCAAGACTTTTTCTAAAACAAAGATCGCCCGATCGAGTCGGGCGATCAAGGTTTACAGGACAAAGCCTGGAAACAGGCTCTTTGTGCCGTTCCTGGCCTGTAAGTTTACTTTCTGATGTTGTAGAAGCTGTCGAGTCCCATGAATTTGGCGTCGCTGCCAAGTTCTTCTTCGATCTTGAGCAGGCGGTTATATTTTGCAATGCGGTCAGTTCTTGAAGCAGAGCCGGTTTTGATTTGACCGGCATTAGTGGCTACTGCGAGATCAGCCAGAGTGGTGTCTTCAGTTTCGCCTGAGCGGTGTGAAACGACAGCGGTGTAACCGGCGCGTTTAGCCATTTCAATGGCATCGAGAGTTTCGGTCAGGGTGCCGATCTGGTTGAGCTTGATCAGAATTGAGTTGGCGATTCCTTTTTCAATGCCCATTTTCAGTCTTTCAACGTTGGTTACGAAGAGATCATCGCCGACGAGCTGGATTTTGCCTTTGTTTTTCTTGGTGAGGTATTCCCAGCCTGCCCAGTCGTCTTCGGCCATGCCGTCTTCGAGAGAGATGATCGGGTATTTCTTTGCCCAGTCAAGCCAATAATCAGCCATCTGTTCGGGGGTCTTCCTGGATTTGTCTGATTTCTTGAAGACATAATTGCCTTTGTCGAAGAATTCGCTGGCGGCCGGGTCAAGAGCGATGTAAATATCTTTGCCTGCTTTGTAGCCTGCTTTTTCAATCGCTACGAGAATCAGTTCTACTGCTTCTTCGTTCGATTTAAGATTGGGTGCAAAGCCGCCTTCGTCACCAACAGCGGTATTGTAGCCCTGGGCTTTTAGAACCGATTTCAGCGAATGGAAGGTTTCTACGCCCATGCGCAGTGCTTCACTGAAAGATTTGGCGCCGGCCGGCATAACCATGAATTCCTGAAAATCCACGTTGTTGTCAGCGTGTGAGCCACCGTTGAGGATGTTCATCATTGGAACCGGAAGGGTGCAGGCATTGGTACCGCCAATGTAGCGGTAAAGTGGCAGACCGACCAGTTCGGCTGCGGCTTTTGCAACCGCCATTGAAACGCCAAGAATTGCGTTCGCGCCGAGTTTGCCTTTATTCTTGGTGCCGTCGAGAGCGATCATTGTCGCGTCGATGGTTCTTTGTTCCATTGCATCCATGCCTTCGAGTTCATTGGCGATGGTTTCATTTACATTTTCTACGGCTTTAAGAACGCCTTTGCCCAAATAACGCTTCTTGTCACCGTCGCGAAGTTCAACGGCTTCATGTTCGCCGGTCGAGGCGCCGGAAGGAACTGCAGCTACGCCATAAGCGCCGCTTTCGAGCAGTACTTCAACTTCAATAGTGGGATTGCCGCGACTATCGAGAATTTCTCTGGCCTGAATAGCATCAATAATAGACATTAAAGCCTCCTGATAATTTAAGTGCCGACCATGCTGATCGACGGCAGAAGTTTACCACAATTAACCCTGCCAAAAAAGGGCTAATTGACCATAATTAATCAGAAATCGTTCAGGCTTTTGAATAATCTGCCGAAAGTAGATTGCGGAAAAATGTTCGATCTTGATCAATAGTGGAAACTGTCTGATGTCAGGCCATGTTAAAGCAATAAAAAAGATTCTGCCGATTCTGATCGGCCTGCTTTTTTGCAGCAGTTTTGCAACTGCTGCTGATGATATTTTTGCTCTCGAGTTCGATCTTGACTCGAGAAACACGGTTGACAGCACCAGACAGGATTTCTATCGTCCTCAATACCCGGCTATGGCATCAATTCCGGTTTTTATCGCAGATCAGTATGACCGCAATTTCATCAGTACCGAAAATGACATGTTTCTCGCGATTCGTGGCGATTTGAACGAGACCCAGTTCATCGATATCAAGGAACGACTGTATCTTTTGCACTACAATAACGAAGATTATTATTCGCGGGCGGTCAACAGCCGCAAATACCGGGAAATAGATCACGAACTAAATCTCAGCTTTGGTATTGCCGCTGGAGACCATGATTATTTCCAGCTGGATTTCTTCAACAATTATTATGATGTCCCATTGTTCAATCAATGGCAGACTCGTGCCAATCGTGGATCAGGGCTTTTCTGCCATGAATTTTCCCAGCGAACCTGTCTGAATCTCGAAGGTTCTTACGAAGAGCGCGAATTCGAAAATGATTTTGAGCTCAACTACCGTGATGGGCAGGTAAAGTTTGAGGTGGTGACCTACATGCGCGGTCATCACAAATTTGTTCAACTGGCCAATTCGACCAGGGGTGAACGTAGTTTTTTTGAAAATTTTCCCACCGGTATGGCTGCCAGAAAAGCGGTTGATTACTACACTGACTGGACGAGAAGTCCTGAAGACGATGACCCCCGGGCAAAATACAAGCAGGTTAAAACAAGAGGCGACCTTTACCTGAAATTTTACGGCGATGCGGGCACTCTTGAAAGAACCAGAATCAGCAACCGTTCGACCAATGCGGGAATCGGAATGGAACTTGCCTATGAACTCAGCGATGATATCTGCCTGAGAATTGATGATTACTATCAAAAAAGAGACTGGCGCAATGAATCGGGAGTTTACTTCCTCTATGACCATTACTCAAACCGTCTTTCTCTTTCGGCAACCTGGGAGTATAATACCAATCTTGCTCAGACGGTGACTTTTATCGATGAAGTGCTTGAAAACAGCAATTTTTCTCAGGAAAATATGCGTATAAACCTTCTGAAATACGAAGGTCTTTATGCCAAAGGACGCAGTCGTGGCAGTCTGCGATTTGAGGGCCAGCGCCGGCGCTACGATGAAAATCGGTTGTTTTACCCCGATGAAGATGAGCTGAAAATTGCTGCAGCGTATGAATATTTGCTTACTGAGCAGGTTAAATTCAGATTGCGAAGCGAGTACATCGATAAAGATTACCTCGAGTTTGAAGATCTGTTATGGTCTTCTTATCAGAGAAATGTCTGGCGTGCCGGGGTCGAAAAACTGCTGTCGCGAAACCACTCGCTTGAAATTGCATACCAGGAAAACTCTGAGCGGCACAAAAATTTCAATACCAACAACATTGAAGAAAAAAGCCTCAATTTCAGCTGGCTTATGAGTTTCTGATCGGGGGAAATATATCTGGCTGTTTTTGTTGTGGTAACATCATGTATGTGATACAATTACTCTGCTTATGTTTGCCATAGCCTTCATGGGATTAATCATGCATGAACTGACTCCTGGTCAGCTTCGGGCGGTGGTTGACGGCGTGAAAAAAGTGGCTGGAAATCAGGCTTTGATTGTGTGTAATGCCAGCGGCCTGTTTTCGGTTGCCCCGGCGTTGGCGGCACAAGTAAAACTGCTCTTTGACAGTGGAATAGACATAATCTTTGCCGGTGAACAGTCAATTGCCCGGCATGCTGGTCGAGATGAACTGGATTCATCTGCTGGTCGTATTTTACGGCCGGTAAATCTTGACGATTCAGCCCCAGGGCAAGGTACGGAGCTGGTTTCTGTCGGGGATAAGAAAATCTGGCTGATATGCGCGGCCGATCAGAGTCCTAAGACTCCATTAGAGCATGCGCATGAAGTTCTCGATGATTTTTTCAGCAACAAGAATGATTCGTTTCCCGTATTAATAAATGTGAATGGCAAAGATTCTGACTATAAAAAGGCTCTGGCCCTGAGGTACAGTCAGTTTGATTTTTCGGTTGCAGTTATAGGCAGTGGCATGCACTTTAGCAGCGGCACGACAAGAATTGACAACGGTAACGCCTTTCAGGCAGACGCAGGAATTATAGCCAGTTTAGACTCAGTATCCGGAATGTCTCCGGATATATGGTGGAAACGCAACATCGAGCGCATACCTGTTGCGATATTGCCAGGTAGGTTAGCGATAGAAGCAGATTATACCGTTCTGTTTTATGATTGTGAGAAAATTGTTAAATCAGTTTGCGGCAGGCTGGTAGTCTAAAGGGTTTATTTTACTGAATTTTTATTGTTTGGGTTAAGGAGATTACTGCAGGGTGGCTGAATCAGGTACAAAAAACTATCAGCAGCTCCTCTTCAATGCGCAGAAGAATATTCTTGCCGGTGGCAAGAATACTGATGGTATTCTCAAAATTTTAAGTGAAACTGCTACAGCCATGTTTGGCCAGCCGGGATTTGGTCTGATTTTTTACGATGCCTCGGCTCAGCAGTCAAGAATCCGCTATAACGCCGGGTTTCATGAAAAGTCTTTGAACTTTTTCTGTGAGATGCTTACCCGAAGCAAACTGGAGCATCAGAAAATCAATGCTGGGCTGGTTGCCGATGAAAGTGGTGACAGCAGGCAGGTTGTTCCGGTTGGACCCCTTGATAACCCATTTGGGATGATGATTCTACTTGACCAGCCTCTTGACGATGACCAGGCTCTGCTCGAGTTCAGGGCGCTGGCAACCAATTCCATCGGCACTTTCCTTGAAGTTGAACTGGTCAAAATGCAGATGGATGAAATGTCGGCATTGCTTGAGGTTGGCCGGGTTGTAAGTTCAACCCTCGATCTGCGTGAGTTGTTGACCAAGATCATGGGCACTGCTACCCAGGTTATGCGCTGTGAAACTTCGACGGTTTATCTGGTTGACGAGCAGACTAACGAGCTTTATTTTCATATTGTTCAGGGTGACCCGAATGTGGGCGCCAAGCTCCAGGAAATCCGACTCCCCATGGGAACAGGTCTCGCGGGTTGGTGTGCTCAGAATAATAAACCGGTCATGGTCCCTGATACAGAAAAAGACCCGAGATTTTTCAAGGGTGCCGATAAAAAATCGGGTTTTGTTACCAGATCGATGATCTGTGTTCCAATGCGGCTGAAAGACAAAATTATCGGTGTGTTGCAAGTATTGAACCGCACCGGCGACATTCCTTTCAACGAACATGACGTTGAAATGCTGGAAAATATGGCCAATCAGGCCGTATCAGCGATTGAGAATGCCAGGCTATACGAAAACATTCAGAAGGTTTATCTCTCTACCATCGAGGTTCTTGCCACCGCCATCGATGCAAAAGACCCCTATACCCAGGGTCACTCAAGGCGTGTAACTCTATACTCGGTTGCTATTGCTGAAGAGCTCAATATGACCAGGAAAGAGGTTGAGAATGTCAGATACGCCGGTTTGCTGCACGACGTGGGCAAAATCGGTATTAAAGACAGCATCATCAGAAAACCCGGGCGATTGACTGATGAAGAATATGCAATCATCAAGAAACATCCGGCAATTGGCGCTAAAATTCTGCGCCCGGTAGATTTTCTTGCCGATAAAATTCCCGGTGTTCTGCATCATCACGAATATTACGATGGGCGTGGTTATCCCGATCATCTGACCGGCGAAAACATTCCTCTCGATGGCCGCATTATCTGCGTTGCCGATGCTTTTGATGCCATGACTACCAACCGACCTTACCGAAAAGGCCTGACTGTTAAAACCGCAATTGGCGAGCTGCAGAAATTTACCGGCAAGCAGTTCGACCCGGTTTGTGTCGAGGCTTTCCTGAGAGCCTTCGACAAAAAGCTTTTTCAGTATTTTGAGAAAGTTGATGGCTCTGATGACATGGTTCTCAAAGACGATGAAATGGAAGTGCGTGATCCAGCCGATGGCTCGAACAGCGATCATCTTGAAAGCCAGCCTTACCCGCCAATGGCAGCCCATGAACACAAGGGTGAAAGCCAGCCTTACCCGCCAGTTATCCCAGCTCATGCTGAGCCTGAAAAGCCGTCTTTTCAGCCTTATCCGCCGGTTTCTTCCATCGACGAAAAGAAGACCGAATAAGGTTTATTCCGGGCTCATTTTTCAAACAAAAATTTGACAGCAGTGGTCGGCTGTTAGTTAGTCTTTGGGCATGGTTGGTGAATTGATTCGCCAGACCCGAAATCTGAAATCAGCTTTGTATAACTCTCAGCCTGGGAGTTTCCGCAAACTTGTCACGGGCTTCGTGATTATGATTATCACTGTGAACTATGTCGCGGTTTGGCGAAAATGACGGCACGATTTCCTGTAGAGTGCTGATGACTTTATGGCTTTTACCTTCACGGGCAGCAGCTTCAAGCCGTTCAACCTGCGAGCACAGCATTGATTCATCAACTTCTTCAGGCCTGGCAATGAAAATTTTGCGGTTTCTCGTGGCAGTAATGCCTTCAGATGCAGTCAGCAGCTCTTCATACAATTTTTCACCCGGTCTGATACCGGTAAAACGAATTTCAATATCTTTGCCCACTTCAAGTCCTGAAAGCCTGATCAAATCTTCGGCCAGATCAACAATGCGAACCGGGTCACCCATATCGAGAATGAACACTTCGCCGCCCTTACCGTAAGCGCCGGCCTGAATAACCAGTTTGCTGGCCTCGGGAATTGTCATGAAATATCTGATCATTTTCGGGTGAGTGATGGTTATTGGCCCACCTTCTTCTATCTGCCTCTTGAACAGTGGTATTACGCTGCCACGACTGCCAAGAACGTTGCCGAATCTTACTGCAACAAACCTGGTTGAGCTTCTTCTGGCATAGCCCTTGAGAACTTTCTCGGCAACTCTTTTGGTGGCGCCCATAATTGAAGTCGGGTTAACTGCTTTATCAGTCGAGATCATGACAAAGCGCTCGACTTTATGGTTGTGAGAAGCTTCTACAACATTTTTGGTGCCGATTACGTTGTTTTTAATCGCTTCTTCAGGGTTAATTTCCATCATGGGTACATGTTTGTGAGCCGCCGCATGGAAAACGATTTCGGGGTGATGTGACTTGAAAACCTGATCTATTTTAGCGCGGTCTTGAATGTCTGCAATGATTGGAATAAGTGCAGTATTGCCCAGCTCTTTATTTTGCATAAGAGCCTGATGGCTCGAATATATGCTGTTTTCGCCGTGGCCGAGCAACAGAAGCACACTTGGCTGAAATGGCAGAATCTGACGACAGATTTCGCTGCCGATACTGCCGCCTGCCCCGGTTACCAGAACTGTTTTGCCGGTGATGTAGGCGGCAATTTCGGCAAGATTTATCTGCGCCGGCGGACGTCTCAACAGATCTTCGATTGCTATGTCGCGAAGCTGAAGACCGACAAGCTTGCCACCAATCAGATCCTGCAGGCCGGGCAGCGTTTTAAAACGAGCTCTTGAATCCTGGCACAGCTTTACAATGCGCCGCAATTCATGCCCCGAGGCTGAGGGAATGGCGATAATTATCTCATCAATATTGTGATCTCTTACAATGTTTGAAATGTTTTCACATTTTCCCAGGACCGGGCAGCCATGAATAATCTGACCGGCTTTTTTTTCATCATCGTCTACCAGGCCAATTACGGTTATTGGCAGATTAAGGTTGCGTTTAATCTCGCGCAGAACACTTTCACCACCTTGCCCGGCTCCGATAATCAGAACCCGCTTGGTTGATTCGTTCGATCTGCCGAACAGCCAGTTTCTAACCGGTGACATTTCAGCCATGTTGAGAATAATTCGCGGTGTGATGCGAGAAGCACCGATCAAAATAAGACTCAACATCCAGTCGATTATGAATACCGCACTCAGCGAAGGGAAACTTTCAAGGAAATATACCGATGTCAGTTTGAGCATTGAGCAACCGGTTACCGCAGTAAAAACGGCAACCATATCGGGAATCGAGGTAAAGCGCAGGGTTCTGTTATATAGACCCATGACCCAGAAGCTCACTATGCAGACGGGGATCAGCAGCGGAACCATCATCAGCAGATAATGAGTGTGAGAGGGGTCAAGCTTGTCAAACTTCAGCCAGATGGCTGCAACCAGTGAAAATGAAATGCAGATAATATCGGTCAGAAGAAAAATTATTTTTCTTACAGGCGTCATTCTTTGTGTACCCTTCAAACCTCTGAAATATAAGTGTGCAAAATCTTAGCACAAACCCGACGAAATGTCGATTTTTTTGCTTTGCGAGCAGCAATTCTCGGTATGCGGATTGGTGCAGCTTCCGGCAATGGTTTCGTCGGGAT
>DYKG01000037.1 GCA_020722725.1 Candidatus Methylomirabilis sp.
AACGGGTGGCCGGATTAAATCAGAATGACTGGCCGGATTTCGCCAGAATACGCATTTGCCGTGGCGAAAGCCTTGTTGGGCGTAATACACGGGGTCTTTTGAGTTTTTATCGTAGTAGAGTTTCATGCCTCTATGATAACACAAAAAAGCAAAAATTACAACACCATACAACAAAATAAATGCGAAAACTTGACAAAAAAAATAGCCCACGATCAGGCTTCTAGGAGAAAAAAAGTTTTTTAACTGTCAAACTCCCGGTACAATACCCTTCAAACGGATTTTTCTCAACGATTAGGGCAATTGGGAATAAATGCTTTGAAAAAATGATGAAATCTTTGATCAATACATGTTTTTATCGCTCACCGAGAATTGCTGGGAAAAATTTACCCCTTGGTGTACCGCACGCAAAATTGTTATAATGTGAGTGTAAAGTGAATTTTTTCGTGCAGTGCTTTTCTCACGCCGGGACAAAGTGAGAGGCCGCAGAAAAACAACAACTTAGATAGACCCATCAGAGAAGAGAGAGCTCTGAGTCAGGTTATATGAGGCCTTCGGTCTCTTTTTTTTAGGGCCGATACCAGTCGTGTCCGGGTTTATGCTCACGGAATATGCAGGCATCAACTGCGCATGGCGACTTCAAAATTGCATAGCGACTGCAGTTTTTGCATTCAGGCTGAAGAACATTTCGGATAACTTTTTCGTTACTCATTTCTGCCTCCTGGGATAATGCATCTACTTTTATTATCGGCATTTGTCTGCCAATGTTTAAGTTTGTTTGCCTTCGTTGCCGTCTATGGCTTTTTCCCATGCATCCTCCTGACTCAGATATTTTCGCGGGTTTCGTTGAAAATAATTTCCGGCCACTCCTTCATGATGTAGTTTAACCGCCATTTATCTGGCGCAAGAAAAGTCAACGCCTCGGCAGAATCGGTGGCCAGGCTGGTTTTATAACGTTTTTTGAATTCTTCAAGCTTAGCCGGATTTTCACTGGCGATCCAACGGGCGGTCGAGAATTCTACCGGGCTATAAATGGCATCAACACCATATTCTTCTTTCAGTCGCGAAATCGTTACGTCGAACTGCAGTGTGCCTACTGCACCAAGAATAAAATCGTTGCCCAGTAACGGTCTGAAAACCTGAACCGCACCTTCTTCAGAAAGCTGCAGCAACCCTTTGTGCAGCTGTTTCGATTTAAGCGGATTTTTTAAAATTACCGATTTGAAAATTTCCGGGGCAAAGCTGGGTATTCCCGTGAATTTAAGCGGTTCTTTGAGGGAAAAAGTGTCGCCAATCTTGATCGTGCCGCGATTGTGAATGCCAATGATGTCGCCTGGATAAGCTTCTTCGATATTCTGGCGATCCTGAGCCATAAAGATGGTTGCGTTAGCAAAAGAGACTTCTTTTCCGAGGCGGTGGTGAATGACCTTCATGCCGCGGGTAAATTTGCCTGAGCAGATTCTGACGAAGGCGATGCGGTCACGATGCGCCGGGTCCATATTTGCCTGAATTTTGAAGGCAAACCCGGAAAAATCCGGTTCATAAGGTGAAACCAGGCGAGTTTCGGTAGGCCTCGGCGTGGGCGGGGGCGAAAGTTCAACAAAAGCATCTAACAGCTCCTGAACACCGAAATTGTTAAGAGCGCTGCCAAAAAATACCGGGGTCTGATTGCCTCTGAGATAATGGTCCAGCTGGAACGGACTTGCAGCACCGTGTAGCAGCTCGATATCATCACGCAGTTCACCTGCCTGGTAGCCCAGTAGCTCATCGATCTTCGGGTCATCCAGACCCTTTATTACCACAGTATCTTGCGGGCGTCTTGCCTGGCCGGCCCTGAACAATACAAGTTCCTGGCGATATATGTTATAAACCCCGCGAAAGCTTTTTCCCATGCCTATTGGCCAGGAAAGAGGCGCACATTCAAGCTGCAGCTTGTCTTCGATCTCCTGCAGCAGGTCGAGGGGCGCACGGCCTTCGCGATCGAGTTTGTTGATAAAGGTAATAATCGGGGTATTACGCATTCGGCAGATCGACATCAGTTTTTCTGTCTGTGTTTCAACGCCTTTTACACTGTCAATAACCATTAAAGCACTGTCAACTGCAGTCAAAACCCGGTATGTATCTTCAGAGAAATCCTGGTGGCCCGGGGTATCAAGCAGGTTCACCTCAAAATCACGATAGTCGAACTTCATGACTGAGGTGGTAACCGAAATACCGCGTTCCTGCTCGATTTTCATCCAGTCACTGGTTGCATGGCGATCGGCTTTGCGGGCCTTGATCGCGCCAGCCATTTGAATTGCGCCGCCAAACAGCAGAAGCTTTTCAGTAAGCGTTGTTTTACCGGCATCAGGATGGCTGATAATGCCAAAACACCGTCTTCGATTAACTTCTTTCTCGTTGAACTTCTGCATAATGTGGCTCCTGCTGTTTTCTGGCTGAAAATGACGCAAGCACTATACATGATTAATCACGACAGGTCAAATTTGCTGCTGGCTTACAATTCTCAGTATTCAAGGCTAATCTTGCAAATAAACCCGCCGATTGCAGCTCTGGCCGGAAGAAAGCTTTTGGGGCTGTAAATTACAGCTCCTTGGATTTGATCAACCTTTCCGGGTTAAGCCGCCAGGTCAATCTGGGTTTCAGCCATGCGCTTGATCTGCATTGCTTCGGTCAGCCAGACACGATTGGGGTTTGAAAAGACCGGTGGCATGATTGCATCGTTAATCACCTGATTAGCCATTGTCAGGGTTTTCTCAGGGTTGCCCGGAATAACCCTCAGATTAACGGGCTGTGGCTGCATTACCGACTGTCCGTCAACGTAACGGTACTGGTCTACCGGTGAAAGCTTCTGCATCTCGCTTAAAGCCGGTTTCTGTGCTTTGGTTGTTGAAGTCCTCTCTTCAGCGTTTTCTCTCTCTTTCTCCCTGATTTTGCCAGGTTCATTTGCCAATGGATCGGCAAGAAACGAATTACGATCAGAAAGAACCGATAGACCCGAATTTGCACGATTGATGATCATATTTGCACTACCTTGTTGTTTTATGTCTGTTGATGTTTCTATCGGATTTTTCACGGCCACAGCTTAACGAAAGTTGCTCAGCCAGGGATGGTTTATGATAAAATCATAGAAAACAACCTTCGAGGTAAAAAATGAAAACTGCGCGAAAATTCGCTGAGGAATTGATTGATTTCTGCTACCAGAGCCCAACTGCCTACCATGCCGTTGACCAGATCAAAGATATTCTTGAAAAAAAACGTTTTGTTGAGCTTGATGAAATCGAAAGCTGGAAGCTTAAAGCCGGGGGTAAATACTATTTTACCCGCAATGACTCAGGTCTGATCGCATTTGTCGTCGGCAGCGAAAAGCCTGAAAAAACCGGTTTCAGAATTGTGGGTGCCCACACTGACTCCCCAGGCTTCAGAATCAAGCCCGCCCCCGAGATGCTGGCGGAAGGCAGGTATCTTCGGTTGAACACCGAAGTTTATGGCGGCCCGATTCTCAACACCTGGCTTGATCGCCCGCTGGGAATCGCGGGACGGGTTGTTATTGCCGATAAAAAGCCGATGCAGCCTGAAAAAATGCTGGTAAACATCAACAAACCTGTTTGTGTAATTCCAAACGTATCGGTACATATGAACCCGGATATCAATTCGGGCTACACCCTGAACAAACAATCTGATACCCTGCCGTTTCTGGGCCTGGTCAAAGACCGCCTTGAAGAAAAGAACTTTCTGCTACGGCTTCTGGCAGCTGAACTCAAGATAAAAACCGAAGACATCATCGATTTTGACCTTTTTCTTTACGATTATGCCAAAGGCTGTCTGGCCGGTGCGGCAAGTGAGCTGATTTCTGCCGGGCGCATCGACGACCTTGAGGCAGTGCACGCCGGCATCTGCGCCCTTTCAGAACTTGAAAAGCCCAAAGTTACCTGCGTTATGGCATGCTTCGACAATGAAGAAGTCGGCAGTTCAACTCAGCAGGGAGCTGATTCACAAATTCTTTTAGGAGCCCTGGAAAGAATTCTGCTGGCGCAGAAATCAGGGCGGGAAGAGCTTTTCAGGGCTCTCAGCCTTTCGTTTTTGGTTTCGGCCGACGGTGCCCATGCGGTTCATCCCAATCTTGGTCAGAAGTGCGATCCCACATCCAGACCGACTCTGAATGGCGGAGTGGCTATCAAAATGAGTGCCAGCAAAAGCTATACTTCTGACGGATATTCGGCCGCAATTTTTGCTAAAATCTGCGAAAAAGCAGGAGTCAGAACCCAGCGCTTCGTTAATCGATCAGACATGCGCGGTGGCTCGACTATCGGGCCCATCTCGGCAACTCATGTAAGTATTAACTCGGTTGATGTGGGGATTCCGATGCTGGCCATGCATTCTATTCGTGAACTTTGCGGCGTCGAAGACCATGCTGCCATGTTTACCGCCCTTACCAGCTTTTACCACCAATAATCTGCGCTGTGTTGAAAAAGCTGCTTAAAAGAATTCTCCTGGTATTTGTAATCGGGGCAGCCATACTCGTCGTTTTTCTGGGATATCTGATCAATTTGATGATCAATCGGCCACAGTTTCTTGAACCCAGGCCTCTGGAAGACAAGGATTACCAGGAATTCTGGGCAGTAAACGAAAATGGGCACAAGATTTTTGCCTGCTATTTCAAAAACCAGCCAGGTCAGGGAACGGTTCTGCTTTGCCATGGGCATGGCGTATCACACGGATTGATGAACGACATGGTGGCATTTCTTCGCAAAACCGGAGTTGGCCTGATTCTTATTGATTTCAGAGCCCATGGCCGAAGTGAAGGCAAGCTCTGCACAATTGGTCTAAATGAATGGAAAGATCTGCAGGCAGTTCTTGCCGAAGCCACCAGGCTGGGCTACATTACCAATGAAACGCCAATTGCAGGATTTGGCCGTTCGATGGGGGCGGCAACCCTGATTCATTCGGCAGAGCACCTGCCTCAGATCAAAGCCTTCATTCTTGAATCGAGCTTTGAGAGACTGCGCCTGATTGCGGCGCGCGACGCGAAACACAATATCAATCTGCCCGACACCCCGCTTACCGATCTGGCTTTCTGGCTCATCGACCGCATAACCTCAACTCCATACTCACAGAACAACCCGGTGGAAAAAATTGCCAATATCGGCAATCGCCCGGCACTTCTGATACATGATGAGCTCGACCACCGGGCCAATGAAAGCGCATTCAAGGCACTGCATGCCGCCCTGCCCAATGCTAAAACTTTCATTGCTAAAGATGCAAGACACGTTCAGGCACATAAGATTCAGCCGGAAGAATTTGAAAAAACGGTTCTACAGTTTCTTACTGAAGCGGGAATAATCAGCCAGCCTTAAATTGAAAGCAGTTTGAAAGCGATTATATAGAGACTCACAGCGCCGAATGTTTCGACCCGTCTGCCGAACCAGGCAGAAAGACATCGGCCCATGCATATTCCCACATAGGTCATCAATGCAGCGGTTATGCCGATAATGACCGCCGGCTTAAAAAGCGGCATCTGTGGAACCCCCCATGCCGAAGCCAACACCCAGAGCATCAATGCTTGTCGCGACCGACAGGCCAGCCAATGATCGGCATTAGAAATTGGAAAAGGCCAAAATGAAACCAGAGCCTGAAAGACGCACGCCTGCAGGGATTTCTGGTTCCAACCGCAAGCCCGACAGCAAATGCGTCACAGCCCAGAGCAAAAGCCACCCCTGCACTGAAAATTAAATCGTTAATGCTCATTGGAAAAAATCGGCCTGTTTGTGTTAAAATTATTATTGAAATTAACATATTAAACCCGGTTAAACAACAGTTAACGGTCACAGGAGCGCAAGTTGAAGAATCCACTACTGGAAAAATGGGAAGAGCGCCTTCAGGATATTTTCGATAAAATCGACCATATACTTGAAGAAAAATACGGGCATCTTTATCCACTAAGACCCAACCGACCCGCACATAAACAGGGAGTCACCCCCGATGCCGATGGCCTTTTCGACCTGGGTGTTTCTTTCACCGTTGGCCTTGGCTCACAGCTTGGTCCAGGCTATGTTTTTCGGGTTAAACTTGCGACCCTGAACCGCGTACCCGAGGAACTGCAGGAACAAATTGAAGATGAAGTGATACAGTTGTTGCAGAAAGAACTGCCGACCTATTTCCCCGGCAAAGAACTCAAAGTTGGCAGAGATGGAAAAGTTTATAAAATTTATGGTGATCTTGACTTGAATTAAAAAAATCCCGGAAAACGGGCAAGGAAAAGTGTTCCCGGCAGTTTTCTCAAACCGCCGGGAAACTTTCTTTTAGAAAGGCATGAAAAATTGCTTTACTAGACTGAAAATTTTAATACACTTCATTGACTGTTATCGGTTTAGAATTACTGCTTGTGTCGCTTTAGACATAGATTTGTCAGAAAGAGTTATTAATTAATGAATGAAACGAATTCTGTGCAAAAACGCATAAAGTGCCCGTTTTGCGCTGAAGAGATATTACCGGATGCAAAAATCTGTCGTTTCTGTCGGTCAGATTTAACTGCCCAACCTGCCAAAAAACCCGAAGAAAGTTCGATGAGCCCTGGCAGAGCCCTGATTCTAAATCTGGTATGTCCCGGTCTGGCTGCATGGCGACTTGGTCATAGAATCAGGGGCGCAATAATTTTCACTCTGGTTATTGGTTGCCTCAGCCTTTATGCCCAGGAAATAGTTCCGGTAATCAATAAAGCAGTAAACGTCGCCGTAAGAACCGGTAACACCCGAGAGCTGAATGGCCTGACCAAAGAGCTTGAACACAACCGTTGGCTCGATCTTTCTTTTTACGTTTATGCCTACTCTTTTGTTGAATTGATTTATCTCATCAAGAATCAGGCAGGAAAAAAGAAAGATGAGTGAGCAAAAAGGGCGAAAACCCAATCTGCCGCTTCCGATAATTCTTTTGTTGATGCCTTTACTGGCAATCAATTTCGGATTCTATTTTCTTGCAGAGATTGACCTGTATTGGCGAAACACCGAACAATCAGACCAGGCCAATCAGGAAATCGAAGGTATTTCATCGGCATCAGATTTTTCCTACCAGTTTTCCAAAACCTGCGGTCAATACAGCAGCATTTTAAAATCTGCGGTTGAAGGAGGGCTGAAAGGTGAAACCCTGAAAAAGCATCTGCTTGACCGGTCTAGAAAAGTATTCAGAGCTCCATTCCCGGAAAAAGATCTTTTCGTGTTTGAAATTCCTGAAAGTTCAGGAAAATGTGAATTGATATTGGCTGACAGTAAAAAAGTCATTCAGCGCCGGGTGCTTGAGAGAGTTTTTGACTATCTGGTCAAGCTTAATCGCAACGATGAAATTCCCGATTACCTGGCCAAAACAAACGAGAAGCTTCTAAAAAATATTTTGGGAGCCGAAAGCCGCGGCAACATGATTGCCAATTCACAACGGGCGAAAACTTCTTACGCTTTGTACAAAGCTGAACCAAACTGGCTGAACTGGGACTATTTTACCATTCCCGGGCGCGGCACCTTCGGACATATTGTTCTTTCTAAAACCCTCGACCGGAACCGCTTTGATGGGATGCTTCTCGCTCTTAGAGATTTTCGTGACCGGCGCATTGGCCTTGCCGGCTTCGTTCCACTGTTCAAAGGCTATGGCAATCCGGTCATTCAGGCACCTTTACATCGCTCAACGCTCTACAAAGGCTGGTTGAAAAGCCATATAAAGCCGGTGGAAAACAACCTGGCACAGTGGCTTGCCAGCGGCACACCGCCAGTAGCTGAACTGGGTAATTTCAAGGTTTTTTCCTATCTTGGCAAAGGAAACACCCATCTCACCACTCTGGTTTTGCCACGATTGAAGAAAAATGAAATGCCCCTGTGGCTGAAATTTTTAAATTTTCTGGTTCTGAGCGGCCTGTTGATTTTTCGAGGCCTGATTCAGCAGCACTGGCCAGCAATCAGACTGAAACTGCGATTTCAAATCATTTTTCTTCTAGCTGCTACTCTGCCACTTAGCCTTCTAATAATTTCTGCATCCGGCTACCTGAGTCAATTCAGGCGTTCTATCCACTTCCAGACCATATCCAATCTTCTTCTCTGTATCAAGCAGTATGACTCGCGCAAATCACAGATTGAAGACGAATACCGAACAGCTTTCAACCGACTGTTGAAAGATCCCAGGTTCGCTAAAATCCTGCAGAAAGAAGGCTCTTATAGTCCAGCCGCTGAAAATTTGCTGAGAAGCTATTTTGATGAAGCAAATAAGCCTCTGCCATTAATGTGTTACGCAATTTTCAACGAAACCGCAAGCGGCACCATAGGCTACAACCATGGCAACCAGGAACAGATCGATTCATTCATAAACTCTTTCAAATATCCCATTGTCGGGTATATGCGCAGCAAGATAAAAAAAGATGACCCCAATTATGTTTTAGCAGAATATGAGCCAAAACGAATTGAAACTCTCGGGGTAGAAGCCTATCAATCAATTACTTCTCTTAATCTGTTAGAAGATATAGGCAAAAGAAGGTCTTACCCTTTAATCAGATTGCGCGAGGGCGGCATGGCAACCCAGATGCATGATCTGGTAAAAACAGGCGGCATCGAACCATACGCCGTAATGATAGCCTGGGAAGACAAAGCTCTTGATGCTCAGACAATTGAACAGACGACAAATTTTCTGGCGTTGAACAATCCCGAATATACTTTTGCCCATTTCAAAGCATCGGCGCAGAAGATTGAGCCAACTTTCCACCTCAGTCGCCACATTCCGGCAGATGCGCTTACCGCCGCCCGCAAACTTGCTGAGGCGGTATTTTTCAAAGGCAGCTTAAGCAGCATTCAAACCCGCGATTATTCGATCGTTGCCTACCCATCACTGAAATACCCCGGGGTTATCATTACCGGGATAGCTCGCAATTTTTATATTGAAGAAGCCATCTTCAATCGCATGGCTTCACTCGGGCTGATAGTGGTAATCGCAATTTTCATTGTTCTTTTTCTGGCGTACATTTCAGCAAAAATTATTTTGGGTAGAATAACCCGGCTAAAACATTCACTTGATCAGATCGCAACCGGTAATCTCGACACTGAAATTGAAAAATCAGGAAACGATGAAATCGGCAGCCTGGCCCTGGAATTCTCAGAAATGACAAAAGGATTGAGGGAAAGAAACAGACTTGCAACGCTTCTTTCAGATCATGCCATTGAAGCCTTATCCAGAACCCAGAATGTTGATGGTGCCCTTTCTGGCGAAGCTTTTAACGGAGTCGCCATGGTTTCTGACATCAGAAATTTCACCGGTCTTTGTGAAACACAACCAGCAGACAAAATCACCGAGCTTTTAAATGAACATTTTGCAAAGATGGCTGCCATTATTTCAAAACATGGCGGACGAATCTACAAATTCATTGGCGATGCCGTCGAAGCAGTTTTTCCAGAAGATGGCGATTACGAAGAAACACCCGAAGTCAGAGCTTTTAAAGCCGCATCGTTAATGAACATTGAGCAGATGAAAATCGCCCGAACCAGAATGCAAAATCAGAATTTTGGCTACAAATTTGGAATAGGTCTCGCTTCCGGGCGGTTTTATTCAGGTGGAACCGGCAGCATTGATACAAGGCTTGATTACGCAGTTCTTGGCGAGCCTCTGAAGCGAGCCGCTCAGCTGGAAGCAATTTCCAAAAAGAATCCGGATTTTCCGGTTGTGGTCGATGAAAAAATTGCACTGAGCCTTAAAGAATTTTCAATAATTCTTACCCGCCTGCCCGATGAGTCGGCCTGGACCATGATGGAAATTTCCAACAGCCTTGTTCAGGAAGCAGAGCTTGAAGATGGCAATGATTACCAAACCGGCAATACCGATAAAATCGAAACCATCGAGGTTATCTCTTCGCAAAATCCAGGTTTGTATTTTTCCATAGCAATGATCGTTGTTATTGCAATTTTGTCTGGTATTTTTCTGGGTTTTAAGTTTAGAAACCAGACGATGATTGACATAGAAAAGGTTTATCTTGCGGAGCAGAATCTGCGACTGCTGGAACAGCTTAAAGTAGACAGTGTTCACAGGATCGGGTTTGAAAATATCTGCCATCATGCGGTTAACCGCATCGAAGATCAGATGAATTTTATCAGAACAGCAAACGAAACTGAAAATTTCAAACACCTGGTTGAAAAGGAAATTGAGACGTTTGCCAAAATCGGCATTAAAATTAAGCGCTCTATGGCATTATATTACACAGAAATGGATAAAACAGGTAATGATGATTTCTTTGTAAAAACAATTGCAAATAGTGGATGGAATCCTGAATCAGTCAGGGCAATGGAAAAATTTGCCTATTACAAACATCACTACGATTATGATCTTCCGCGCAAGAACCTGCTTGAAGAACTCAAACTGGAAATTCCTGCTGTTTTTGGAAACGGCCTGTCGATGACCTCCCTTTTAGATGAAAAATTTGGAACCGCGGTTGAAGTCAATATCGATGGAACACCGGAACATTTATTTGTCCGTTACATTACGGCAAGATCTGATAAATTAAAGAAAATTGATATTTCAAATGAAATTTTTAAATTGAGATTTAAGGGCGGAAAAGACAGTTTCAGAATAGTTGGCATGATCCTTTTTGTGATTGACGATGCCGAATACCGGTCAATAAAAGAAATTCTGAGCGGTTATCAAGACACCAAAACTTTTCTGGCCGCCCAACCCAAAAACAGCTCTCAAATCCATTTCTCCCCCAATTTCCCCGAGTATCTTGAGGATTATGCCAAGTCTAAAGAGGGTTCAGTAAAGTCAAACAACTTTGTCAGAGCAGACGATAGTATTCTCCTTGATGGGCAGGAATACCAGATAATGGTTTTCTCTGAAACTCAGACGAAACAATTTTCAATGTCGCTTTTAGCTTTAGCATTAACAATTCTTGCATTTGCTCTCGGCACTTTTTTATTCAAACTCAGCCATGGCTCAAGCCGGGTAAATCAGTCTCTCGCATTAAAACTCTGGATGGCAGTCATATCCTGCTCATTGATCCCGGTTATTACTGTGTTTTTTGTTGTAGATCTCTTTGCAATTGAAAACTTCAATGCCCGGTTTTCCCAGGAAAAAGCACAACTACAAAGATTTCTCGATCTCTTCGAACATCGGCAATCCTTTTCCGATCCTCTTGCCTGGAGAAACGTAAAAGAGTTCTCGTTTTCTCAGAAATTAAAGAAAGCAGTCGAAGAAATAAATCAGCAGCCAACCGATGCAAAAGACATGACCCCATTGAATTTGATATTCAGGGAATTTGACCGAAAAGCATGTAAATTGAAAAAAGAAATCGCCAATTACGAACCGCGCGATGCAACAGTTGTAAGCAAGCAGGGATGGGAATTCATCAAACATGGCAATGGTGTAGGAGCAACAAATGACAATAATGATCAATTCGCACTTTTATTGGCAAAAGTGGGTCATAACCTTATAAAAAGAATGCGCAGACAAGATGGAGGGCAAAATTTTGATGCAGAAAGTCTGGTTGGGGAAGAGACTTTAAGATTCAGTTTGCAAACCGTTAGTGCAATGTTTGGCGAGGATATTGCCATCAAGCTTGCCAATGGCGTGGGACTGCCGGTAAAAATGTCTGCAATTGATTCAGCGGCCGGTCTGATTGTTTACCCTGTTGACAAGTTATTTATGCCTGAATACGTAATTATTTGGATGATTCTTTTCAGAAATGGCGGTTATCTCAGCAAAATCGCCGACAAATACAAAGGAGACTATGCCATATTCCCAGTCGAATCAACGGATTGTGGGCGAATCACCACGCCATTTAAAAATTTATTTGATTTCGGCCTGCCCCGTATCAACGCCTGGGTATCTTCATCCAATCTTCCAGTCTCATTAATCAAAGAGTATCAGGGTAAAAGATTCATGATTGAATCAAGACGCGCAACACAACAGATCAGCATGGTAATAACTGGAATCAAGCCGGTTCAACCAATCTACGACAAGGTAAGAAATACCACATTAAAGTTTATCTTAAGTATTATTCTATCAATAGTCTTCATTCTTCTGCTGGCAAAAAATGTGTCAGCCGAAATAATCGATCCGGTTAAACAGCTGGCAAGGGGTATGGCCGAAATTGAAAAGGGAAACTTTACCTATCGCATAAACCCCAATAGAACTGACGAGCTTGGCGACCTGTGCCTTTCTTTTGACCGCATGGCCCGTGGTCTTGAAGAAAAATTTCTGATCGGAAAAATGCTTTCACAGAACGCCATGAAATCAACTCTTGCCGAGTTGGTGAGCCGCAAAGAAGAAGCGGTCATTCTCTATGCCGGTTCACCCGGCTTTTCTTCATGGCTGACTCTTTCAAAGCCGAACGAGCTTTTTTCCGATTTGCAGAAACAGGTTTCTGAAATTTCCCGCATAATCTTGCAGGAAGGCGGCGACATCGATAAAATCATCGGAGAAAAAATTCTTGCCGTTTTCAGAGGAACAAAGGCATCGGCAAGCCTGGCAGCCTGCAAGGCCGCCCGGCGAATAATGCTTCTCGAACAGAAGGCAACCCTGCCATTTCCGGTTGCAGCGGGCGTAAATCATGGTATTGTAATCTCAGGTGCGCTTGGAGTCGGCGAGAAAAAAGACTTTACAGTAATCGGTGATGCGGTAAATGTTGCAGCACGTATCGAAGGACTGGCCGAAGCAATGCGCTATAACCGCATTCTTATTTCAGAAGAGGTAGCGTTGCAGGTTAAAGCCGAAATGATTGCCAGAGAATATGGCTCAGTTGAATTGAAGGGAAAATCAAGCGCGGCGAAAGTTTTTCAACTTGAAGCTTAATTGATTGACCAGCCAGGCATTCTTGAATATTCTTTTAAACAACTGATTTTATGAAAATCAAGATTCGCCATAGCGTTTTCATGCTGCTTTTCATTCTGCCGCTGCTGGCTTTCAACGCCGGCTATTTTCATATTTCCGGAATATATGTCCGTTGGCAAAAATCAGAGCAGGAAAGATTTGCCCGGCAAAAACTCGGGGAGATTGCAGCAAAAACAAGTTTTACCGCACATCTTGGCAATGCCGGGAATCGAATGATCGAAAAACTTGGTTCAACTCTTGAAGAACTCCATGATTTCCGATTCAAAAATCTCGACTGGCAAAAAATCACCTGGCAGGTTTTCGCTTCGCCTTTTCCTGATTTTCAGGTCTTCCTTTTAAGAAAACCCAAAGATTCAGGACGGGCAGAAATTTTTCACCACCACAGTGATCGAAATTTTAATCGCAGATCAATTGAAATGATGTTCAGTTTTCTGGTGCAGACAAATCAGGAAAAAAAATTGGATCAAGGCGAAAAAAGAAGAAATGAAAAGATTCTGAAAAAAGTTTTTGGCAGCGGATCAGACTCAGACCTGCTTGGCAAAAAACACAAAGCTGTTGCCACTCCGGTTATTTTTAATAAGGTGCCCGCATGGCTGCTGTGGGATTTTGTTTGCAGCTCGACCGGTGAAACCGCGGGCTATTTTCTGCTGGTTAGAAGAAACCAGGATCTGGATGCAGCAAGCCTCAAAATCACCGCCCTTGAAACAGGTCTTGGCAAGAAAATTCCAGGCGGGTTCATAAGATTATTTGAAAGCGGCAGCCAGGACCAGTTTTATCCCAGAAGAATTGCAGAATATCGGCCATTCATGAATTGGCGCAAAAACCTCGGCCTGTGTAATGATGCAACTCTTTCAGATTGGCAATACAAAGGATTCCCATGGCAGAAAAAACTAGGTGCTTATAGCCTCTATACCAGGATCCTGATTCATGACAAACATCTTTTGTTTATTCTCCTGCCGGCTATTCCAGAAAATCTTCTTCCCAATTTTTTCTTCCTGATCAATCTGCTGACCATAGTGATGCTCATTTTAATGCTTGCCAGAGGCTGGATTCTTGATATCTGGCCGGGAAATGCCATAAGAACAAGATTCTTAATGTTTTTTTCTCTAGCCGTGGCATTGCCAATGGCATTATTCGTTGTTTCTTCAACGGCATTTATCTTCGACCGACTTAAAGAAGACGAGAACATGCTTGAAGAAACCCTTTCAGCGAGCCTGCCAGATTTCGACGCGGGCAAGGAACAGATCGAAAACGATTATTGCAATACTTTCAGCGTCTGCGCGCAGGACGATGAAATCCTTAAAATGCTTGCATCATCAGGGCTACGGGATGGAAACAGGATTCTCAAGCGATCCGTCTCAATTTTCAGCCAGGGATCTGAAAAATTGCCACTTGCAGGAATTGCCTTTTTCGACTTGCATGGAAACATAATAAGAAAAGGCTCTGATGTTATTCCAATTCAAGAATTTGAACCTATTGCCAGCTTCTACGGTTATAACATTGCCACCAACCTGCGACGCCATGTAAGCATTCTTGAGCCAGATTTTCCAATTCCAGAAATGAAAGTAGAGAAAAAAAAATCTTGGTGCTTTTCAGGCTTATGGTAAAGGTGCCAACTCGATGGAGCATGAGCTTGAAAGATTTCGCGGGCGAATTTTCAGAACCAAATTTGGCCGGGGAAAAATTGTTACACTGCATGACTTCATTTTGATTGAGGGCAAGCCTCGTTTTGCCATTATGGTCTGCTGGCTCGACAGTCAGGTTGACTCAGCAGTTCTATCAAGAAGCGCAAATCTGCTGGCTTTGAAAAATCCTCAAATCAAAGTTCTGGCATATCGCAGCAGTCCCGAAGGCAACCGACTGGTTTTTCAACCAGACCGCGGTTTTAATTTTTCAACTTTATCAACTTTTAAAAAATTTGCTGATTCCGCACTGAACATGCGTGAAGGCTTTATCAGAGGCGCTGAGGGCAACCTGTCAATGGTTGGCTATTGTTCACCCCATTTCAACGACACGATTCTGATTGCAGGCATGGACAGGTCAGAAAACATTTTTAACCACCAGATAAGAGTTTCAATTTTCATGACTATCGGCCTTCTTGGCCTGACAATTATGATTCTTAGCGGCTTTATCAGTTATTCAAGAATCGTAAAACCACTCGAAGAAATCAAAAAAACACTTGACGAAGTTCAGGGGGGTAAACTTGAATTTTCAGGCGAAACCACGCGAAGCGATGAAATAGGTCTGCTTTATCGCGAATTTGAAAAAATGATTTCAGGCCTGCAGGTAAGACAAAGACTCGCCTCTATCCTTTCAGATCATGCGGTAGACGCCGTTTCATCCGGAGAAGGATCTCTCAAAAGTCAACAATTCGAAGCCGTAGTGCTTATTTCAGACATCAGAAATTTTACCGTTCTCGGCGAGACCTACCCTCCCGCAATTCTGACCGAAATGCTCAATCGCCATTTTGCAGAAATGGCAAAGGTAATCACTGAAAATGGCGGGCAGATTTATAAGTTCATCGGTGATGCAATAGAAGCGGTGTTTGTTGACAACCCCAAATTTACCGGCTCGCCTGCAGTCAGAGCAGTAGCCTCTTCAGTTAAAATGCTGAACCGGCTCGATTCAATCAATGCTGAAAGAAAGAAGAAAAGAAGTTTTGTTTATCGAATTGGGATTGGATTGGCAACCGGCAAGATAATTGCCGGCGAAACCGGGTCAGCCGAAACTCGACTCGAATATGCGATGATCGGTCAAGCTTTCAAACGTGCCGAAAAATTCGAAGCATTTACCAAAAAGATTTCTGGCCTTCCCCTGGTTTTTGACGCCGAAATAGCAAAAGCAATTGAGGGAAAGAATTTTAAGATTCAAGAGCATCTGCATCATGAAGAAAAAGTCTTCGGGATTATTGAAACATCGTCAGATCATGAACCGGTTCAAGTTTTAGAATCTATTCAAAATCAAGCTGCCGAGCCCTTTTTCAATATAAAACCAGAAATTCCTGACTGCCAGAATATCGAAAAAAGAATTAAGGGTGGTCGCCAGATTGTTTATTTTACCGGCCTGATCTGTCTGATTTTTCTTTCAATAGCATGGTATCAAACTAATTCCTTGAAACATGAGAAATCAGTTAAACACAGGCTTGACTCTATACGCGAAAACATCGAATTCAGCCTGATGAAAGGTGGATTTGGAGATGAAAAGGCAATTCTGGAAGAATTTCTTCAATTTGAATCTGACCAAATTGCCGCACATTTGGCCTGGAATGATTCCGGGATAAGTTCTGATTCATTTAAAAGCTCAGTAGAACAATCTCTTGGCAAGATACAAAGCGCAGGAATTTCACCCTTGCAGTTTGCCGCCCTTCACAAACCTGGAGGGATAGAAGTTGACCAAATTTCCGGCAACTGGAAAATTGTGAAATTTATTGGCAAACCAGAACTACATAATGATTGTGAGACGCTTCTTCAGCGGTTGATGCAGGTAATAACCAGCAGAAAATACGAATCTTTTGAAAAATTTCAGGATAAATTGCCTTCCCTTATCGGTCTAAGAATGGAAATCAGTAACTTTTTCAACGATCTGCATGCGAGGGTAATAAACGTTAAACGCCTTGGAAGAGATGAATATTTATACTGGCAGCCAATTTTTATAAAAAATCCAAAATTTCAGGTCGATCTCAAGAAGGTTAATCTGGCGCAATTTTTGAAACAAAAGCCCGGTCCCGATGCAATTTTAGGAGTTGGAACGGTCTTATTCAACTTTGATATACATCAGGTTAAGGCAGCATTCTTCAAAATGCTTTGCCGAGTTTTCGAAAACGATGGCGTAGAATTTGCGATCGTTTTTGACAAGGGCAAAAGCCTGGTTTCAAAAGGATTCCCAATTGCCGCAGAGCTGCTTGATTACAAGGAATCATTTATTGGCCCTGAAAACTGGATGTTTTTACAGCGTTATTCACAGTTTGAGGCAAAAAAGTTCAAGATTATTCTGGCTCAAACAGCCAATTTACCCCCTAAAAGCGGTTTATTCCGGCTTCCATTTGCCTTTTTACTCATCTTTGCGTGGATGTGGTATAAGACAGTTTTTTACGAAGAGCTTATAGCCCGCAGGTTTGCCATACAGTTATGGCTGGGTCTTCTTGCCGCAGCAGTTATACCCCTGGCATCAGTCTATCTGGTGAATGAATTGAATGCCATTGATCAGGAAAAAATCATTCTTAAGCAGGAAAGACTGAGATTGATAAATCTGTTTGAAAAACTCGAACAGCGGCAACTTCTTCAGGAAATAAGAGCGTGGGAAGTAATTCAGGAGAAGAGTCGAGACCCTGCCTTGAAAAAACTTCTCGATCAGCTCGACCTTAACCAGACACCTGAACTTCTTAAAAAGATTGGACAACATGTAAGAACCATTGCAGAGAAGGTCAGATACAATGAAATGATTATTTTCAGCAATCGCGGCTGGAATTTAAGTGTTTATCCGCAGGACCTTAAACGAGAGGTGGGAGAATTCAAACGCTTCGTTCAAACTTTTGCCGCCGACTGCTTTGCAGACTTCGGCAATGCAATTAACCAAACCCGGAAAACAAAGCTCGGGGAAGCTGTTAAAGGCGAAATGACCAAAGACGCAGCCTTCGAAATTTTTCGCAGCCTGTTTGGCACCGATGCTTATTTTGGCCTGGTTCACGGGCTCAACATGCCGGTCAGAATTTTTGCAAATACCGGCTTTGCGGTTATGCAGCTGATAGCTTATCCGAACATTGAAAATCCTGAACGAATTTTTTTCTGGCTGTTTCTCGATGACCTGAATAACGCAATGCGCCGCATTTTTCGCCACACAGAAACTGATTTTGCCATTTTTACCGACAGCAAAGCCATGTATGGCGCTTTAAAACAGCCATATGAAACGGGTTTTGCCAACGATTCAGTTTCTGCCTGCCGCTGGGCCGTCGCAACCAAGACACCTATAAGCATTACTCGCAAGATTCTCGGCAAAAATTTTAGAGTTGAAGCCAGAATCGGCAGAATTAATGAAGTAATGTTGCTTGTCGGACTTATCCCAGAAGAATTGCTCATAGAAAAGGTCGAGCAGAATCGACTAAACCTGCTCTATCTTCTGCTGCTTTCAATCTTTGCAATTGTTTTACTGGCAGTAGTTCTCGCCAGTGATTTTGTCAGACCGATTCGCGACCTGACCCATGGGGCAGCAAATGTCAGTCAGCAAAATTACAGCTTTCGTATTGCAATCGATCGCCACGACCAGTTGGGCGACATTTTGCTCGCTTTTAACAGTATGACTAAGGGTTTAAGCGAAAAAGAACTGATGGGGCGTATGGTTTCCCGGTCGGCAAAAGCCATGGCTGCTGATGTAGAGCGATTGAAAGCCGCAGAAGCAGGGTTCAAAATGGAAGTGGCAATTCTTTATATCGCCGTTCCATCATTTGCTTCCTTTATCGGAATGATGCCCTCGCCGGAATTGATCGCTGAACTGAAAAAACATACTGAAACACTTTGCCGCATCATCATAGATTGCGGCGGTGACATCGATAAACTGATGGGTGAAAAGTTGCTCGCAGTATTTTATTCTGAAATTGAAGGAACCGGGAAATCAGACAAGCTTCTTGCTGCGGTCGAGCAGATAAGAAAAGCCGAGAGACAGGGTATTTTACCATTCCCGGTCACTACCGGAGCCCACCAGGGGGAAGTCATCGCCGGCCTTCTTGGAGTAGGCAATCATCGTGACTTCACAATAATTGGCGATCCGGTTAATACCGCCGCCAGAATTTGCAGCAAAGCATCAGAACTGCCGCGCGAAAGGTTTCTCGTAAGCTCTGAGATTGCCCGAACAGCCAGAAACAACAATATTGAATTTAGAAATTTCGGCGAAGTCGAACTGAAAGGAAAAGCTGAAACAATAGAATTGTTCCAGCTCTTCTTTAAATAGAAAACCAGCTCTTACTGCTGCTTTAGCTCGGTATCTTTTTCAGCCTTTTTCATTTTTTTCGGGGTATGGTCATTCAAATAAAGCTCGAAAGTCCCATTTATTCCTTCAGCCTTTTCTGAATTCACTCTCAGGTCGCCGGTAAAAACCCGGTTTTTCGGGTCTGGCTGCTGAGCTTTTAGAGATACATGCCCAACCGGAATTTCAAGTTTTTTTTCGAGATCTTTTTCCATGCTTGAAATTGGGTCAGGCATTTCAATCAGATCAGCTTCGAGAACATCATCACCATTCAATACCAGCTTGAGTTTAAATGCATAACCGCCAATATCAAACATTCCTTTAACATTTTTATTCTTTTCTTCTTTTCCGTTTTCTTCACTTCTTTCAGCAGTGACTGCTATTCTGGCAACTTTAAATTCCTTGCCTTTGAAGGCAAAGCCTTCAGCAATCAGTAACGGCTCTCGTTCATTTTCTTTACCAGTCAGATTAGGTTCAACCGCCGCAACGACCCCGACGAATAAACAAAAAACCAGGCCGAGAATAAAAAATCTTGGCATTTGTCAGTTACCTCCTGAGCATTTATACTATAATCATAACAGAATCCCAACCACCGGTAAGAGATTTATTGGCAAAACTATGTTTAGAATTCTTTTTGTGTTGTTGTTTCTTTCATCATCGCTGTTAAACGCGGCATTAAAAGACATTCACCAGCTCGCGGCCGAAGGAAACCTTGAAGAAATAAGAATCTGCATCAAAATTGACCGGCGAATGATCGACTTAAAAGATGAGCTGGGCCGCACTCCCCTGCACGTTGCAACGATAAACGGACATTTGAGTGCGGTTAATGTGTTGATCAAAGGCGGGGCGGAAGTTAACATCAAAGACCGCCTGAAGGGATCAACTCCCCTGCATTATGCCGCTTTTTATAATTACCCGAAAATTGTGAAATTCCTGTTGTCACGCAGAGCTGACGCCAATATTCAAGATAACGACGGCTTTTCCCCGCTGCATCTGGCCGCAGCAAACGGCTGCAAATCAATTGTTGAAATCCTGCTGGATCACAAGGCCAACCCCAACTGCTTGAACCGCTACGGTCAGACTCCTTTGCATCTGGCTGCATTGGCAGGAACCACGCGCAACTTTTCCCCATTCGCATCCAGAACAAAAGAAGACTTTCTCCAATCAGCAGAACTTCTTCTGCAAAAAGGGGCATACGGCAACCCGAGAGATTTTCATAATGACGACCCTGCAACCATTGCATTCAGGAATTTCCCCGGCAGTGACTTTCAAAAACGGTTTGTCGATTTGCTTGAATACTGGAAACGCTTGCGATAATTCTTTACTTGCAGGCTCGATTTTTATTAAACTGTCGGTATAAATTAAATTTTGCTTGCTTCAGAGCTAATGCAACAGGAAAAAAATATGAACGGTTTTCCTTCTGGCGATCAAATAGAGAAAGCTGCTGAATTCACATTTTTCAGCAGCATCAAATTCAAAGTCTGGGTCGGCGTGTTGATTCTGACGATTCTGCCTCTTTTTAGTATTGGGTATTATTCGTTCAATGTTCTTGCCGATATTTCGCGTGGATTGCTCATTGAAAGCAATATCCAGGCTTTTCAACAGGTAAAATACGAAGTCGATCAATACGTATCGATGTACGAAGACCTGGCAAGATTTCTCGCCAACGATGCCCGACTGCAGCAGCCTGATTCGGAAGCGGCCGGCCAGGCTTTACAGCAACTCGACCAGTCTTATGAATATGTCGAAAGAATCGTGATCTGCAACCCGGAAGGCAATTTACTGAGACATTCAAAGCCTGAAAAAGAAACGATTGCCGAGCTGACTGTGCCAGAAAAGATGTTGACCCGCTCAACTCAGACCATAATGTTTTCTCCTGAAGCTTTTCTGGTGCGTGCTCCGATCGGAAATGCCTCCGAAACCAATCAACTGATCGCAACCATCTCTTTTCTTAAACTTCGAAAATCTCTGGAGGGAATCACTTTCGGCACCAATTTTCGCTATTTCCTCGTAACTCAGGAGGGCGAAAACCTTCTCGACCAGCCTGATTTTCCCCAGGAGCTGATTTCTGATCTGATGCAGCGACCATGCGGTGCCTATGATGTGGCTTCAACCCGCTCTGACGAACAGACTCAGGTCGCCATTTCCCTGCCAATTCTTCATTACAATTTGAGAATATTCGTGTTTCAGAATGCCGGCGAAGTATATGCCGTAGCAAGTACCATCAAGAACAAAACTTTCAACTTTGTTATTCTGATTGGCCTGTTTGCGCTTCTGATCGCTACTTATCTAAGTTTCAAACTTACCGGACCGGTAATCGAAATAGCCGGCAAAGCTAACGAATTAAGTGAAGGAAACCTTGAAACTCAGGTAAAAATGCAGCGTAACGACGAACTTGGTTTTCTCGCCGGCTGTTTTAACCTTATGGCACGAAGAATTCGCAACAAAGTATTCGAGCTTTCTGCGCTTTACCGGGTTTCGCAGATAATCAACACTTCTTCAACCTATCAGCAGGCTTTAGATGAGTGTCTCAGCCACATCGTTGAAATTTTCAAAGCCAAACGCGGTTCGATAATGCTGCTTAACGATGACCGAACCAGACTCAGCGTTGAGAGTTTCCGACAAATAGGGCAGATCGACCAGGAAAACCAGAGCAATGAACCGGTGCGCAAAACCGAACTCGACGTAGGTGAAGGTATTGCCGGTGAGGTAGTCGCAACCAGTCAACCGATTCTGTGCATGGACTGCAGTCGCGACGAAAGATTCAAAAATGACTCAAAAAGCAGTTTCAAGGCTCCGGAAACTCTTATTTCAGTGCCTTTGATTGTTCATAATTCATGTGTCGGGGTTCTCAATCTGTCTGACCGCTCTAACAGCCAACCCTTTAACCAGGAAGACCTGGCTCTGCTACAGGCTATCGCCAGCCAGATGGCAATGTCGATCGACAATGCCAGACTACATGAACTGACGATTACCGATGACCTGACCGAATTATATGTCCACAAATATTTCCATATCCGGCTTGAAGACGAAATTAAGAGAGCGAGAAGATTTTCATTCCCACTGACCCTGGTTATGTTTGTGGTCGATGAATTCAAATATCTGACAGAAAAGCATGGCAGCCGCATGGGCGATGCGGCTCTCTATGAAATTGGCCGCATTTTAAAGGACTCGGTAAGAGCGACCGACATCCCATGCCGCTCCGGCGTGGAAGAATTCGCTGTCATACTTGCCCACACCAATGCTGAACAGGCATTAATTTTTGCTGAGCGGCTGCGCGAAAGAATCGCATCTTTCAAAGTCGTAAGAGGCAAAGAAGAAGCCAGCATGACAATCAGCGTGGGCATCGCAGAATATCATCAACAAATCGGCAAACCCTCTGACCTGGTTAACATGGTCGAAAAGGCGATGATAAAGAGTCGGAACAACGGTGGGAATCTTACTACCACTGAATCGACCGATTCGGAAGGACAGAAACAATGAAAAAGCCATTTTATTCAACCATTCTGCTCCTGATCTTCTCTTGTCTTGTGCTAAATTCGCTTCAAGGTCAGGAATACCGGCTGAATCTGATCAAGCGCTTCTATTCAATCGGTACAGCAAGTATCAATGGTACTTATTTCCCCATTGGCAATTCGATCGCCCGCTCTTTATCTGCCAACCTGAAAAATCTCGTTGCCATAGCTGAGCCCACCGAAGGCTCGGTAGCCAACGTCGAATATCTGCGTAAAGGACAGATTGACCTGTCTCTCATGCAGAGCGATATTGCCTGGCAGGCCGCCAAAGGGATCGGGCCTTTTGTCGATAGCCCGCTCAAGGAGCTGAAAGTTCTTTCATCACTTTATTCTGAGGTCATTCAAATCGTTGTTAGAAGTAGCAGTAAAATAAAAACCATTGGTGACCTGAAAGGTTGCAAAATTTCAGTTGGCAGCAAAGAAAGCGGCAGTGCGGTTAATGCAATTCAGGTTTTAACGACAGCTGGTCTGCAACCGAGTGATTATGAACTGGTTTACGAAAGATTCACCAGGGCCACCGAATCACTCAAAGATGGCTATGTTGACGCAGTTTATTATACCGGGGCTATTCCTGCTGATGGCATCGTAAGACTTGCCGACAGAACCAATATCCGTCTTGTAGTGGTGCCCGAAGAAATCCAACAGAGGCTGGTAAAAGAATACCCCTACTTTTCATCAGAATCGATCCCGGCAGGATCTTACCGGGGTCAGGCAGAGCCAGTCAGCAGCATTGGACTGCGAGCTCTTCTGGTAACGACTGAAAGCCTTTCTACTCATGATGCAGAAAGATTCCTTCGGGTTATTTACCAAAATTCTTCAAACATTGCAGCGCAGAATCTTGTGTCGACATTTTCCCGCCGGGAAGATTCATTCAAGGGCGTTGATGCTGAAATGATACATTCAGGGGCTTTAAAATTCTTTCAAAAATCTGCAAAATAAAAACCAGCTCTGCTATAGCGGTTCTTCGGTACATAAGTATAATCAAACGAATATTTCTTGTTATTTTGGAGAAGACTATGTCAAGTTCAGGCAAAATCCTATTCCTGACACTGATAATGTGCTTATACCATTCATACTTAATTCGTTCGTGACACTACGATTTAAAGCGGGCCGACACGGTGGTCGGCCCCTACGAATATTTCTTCTGTGATTCGTATTATTGCCTTTGAAGACCGGCGAGTTACCCACTCATTCCGCAAGGTTCTGGAGAAAGATCTGGCCCGGTGCCGGGAAATCACCCTTGAAGATGTCAGAAGCTGGAACCGCGACCTGATGAAAAAAGCCAGAATGGAGTTCTTCAATCTGTTTAAATTCATGTTTTAACCAAAATCAAAAAACCCCGGTTCGTCATCTGACGAGCCGGGGTTTTTGTACGAGAGCACATTGAATTTATTCGATTGTTTCTGGCCGCTTCGATGGTTCGACATGGCTCACCAACTGCCCGCCAAGCGGGCTCATCGACCAATAAAAGACGGTCATTGAGCTTGTCGAAATGCCAGTCTTTGAAATAAAAACCAATGCGTTTCCGTATATTTCAAAAGAATTTGATTTAAATCAATCGTTTTACCTTTATCTTCAGGCCTTGAGAGAAACCTTGCAGGAAACAACGATGTGCTGTACAACTTCTTCGATAAAGTCAGGAGTATAACTTTTCTTACCAACAGCCAGCAAAATCATTTTACGGGCGAAGACGTAGAAAATAACCTGGCTGATTACAGTGTAAGCCCACATTTTGGCTGCGAGGGGTTTGATTTTGCCTTTCACTGCCTTGGCCATTTCTTCAAGGAATTCAACTTCGGGTTTGAAGAATTCGAGGGCAATTTCCTGTACGTTTTTAGGGGCTTCCTGAAGGGCTCTTACAATCAGACAACCATACCAGGGGGGGGTAGAACCGCTGAGCAGAATCTTAGCTCTGCTTTTTACATACTTTTCAAGCTCGATATCGAAATTTTTGGCACTGATTTTTTCTTTGCTCAAATCAGAATTTTCACTGAGTTTTTCGACCACGTGCTTGATTGTGTCGATATAAAGATTCTTTTTTGAACCAAAATGATAGTTGGCAGCAGCAATATTCTGTTTAGAAGCATCAGCGATCATTTTGATGCTGGTGCCCTTCATACCATAATCGGCAAACAGTTCGCCGGCGGTATCGAGAATCAGCTGGCGGGTTGAAATTCTCTTTTTGGAGACTTTTTTTACCTTATCAACCTTGGGAGCCTTTACAGCCTTTTTTGCAGCTTTGGGAGCCTTGACTGCTTTTGCTGCTTTTTTGGGGGCTTTTACTGCTTTTACTGGCTTGGCAGCTTTGGGAGTTTTTTCTTTTTTGGCTTTGGGAGCCTTTGCAACTTTGGCAACCTTAACCGGTTTGGTTACTTTTTCTACTTTTTCCTTTTTTGCGGCTTTGTCAGCTTTGGCTGGTCTGCCTGCTTTGGTTGCCTTTTTAGCTTTTTTTTCCATTTAATACCTCCGGGAAACATTTTTAACGTATTTAAAATATACATTTAAGCTGTCACCTTTGCAATGGGTTAATGATAAAAAAAATAAAATTTTCTGAATTATTCCGGTTTTACTAAATTTTAAATCTTAATTTTAATCAAATTGGAAATTTTTACTCTTGCAGAAATTTGTTTTACCGGACAGATTGAAAAGGAATTTGCGGGAAAAATATCATTAGTTGCAGTAATTCGCTGATTAAATTAAAATGCTAAATACATGTTATAAATCTTCTATTTTCAACCAGCGGTCAGGGAGCAAGCTATGCAGCTGAAAAAAAGAATTGAGAGCCTTGAACAGATCATTTCCATGGGAGAGAAACTGCTAACCACCTTTGACGTTGAAGAATTACTCAACGAACTGGTTGCCAACATCTGCCGCCTTCTAGAAACCGAAGGTGCAACACTTTTCCTGGTAGACCCCTTCGAAGGGAAACTCATTTCACAGAGCATTCATAGCGAAAAAGTAAAAGAGATTTTTCTTAACATTGATAATTCATCAATTGCCGGGCATACCGCCATGAGCCGAAAATGCCTGCATGTTCCAGACGTTTACGGAGACCTGAGCAAAATACATCCCGACCTGAAGTTCAACCGAAAAGTAGATGAACAGACTGGCAAAAAGACTCGAAATGTACTTTCTTATCCTCTGATTATTCACAATGAACTGATCGGAGTCTTTCAGGCTGTAAACAAAAAACAGGGCGACTTTTCTGAAGACGACCAGCTTATCCTGCATAATTTCTGTCTGGTAGCCGGTGTTGCAATCATGAATGCACGACTTATGGAAAGAGTTCTTGAAGCCCAAGCCAGTAATGCCAACATCATCGACAACATCTCCGATATTGTCGTTGTGCAAAATGAAAAAGGCACGATACTGCATCTCAATGGTTGTGCCTCAAATTATCTGGAAGAAAGAAACCGGGGGGGAAACATTATCGGTCGCAATTTTGTCGATGTTTTTCCCGAATTTTCAAACCTTTCCGGTGAAATCGCCCGGGCAGTCGAACATCGTTTCGACAAAACTGTTTCCAGGGGGCTTCCAGCCTATGTGATTTTAACTGAAAAGAATTTTAAACAGGAAATTGAAAGAGTCATTTTAATTTTGCGCACTAATCCCCTGAATAAGGGTTCAGAAGCCATTAACAAGAATTGATGCCTGAAGTTTCAATAATTATCCCTGCGTTCAACGAGGCTGAGCTAATCGGCAAAACTCTGCTATCGTTGAAATCTGCTGCAATGCAGGGCAATACTTCATTTGAGTTAATTGTTGTAGACAATGACTCGACAGATGAAACCACCACAATTGCACAGAATCATGGCGCGAGGGTAGTCTTTGAACCACACCGACAGATTGCCAGAGCTAGAAATACTGGCGCATCAGCAGCCAAGGGCCGATATCTGTTTTTTGTTGACGCTGACACCACAATCTCTTCAGAATTATTCAGCAAGGCCTTGGATGAATTGAGAAGAGGAAGAACCATAGGCGGCGGAGCCCTGGTCTCATTTGATGTTGTGCCTGTGGGCCTTGCCAGACTTCTTTTACGTGTCTGGCTGCTGATCTCAAAATGTCTGCGACTTGCGGCCGGTTGTTTCATCTTTTGTGAAGCTGCGGCTTTTAGAGAAGCTGGCGGATTCGACAACCGGGTTTATGCTTCCGAAGAACTCTGGCTTTCCAGGAATTTGAGAATAATTGGCAGAAAGCGCGGAAAAAAGTTTATAATTCTCGATGGCTCAGGGGTTACGACCTCGGCCAGAAAAAATTCCCAGACATTGCGACTGCTTGCCACTACGCTTATTTTTTCACTCTTTCCGGCGGGCGTAAGATTCCGCAGTCTGTGTTTTCTCTGGTATGACTGTCGAAAATAAATCAGCGCTGATGGGCTTTTTCAACAACCTGCCTGATCTGCAGTCTCGAAATCGCCGGGTTCCCTGATCGCCATAAAGACACAAATTCGATATTCTTTTTACGGCTAACCAGAGGAACAGGTTCAACGGCAGTTAATCGAAGCGGACTGCTTTCAGAAATGAATTCAGCAAGTTCATAAATAACCATTAAATGCGCCTCAGGATCGATGATGACACCACCATCGGGAACCAAACCGCGTGGAGCTTCAAACTGAGGCTTGATCAACGCAATGATCTGGCCTTTCTGCTTGAGCATTTCGGCAGCTTTTGGAAGAATCAGGCGTAAAGAAATGAATGAAACATCGGTCACGATAAGGTCAAATGGTTCACCCAGTTCTTCATTGGCCAGCAGTCTGAAGTTTGTCCGGTCTCTTACTTCAAGTCTGGGATCTTTTTTCAGGCGCTGGTCAAGCAACCCGTAACCAACATCAAGGGCAACCACCGACCTCGCGTTTCCGTCAAGCAGCACGTGAGTGAAGCCCCCGGTTGAGGCTCCAATATCAAGACAGCGCAACCCGCCTGGAGAGACAGAGAAAACCTCCAGCGCCCTTTCCAGTTTCAGGCCGCCACGGGAAACCCAGCGACAAGGCTGATCTTTGCGCTCAAGCTCAATATCAGCCGCAATTTTTTCGCCGGCTTTTTCCCAGACCCGGTCGCCGGATCGTATTTGACCGGCCATTATCAGGCCTCTAGCCAATTCTATAGTCTCTGCAAGTCCCTGTTCAAGAACAAGTTCATCAAGTCTGACTTTTTTCATGATCTATAGTTATAAGCGATTATTCAAGGCTTTTGCAAGCTGCCAAAAGCTTACCTGATGTGAAGCTTGATATTGCCCGCGATTAATGTATACTATGCGTAGAACTAGACAGGAGAGCAGGATGCCGGTTTTTAAATGCAGCCAATGTAATGCAACGATTGAGGTTGATGAGAATTATCAGCAACCATTCATTAAATGCAATGCCTGCGGCTCGCATGAAAGAATTTTGTCGAGTGAAGAGCCGAAATACAAGATTCTTGATGAAAACCAGAGAATTCGCGTAGAAAAGGGAATTAGTCCGGGACCTGAACCTGAGCCCGAAGCGGAACCTGACAAAAAAGTTGCCGGCGGCCCAAAGATTGTGGCGCCCGCGATTGCCAGCCGGAAAACTGCCACCGGATGGCCAGGAAAACCGCTGGATTACCGGTCAATAAAAAAACCGATAGAAACCAGACAGATTTTGATTCACGCTCTGGGAGAAGATGGTTTGGATATGGTTCTTCAACAGGTCGCCGGATACCTCACCGAAGGTGATGAAACAAGAAAGCGGGCAAAAAAGGCCAGAGTTATTCAAACTCTGATGAAGTCAAAAATTTCTGGTGAACTTGCGACCCAGGCGGTTGAATTTGCCGAAAAATGCCCGGAAACAATCGAGCATTTAAGGGCCACTTACAAATTCAACCTGTTTCTCGGATTGGGAATTTTCATCGGCGGCATGGCCATTTCAGTTCTAATCCATGTCCTGGCCCATCCTGGCCGTGGATTTATCCTGTTTCAGATACCATTTGCGGTTGGCTTCGCTTATGCGGTTAATGCCGCCATTAACCTGCTTTCACTGCAAATTGAAGCCCTGCGCTCTGAAAAAGTGCATCTATTGTTCATGACGATTGCCTGCCTAATAATCGCTTTTTATGTCGTCTGGGGAATTTACTTTTGAAAAATCAGCAATCTAATGCTGGGTGGTTTACTGATTTTCCTGCTTTTTCAAAAGACTGAACTCTCTGAAAAAGAAGATCAGACTTGTAAAACGAGGTAATTACAGTCCCGGTTATCGCTGGAATCGAGAATTTCAGCAACAGCAGACTAATTGGGGAATTTTCAAGTTCTCTTGTCTGAGTCATCGGTCTTCAGCTTTTATCAACAGGTGAGTATGTTCACCCAGCGATGCATAAGGCTCGGTTCGGCAGTATTGTAATTCGAGCCTGATAAAATCTTCAATACCGACCTGAAAGCTTTCAGGAAACTTGAGAAAAAACCGGTAAAAAATTCTGATGCCGGCTTTGGAAATAATCGCCAGTTTCTTTTCAGCACAAAAGGCTGCAAATTCAGCGAATGAAACCGGGTTGACCGGCGTTAGAGAGCCTTTTTTACGGCCGCGACCGCTTAACGCACTTTCGATCTGACCGGTAATACCCCATTTCAGTATCAGCTTATCACGGTTGAAATACAAAACCGACATTCTGCCATCCGAAGCAAGAAGAGGCAACAGGCTTTCAACCGCCTGCAATGGTTTTTCGAGCCAGGCTATGACTCCATGAAGAAGTATCAGATCGAAACTCTTTTCAGCCAACAATCCCGGCAAATCCCGAATCGCAGCATGAAAAATTCTTACACGATCTGCAAGCTGCTCATTCTCAAGGTTTTCACGAGCATGATTCAGCATCTCTTCCGAGATATCGGCCATGGTGACCTGATGACCCATTGCCGCAAGCCAGATTGCCATCTGCCCCATTCCACTCCCCGCATCGAGAATTTTAAAAGATTTTCCCGATGCAAGCTCAGGGATGCTGGCCAGCATGTCTGCCCGGGTCAGCGCAAGCCTGATCTCGCCTTTTCCGGTCTGGTAAACATTGCGACGAAATCTTTCTTTCAGCTGGTCAAAGCTGACGTCTTTTCTATCTTTTCCGGTCATGTTTTGGCAAGGCTCTTTTCATCTGACACAAAAATGCGGCAAGGACATATTTCTGAACAGATTCCATCTTTCAAACATTTGTTTTCATCAATGACAATTTTGTTCATACTTTGCCTCCCGACGTAATTCCAGGCAAGCTATCACAAAACCCTCAATTTTTCATCATCCGGGTCGGTTTTTGCTAATTTTTGGGGAAAAATTCGAGGGAAACTGTTAAAATGTTTCATAATCAACAGCAACGGAGGGCAAAAAAAAATTGACAGAAAGCTCATTCTGGAAAAAAGGTCTGCATTACCTTATTGTCTCAGTAATTTTTCTCGGAATCGGAATCAAATTCTGCCGGACCGGCTTCAATGAAGTAAGCCTCGACCTGAAATTAAAGAATTGGCACAAGATAACTGCAACCATAAGGATTCGCCAGCCTGGGATTTTTAACTCTGTTTAACCTGCTTTTGCTCATCTACTGCCTGCGAAAATTCAAGGGTGAATCATGGGCCGGTTCTGTAAGCCTTAAAGCAGTCAGTTTTCCTTTGATTCCCGGAGAAAACTGGCCATTTTCCATCATAATCGACAACCCTTCCGACTATGAAATTTTTGCCGGTTTAAAAGTTTTTTTGAAATTCACGCAAAAGTTCAGTCTGGTCGATGCCGAGGACAATAGAGAGATTACGGGAATTCGCAGCGGAACCAGAGTTGAGCGAGAATTTTATGAAGACGGCAGAACCTGTTTTCAAATTGAAGCATCGGTAAAATCACAACCAGGTAAAATCATTCTTGAATGTGAAGCTTGTCTGCCCCAAAATGTTGCAACTACCGATCACGATCATGAATTCCCCGCCAAATGGCAGGTTAACCTCTTTTACCAGACTTCCCGCAAAGAATTTATTGAAACCTTTGAAATACCGGTGTACTCTATAAGTAAAGATAATGACTCAGAAAACTCTGAGCAATTTGGCCAGCTTACAAACAAGGAGACAGATGAATGAAAAATGTAAGATTTTTGCTCGTATTTTTGCTGCTGATATCGGTTTCAGCTTTTGCCCAGAACCATTTTTATTATCACACGATAAGTATTGAAGAAATAGAAAAGTCTCTGCCGTCAAGACCTGTTTCAGTTGGCTTTGACATTGACGACACGGCTTTCTTCTCTACCCCGGGGTTTCACTATGCTTTTACCAATACCGATGGCCCAAATGGCACCAACAAATACGGCGATAGTCCCCTGAAAAACGACCTGTTCTGGAAAGATATGAGTGGTGAATTCGATAAATTCAGTCTGCCAAAAGAATCCGCAAGAAAAGTCATCGAAATGCACAAAAAACGCGGCGACAAAATTTATTTCATTTCCGCCCGCCCACCGGTCAAAAACGAGATTACTTCCGAGCTTGCCAGACACCATTTCTCACTGCCCGCCAACAGCCCGAAGGCAATTTTTTCAGGCCGCACCAGCAAAGGTGTTTTTATCAAAAAATATGGCATCTCCCTTTTTTATGGTGATTCCGACTCCGACATCTCCGAAGCTAATGAAGTAGGCGTCAGAGCAATCCGCTTTCTTAGGTCACCTTTATCCAACAACAAAACCAAATATCACCCTGGCATGCACGGCGAAGCAGTTCTCGAGGCATCTGAAAACTGACCCGCCCCTCAAACCGGCTGCTAAAAATTAGTTGACAGTCGCTGCAAGAACATTGTACAATCCGTTTACCATGAGTGATTGTTTGTTTTGTAAAATAGTTGAAGGCAAGATCCCCGCAGAAATCATCTACCGGGATGAAAAAGTCTTGGCTTTCAAAGATATCAATCCACAGGCTCCGTTTCATTCACTGGTGATCCCGACTCGGCATATAGACCGACTTACCAGTAAGGAAGCAGCGAATGGCGAGCTTTTATCGGCGATTTTCAGTGCAATACAAAAAATTGCCGATCAACATAAGCTTGAAAATGGTTTCAGAGTAGTTTCGAACTGTGGGCCCGATGCCGGGCAGACTGTTTTTCACATACATTTCCATGTATTGGGAAAGCGCAGCCTGAACTGGCCGCCGGGTTGAAATATTGAGGAAATACCTCTCTGATAAAATCGGAAGGGGGGTGACATTAAGAATGGCAGAAGTAAAAGTTCTCAAAGACGAACCGTTGGAAAAGGCTCTTAAGCGCTTTCAGAAAAAGTGTCAGGAAGCCGGAATCATAAAGGAAATCAAACGCCGCCGTGCGTATGAAAAACCAAGTGAAAAGCAGAAAAGAAAAGCTGCTGAAGCTCGCCGGAAACAGAGAAGGCGCAGATAATTCAGCGTATCAAACTTGCTTGAACAGCCCCATAAAGGTCTTTAAGGCCTTTATGGGGTTTATTGTCGTTGTTTTATTTTTTTTCCCCGCGATCACTCCAGCCCATGCTCAGGCTTCAGAAACCGTTATGGTGGTTCCGGTTCATAATGACATCGACGACGGCTTGTCTTTTTTCGTACAACGCATGCTGCGAAAAGCCGAGCAGGAAAAAGCAGGCGCGGTAATTCTCGAAATCAGTTCCAATGGCGGGCTGGTCACCGCATCCCAGGAGATAAAAGATGCGCTGCTGCGCTCAAAAGTCACAACCGTTGCGCACATTCGTGGCCGCGCACTTTCAGCAGCAGCTTTAATCGCAATTTCCTGCCACAAAATTTTCATGGAACCGGGCAGTGAAATGGGCGCTGCAACCCCGATCATGCTTATGGGAACCGGAGTTCAGGCAGCTGAAGAAAAGTATGTTTCTGCTTTTCGCGCCGAATTCGAATCTGCGGCTGAAGCAAGAAAACGCCCAAAAGCCATTGCCGGCGCAATGGTCGACAAAAATCACGAAAGCATTCCCGGCTTGAGCAACAAGGGTGATATAATCACCCTGACCGGCGAAACGGCTCTTAAACATGGCTATTGCGACCAGATAGTTTCTTCAATGAGCGCAATTTTGCGACTGATGGATCTGGAACAGGCAACGGTCGAAAGAGTTGAACCCACATCAGCGGAATGGTTGGCGCGCTGGCTTACTAACCCCAATATCAGCGTAATAATCTTCACTGTGGGAATCTGGTGTCTGATCATCGAATTTTTCATTGCCGGTTTCGGAATTCCTGGCTGGATCGGCATTGTCTGCCTCAGCCTGTTTTTTGGCGGGCATCTTTTCGCTTATATGGCCGGCCTTGAATCGCTGGTATTGTTTTTAATCGGCTTGATACTGCTGCTGTTGGAAATTTTTGTCATCCCCGGCTTTGGAATAACCGGGGTTGCAGGCATTTTGGCAGTAAGTTTCAGCATAGTTCTGGTTTTTGGTGGAATTTATTCAGCTCTCTATGCTCTGGCAAGCATTATTACCTACTCCATGCTGTTCATGATGGGAATTTATTTCTGGGGCCCGAAATTGCGAATTTTTGACCGCTTCGTACTCAAAGAGGAAATGGCCACAGATCAGGGCTTTGTGGCCATTGAAACCGGCATGTATGATCACTTGAATGGTCTTGAAGGTATAGCGGTTTCGCCATGTCGGCCATCAGGCAAAGTAAAAATCGGTGATGAAAGATATGATGTTGTTTCAGATGGCGACTTCATCGAGAAGGGCTCACGGGTTCAGGTTCGCCGCGTCGAAAACAACAAAATCGTCGTTCGTCAGCTCAGTGAATGACCATGAGGATAAACAATGAGACTAATTCTGCTGATTACAATTTTTTCACTTCTTATTTTACCGGTTATTGCTGGAGTTGACGCTGAAGTTCTACCTCTTAACCAGCCAGATGCCAGTCAAGCAGAAAACCAACCCGCGTCAATAGAAGAACCGGCATGGGGCTTAACCGTAATTGGTTTGCTGCTGGGCGGTTTTCTTTTCATGTTCCTTGAAATTGCAATTCTGCCTGGCTTTGGCGCAGCGGGAATAATCGGTCTGGTGGGAATTTTTGGTGGGCTGGCTCTGGCTTACACCAAATTAAGTACTGGCATGGCAGTCGCAGCAACTCTTGCAGCCGTTTTCGGCCTTATTTTTCTGCTGGTATGGTTTTTTTATTATTTTCCACACACGACTTTGGGCAAAAAATTCGTTCTTGAAGCCGAATCTTCAGTAGAGGATGGTTGTATTGCGGTTCAGAACCTCAAGAAATATGTGGGCAAAGAAGGGGTTACTCAAACCATGTTACGCCCCTCCGGTATTGCCATGGTAGAAGGCGAAAGGCTCGATGTCATTTCCGATTGCGAATTCATCGAAAAGGGAACTACAGTCAAAATCATCAAAGAAAATGGCGGTCGTCTGATCGTTGCGGTAAAAGAAATCGAGGCCTGATATTTTCTG
>DYKG01000038.1 GCA_020722725.1 Candidatus Methylomirabilis sp.
GATTTGAGGCTGGGCTTCGAAAAACGTTTTGTAAGATCCGCTTTCTGAATCTCTTCGATGACGTCCCATGATAAAGGTTTTTCTGACCATGCCGGGTATTCCTGGTTCACGCTGGACTTATAGCAGTTCTCCTGTTCGTTTCTTCGACAAGACTTCCTTCAATTAATAACTCGGGAACCTCTACTCCCCCGCCTGCTATAATCATAAACCAGGAAGCGAAAGCCTTCCTGCTTGAAAAACAGCTGCCGGGTCCAGATTTCGAAGAGGTTATGATTTGCGATAATACGCCAGACGTCCGGAACAAACAAGGCATTCGCTGTCGTCTTCCTTCTGGCAGGTAAATGATTCGCCGCATTTAGAACAGACTTTAACCGGCAGAAACTTTTCTCTCTGCAGATCGGCTACGATGACTTTTTCCCAGCCGAATATAGACCAGTCGGTTCGGGTGAGTTCTTCAATTATCAAGCTGGCTGACGCTGCGCGGGCTTTCATGTCTGTTTGAACTTCTCTGGGCCGATGCCGCAGAAAAAAACGGTAGGTCTCCGGCGTTTTTTCAGCATCGATACGCTTTAAATCCACGAAAACCCTTACCCCCTCACCGCTTGATCGGTCATAAAGAGTAAGGGCATAGCGCCCGATCTCTTCGTAAATCTTGAGAAGTTTGTTGCCAACCGTGCAGCCGGTCAATGCCTGAATTGCATCGGAAAGGCATGCCCTGGCTTCGGCAATAGCGCCGAGTTTTTCTACCTTGCCGAGCTTTTCCATTGCCAGATTGAGCATTGCCACACCGATTGGCACGCCGGGTGCCCTGATGGGGCTGCGAAACCGAAACTGATAGGCCTGTTCGACCTGTTCGAGAAATTTATTTTTATCCATTTTAATCCCCTGAAATATTCGAAAGTAATGTCGGTATTCTAGAATTTTATCGCCCGGTTGCCTAGTTTTTTTTATAAGATTCCGGGATTCCAGACCTGCGCAAGCAAAATAAAACAGACTATCCGCTGACCAATGTTGTCACTGCTGCCTATCGATTATTGCCTTACCCGGCAAAGACATATTGCCATCTCGATATGGTTTTGCTTGCTGATGGCCTTTATTCAAAAACTCCAATGATTGAACCGGCCAGATCACTCAAAATGAATTTTATCTTTGTTGCGAAACCATTACCGGAAGCTGCACAAATTCGCATACCGAGAATTGCTGGGAACTATTGTACTCCGCTTGCATTTGCCTACTGAAATAGTGTATAGTAGCAGAAAATAGACTATGGAGTTTCATGATGCGCAATTCAACCGCTTTTTTCATTCTGGTGCTTTGCTTTTTCTGCACGTCTCTGGTTCAGGCTTCAGACTCTCTGTTACTGATGTCGGGAGTCGCCGCAGCTCCGGTTATCGAAGAAGTGGCCAAAGCCTTTACTCAAAAAACCGGAATTAAGGTTGAAATCAGCATCGGTAGCTCAGGTATGCTGCTGTCTCAGATTAAACTTGGCAGGAAAGGCGACCTTTATTTTCCCGCTTCGAGCGACTTTATCGAGATGGCAGGCAAGGAAGGGCTGATCGATGAAAAAACCATTCAAAAAGTGGTTTATCTGGTGCCGGCGATCTGCGTTCCAAGAGGGAACCCGAAAAACATCACCGGTCTTGCAGATCTTGGCCGACCCGGGCTAAGAATAGCACTGGCCGAACCCGAAACCGTGGCAATTGGAAAAATCAGCGTTGAAATGATCGAAAAATGCCTGACCTCTGACCAGAAAGCCGCGCTGAGAAAAAATATCGTAACCTATTGCCAGAACGTGGAAAAAACTGCGAATGCACTGATTCTCAATACCGTAGATGCGGTCATTGCCTGGAGTGTGATCGAGCACTGGAAACCTGAAAAAATCCAGGCCCTCCCCCCGGAACCGGATAAACTTGTAAGAATCGCTTACTTGGCGATTGCAGTGACCAGATACGCCGGGAAACCTGACCAGGCTCAATCATTCGTCGATTTCCTGACCTCCCCTGAAGGTCTGAAATTTTTTGAAAATTTCAATTATTTCACCAGCCCGGAGCAGGCCTTCAAATACATTGGCGCTGAAAAGCCGGCTAAAAGTGAAAATTACCAGATTCCCGCCGACTGGCTGAAATAATGCCATGAATCTGAAATCTTTTTCAGTTGCCTCGGCCTTTCTGGTTCTTGCCATCTATCTGGCATTGCTTGTCGGTTTAATCGCTTCACTTGACCCGACAAGGATTTTAAAAATTATCAGCTCTGAAAGGCTTGTTTTCTCAACAATTCTCAGCCTGAAAGCTGCAATTTTAGCCACTTTCATCGCAATGGTCCTGGCGGTTCCGGCCGGCTATGCCCTCTCCAGGCTCGAATTCAGGGGTAAAGCAATTGTCGACACATTGCTTGAAGTGCCGTTAATTATAACCCCGGTGGCTTTTGGCGCAATGCTGCTTATATTCTTCAATACCCGTGCCGGAATTCTTCTGCAGACCGGCCTCGGGTCTTTTGTTTTTGAATTTTCGGGAATAGTGCTCGCCCAGTTTTTAACCACCGCCGGACTTACCGTGCGCATGGTGAAGGGAACCTTTGACGGGATTCCCGCTCGGTTTGAAGCGGTTGCCTGCAGTCTGGGAGCCACGCCGCTCCAGGCGTTCACCACAACCACCCTTCCCATGGCAGCCCGGGGAATCATTGCCGCCGCCTGTATCAGCTTTGCCAAATGCCTTGGGGAATTCGGCGCCACCGCCATGATCGCCGGTGCCATGCCAATGAAAAGTGAAACTCTGCCAATCTCTATTTTCATCAGACTTGGGAGTGCCGATATCGAAGGAATGGCCATTCTGATTCTGATTCTTCTTGCGGTGGGCATTTCTGTCATTTTAATTTTAAAATTTAATTTAAAACAAAACTATGATTGAATTAAGAAAAATATCAGCTCAGGCCGGTGCCTTCTCTTTGCGAAATGTCGATTTAAAAATCGACAGTGGCCAGTGCCACGTAATCGTTGGCCCAACCGGAGCAGGCAAAACTTTTCTGATTGAAACCCTTCTCGGTCTTCGCAACATTACATCCGGTCAGGTTCTGGCAAACGAATCAGACATTTCCACCCTTGCGCCCCATAAACGAAAAATTGCTTATGTACCTCAGGATAACTGTCTTTTCCCGAATATGACAGTTGCACAGAACATCGGTTATGGTTTGCAATTTTGCATGAACGGCGGCAAAGAAACGCAGGAACTGATAGAGCATCTCGCCGGTTTTTTAAAAATCAGACACCTATTCGATCGCTGGCCGGGCAATCTGAGCGGTGGTGAAAAGCAAAGGGTTGCGCTGGCAAGGGCGTTGGTCACCAGACCGTCGCTTCTTGCCCTTGACGAACCTTTTTCTGCAATCGACCAGACAATGCGTGAAGACATCAGGCGCCTTCTTAAAGAACTTCTTGAAGAGTTCAAAACAACAACCCTGATCGTAACTCATGACCATGATGAAGCATTTTTTTTTGGCGACCAGCTTTCGATCATGATAAATGGCGAAATTATTCAGACCGGCCCGCGTGAGCAGATGTATTACTACCCTAAAACCGCGCAAGCCGCAGAATTTCTAGGTATGAAAAACATTTTTCGTGCCCGTGCCATTGAAGTCGACCCCGACCATGTGGTTATCGACTGGTATGATATGCAGACAAAAATGACCATTCCCTGCCATTGCAGCCAGAAAAGATTCAAGCCAGGTCAGGATCTTTTTTTTGGAATTAGATCAGAATTGGTATTTGTAATCAGACCCGGCTTTGAAAACAAGCCAGGCTTTTATCTTTTCGATGCCAATGTGAAGAAGTTCTACCGTCGCGGCCGCAATCATACCCTGATTGCAGAAATTATTTCAAACAAAAAGTTAATTTTCGAAATAGATATTCACGATGTGGCCGCCAAAAAGCTCGAAATCTGCGAGGGCAAAAAGATTACCATCAGCCTGGAACCACGCCGGGTCTTTCTTTATTCCGCCTGAAATCAGATCAGACTGCTTAAAAACTGAATTACCACGTAAATAACAAAGAATATCACAACACAGCCGCAGCAGCCGCTGCCGGAGTTATCTTCGTTTTCAATTTCTTCCAGTTTTGATTTGGCAGCAATCGAGCCCCGGCCGGCAGCTTTTCGCAGCCAGTATTTTCCTTTTTCCAGACTCTTTTCAGTGCCGATTCCCTGAAGATAAAATTCGCCAAGATGAAACTGGGCGCGGGTATCACCATTCCGGGCCAACTCCATCATGATGCGTGACGCAAGCTGAGGGTTGCCATCGCGCAGGGCTTTAAATGCGCCGTCAACGTTGCCTTCGGCCGTGTTTTTTTCCAGGGGCGGTAGCATTTCAGGCTCTGCAGGCGGTTCGACCACTTTGTTTTTTTTAGACTTCTGCTGTTTTTTTATCGTTTCGTTTGGATGGGTATCTTTATATTCCTGATATCCGGGGTCTGATGGCGAGCTCTCAAGATGGTCGATCAGATCGCTTTCAGCCTCAGAAATTGAAAAATCATGAACTTCCTCAAAAGAAGGATCGGAAAATTTGCCGTCATATTCGAGAATCTGCGGTTCTTTTACCGGCGTGGTCGAATCGAACTGGTTCACCACTTTTTCAACATCGTATGGCGCTGTAATCATAGTTAAATCAACGATTGGGGTAAGGTCATCGCTAGATTCAACCGGATCTTCAGGGGTTGTAAAATCATATTCATCAAGGTCATTGAGATCCGTATCGGCTTTAACCTTGAAAATCGGCATCCATAGATGAAGGGCGTCAAAAGCGTCCTGTGGCTGGTAGCCTTCTACTGCTGAAAGCCATTTTTTAGTTTCAGCCAGCATTGCGGGCTCGATCTTCCGGGCTGCTCTGATGCGCAGGCGACGCAACGCACCGGCTTCGAGGGCTTTGAAGGCGTGGTTGATTTCTTCCTGATGCCTGGGGCCAATGATCTGCACCAGTTTTTCCTTAAAACGGTCGGGAACTTCAACCAGAGTGATGCCGTAGCGGTCAGTTAGAACAGCCATTGCATCTATGAGTTCCTGAGAATATTTCATGGTCACCTCTGCTGCAGACAAGATTCTTTTTGACAGTTTAAACCCGATAGAGTTTTAGATTCAAGCGAAGAATTGCAATAAGGCGTTTTAGGCTCAGCAGTTCCTGTTCACGGGTGGCGACAACAATCAACTCGTAAAGCTCTTTGAGATCGGGGTCAGAAAAACGGTTCTGACCCGTTTCAATACTGCGACGATATTCTTCGGGAACATCGCGCTTAAAGTGGCCGATGCGCCATTCAGAGCCTTTTTTGATGGGAAGCCTCGCCAGCAGCGGATCGCCAAGAGCAAGCCTGTCGATAATTATGGGTCTGGTGCCCGCCCAGTAGCCCAGCATGCCATTAAAGTCGTTTTCAAGATAACCAACTTTCGATTCAGCTATCTGGCGGCCAATGTGGCTCCATTCAAAATCGGGAAAAATGTCGCCGGGCTTGCTGTAAAGGTAGCTGTAAAGCGAACACACATCAAAGTAATAACCCCGCTCATCTGCAATTCCGTGATCGAGATTGAAATTGCTGTAATTCAGCCCGGTATTCAGCGGTGTTGAGGGGAATGCAATAAGATAAACCAGATAAATCAGCACCGTGCCACGGCAAAGCCTCTTCGAACATCGGCATTCTTCGGCACTTTCGAACTGCCATACCAGAACGAAAACGGCAACCAGATAAGAGGCTGATAAAAAGCGGCCGCGCATAAAATCGCCGCCCACCCACAAAACATAAAGAAGGTTCAGCACTAGGCCCGCTGCCGCTGCCTTAGAGACCGCTTTCTGCGAGCGAAAGCCGGTAAAAATCGCGGCAAAAATCGCAAAAACCGTTATCGGGTCCTGCTGTAAAGTTACCAGCAGGTATTTCAAACCCTGGTTTACCATTGCCCATCTGGGGATACCGGTCATGATCTTGGCATAGGCCGTGTTGGGAAACAAAGCGCCATAGTAAACCAATGAATAACAGGACCAGACTATAAGCGGTGCAAACATCAGAATTGCGGTTTTTACCCGGGATGAATTACTGCCGCAATGCTTCGCCAACACAATAAATATCAGAGGAAACGCAATGGTAACCGTATCATGCCGACTTACCAGTAAAAGCGCAAGACCGGCAATTGCAAGAGTCAGCCCCGCAGAACTTGAAGACTCGCCGGCTTTTTCCAAAAACGCAAGAGAAACGGCCAGCAATAGCCCAACCAAAATGTTTTCAAGCCCTGAGGTCGTAAAATCCATAAAAGAATTTGAGGCAAGCAGCAGAAAAAAAGCCAGTGAAGCCTGTAAAAGGCTCAGCTGGCGAAACATAAGCCAGGCCAGCAGTAGAAAAAGAACGAAAGACATAATGATCGAATTGAAAAAATGATCGGAAGAAATGAGGCGAAACGCTCCCAGCATCCAGAACCAGAGTGGGCTGGTATAGACCTGCACTCTTTCATGATGGTTCCAGTTCGGGCCATTGCCAGCGAAAAGCTGCTCGATGGCCCGAAAATTTATGTAGGCATCGTCTGCAACCCAGGCATTCTTGAAAAAAACCAGAGCCAGCAATAGAAATGCAGTCAGGCGGACCCAGAACCATTTGCCCGTATTGCCGCCGTTTTGTGAAAGGTTTTCCAATTTTTACATCCTCTCAGATTAATGGAATTATTCTATCAATCAAAATGAACCAGAGCAATTGGTTTTCAAGGCATAACTTCGCAAAAAGCGTAAAACCGCACCAGGCATCTCCAGCAATCTTTGAGAAATTTATCACGAAGGAGATTGACAATTTTTTTTTCACAGCTGCTATATTTGAGTTGTGAAAAGTTACACAACGTGAAAAAATTAACATCTTTGAGCTGATTATAATCTAACATGTTAAAGTTAAAAAAGAAAATTTCTGAACGGACAATCGAGCGACTGAGCGTTTATCGACGCTACCTGAAAGAAATTCAGTCGCTCGGCAAGGCTCGCGTTTATTCCCAAGAACTGGCCAAAATAGTTGTGTGAAAACTTCGAAATCGTGGCTGCTTTCGACAGCGACCCTGACAAAACCGGGCGGGTCGTCTGCGGCAGGCGCTGCTACCCCATGCCGGATCTTGAAACGGTGATTCGTGAAAACCAGCTTACCCTGAATGCCGCCGAGCATGAATTTATAACGGTTTTGAAAAGCAACCCGCACTCAGCTCTTTTTTAGCTTAAGTCTTAATTGAAATCGGGTTCGGCCGAAAATGCTCATCTATAAAAGCTCAGCAATCTAACTTGTGTTACTTTGCATTACCAGAGCGGCTGACAAGAAAAAAATATTTTGTGTTATTTTTCACTAAGTCAGGCATCAGGAGCTGTTTTCCGTTCTGCAAGCTTATTTAGCGCCCAAAGAATCACGAAAAATTCTTGACAGGAACGGATTCGGTCAAGTATTTTAACCCTGTAAGAATAGTGCCCCTACCGGGCAAATAAGAACAAAGCGAGGCAGTAATATGACATGTAGTTGTTGCAGTGATAACCGACCGAACCTTCTGGAAACCTATCCGGAAAAGCGCCAGAAGCTTGATGAGTATATCTCTAAATTAGACCTCGGCGACGACATGGAAAGAAGAAAAGGGTTTTTGATCGGATGTCTCCATGAGGCACAGCATATTTTTGGGTATCTTCCACGTGAAGTACAGGAACTGGTCGGAAAAAGATTACGCCTGCAGCAGTCAGACGTTTATGGTGTAATCAGCTTTTATTCGTTCTTTACTGACCAGCCCGTAGGCAAATACAAAATCAATGTCTGTACAGGCACAGCGTGTTTTGTTCGCGGAGCCGACAAAATTCTCGAAGAATTTAAAAGCAAGCTGGGTCTTGAAGAAGGTCAGAGCAGCGCTGATCTCAAGTTTACCCTCACATCGATTCGTTGCGTCGGTGCCTGCAGTCTCGCACCGGTTGTTATGGTAAACGACCGGGTTTACGGCAACGTAACCGCGAAGATGGTTCCTGAGATCATCAAAAATTGCGAATAGGAGCACTATTTCAATGTTGATTAACAATCCAGAACAACTGTCTGCCCTGACTCTTGACCTCAAAAAAAAGGCCGACAAAGCGGCAAAAATTCAAATTCTCGTCTCTATGGGCACCTGCGGTATTGCCGCTGGTGCCACGCCGGTGTTTGAAGCCTTCAAAAAAGAAGTCTCCCGGCGTGGAAACAATGATATGAAGGTTCTCAGTGTTGGCTGTGTCGGGCTTTGTCATAGTGAACCAACCGTTGAAATACTGAATGTTGAAACCGGCAAAAGCACAATTTTTGGGAATGTTAAGCCCGACCAGGCTGCCGCGATTCTTGACGGCAAGGGCGAACAGATCAAAAAATCATGGTATTTCCCCGAAGATGAAAAGAACCCTGGCGACTGTCTGCAGGCACGTATTGTATTGCGCAACAGCGGTCGTATAGATCCCGAAAGCATTGACGACTATTTCCTTCGCGGTGGCTATCAGGCCATGGCCAAAGTTCTGACCAGCATGAAACCTGCTGAAGTAGTTGACATGGTTACGGTTTCTGGTCTGCGTGGCCGAGGCGGCGGCGGTTTTCCGACTGGCAAAAAATGGAGCATTGCTGCAGCTCAGACATCTGAAGAAAAATATCTGATCTGCAACGCCGACGAAGGCGACCCGGGCGCATTCATGGACCGTGCCGTAATGGAAGGTGACCCGCACGCACTTTTGGAAGCTATGGTTATTGCCGGTTATGCCATCGGGGCAAGGCACGGAATCATATACGTTCGCGCCGAATATCCTCTGGCGGTTAAACGTCTGCAACTGGCGATGGACCAGGCTCGTGAATACGGACTGATCGGAAAAAATATCTTTGCCAGCGGCTTCGATTTCGATCTTAACATTAAATACGGTGCTGGTGCATTTGTGTGCGGTGAAGAAACCGCGTTGATTCGATCAATTTCCGGTATGCGCGGCATGCCGATCTATAAACCCCCATTTCCAGCAATTGCCGGCCTTTGGGCAAAACCCACCATTGTCAATAACGTCGAAACTTTTGCCAACATTCCAGCCATTATCCGCAAAGGCGCGGCCTGGTTTAAAACCATCGGCACAGCCGGTTCACCCGGCACCAAAGTTTTCTCTATCACCGGAAAGGTTAACAAGGTCGGCCTGATAGAAGTTCCAATGGGCACTACCTTGCGCAACATCATTTTCGGACTGGGCGAAGGCATTCGCAACGGCCGCAAGTTCAAAGCCGTCCAAACTGGTGGGCCATCCGGCGGTTGCATCGCCGAAAAAAGCCTTGATACCCCTATTGATTATGACACCCTTAAGGCCCTGGGCTCAATGATGGGTTCAGGCGGTATGATCGTTATGGATGAAGACGACTGTATGGTTGATGTGGCCAAGTTTTTCGTTCAGTTCACCATGGATGAATCGTGCGGGAAATGCACTCCATGCCGGGTTGGTGGTCGCCAGATGTTTGGACTTCTTCAAAAGATCACTTCCGGCGATGGAACCCTTGAAGATCTTGATACTATCAAGGATCTCGCCCATGCAGTAAAGACTGCTTCTCTTTGCGGTCTTGGAATGACAGCTCCAAACCCGGTACTCGCAACTATGGCCTGCTTTCCGGAAGAATACAGAGCCCATATCGTTGACCGCAAATGCCCGGCTGGCAAATGCACCAATCTGATCAGCTATGTAATTGACCCTGAAAAATGCACCGGCTGCACACTCTGCGCCCGCAAGTGCCCCGTAGGCTGCATTTCCGGCAAAGTCAAAGAAAAGCATGTCATTGATCAGAACAAATGTATCCATTGCGGCGCCTGCTACGAAGCCTGCAGGTTCAGTGCAATCAGCAAACAATAATGCGCAAGGAGCGACTGCCATCATGAGTAAAATTATCAATATCACTATTGACGACCAGAATGTCGAAGCCTTCGAAGGCGAAACTGTTCTTGAAGCAGCTTTGCGTAATGGTTTTGAAATTCCCAATCTGTGTCACAACAAAAGAGTTTCTCACACTGCTGCCTGTCGCCTTTGCATAGTCAATATCGAAGGTCGTCCGGGTGGCATTCCATCTTGCACTACTCCAGTAGTTGAGGGCATGAAAGTTTCCGCTTTCACCCCTGAGCTCGAAAAAATTCGCCGCACAATTATTGACCTGGCGCTTTCAAACCATAAAGATGACTGCATTTCATGCACTAAAGATGGCGATTGCGAGCTCCAGGATCTAGCTTTCCGTTACAACCTGGGCGAAAAAGAAAGGCGTTTTCCCCCGATCTGGGAGGAACTGCACAAAACTTCAGATTTCAGCAATCATGTTCTCGATTACGATGCTTCAAAATGCATACAGTGTAACCGCTGCATCAAGGCCTGTGGCGAAATTCAGGGCAAGGGTATCCTGACCTTTGTGAACCGCGGCATTCGCACCAGCATCGGGACTGGTTACGAAGAATGGAAAGACTCAAAATGCGATGGCTGCGGCGAATGCGCCCAGATCTGCCCGGTTGGTGCCATTACTGTTAAGCCTGTTTACAGCCAAATGAAACGCATCCGCGCCAAAGACATTCAGCGTGTTGTCCAGACCACGTGCCCGTATTGTGGCGTTGGCTGCCAGCTCAATATCGCCACCCGCAAAAGTTTCCACAATACCAACGAAGGCCGCGAAACCATACTTCAGGTTGAAGGAGCTGATGCCGAACCGAATCGCGGCAGCACCTGCGTTAAAGGCAGATTCGGCCTTGACTTTGTTTCACGCCCTGACCGCCTGCAGATGCCAATGATACGCAAAGATGGCAAACTTGTCGAAGTCGGTTGGCCCGAAGCTATTCTCTTTACTGCCCGCCGCCTCGGTGAAATTCGCGAAACCCACGGTTCCGAAGCAATTGCCGGTCTCTCGTCTGCCCGCTGCACCAACGAAGACAATTATGTCTTCCAGAAGTTCATGCGTGCAGTTATCGGCACCCCAAACATCGACCACTGCGCCCGCCTCTGCCACGCATCAACCGTTGCCGGGCTGGCCACAACCCTTGGTTCTGGTGCCATGACCAACTCGATTGAAGAACTCGAACGCGCTGAAGTGATACTGGTTACTGGCTCTAACACCACCGAAACCCATCCGGTAATCTCTACCTTCATCAAGCGTGCCGTAATCAAAAATAAGGCCAAGCTGATCGTTGTGGATCCCCGGGAAATAGATCTTTGCCGCTATGCAACTCTCTGGCTGCGTCAGCGCAATGGCACTGACATTGCCTGGCTCAACGGCATGTTCAACGCTATCCTTGAAAACGGCTGGGAAAACAAGGAATTCATCGCCAAGCACACCGAAAACTTTGAAGCAACCCGTGAAGTGATGAAGAAATATGACCCGCAGACTGTCGAAAACCTGACCGGAATCCCGGCAGAGCAGCTGATTCAGGCAGCCAAGCTCTATGCAACCGCAAAAACCGCATCAATAATCTACGCAATGGGCATCACCCAGCATGCACACGGCACTGACAACGTCAAGGCAGTTTCAAATCTGGCACTGGTAACCGGCCAGATCGGCCGCGAAAGCACCGGCGTCAACCCCCTGCGTGGGCAAAACAACGTTCAAGGTGCCTGCGATATGGGCTGTCTGCCAAATGCCTTCCCCGGTTATCAGAGCGTCACTGATCCAGCGATCAACGCCAGGTTCGCCAAGGCCTGGAAACACCCCCGACTGCCTGCCAAAGTCGGCTATACCGTGACTGAGATCATGAATGCCGCCCATGAAGGCAAACTCAAAGCCCTGTATATTATGGGCGAAAACCCCATGATTTCAGACCCAGATCTCAACCATGTTAAAGAATCTATCAAGCATCTTGATTTCCTGATCGTCCAGGACATCTTCCTCACTGAAACAGCCCAAATGGCTGATGTGGTTCTACCCGCAACTTCGTTCGCTGAAAAAACCGGCACTTATACCAACACTGAACGCCGCGTTCTGCCACTGAGAAAAGTCCTCGATGCGCCCGGTGAGGCTCGTGATGACTGGCAGATAATCCAAAGCCTTGCTCAGGCATTTGGTCATAGTTGCAGATACGATAGTACTGACGACATCATGCGCGAAATAAACTTGCTTGTACCGCAATATGCCGGTATTACGCCAGAACGTCTCGCAGCTGGCGAAACACTACAATGGCCATGCCCGAACGCTCAGCACCCCGGCACTAAATTCCTCCACAAGGATGGAAATTTTACCCGCGGCAAAGGATTGTTCTCTGCCGTAGACCATATGCCAGCCAAAGAACAGCCAGACAAGGAATACCCGTTTGTACTCAATACCGGCCGCATTCTTTACCACTACCACACCGCTTCAATGACCCGCAGGACTCAGTCTCTGCCAATGTATGTCAATGAAGCCTACATGGAAATGTGCAAGGAAGACTGTGACGCTCTCGGTGTTAAGAATGGCGAAAAGGTTCGTGTATCTTCACGCCGCGGCACCATTGATATCGCAGTCCGCCAGACCGACATCATCCGAGCTGGCAGCGTTTTTATTCCGTTCCATTTTGCCGAAGCTGCAGCAAACTATCTCACCAGCAGTGTCGTTGACCCGATTGCCAAGATACCTGAACTCAAGGTCTGCGCAGTCAAGATCGAAAAAATCTGAATCATCTCAAAACAAATTTAATCAAAGATAGGAATTCAATTACAAATGGCCGCAAATGACACATCGCACGCGACCGTCGTCGCCGAAGAAAAACTAACCAACCGCTGGCTCGTAGCCATCATGGGCACTCTGCTGCAGGTCTGCCTGGGCACGGTATATTCCTGGAGCTTTTTTCAGAAGCCAATCATGACAGAATTCTGCTGGAGCAACACACAGGTAATGTGGATTTTCAGTCTGGCAATCTGCTTTCTGGGTCTCGCTGCCGCCTGGGGTGGCATAAATCTACCAAAATTCGGCCCCACCAGGCTGGCAATGGCTGGTGGAGTGCTATACGGCATCGGTTATCTGCTCTCAGCATTTGCCATGCAACAGAAAAGTCTTGTTCTGTTTTACCTCGCCTTTGGGGTTATCGGCGGCATTGGTCTGGGGCTGGGTTATGTAACTCCGGTTGCGACCTCTGCAAAATGGTTCCCTGATAAAAAGGGCTTCATTACTGGAATGGTCGTTATGGGCTTTGGTCTCGGCGCCCTTTTCATGTCAAAGGTTCTGGCCCCAATGCTTATGCAATATACCGGCAATAACCTGATCCAGGTTTTCATGATTATCGGCGTAGTAATGCTCATCCTTGGAACTGCAGCTGGCTCTTTCATGAAAAATCCTCCGGCGGGCTTTGTGCCAAAGGGCTACACCCCTCCTCCGGTTGCCGCTGCGACTCAAGCAGCCCAGGATGCCACCACTGCCATGGATTGTCTTATATCGAAACAGTTCATTGTTTCATGGTTATTCTTTTTTGCAAATATCTGTGCCGGCATGATGTTCATTGGCATGCAATCACCTATGCTCCAGGATATCCTCAAAGCCATAGACCCAAACACTGCTGTTGAAGTACTTGCTGCCGCAGGAGCAACACTTATCGGTATCAGCTCACTGTTCAACGGCATTGGTCGATTTCTCTGGGGCGGCATTTCTGATAAAATTGGCCGCGTACCGACCTTCCGACTGATACTGGGCTCGCAGATTCTTGTATTCGTTGCCCTGATTTTCATCAAAAATCCATTTGTATTTGGCGCTCTTGTCTGCTACGTTCTGCTCTGCTATGGCGGCGGTTTCGGTGCAGCACCATCAACGGTGCTTACCATCTTCGGCCCCCGCCTGATGCCGGTTGTGTATGGTGTAATTCTGACCGCCTGGTCTATGGGTGGTATCGTCGGCCCGCAGATCGCCGCAACAATCAAAGATACCTACAAAGACTTCCCTGAACAGGTCTCCATGTATACATTCGCCACGGGAGCGATTATTCTGACCATAGGTCTGATACTGAGCTTCCTGATTGACGACAAACCGTTCCACAAAGAACGCGCCTGATAATCAATATAGGGGAGCATTTATAATTTATGAACAACGAAGAACTTAAAACAATCATCCTGCAAAATTCCGTTCAGGGAAACGGGCGGCTTGAGCTCTCATGTGAGCGCGGGCACCAGCTGGCAGCTGAGCTTGGCGTTCCCGTCACCCGGATTGGCGCAATCTGTATGCAGCAGCAAATTAAGATTGTTCATTGCCGGCTGGGCTGCTTTGGTGGAGGGCACAAATGATAAAAAAACTGTTTTTTATTCTGATTCTTCTGGTAACCATAAGCGCGAACGGCCAGGAATTATCAGGAACTCTGACAGTTTTTCACGCAGGCAGCCTTTCTGTTCCCTTCAAACAAATTGCCGAGCAGTTTATAAAACTTCACCCAAAAGTGGAAGTTCTGCTTGAAGCGGCAGGCTCACGCGACTGCGCCCGCAAAATAAGTGACATGAAACGCCCCTGTGATGTCTTTGGTTCAGCAGACTATCTGGTGATTGACAACATGCTGATACCCGAACATGCTGACTGGAACATCAAATTTGCCACAAATGAAATGTGCATTGTTTATCATGATGCTTCACGACGCAGCAAAGAAATAACCGCTGACAACTGGTTTGAAATCCTTGCAGATCCTGAAATTGCTTATGGCAGAGCTAACCCCAACGCTGATCCATGTGGCTACCGCGCCGTTCTGACCATGCAGCTTGCCGAAAAGCATTACAACCGACCTGGTCTTGCCAGCCAGCTGATTAACCGCGACAGCTGTGTCATGAGACCCAAAGAGACAGAATTGCTCGCGTTGCTTGAATCCAATACCATCGATTATATCTTTCTATACCGCTCAGTAGCCGAACAGCACCAGCTTAAATATCTGGTTCTCCCGGATCAGATCAACTTAAAGAACGCCGGGCTAGCCGAACTGTATAAAACTAGCAGCACTGAACTTTCCGGCAAAAATCCGGGCGAAGTCGTTGTCCAACATGGAGAACCCATGGTTTATGGCGTTACCATCCCCAGAAGCTCTCCAAATCCAACTGCAGCCATTGCCTTTGTAAAATTCATGCTTTCAGCAGACCAGGGCATGAAATTGATTGAACAGCTCGGCCAGCCATCAGCTATTCCCTCGATATGCGAAACCTTTGACAAACTGCCTGAAGAACTTAAACCATTCGCTCTGCCAAAGAAGTAATACCAATTATAATAAAAATGAACGTAAGCAAAAATGATAGTCATTTCCGCCCTTGCCCCCGAAGGGGGAAAGCGGGAATCAATTACGAACGAAATAAGTAGGATTGGTATAACAACCCTGGTTTAAAAATCGCTGGAGCTCACGCATGATTCGACGAACAGGTCTTTTTGAACTGGCCATCTGCTTTTGTGGCGGGCTGATTCTGCTGTTCGTTCTTGCACCTTTGATTGGAATGATACTGCACAGCAGGGTTGCGTCGCTATGCGAAACCGCCTCCGACTCCGAGGTATTGAAAAGTATTCGTCTTACCGTGCTGACATCACTTGGCGGCGCCGCTGTTCTATCAATTTTTGCGGTGCCATTTGCCTGGTTTCTGGCACGACGGCAATTTGCCGGCAAGCGCCTGTTATCGGCCATTATCGACCTGCCGGTGGTTATACCCCATTCAACTGCAGGCATTGCCCTTCTAAGCGTGCTGAACCGTGATTCTCTGCCAGGTTCCATTGCCGAATATTTTGGCTTTTCATTCATCGGCAATCCGATAGGGATCTCGGTTGCCATGGCTTTTGTCAGTCTGCCATTTCTTATCAATGCCGCTCGTGACGGGTTCAGCGCTGTTCCAGAACGTTTGGAGAAAGCTGCCATGACTCTCGGAGCCTCCTCAGCCCGTGTCTTTTTTTCGATTTCTCTGCCCCTGGCCAGAAGATCGGTAATGACGGGTTTTGTCATGATGTTTGCCCGCGGTTTGAGCGAGTTTGGCGCCGTAATAATCGTTGCCTATCACCCGATGATTACCCCAGTCCTGATCTACGAGCGATTCACCGCTTTCGGTCTTTCCCATGCCCGTGATGCAGCCGTGGTCTTTTTGATAGTCTGTCTTGCCGTCTTCATTCTTCTGCGAACCCTTTCGGCAGAACGTAACCATGCTGAAAATTGACGGTCTGGCGGTTCGCCTCGGCAACTTTGAACTGAGTGCGGCTTCCTTCAATGTCGGAAAAGGCGACTATTTTATCTTGCTCGGCGAGTCTGGCGCCGGCAAAACAGTAATGCTTGAGCTAATCGCCGGGCTTATAGAACCAGATCAGGGAAAAATCTTTCTCGACACATTCGATCTCAGCAATGTTCCAATCCAGAAACGTGATCTGGGGCTTGTTTATCAGGATCACGCCCTTTTTCCGCATATGACTGTCAGACAAAACATTGGTTATTCCCTGCCTGATAAGCAAAAATCGCAAGTTGAAGAGCTTGCCGGCCAGGTTGGGGCCGAATCTCTGCTTGATCGCTGGCCAGCAACCCTATCGCCTGGCGAGTCTCAAAGAGTAGCTCTGGCTCGCACTCTCGCCCGACGCCCAAAAGTGTTGATGCTTGACGAACCGCTGGCCTCGCTCGACACTCCCTCAAAAGCAGGCATTCGCTCACTTCTTCGTCATATAAATGCTGCTGGTCAGACAATAATTCACGTTACCCACGACTTTGAAGAAGCGGTCGCCCTTGCAAACCGGGTGGCCGTAATTGAAAAGGGCCGCGTTGTTCAAGTTGGCACCCCTGAAGATGTATTTCATTCCCCCAGATATCAATTTGTCGCCAGTTTTGTCGGTATAAAAAACTTTTTCCGTGGTAAAACCGAGATTCAGGGTGATAGCCATTTTTTTCACGCCGGGCAGGCGGTATTTGCGGTTTCGCCATGTGTTATCGGTAGTGGCTCAATCATTTTTGCCAGCGAAGCCGTAACTCTTTCACCTGATAAACCCCATGGCAGCGCCAGAAACTCCTTCCCCGGAACAGTGGCAGAAATAGAGCCCGTCCCGAATGGCTTCGAAGTCTCTGTCGATATCGGCGTCAGAATTTTTTCGCTGATTTCGCGGGTTTCGTTTGAAGAAATGGGTCTCGCAACCGGCAAAAAGGTCTGGGCCAGCTTTAAAGCTTCAGCAATTCGCTTTATTCCTGACGGAGAAACCTCATGATAGAAGTTGCCAACATGCTCATTCTCGGTGCCGCCAGCCGCAATGTCGGCAAGACAGAATTTGCCTGCGCCTTGATCCGGCGCCATTCAAACACCCAGAATGTCATTGCCGTCAAAATCACCACAGTTAAAGAACGTGACGGAAAATGCCCGCGTGGCGGCCAGGGATGCGGTGTATGCAGTTCATTAAAGGGAAATTTCTGCCTCACCGAAGAAACGGTCACTGGAAACGGCAAAGATACATCGCGCATGAAAGAAGCTGGTGCCCGGCGCGTTCTTTGGCTGAGAGTTTTATATGATCATATTGAAGAAGGCATTAAGGCTTTGTTGCAAGAAATTCCGGTCGATGCCTGTGTAATTTGTGAATCAAACTCGGCACGACTGGCTATTGAGCCTGGGGCATTTCTGGTAATAAGAGAGGCGAGATCTGCTGCAACCAAAGATTCGTGCGCCGCCGTTCTTGAACAAGCCGACCGACAACTGCAGTTTTTTGGCGACCATTGGGATTTTGCGCCGGAAAGATGTCATTTTGCCTCGGGACGCTGGTCAGTGGCAATTGCGGCATCGGGTGCCGTGCTGGCTGGTGGCCGGAGTCGAAGAATGGGCCAGGACAAAAGCTTGCTGCAGATAAATGGAATTACCATGCTCGAGCATATTATCAGGCAGGTTCAGCCTGAGGTCGAAGAAATGCTGATTGGCGCCAATGACCCGGTTAAATACAGCTTTACCGGCCTGCCGGTAATCACCGACGAACAACATGATATGGGGCCTCTCATGGGCATACTTTCATGTCTTCAGGGCGCACACCACGATAGGGTCTTCGTCACAGCCTGTGACATCCCTCAAATTCCAAAAACCTTGATTCGAAGAATGTTGCGAATGGCTATGGATAAAGATATAGTAATGGCTGTTGATAATGCTGGCCGCCACGAACCTCTTCTGGCTGTCTATTCGCGGCGGCTGATTCCTGCAGCCCGGGCAATCCTGGATCGCGGCGGCAGAAGAATTGTTGAACTTTTCAATGAACCCGATATCCGGGTTGCCTTTGTCTCTCTACCTCCTGGAGACTGGTATCAAAACATTAATTCGCCTGAAGACTACCAGAAGATTAACCGAAAATGATTACATACGACGAAGCAAAATCACTGATGCTGAAAGCTGCCACACTGCTTCCGGCAGAAAATATCGCCCTTGAGGCCGCTGTTGGCAGAATTCTCGCAGAAAACATTCATTCTGACCTTGATATGCCACCTTTTGACAAATCGGCCATGGATGGCTACGCCTGTCGCCGGGAAGATCTTGCAAGTGGCCGACTGACAATTATTGAAGAGGTTCCGGCCGGAGCCTGGCCTAAAAAAATCATCAACCGGGGAACCTGTGCAAGAATTTTTACCGGTGCCCCGGTCCCAAAAGGTGCCGACTGCGTCTTAATGCAGGAATATACCGAAAGAGATGGCAACAGCCTGCGCATAATAAAAAGCGACACTGCAGACCATATCTGCCGCAAAGCAGAAGACATCTGCAACGGCGACCTTGTAATTGAACGGGGTGAGCGCATTACCCCGGCACACATCGCGGTTATGGCAAGTGTTGGGGCAACGTTCCCAAAGGTCGCCCGTCAGCCAAGGGTTGCTATTTTTGCCACCGGCAGTGAACTCGTAGACCCCTCGATTTGCCCAGGGCCAGCCCAGATACGCAACAGCAACAGCTGGCAACTTTCCGCCCAGGTTCGCTCAATGGGAGCCATTGCCAGCAACTTTGGCATTCTCTCAGACAAAGAAGAAGTCATTGTTGAAGCCCTCGAAAGGGCCATGCAGTCAGCTGACCTGTTACTTCTTTCTGGTGGAGTTTCAACCGGAGATTATGATCTGGTGCCTGGAATTCTCAAAAAGCTTGGTTTTAAGTTTGCCTTTCAGAGTGTTGCGGTACAGCCCGGTCGCCCCACTGTTTTCGGGCAAAATGCTTCTCATTATTGCTGCGGTCTGCCAGGAAACCCTATCGCTGCATTCGTCATCATGGAAATGCTGGTAAAACCATTTATCTATTGCCTGATGGGCCATAATCATAAGCCGCTGGTAGTTGAAGCCTGCATTAACAAACCCATGGAGCGCAAAAAAGGGCAACGTCAGGCGTGCATCCCGGTCCGTTTTATTGCGCCTGGCCAGGTTGAGCCCCTTCCCTACCACGGGCCTGCTCACATCAATACCATGACAAGGGCTGAAGGTCTTATCATCAGCCAATTCGGCGCATTCAGTCTCAACCCGGGCGACAAGGTTCTAGTAAGATCATTCGCAATCTGATGACTGTTTTGCATGCCTGAAATTACCCGCCAGCTATCACCCGCTCAGGAAGCTAGCAAGGTCAGGTCTCCCCGAAATTAATTTCCATTCTCAGGCACATTTAATACCAATCACATTTAATTCGTTTGTGGCAGCCAGTAAGTATTACAGACCGAGGTTAGAAGCTCATCGGTTAATTTGTTCCAAGCAGCAACCCCGGCCTGAAATAGGTTTTCGACATCAGAAAACACGCTGTTGCCAAAATAGTGAGTCTTGATCCATTGCCAGACTCTTTCAACCGGGTTTAATTCCAGAGAATATGGTTCGAGTCGGAAAATGCTGATGTTGTCCGGAACCTTCAGGGTTTTCGCCTTGTGGAAGCCTGCTTGATCCTAAACCAGAAGAACATGAACGTCCTGGGGAATAGCATGGCTGATCAATTGAAGGTGCTCATTTACAACTGAAGTATCAAGATCTTCAAATATCATGCCAACGTGCTGGCCTGTCATGGTGTTTACAGTGTCGAGCACCCCAGTTCAAAAACTCAAGTGTGTCATGTTGGGGAATGTCCATAACATACCTCTACAAATGGAATGAAACTTTGTTGGCATAGATTTGTAAAAAGTACAATAAGAGTACGAACAGATTTTTTGGGAATGTTATCACACAAACTGCTGTACACCCACTATGTGAAACGCGGCGCCAAAATCGTCTGAGTCTGACAGCTCAAAAGCCCCTGGTCTCCAGGGGCTTTTTTTATACTGATTTTTGCAAATTTTAAATGAATGTTATATAGTTTCGTTATTACAAAAATTTACATTTTTTCAAAATTACTCATTCTTTTTTCAATTGGAATTTTAAAATGAAATTATCAGAATTTTTTCTTGTTTTTCTTTTTTCCGTTGTATTGGCATGCCCGATTGTCAAAGCCCGGCATGCCGACATTGAAATGTCTTTTGATTCGCCTTCATCGGCAAGTGCGTCTGAAAGCAAGATGATTAAATCACACGAAAAATTTAAGCAGCAGAAAAAATTGATTGTTGAGCTCTTTTCATGCGTCGACGAATATGAATTCCACTTCCGCGAAATGAAATATCTCAATGTTCTCGGCAAGTTGCCAGAGCTGAAAATCAAATTTTCCCGTGCTCAGAATATTTACCGTCGCTACGAAGCCAGAATGAACGAGCAGTTGAAAATCATGGGCAGCCTGTATTTCTCCCGTTATCAATTATTCACGGGTCTTGGCGAAGTTCTGAAAAACCTTCGCCTTGACAGCGGCTTTAGAGCTGCCCTGATGCGCTCGGGCACCGTAGTTCTCAACAACTACAGCGAACTTCTTGAATACCTGAAAACCAGCCCGGTTCTTAAAACCCAGGAATTGAACGATCTGAAACTGAAAATCGCCAATGTTTCTCGACGAAATCAAAAATACAAGATTACCTCAAAATACTTCGAATTGGATGACAACAAAATTCCTGCCGGAGAACAGCTTATGGTTCTTGAAATCAAGGGAAACCGCGCCCTGGTTTTGTACATGGGGCCCACCATGACCAACAGCCAGATCGAGGGCTGGGTCAATCTTCGCGACCTGGAAAAAAGAACAAGCTGGGTAAATTCCAATAAAGATTTCTACTGACCTTCACATCTCCCTGTATAATTCTTATAATTCAAGTATACCGTCTGACGGAGGGATGTATGAAAAAGCTGATTTGCCTGATCGCCTTGATTAGTTTTATTGCTTCAAGCCCGCTGCTGGCTTTCGATGAAAGTAAATTCACCTCGCTTCTGAAGAGGCTTGACAGGGTTGCTGTTCCTGTAACCGCCAACATGGGAAAAACCAGCGCAATGTCTGGTGCCAAAGGCCAGCCTGGTCAGGCCAACGGCGATTTCGTATGGCTCAAAGCCGAAGAAATCAACAAGCAGATCGAATTCATGATTCAGGGCATTGAAACCGCCAAAGGTGTTGCAACTGCTCTTGCAATCATTGTTAATCTTTATAACAGCAATCAGATTTCAGTTGAGGTAGCTCTGACCGCCGTGCAGGTCCTAAAAGTTCGAGCGGTTTTCATGAAAGTTTTTGTAACCAATGGCCAGTCTGACCTTGAAGTAATGATCAACATTCTTCAGGAACACGAAGACGAATTCGGCAAGCAGGTCGCCCAAAAAACACAGGCAAGCGCTGGAATCAACGGGCGCATCAACAACGCTACCCAAAAATAATTCAGATTTTTAAAAGGTCTGTCGGGAACTGCCCGACAGACCTTTTTTATTTTACAAAATGTCCGTTTCTGACCGGTCATTTCGACCCATAAAATGGGCTCAATGACAACACTTTTACGGTTGCTGAGCCCATGCAATGGGTCAAAGCGACCAGGGCACCAAAAATGTAATGCAATTTTTATTAGTGAATAGTTGTGGTTAATCGACGGTTATTGATTTGCTGACATTCTTGGGAACGTCTGGGTGAACTCCGTGGTTGATTATTTCAAGCCGGTTCAGAAACTCCATCTTCTTCAGGCTCATGTTCAAAGCCAGAAGCTGCAACACCACCGAAATTGAAAAGATCGGCAAAATGATTGAATCGGTGCGTGGCAAAGTTATGTAACCGTGCCGGTAGGGAAACACCGACGAAGGCGCTACAGAAACCGCTTCCCGCAGGTCGTTATTATCTTCGGCAATCAGATATACATTTGCTCCGCGAATTTTGTGGGTGTTGATCTGGGAAATGGTCAGGTTTATATCAAGTTCTCGCGGAGTGGTAATGAACAAAGCGGGTAATTGTCATAAAGACTTGCAAACAGATCATAATTTTCAAAAACCTGATGGAAAATTTCATTCTCTTCTTTGCTCAAATAGTGGGACGGCAGATCTTTCAGGGCATATTCAGAAATTGCCTTGAACATGCGTAGCAAACCGCGGGGTTTCATTTCCTGCGCTTCTTTTCTTTCAAGAATGAAATTGAGAACCTCTTCGTAGCGCTGCATCAGAACCGCAATTGAATCCAGCCCGAAGATTGTGTTTACGCCGAGAATGGTATTGGGGCCATGTTTAAATTCAGAACCCTCAAATCCTTCGGTGTGATTCAGCACAATTTCCCGGATCTTCAAGGCGCCTTCTTTGGCGATTCCAAGAATTCGGGTGGCAAGAATATGCATGCTGGGCCGCAGATATAGGTCTGATGAAATTGCATCAATATCCTGCCTGGTCGTTTTAATCGTTCGATCGATCAGCTCAGGAATTCGCCGCATTTCATCAAGATGGAAGTCTGCATTATTGCCGGGTCTAAGAAGATGAGCGGCATTTTCTTCAAGGTAGCGACGAACGTTGATGGCAGCCATGTAAAGCACCAGCAACTGATTCAAAAAGCTTTTGGTGGCTGGCACTGCAATTTCAGGGCCGCAGAAAAGCGGAATAAAAAGATGTGATTTTTCGAGGGCAAGCGTTGAATTGGTATTATTCAGAATGCAGATTCTTTTTATATCCGGGTAGTTTTCTTCGACAAAATTGAAAACATCAATCAAGTCTTTGGTTTCACCGCTCTGACTGATTCCGATAACCACGTCATTCTGACCAAGAGATTGAGTGCATTGCGCTCTGAATTCCCCAGGCAGAAGAGGGGTAATTGAAATTCCGGCGATTTCGTTAAAAAACAACGGCGCAGTTTTAGCGGCGTGGAAAGATGTGCCACAAGCAAGCATATAAACCGAACTCCCCCGTTCCCTTGCGTCGCCAATGATTTTTACGAATTCCTTCATTTTTTCTTCAATCTCTCGAATATTTTCGAGTTCAAAAATTCCATCAATGAATTTCAGAAGCAAATGAGGGTCACTTTTGATTTTGTTTTCGGCGGCAATCTGGCGCAAGTCTTCGAGAAAAGAAGAAAAGCTTGATTCGAGCTGAATATTGAGGTCCTCATGATGATTTTGAATGATTAAATCATGTAAACATTTGATTGAAGGTGAATCAAAAAATTCCACCACTCTTTGCTTCAATTCAACCGGACTGTTTATTCTTGAAAGCTGCTGAATTTCATCTTTGATCGTCTGATAAAGCCCACTCGATTCACTTTCTTTTTCACGCAGAATTGAAATAACCTTATCTCCCCCGCAGAACAGGCTGATAAGCTTGGCGGTGTTTTTGATCTGACTGAAAATTTCCTGTTCCATGAAATATTTGAACGGGTGCTGCAGCTTGGTTTCTTCAACTTTCAACAGACTGCGCTGGGGCTGTAGCTCAATCTCAGACCCATCGCGAATATCAAATGCCGAAAATTCGCCGGCACGGAAGATTGCAAACTGTTTTTCTTTAATCGGAACCAGAATCTTGGTCAGCAGAAGAACCGACGCCAAGTCTGATGATGCAATGGTGAAATTTCCCACATCCTGCTTCTGACCCTGCCCCAGATAAAGACTGCTGCCGGCTTTGATTGCAACGACACGGTGTGCAACCGGATCTACGACAACCGCGGCAAAAGAGCCGGTAACCTTTTTATAAGCTTTGATAACCGCATTTTTCAAAGAATTATAGCGTGTCGAATCATCGGTCTCATCTTTATAGAGAAGTTCTTCAGCAAAATAATGCTCAATCGTATGAACCAGCATTTCACCGTCGTTATCGCTTTTAACATCGTGACCCTGAGATATCAGCCATTCTTTCAGCTGGTGGCAGTTGGTAATGTTTCCATTATGTGCACCATAAATGTGGGTTTTACATTTAACTTCATGGGGCTGGGCATTGGCCTGGGTAACTACCCCAAAAGTGGCCCATCTGACCTGACCACAGAAAATATGCCCCGATAACTTGTCAATTCCCATTTCATAGGCGACTTTACTGGGGGCCCCAACATCTTTGCGAAGAGTGATGTTTCCCTGATGATCCTGAATTACACCCCCGGTGGAATCATAGCCTCGATATTCCAGCATTTGAAGAAGTCTGCAGGCAGTTTTTCCGATTTCCGGGCTGTGTTTTTCGCAAATATAACCGATCACTCCGCACATATACGACCCCTTTGTCAGTATTTTATTCTATTAAATTCTTCAATTCATGGCATGCAATACCAGGTTCATTAACAAATTTGAAGCCGGTAAAACCATGATTTAAAATAACCGTCTCTTAATCAATTATTGATAAAGAAACGGTTATTTTAAATCCAATGTTTTATTGATTTCTTTGAACCTTTGCCCAGCCGTCTTTTAAGCCCACAGTGCGATTGAAAACCGGCTTTTCAGGAGTATGTGACAGATCAGCAACAAAATAACCCATTCGTAAAAACTGGGTTGCCGTTCCTGGGGCGACTTTAACCAGATCAGGCTCTACAACCGCATCAGTCAGAACTTCTAATGATTCTGGATTGATATTTTCGAGAAAGTCTTTACCTTCTTCAACTTTATCTGGATTGGCCAAAAGAAACAGATGGTCATAAAGCCTTATCTCGGCTTTCTTGCCTTCGGTAGCCGATACCCAGTGCAGAGTTCCCTTGATTCTACGACCATCAGGTGTCGAGCCACTTCTGCTCTCAGGGTCGAGCGTGCAATGAACTTCTTTTATCGATCCATCAGGATTTTTGATTGCTTCGTTGGCGGTAATGTAGTAGCAGTGCTTGAGTCGAACTTCATTGCCCGGGAAAAGCCGGAAATACTTCTTTGGCGGGTTTTCCATAAAGTCTTCCTGTTCAATGAAAATTTCGCGGGTAAACGGCACTTTTCTGGTGCCCGCCGAAGGATCTTCGGGATTGTTTTCTGCTTCAATCCATTCGACTTTTCCTTCCGGATAATTGGTGATAACGATTTTCAAAGGCCGGGTAACTGCCATAAAGCGAAGAGCATTGCGATTCAGTTCGTCACGTACACAGTTTTCAAGAAGCTGAAAATCTACCGTACTGTTGGCCTTGGCAACACCGATTCGCTCGCAGAAATCCCTGATCGCACTTGCTGGATAGCCACGCCGGCGCATTCCTGAAATAGTCGGCATTCGCGGGTCATCCCAGCCATTTACATGGTTTTCTTTAACCAGTCTGAGCAGTTTGCGCTTTGACATTACCGTATAAGTAAGGTTTAGCCGCGCAAATTCATACTGATGAGGAACTGCGGGAACCGGCAGGTTTTCGACGAACCAGTCGTAAAGCGGGCGATGGTCTTGAAACTCAAGGGTGCAGATCGAATGGGTTATATTCTCAATGGCGTCTGACTGACCATGGGTATAGTCATACGTCGGGTAGATGCACCATTTATCCCCAGTTCTCGGATGATGGGCGTGCAGAATACGATACATAACCGGGTCGCGCATGTTGATGTTAGGGGAAGCCATATCGATCTTGGCTCTGAGAACCTTTTCACCATTTTGAAATTCACCGTTGCGCATACGCTGAAAAAGGTCGAGATTTTCTTCAATACTGCGATTTCGCCAGGGAGAATTGGTGCCAGGCTTGGTAAGTGTACCACGGGTTTCTTTTATCTGATCGGCAGTCTGGTCATCGACATAGGCTTTTCCTGCTTTGATCAGCAGAATCGCCCAATCATACAGTTGTTCGAAATAATTTGAGGCGTAATATTCGTGGTCACCCCAGCTGAAGCCAAGCCACTGCACATCTGCCTTAATTGAATCAATGTATTCCTGCTCTTCTTTTGTCGGGTTGGTATCGTCAAACCGCAGGTGACATCGACCATTGTAAGATTTGGCCAGACCGAAGTTGAGACATATAGACTTGGCATGACCCACATGAAGGTATCCGTTGGGTTCGGGCGGAAATCGGGTTACTACCTGATTATGCTTGCCGGATTTCAGGTCTTCGTCAATAATGTCTTTGATAAAATTGGAATTTTTAATGGTTTCTTCTGTTTTATTGGTTACTTCTGTGGTCATCGAAAGCCTCGAATGTTTTCAAGATTATTTGCGATTGCAGATTTACCCGCGATTGTAGCATAGCAGAGGGTTAGATTCCAGTTTAAAGATTTTTTAAACCATTTTTTCATAATACTGTAGTATATTTGCGATAATAGAATTTTTTGCAAAGGAGCAGAAAATTATGGCAGAACAAGGTTCAGCAGGAAACGTCATTGCCGCACTGTGCAGCTTTTTTTACCCAGGACTTGGGCAACTGATCCAGGGACGCCCTTTCAGCGCCGCTTTTTACTTCATTCTCGGTACGATACTGTGGTTCTTTCTTCTGGGATGGCTGATTCATCTGATTTCCTGTCTCGATGCGGCCTGGTATTCGAGAAAATAAAACCGAGATTCTATGAAAAAGACGATCGATGAATTAGCCATCGAAAACCGGGACATAAAAAACGTAACCATTGCAGGAATGGTTATAAATGTTTTCTTAACTATTTTAAAGATTTTCATTGGCATGGTTTCCAACAGTCAATCGGTCGTTGCTGACGGAGTTCACAGTCTTTCAGACTGTAGCACTGACATTGCGGTTCTTGTGGGGCTTAAATACTGGAATGAACCGCCCGATGAATGCCATCCCTACGGCCACCGAAGAATTGAGACCCTGGTTGCGGTTTTGATTGGTGCCGTTCTTTCTTTGGCCGGGCTGGGGCTTTGTTACCAGGCAGTAGAAAAATTTCGAACCGGAAATTATGTTGTTCCCTTGAAAATCGCTCTATGGGCCGCTGTTATATCGATAATCGTAAAAGAATTTCTCTATCACGTGACCATTAAGGTTGCCGAACGGGTAAAATCGCCGGCCATGAAAGCAAACGCCTGGCACCATCGTACCGATTCTTTTTCATCAATACCCGTTGCTCTGGCGGTTATTTTCGCTCTTTATAACCCGAAATGGGCTATACTCGACCCCCTTGCCGCTTTTGTCGTTGGGCTTTTCATAATTCAGGCGGCTTTTACCATTGTTAAACCGGCATTGAAAGAGCTTGCCGACCAGGGGGCAACCCAACAGGAACTTGAACAAATCAAGCGAATTGTTCTCGATGTCGAGGGAGTCAGGTCAATTCATGCGGTTCGCACCAGGTTTCTTGGGCCAGGGTTGCAGGTAGACCTTCACTTGCAGGTCGATGGCAGCCTTTCTGTTGCCGAAGGGCATGAAATTGCCGGCCACGCCAAAAGACATCTTCTTGAAGAAGGCTCCGGCATAGTAGATGTGCTGGTTCATCTTGAACCTTATGCAGATTGATTCTTTTGTGTTATCATCAAAGCGATTTAACCAAACAGGATTACAAGATGAAAGAAAACAACTTAGCTGGCACAAAAGATCCGTTGATACGAGTAGAAGATGTATCAGTTCAGGAAATTCAATTGCGGCAGATGCGCCAGATTCTTGAAGAATGCAGGGGTCAGCGCCATCTGGTAGTCATTCAGAACTACCCGGATCCTGATGCAATTTCAACCGGTTTTGCGCATCGTCTTATTGCAGGAACCTTTGGCATTGAGGTAGACATCGTGTATGCCGGGCAGATCAGTCACCCTGAAAACATTGCCCTGGTGAAACTTCTCGATATTGAATTGCGAAAATGGGAAAACGGGTTCGACCTTTCACCTTACCAGGGCTGCGTATTCGTCGATAATCAGGGTACCACATCCGGACCAATAGTTGACGCCATTCAGGCTAAAAAAATTCCTGAATTGATCGTTGTCGACCACCACGAAACTCAGGATAGACTCAACCCGAAATTCAAAGATATTCGCAAAGTCGGGGCAACCGCCACAATCTACGCCAGCTACTTTGAGGAAGGCTTGGTCAAGCTCGAAAAATCGAAAAAAGAACATGTAATGGTTGCTACTGCCCTTATGCATGGCATTAAAACAGACACCGTGGGCTTTGTAACCGCTATGCCCGAAGATTTTCAGGCCGCCGCCTTTTTGAGCCGATTTATCGACAGTGACCTGCTTGAGCAGATTACCAGCCAGGCCCGTTCCAAACAAACGATGGAAGTTATTCAAAAATCACTTGCCAACCGGGTTAATAAAGAAGGCTATTCAATTGCAGGAATTGGCTATCTGCGCTGTGAAGACCGCGATGCAATTCCACAGGCCGCCGACTTTCTGCTCACTGAAGAAAACGTTCATACCGCCATAGTTTTTGGAGTTATTTCAACCAATGATGGTGAAGGTGAATTTCTCACCGGTTCGATGCGAACCTCAAAAATCACCGTTGATCCAGACGAATTTCTTAAGGAAGTCTTTGGCAAAGACCCTTCAGGTCGGCATTTCGGCGGTGGCAAAAAAACTGCCGGTGGTTTTGAAATCCCCATCGGCTTTCTTTCAGGCGGTGAAGATAGTGAATTCCGCGAAATGAAATGGAAAGTGTATAACGCCCAGATTCTTCAGAAAATTATGAAAAAAATCGGGGTTAAGCGTGAAGACAAAAAGCCCGAAATTTCTTCCCCCACAGGATAAAAAAAATGGCAATCAAATTTGAACTCGATGGTGAATACATTGAATTGATCAAGCTTATCAAGCTGCTGGGAATAACTCCCACAGGTGGTCAGGCCAAGCTCATGGTTGAAAATGGCATGGTGAAGGTTGACGGCGAACTTGAGTCGCGAAAACGACGAAAAGTAAAAAAAGGCATGCGGGTTGAAATTGAGGGCGAAGAAACCATAGAGGTAGTATGATTGACCGTGAAATTGACCGCACGATGAAATTTTACGATGCCTGGGTATCGGCTTTATCCAGGTGGTTCGGAACGGAACCCGTGTCGCCCAGAATCAGAGCCTTAAAGATGGCGACAAAATAGAACTAATGTTGGTGGTTGGCGGCGGTTAATAGGGAAACCGCTCATCAAGGAAGTTGAGCAGGTAACCCGACAAAACTACCCTGCCCTCTTCAAGCACCATTGAAATGGTAGCCACCGTGTTTTTTCTCGTTGCCACCTGATAGTCAAGAACTTTGCGGCCATCTGAACCAGCTCTTGCAAGGTCAAAGGTGCCAAGATTTTCGCCGTCAATGTAGAAGCTTACCTTGCCAGGGTTCGAGTAAAACTCATAGTCCCAGAAATCAAAAACCACACGGCTCAAGGTTGCAACCACATCTACTCTTGCCCCGATTACATCTGAAGTTATCATGTACCAATCTGACTTTGGGCCAGCCGCTATCAGCTCCCAGTTTCCCGAGTATCTTACCGGATAAAAATCATTTGAATAGGGTTTTAAATCACCGGGCTGATAAATTCCATTGATGATGCCGCGTGCATCGAGTTCCATCGAAACCTTTTCCTGTTTCGGCGGCTCGCCATTAAGATTTTCAACAGCAAGGGGGTTGGGTTTTTCGGCAGCACAGCCCCCGAAAAAAATAGCTAATACCCAGACAAAAATCCCTGCCAGGGCTGCCTGAAAATAGTCTTTGTGATTTGCTGTTTCTGTTTTGCAATATCTCACCAGAAAATTATCGGCATTCTGGCCTGGCAAAAAAAGTTATTTGAACCAGAGGGTATACTTTTTTTCGAAATCGCAGGGGTTATAGCGTTGCTTTGCAATTCGCAGTCCTTCAATACCTAGATCGGCTTCCCGGTTGAGAATTTTTGCCGATTCAGGAAGATTGTTGGCCAGTGCCCAGTTGACAAACTGGTACATGCCGGGGATGTCGCGGGCAGCTTTTTCAACGGGAACCAGCCAAACCTCATCGGTTATCGGCAATGCCCAACTAAGACCGCACATTTCATCTTCAAGGCGTATCCTGATGCCAATTCCACCCAGCCTCCATAGATTAGGCAGTGCACGATGAATCGACTGACGCTCCATTTCCAGAAAAGGGTCATCATCGCCAAAACGCTCATACCATTTGTCAAGGCACTTGAAAATTTGTTCGTGATCGCCTTCTTGAAGCATGACAATCTGAGGATTATGAGTTCGCTGAATCTTATTCAGCTGATTACGCCTTTTCTGAAATTTTCCACCAGAAAGATCTGCCAATTCATTGCGCAGATAAAGATAATCGAAAAAATCAGGATGTTCTTCAACTCTTACCGGTTCTATGGCCTTTCTAACCTCCTCTGCCAATCGTCCCGGAAGGAAGTGCAGAACTTTCTCACCATTCTGATCAGGTTGCAGATGTGCGAGCAGCTTCTCAACGGCCGGTTTTATCGGGCCAGCACCGAATGGACCGAGGTAAATTTTGTCGCCATGTTTTCCTTCGACATCAAGTAAAAGACGTTCGCCGATTCTGCTGATTCTGGCAGGCCGGTTATAATACCAGCTTGTCAGGTAGTAGATTGAAAATTCGGCGGATCTGATGCCCTGGGCACTCACTGCACCCATGAATTCAGCATTATGTTCAATTGAAAGATCGATCTGTTGCGGGAATTCTGGAATATTATTCATAGTGGGCAATTTTATCATAATTGTTAAATTTTCGCAGCAAAAACCTAATCTTGACCAGGCAGGCTTTGACAGCGTATTATCATCGGATGCACCAACTGCTGTTTTCTCAATTTCAACTTGGCGGGCGAAGCCTCAAAAACCGGGTTTTTACTGAAATACCGGTATCTTTTCTTGCCAGGGAAAATGGTTCTTCCTCTACGAAAATGATTCAGTTTTATGAAAGAATTGCCGCAACCGATACAGCGGTGATTATTACTGAATCAGCCTCGGTTTGCAGAAATAAATTTCACAGTCGCCAACTGCTGGGCAACGAGAACGATTCGGTTCAGGGCCTTTCACAGATCGCCGAAAAAATCAGGCAACAGGGCGCAATGCCGATTCTCCATCTTACCCACCCTGGAATAAACGCAATCCCAGAACCAGAAACCGGAAAAGTATATGGCCCCTCAGCGATTTCGTTACCAAAAATTAAAAATCCGATAATTGAATTGAGTTACAACCAGATCCGGCAAATTTCCGGTTTCTTTATCGAGTCTGCCGTATCTGCATGGAATGCAGGTTTTTCAGGCCTGCAGATTTCTGCCGCTGATGGATCTCTTTTTCAGCAGTTTTTATCGCCCATCACCAATCTTCGCCGTGATGATTACGGTTTTTTCGCCAACTTTGGCAGCAAATTCATTCATGACACTTTTAAAGCAATACGCAAGGCTGTTCCCGATCTTCTTTTAATTTTTAAAATAGCCGCCCGCGACCTTCTTCCTGGCGGGAAATCAATAGAAAATTCGATTTATCTTGCAAAAATGATTGCCAAATTTGGCGCTGATGCGATTCATGTTGTTTCCGGTTTTCCCCTTGGCAGCCCTGAACGGGAACAACCATGTGGAAAAAACTCTCCTGATGGAGTATTTGCCGATGATGCGGCAATTATTAAGAATTCCGTTGATATCCCCGTTCTTGTGTCGGGAAAAATATCTACACCCGAAATTGGTGAGAAAATACTTAAAGAGGGCAAGGCCGATGCGGTCATACTTGGACGCACTCTTCTACGTGACCTGGACTGGCTTTTTAAGGCTCGAATCAATAGCGAATCCATTAAAATAAGGCGCTGCATGAACTGTATTGTGTGTGCCGCCGCATCTCATGGATGCCCTGATTTTGACGGAATCACTATCTGGAATCTAAATTTAAACAAATATTTAAAAGGAAAAAGTAAACAATGAAAAAAGCACTTTCAATCTCATTAATCCTCGTTTTTGCTACTGCAAATCTTTTTGCACAAGGGCTCTTTGGCCTGTTCGGCGGTTCAGAACCGGGAAAAAAATACCGGGTAAAATTTGTGGATGGAGACAATGATGCAGAAGAAGAAGTTCTGCTGATTAAAATTCGCGGCGTAATCGAAGAAAAGTCAGAGGAAGATGGTATGCCGCTGAAAATGAGCCGCGACATGATGGAATCGTTGAAAAAAGATCTGGCACTGGTCAAAGAACGAAAAGCCATCAAAGCTATTCTCCTCGACATCAATTCTCCCGGTGGAGAAGTTACGGCCAGCGACATTATCTACCACCAGATCAACAAGATAAAAAAAGAAACCGGAAAGCCGGTAATCGCAATTATTGGATCAATGGGAGCATCGGGCGCTTATTATGTTGCCTGTGCCGCTGACCGCATTCTTGCCCATCCCACCTCGATTATAGGCTCAATTGGTGTGTTGATGCAATCGATGAATATTGAAGAACTGGCAGAAAAGTTGGGAATAAAAGCGGTTTATCTTAAGTCTGACAAAACCCCGAAAAAAGACATTCTTTCACCGTTCAGAGAACTCAGTGAAAGTGAAAAAACCATGCTTCTCGGGATCATCGACGGAATTTACCATCGTTTTGTGGAAATTGTCAGCAAAAGCCGAAATAAAAGTTACGAAGAAGTTGAAAAAATCGCGGATGGCGGTATTTACGACTCTTCAAAAGCTCTTGAGTTAGGGTTAATCGATGAAATCGGCTATCAGGAAGATGCTCTCGCCGCAGCATGCAAATCAGCCGGGATAAAAAGCGCAGCGCTCGTTCAGCGTTATGCAAAAAAGAGCTTTTCAGAAGTTCTTGCTGATATGGCCGAAATGAACAGCAGCACCCCTGCCCTTATAATGGAATTCAAAAAAATAATTGAATCTTCAAGCGCGCCGCAGCTGATGTATAAACTGAATTTGAAATAATTCAATCAAAGCAATAGTTTTTTATGGCCCGGCCGATTTCTTCAGAAGTCGCCAGACCTTTTTCAATAAGAATTTTAATCAGTGGAGTGGTAAAATAAAAGTGGACATCGAGTTAAGATAGATTAAATTCAGTCACGAGGTGCCCTAATGAAAAACGAAGAAC
>DYKG01000039.1 GCA_020722725.1 Candidatus Methylomirabilis sp.
CAAACTAACTATGTGTGAAAACCCGCTTCTGTACGTATACCGAGAATTGCTGATGTTAAACCGGTTTTAATTGCCTTTGATCAAAATGATTATTCCAGGAAAACCCGCCAGTCTCCTGCCGAATACTGCCACACCGCAAAGAGATAACAGCTTTTAAACCAACGGGGTTAAGGGGCTGCCAGAATAAATCTTTGGCTGCTTCTTCGTCAGTCAGAGCCTGGATTAGGAGCGGGAAAATAGCTTTTGCAGTTCGGCTGGTGTAAAGCCGGTGAAGTCGCTTATTTCTTCGACTGACCGATTTCCCTGGATCGTGGCCACATTTTGAACACAGCTGTTCAGAAATCGTTTCCGCTGCCAATTATCTCTCCTGGCGATTTCCTTCAACAGTATGGTTTAATCGAGCCCAAGCCGGATAATCACCAGAAACAAACCGGCACTCGCAAATCAAAATAAAAAACATGCATCGAAGCCAGGCCCAAAATGTTTTTAACGACGACCACTGAATAGAAAGAACAGAAAGGGGCAAACCAGTAACAGCAATAAATCGCCACCGACAATGAATGGCATGGCAAAAATAACGATCACCAGGGTTACCAGGGTTACCAGGCAACCAAAACCCTCGCCCAGGCTTTTTCCAAGGCCTTTGGGCAAGAGCATGCAGAACCCCAGAATCAGCAGAAACGGCATAAAATTTGTCCAGATTTCTACCACCAGCATACCAATGGCGAGCAGCAGTGCGCCGCCGCAGGCCAACAGCAATAATTCCTGCACGCAGCCAGCGCCTGGTCGCACCAGACCAGCCAGATTACCGGTCAGCGAAGCCAGCACAATTAAAACGACAAATGCCAAAATAAATTCGCCCAGGCCATGCCGCTGGTTCGCGGTGCCGCTCTGTTGCGGGGAATAAGCTCTCTGGCCCCCCGCCCTTTCGGGTTCGGGTTCAGCCGGCATGTGGTCGTATTTTTCGGCGAGCATGCCAGGTGGGCGATTCTGATTCTGCGGCCCGACCGGTGCAGCTTCGGCTGAGGGTTGCGTTGTTGCTTGCGGTGTTTCGCCTGCTGGCGGCAAGCCGGTTTGAGGTTCTCTGGCAACCGCCGCTGTCGAGAATGCAGTTGCATCAACCGCTTCGGCCGGCAACTTTTTATCAGCTTGTCTCTGCAGCTTTTCGCGCAGCTGCCGCGCCGTTTCCCGAAAGTCGGTCGAACCGGCGACTGCATTTTCCTGACGGTATTTTTCTTTCAGCTGCAATATTTTCTCTCTGGCCGCTGGCGAAAGCCCCCACCCCGCCGCACAGATGAAAACAAAAGCCAAAAACAGCACACAACGCCAGATTCTCATCGCTCTCTCCCCGCCTGCCGAAAACAGTCTCAATTATATCTAAGTCCCCGGCAGGTTCATCATTCAAATTCCTGGCAAAAAATCTTTTTAGTCCGGTCAATTTGCCATCACATTAATCAAACTACCTCATTCCTGCATTTGTTGCAAATGCAGCATGCGCGAACGACCATTCAGAGGACTTTTCAGGGCCTGGTAGAATTGCTTCCCGGTTTTTATAGTTGAATCGCTTCGGGTTCTGGTTTAGAATCCGGGCATGGCACCTATTTTTTACCGAAAACTGGTTAGAGACCGGATTCCTGAAATAATCGAGGATGAAGGGAAAAAAGCCGTAAAAAATACCCTGCAAAAGGCTGAGCGCGAATATTTTCTTCGCCTGAAGCTGCTCGAAGAAGCCCATGAACTTTTCAAGGCCAGAAACAGCGGCGAATTTGCCAAAGAAGCCGCCGATGTACTCGAAGTCATCATGGCACTCGCTGAGCATCATTCAGTTTCGATGGCCAGTATCGAAGGAATCAGAGTCAAAAGAGCCAGAGCCCGTGGCGCTTTTAAAGACAATGTCTATCTGCATGCCGTTTATGCTGCCGATGAAAAACTCCCTGACAATGCCTCCAATACAGGGTTTTTACTGAATCCTTTCGTGGTTTCCAATTCCAGTTCGCCAACGATAATTGAAGTTCTCAGACAGGAACTCGCAGAAAGCATTGAATGCAGCATAGCCAGCGCATTTCTGACCAGAGGCCTGATCAACCTGCTTAAGCGCCCAATCGAGGAATTTCTGGCGCGGGGCGGCAAGCTGAGCCTTCTCACATCAATAATGAATGACTTCAACAATCCCGACGATCTTCTGCATATAAAGGCAACTCACCCCAGCCTGCAGCTCAAAATTTTTTACCCATTAGAAAATAACGGCGCAGCAGGTTTCACCGATGCACCGCCACCTTTCCATCTAAAATGTTTTCTTTTTACCAAACAGGATGCAAGAAATTCTCTGATCATCGGCTCTTCAAACATGACGGCCGGCGGCCTGCTCAACAACGAAGAATGGAATTTCTTCTCCAATTCAGAGGTTAACCTGCCTTTCGCAAGCAATGATGAAAGATCGGTTTTTCAGATCGCGCAACAGAACTACCAGAATTACTGGGAAAACTCTTCGGTAGAGCCTGACGCTGAATTTATAGCCTTCTACCGCAAAAGGTTCGAGCGTCACAACCAGATGAGCCGTGCACTGCAGCAGGCAATAACCAATGAAGAAATTCCTTCAGCCAACGGTTTGCTCAAGCCCCGCCCAAGTCAGCAAGAAGCTCTTGCAAGTCTTGCAGAACGACGCAGTAATGGCGTAAAAAAAACTGCCGTTATAGCTGCTACCGGACTCGGAAAAACACATCTTGCCGCATTCGATTTTCTGCAGAGCGGCTTCAAATCTATTCTTTTTCTTGTTCATCGCGCCAACATTCTTGCTAAAGCCCGAGAAACCTTCAGACAGGTTCTAGGCGACAATTCTTTCGGAGAACTTTTAACCGGAGATACGCCGTCCTCAGACAGAAAAATAATGGCCACCGCTGCCAAAGGCGTATTTGCTATGGTTCAAACTCTTTCCCAGAAGAGCCTGCTTGAGCTTTTTCCTCAGAAGCATTTTGACTACATAGTTTTCGATGAGTTTCACCACGGCTACGCGCCTACCTACAAAAGAGTTCTTGAATATTTCGACAGCAAATTCTTTCTGGGCCTGACAGCCACACCGGAGCGCATGGATGGCCGTGATGTTCTTGAATTATGCGACTACGATATCGCTTATGAAATGCGTCTCTTCAGCGCCATCGACCAGAAATTGCTGACACCCTTCCAGTATTACGCGATCCATGACCCCACCGATTACAACCAGATCCTCTGGACCGGCACCGGCTACGATGAGCAGCAGCTGGAAGCAGCTCTCAGCAGTGATACCAGAGCGGAGATTATCATCAACAATCTCAAGGCTTACCTTCCGGCTTTCGGCAGCAAAATCAGGGCGCTGGCTTTCTGCTCAAACAAGGGGCACGCAAGATACATGACTGAGGCTTTCAAAAGAGCCGGCCTGACTGCGGAATGTCTGCTCGGAGAATCCAGCGAGGCAGAGCGAGAAAAGACAATTTCCCGTCTACAATCAGAAAATGATGCCCTGCAGATAATCTGTTCCGTCGATATTCTTGGCGAGGGAATCGACATACCGGCTGTCAGTCACGTGCTGCTGCTAAGGCCTACTGAATCACCAACCGTTGTATTACAGCAGCTGGGACGTGGTCTAAGAGTCGTGCCAGGCAAAGACTTTCTTGTAGTGCTTGATTTTGTGGGCAATTTCAAAAATTCCTATATTATCCCTTCTATTTTTTCCGGCCATTATTTTGCAACAGATGAAAAGCCGCTGAAGGCCCCGGTCAGTTTCGTTCTGCCGAGTGGCTGCTCCACAGATGTAGACACCAGAGTCACCCGCATCTGGGAAGATGAAATCAGAAAGAAGCTTTGCCTGAAGCCAGAAGCAATTCTCAAAGAAGCCTACCTGGCTATCAAAGGCCGACTTGGCAAGTCGCCCACCTGCTGGACTTCATTGCAAACCGTGAAGCCGATGATTCAGATGGCTTGGTGAAGATTTTGAAAAAATGGTTACAAAACAAGAAAACGGCCGATAAAACAGGGAAACTTCCTATTTTTGCAAACTGGCTGCGTGTCAAAGAAATGGCCGAGGATCTTTCCCAATTCGAGAAGACCCTTCTGGGCACACCAGGAGAAGAGTTCCTTCAGCATATCGAGAATGAGCTGAGTCCAACTAAATCTTACAAAATGGTTGTTCTCAAAGTCCTGCTCGCGGATCAAAACCAACGAACTTCCTGGCCAATAGAATGGATTGCTGAAGGGTTCAGGCATTATTACCTCACTCATCCGGCGCATTTAAGAGATTGTTCATTGCTTGAAGATGCCGAGCACCCGGAAAAAGTAAATCTCAAAAAGTTTGTGGCTCTTGTAAAAGGCATGCCGCTCGACAAGCTTTCAAATTCACCCGACAAGTATTTTGAACTCGATACTGCCAAGGGCCTTTTCGAGTTGAAGGAAGCTATCAGAAGCTTCTGGAACCAGGCAGAATTCCGCAAACTGGTTTTGGAAAGAGCAGATTATGCTCTTGCTCTATACTTCCGGCGGTCGACAAATCAAAAGCCGCCCGAAAGAAAAAGCCCACCCGGGATCGTTGGGAAAGTCGAAAATATGTCGCCTGAGCCGCCGCAGGAAACAGCCGACGCTGGTGAAGATACGATTGAACTACCCTTTTATTACGACCTAAAAGTTGCGGCCGGAAAACTGAATCAGACTTTTTCTGCCGAAAAAAGCTCAGAAGCGATGGCAGTGCCCAAAACCGGCAATTATTCACCTGATCGGCATTTTGTGGTTAAAATTAGCGGCAATTCGATGAATGGCGGCAAAAGCCCAATCAAAGACGGCGACCTGGTCATTCTCGAAAAAATAACCCCAACAAGTGCCGGCAGTATGAACGGCCAGATTGTCGCTGTTGAATACCATGATGAATATGGCGGCACCGCCTACGCCATCAAAAAAATCAAAAAATCAGGCAACCAATACTACCTTGTCTCAAGCAACAAAGACTTCAACGAAGTCCTTATAGACCCCGCACAGATCAAACCCTTCGCCCGTTACATAAAATCTTTGAAATAGCTTCTGAAAATCGTTGCCGAAATTATAAATGACCGCGAAAATCGGACAGTGGGTTAAGTTATAATCACCCAGACCGATAATGCGAAAAAGGCGCTGCAATGAGCCAACAAAAACGACATAATTGGACAGCGGTGCCCTTTCTGGAAACCTTCTTTTAAGTCCTTTTTAAATTAAGAATTCGGCAGGGATTTTTTTAGATCAGGGGCTTCTCCAACATTTATTGGTCGTAAAACTCTAGATGCCAGCCATTTGCAAAATATTCAGGAGAAAACAAATGAACAATGACTGCATTTCTGATATTCTCAGGTAATTCTCGATGGCGTGGTCCAAGGGATAAATAGAATGCAATTTTATCAGCCAAATCATACACCGAGAATTGCTGACCAGAAACATCCGAAATTGACACATCTTAGATCCTTTCGTATAATGATTGTGATCACTGCATCCAATCCCCGGAGGAAAAGTGTGAACCTCAAGCTTATGAGAAAATCAGCGGTTCTAACCATACTGCTAATAATACTGGTGGTATCTTCGGTACATTCCCAAACCAGAGAATGGACATTCATGCTGTTTATGGCCGCCGACAACAACCTTGAAAGCGGCACCTCCACAGATATCAATGAGATTGAAAAATACGGTTCAAACGATAAGCTGGCGTTCGTTGCCCAGATAGATCTGAATGGAAATTTCAACGATGAATCAGAGTTGAAATGGACGGGAACCCGACGCTTCTTCATTCAGCGCGATAATAACATGAAAAAAATGACTTCTCCGGCAATTGAAGACCTGGGCGAAGTCGATATGGCTACCCCTGAGGCATTGAAAGACTTTGTTAGATGGGCTCGTGAAAACTACCCGGCAAAACACTACGCCATCATCCTCTGGAACCACGGCACCGGCTGGAAAGAAATTTCACCGAACATAATGGAAATGGCCATGCCACCGGTCGAACTGTCTCCTGGCATGACCACTGCGCTCGAAAATATTTCATACAACATTTCTTATGATGATACCTCCCGTTCGTCCATGGATATCCCGACTCTTCACCAGACCCTTGAAGAAGTTAAAGAAATCCTCGGACAACCCATCGACCTCCTTGGATTTGACGCCTGTCTGATGCAAATGGCTGAAGTAGCCTGGGCAGCCGCGCCGTTCGCCCTTTATCAGGTCGGCTGCCCCGACCAGGAACCTGAACGCGGTTGGCCATACGACCTCATTGCCGGCTTGATGCACAAAAAGCCTGCCATGTCTGCCGAAGAACTCGGCGGTGCCGTAGTCAGAAGCTACAAACAATCATATACCGATGGGTCACAGGGCAATACCGCGGTTGTTCTTTCCTTGCTGAATCTCCAGAAAGTCCCCGAAATCCAGGAAAGCTTCAACAACTTCTGCTCTGATCTTCGCAAAAATATTTCCGACATCGACAAGATTGAAAAATGCCGGGAAGAAGCTCTCAAATACTCGTATGGCGACTACATAGATCTGGCACATTTCCTTTATCTGCTCAATAAAACCAGCGTCAGCAGTGTCACACGATCCTCTGCCGCGCAACTTTACCGCGATATTATCGGCAACAAAAAAGATCGCGGTTTTGTCACCAGCCTGGCCGCAAGTGGTGAAAAATTTGCCAACGCCCGTGGTCTTTCGATTTTCTTCCCTGATCGTCAGGGCTTCAGGACCTACATGAACCCATACAAGCCGTTGAATTTCTGTAAAGAAACTGAATGGTTCACCACCCTTCAGGAGATTTCCGTTCCGAACCTGCCATACCTTAAAGTTGAAGACGCGGTTCTGTCAGACAAAAACAAAGACGGCAGAATTGCTGCCGGAGAAGAAGTCACTCTATACCTCAACATCCGCAATCTTGGCCGCAAAACTCTAAAATCCGCTTCTATAAAATGCGTTACCGATTCTACCTATCTTGGCAGTAAAAACTTTTCGGTCAGCCTTGAAAAACTGCCTGGGCCGCAAAAATCCGATTTGATCCCGGTCATGAAGTTCCAGGTTTCTGAAACTACGCCGGTGCACAGCGAAATAGTATTGAATATATCATTAAAAGGTGAAGGAATACCTGTTTCAACCTTCAAAACCACTTTTTATGTAAAAGAGCCTTTCGCTTCAACCGGTCACGCCCTTCTGGTAATGACCGACACATTTTCACCCGCCGGCCCGGCAATCACTGAAATGCTCAATAATGCCAACGTTCAGTTCGACACCTGGGATCGCGTGCTCGACGGAGACCTCAAACCAGAAGTTCTGAAACGCTACCTGGAAGGCTGGGTTCTTATACTCGTTCAAGACTCAACCCCCCAGCAATCTTTGACCGAGAAAGAAATCGAAGCCTTGTCTGAATTTCTCGGTGCCGGCGGACGACTTGTCCTCAACGGCCAGGATCTGGCTTTCTCCCTGAGAGACAGCGCTTTTCTCCGCGACAGGTGCAAAGCATCTTTTATTCAGGATGATGTCAACGTCCATGTAGTTGCCGGAACCAACGGTTTTGCCAATAATCAAATTATTCAGATTTTTGGCGGTGATGGTGCCAATAACCAGAAATGGCCAGATGAAATCGATGCCCTTCCCGGTGCTCAGGCCATAATTCGCTATGAAGATAAGGGTCGCGACATGGCCGATGAATCGCAGATGGTTGGCCCGAACCACAAACCCGGGTCAAAGACCAAAGGCATTAAATCCTCCGGAACTGCCGGGGTAAAAGTAATCGACGGATACCGCCTGCTGCTTTTCACCTTTGGTATTGAAGCAATTAATAATAAATCGCAACGCACCATGTTCATGAAAGAAATCGTAAAAGTCATGCAACCTGACGTGGCGGCAGAAATGCGCAATTATGCCAATGCCGCCAACCGCCGCACCAATACCAGGTCAAATGCAGAAGGCGAAATAATTGAGCGCACCGACCTGCTTTCCAATGTAGAAAACCGCCTGATCGGTCAGATTCGACGCGAAGCCAGCAAAAACCCGGCCTCAGCACGCAAACTTCTCGATCAGATAGAAAAAATGCCAGAGAACGAAAAAAAGTCCTTGAAAAAACTTGAAAAAAATATCCGTTCCATCTTGGAATTTGACAACCAGCATGGTACTTTGAGATAAATTAAACCCTGACCTAATTTTACGGAGAAATCTCTAACGGGGTTTCTCCGTTTTTACGTACCATCAAATAATGGCTAATCAGACAAAAATACTTCTCAATCCTTCACCCCCGGGAACCACACGTCCCGAAAACGACCCGCAGCCAGGCACTAGAAGAAGACAGCTGATCAGGCTTTACCTTACCGCAATTATCCTGTTGAGCATGATGTTCACCCTTTACGTCTGGCAATCGACAAAAATGATAGAAGTTAAACTGCGCATAAAAAAAATTGAAAAAGATATCAGTAATCTTGAAAATGGCAATTCTGACCTGAGAGCAGAGATTTCCAAGCTTCAATCTTTGAGCCGAATTGAGACAGTTGCGAGAAACGATCTGGGGATGATTGTGCCCAAAGATCTTATCTACATAGACATGCCGGAGAATTTCAAATAAATGATTGAAACAACCCCTCAACATCTTTCAGTTCTCCTTAATGCAGTTTTGCAATATGGCTTTCCAGATGACGGCAAAGTTTTTGCTGACCTTACCTTTGGACTTGGTGGGCATACAAAAGCGATCCTGGAGCGATTTCCAACCATTCGCAAGGTTATTGCCATCGACCGCGATGCTGAGATACTTGAGCATTCATGTAAAACATGCGACGACCAGAGAATTTTCCGGTTTCAGGCCAACGCCTCCGATTTAAAGGCTATTCTTCCACTTGCCAGAGAAAACTTTGTCGACGGAATTCTCGTTGACCTGGGAGTTTCATCTTATCAGCTCGACAACCCAGAGCGCGGCTTTTCATTCACTCGGCCAGGCCCCCTCGACATGAGAATGAATACAGATCAGAGCTTCACCGCCGACGAACTGGTTAATTCCTACGAGAAACAGAATCTGGTAAAAATTTTCCGCGACTTTGGTGAAGAAAAATTTTCGGGAAGAATCGCCGACGCAATTATTCGCGAACGCGAAAAAGAACCGATCAAAACCACCGACCGGCTGGCCGCCATAATCAGCGCTGCAATTCCGGCACAATCAAAGGCCAACTCAGCAATTCATCCTGCTACCAGAGTCTTTCAGGCAATTCGCATCGAAGTTAACCGCGAGCTGGAAGAACTGGAAAAATTTCTTGATTCGGCGATTTCATGCCTCAACCCCGGAGGCCATTTATGCATAATTTCATTTCACTCGCTCGAAGACAGACTGGTGAAAAATTTCATGCAGAAACACCACAAAGGTTGCATATGCCCGCCCAATTTCCCGGTATGTAACTGCGGCATAAAGCCTGATCTTGAACTGTTGACCCGCAAGGCAATTTTTGCTGAAGATCAAGAAATCGCTGCTAATCCACGATCTCGGTCGGCAAGATTGAGAGCTGCACGAAAAATTTAATATGGTAAAAGGAAAACTGCACCCAAGAACCTTCAAATTGCTGCTGCTACTGGCAATGGCATCAACAATCTTTCTGGTTTTCATTTTAAGACTGATCCAGCTACAGGTATTTCAATACAACCAGTGGGCCTTGCGATCAAAACACAATCACGCAACCAAAAGGGTTCTTGAAATGAAACGCGGCAGCATTCTCGACCGCAACGGGGTCGAACTTGCCATTTCGGTTGATACCTATACCGTTTCAATTTTCGCCCGCGAACTGAAATCGGTGGGCGAGGCCGCAACCAGTCTTGCGTCAGTCCTTCCCGTTTCCCGCGACGAAATCATTGCCAGAATTGGTGACCGAACCGGCTATTTTCCCATATACAAAAACCTTGAACCCAATCTGGCGGTCAAGCTTGAAAAACTCGCCGTTCCCGGTGTTGTGCTTGAAAGTAATTATCATCGCTATTATCCACAGAAGAATCTGGCTTCGAACCTTATCGGCTTTACCGGCCAGGATCAGCATGGGCTTGAGGGCATAGAGTTTCTTTATGATCAGACTCTGCGCGGTTATCCGGGCTTGGCCGTCCAGGAGGGAATCAGTATTAGTAACAGCGGTCCGGCAAGAATGCGCATTGTTACTCCACCAATGGGCGGCAGCAACATCAACCTGACCATCGATTCATTCATTCAACACACCCTTGAACGGGAACTGGAAGATCTGGTGAAAAAATATGATCCGATCGATGCGGTGGCAGTGGCCATGGATCCGTACAGCGGCGAAATCCTTGGTATGGCCTGTCTGCCCAGCTATGATCTCAACAACTTTGGTGCCAGCAAGGCTGAACACCGGCGAAACCGCCCAGTTACCGACAGTTTTGAACCTGGCTCATGCATAAAAATATTTGCGGTTGCCAGCGCAATCGAATCGGGCAAGGCCGATCATGGAACAAGGTTTTACTGCCGGGGTTATGCTGAACTTGATGGACGAAGAATCAAATGCCACGGGGCACATGGTCTGGTCGATCTCGACAAGGCCATTGCCGAATCATGCAACGCGGCAATGGCTCAAATTTCTCAGATGGTCGACAAAAACACCCTTTATCGCACATACAAGCTTTTTGGTTTTGGCGACACCACCGGAATTGAAGCGCCAGGAGAAATTACCGGCGTCCTCAATCCACCATCGAAATGGTCAGGGTTCTCCGCCGCCTCCCTTTGTTTTGGCCAGGAATTGACTACCACTGCAATTCAGCTGGTTGCCGCATATTCGGCTATCGCCAATGGCGGTATAATGGTCAAGCCACACCTGCTCAAAAAAATCTCGTCCCCCGACAACGATATCAGCCAGGATATTAAGCCGGTGCAGGTTCGCCGGGTTATCTCTGCTGAAACGGCAAAATGGCTGCGCAAAATGTTGCTTGGGGTCGTAGAAGACGGAACAGGAAAACTTGCCAGACTCGAAGATTACACCCTCGGTGGAAAAACCAGCACCGCTCAGAAAGCCAACCCGCGCGGGGGTTATTACAATGAAAAAGTGGTCACCTCTTTCATTGGAATGTCACCGGCTATGAACCCGAAAATTGTGCTTTATGTCGGGGTAAATGAGCCCAAAGGCGACGAAAAAACTCTTTTTGGTGGAAAAGTAGCCGCGCCCTATTTCGCCCGCATGCTTGACCGGGTATTGAAACACATGAAGGTTCCCCCGGATCGAAAAACCAGTCTGGCCGCGCGTCATGAGCAGCTGCAAAAAATCGGTCAGGCCTCTTCCGCCAATATCATTCAATTGCCCAACAGACTGAACGAAAAAACTGAACTACAAACCGCAAAGATTGAACTCTCCCGCGAAACCGTTCCCGACCTTAAAGGATTTTCACTGAAAAAGGCAATTAGAATTCTTAATGACCTTGGCCTTAAAGGAATTTTTGAGGGAAATGGCATCGTCGTGACCCAGTCGCCACCGCCCGGAACCCCAGTACCTGATTCAAAAATTCTTATGGTTAAACTATCACCCGAAATTTCTAATTAAAACCTATTTCTTCGCCGGGCAAAACCTGATAGAATCACATGGCTGAAAGATCTCAAATTTGGAGTTGCCCTGATGAAAACCCTCAGAAACATTCTTCCAGGCAATGTTTTATCGACTACCGGCGTCCTTGACGTGGAAATCAGTGGAATAGCCTTCGATTCACGCAAAGTTCACAAAGGCTATCTTTTCTGTGCGCTTAGCGGTAATAATATCGACGGAAGCGCATTTATATTCGATGCGATCGAGCGCGGCGCTGCCGCTGTGGTTACCGAAGCTTCGCGAAAAAATATCGAAGTTCCGGTAGTGAAAGTTGAAAATGCCAGAAAAGCTCTTTCTGAGATTTCCTGCAAATTTTATGAAGATCCTTCCGAAAAGTTGTACCTTTTCGGTATCACTGGAACCAAGGGAAAAACCACGATCACCTACATCATTCAGAGTATTCTTCGCCGGGTTCATGGGCGGGCTTTCCGCATCGGAACCGTAGAATACGACATGGAATATGAAACCATCCAGGCAACCAACACCACTCCAGAATCTCAGGTAATCTGCTCGATGCTTGATCAGGCCTTGAAAAACGGCATCAAGCACGGGGTTATGGAAGTAAGTTCCCATTCTTTGAAGACATGGCGTGTTGAAGATTTGGCATTCTCTGTTGCCGGCTTCACCAATCTTTCCCTCGAACATACCGAATTTCATACCGACATGGATGACTACTTCAACACCAAAAAGCGACTGTTTTTCGACCTGCGAAAGAAGGGCAAGCCTGCAATCATAGGCGTAGATAACGATTATGGACAAAGACTCGCACAAGAACTGAAAGCCGCCGGGCAAAATGTAAAAACCGTTTCGGTTCACAATACCGATGCCGATTACCACAGTGTTAACCAGAAAATGACCGGGTTCAGCAGTGATTTCGAAATTTTTCATCATGGTCAGAAGCATACTTGCCATATGAATCTCGCCGGGGAATTCAATATTTTCAATGCCCTGATGGCGGCAGCCATGTGTCACAGCAGCGGCATCTCCTGGGAAGAAATCTGCGCCGGCATCTCCGGCCTTAAGAATGTTCCCGGGCGTTTCGAATCAATTAAAAACGATGCGGGAATCAATGTCATTGTTGATTATGCCCACAGTCCCGCAGCACTTGAAAATGTTCTGAAAACCGTCAGACCGATTACCCGAAACCGCGTTATTGCAGTTTTCGGATGTGGTGGAAACCGGTCCCAGGAAAAGCGGCCGATCATGGGAAAAATTGCTTGTGAGAATGCAGACGTAGTCGTGGTAACCAGCGACAATCCCAGAAAAGAGCAACCCGAAGCAATCATCGAACAGATCATGGCAGGTATCGCAGAACCTGAAAGCCTTACTAAAACCATTATTCGCGAGGTTGATCGTAAATCGGCAATTCTTAAAGCGCTTAAAATGGCTGCCTCTGGCGATACTGTCGTTATCGCCGGAAAAGGCCACGAAACCGGCCAGTATTTCGCCGACCGCACCATTCCATTCGATGACCGGGAAGTTGCCCGCAGCTATTTCAAGGCAGGAAAAGATGAAGACTGAATGGACCGCAGAACTTATTGCCAGACAGACGAATGGTATTATAATAAGTAACGGTAACTCGCCAATAACCGGGTTCAGCAACGATTCCCGCTCGATCAAGCCAGGAAACGTCTATTTTGCCTTAAGCGGCGAAAACTTTAATGGCCATCAGTTTATCAAATCAGCATTTGAAAATGGTGCAGCAGGAGTTGTTGTCAGCGAAGATACTGATTCGGTAAACAGTGGTTTTGTAATAAGAGTAAAAGATTGCCTTACAGCTCTACAGAACTGCGCCCTTTATTATCGTCAGCAACACCAGGGTTTCTTTATCGGGGTTACCGGCTCAAATGGCAAAACCACTACCCGATCGATGCTGGCCCACCTCTTGTCAGAAGACCATATATGTGCTTCAACAACCGGCAATCTCAACAACCATATCGGTTTGCCCCTGACTATTCTCAGCGTTCCGGCTGAAGCCCGGTTTATCGTACTTGAAATGGGCATGAATCATGCCGGCGAGATTCGTGATCTGTGTCGCATTGCCTGCCCGGATGCCGCTCTCATAAGCAATATCGGTTCCGCACACATTGGTATTCTCGGCAGCCTTGAAAATATTGCGAGGGCCAAAGCAGAAATTTTCGAGGCGATGAAACCAGATTCTATCAAAGTTGCACCCACAGACACCAAATTCAATGAATTGTTTAAAATGGTAGCCGGAAAAGAATTGAAAACCTTTGGCGAATCTGAATCCGCTGATTTCAGGGTAAAGAACATCGCACCCGCAATTGACCGGGTTTCATTTGATTTTTTTACCAGATCAGAAAACTGCAACTGCCGTTTAACCATGTCCGGCAGACACAATGCGCTAAATGCAGCAGCGGCACTTTCCATATACCAGATGCTGGGTTTTTCTGTAGAAAAAGGTGCAAGACGGCTGCAGAGTTTTTCTGCGGTCAGCGCCAGAATGGAACGGGTCAATCGCGATGGAATCAATATTCTGCTCGATTGTTACAATGCCAATCCTGGTTCGATGAAAGAAGCCCTGCATTACCTCAATGTCTGTCCCGGGCCAAGTATTGCCGTACTTGGTGACATGCGCGAACTGGGCGAAATGTCGGTTCAACTGCATCGTGAAATCGGAGCATTGGCGGCAGAACTTGTCCCCGACATTCTTCTAACTGTTGGCCAGGATGCGAGGCATATCGCACAAGCAGCCATCGAGAACAGAAAGAAAGAATGTATCATCAGTTCAGTTGATACCTGCGATGAAGCTGTTTCTATTTTAAAAGAAATTTTGAAACCTGGCGCCACCGTACTCTTCAAAGCCAGCCGCGGCATGCATTTTGAAAAAATTGTCCGCAAAATCTGGCCTGATCTGGCAGAAGGCCTGCATTAGACCGGAGGAAAACCTTGTTCAGTTCTATTTTCGCCCCACTTTCAATCAGAATAATTTTTTCTATTGTTACTTCTTTTCTCCTGGCAATGATAATTGCTCCAAAGGTTATCAGCAATCTTCGCGACCGTCAGATCGGCCAGACAATAAGAGAAGAGGGCGTAAAAGAGCATTTGAAAAAAGCCGGTATTCCAACCATGGGTGGTGTGATCATCCTGATTCCCATGCTGGTAACCTCCCTGCTTTGGACACGAATCAATCCGTTTGTGGTAATAGTGCTGGCTACAACCGTAGCAATGGCGTTGATCGGCTTTTTCGACGATATTACCAAGGTTGTTCGAGCCCGCTCGCTGGGCTTAACCCCGCGCCAGAAACTGCTGGGGCAGATTCTGGCTGCTCTTGGCACTGCGCTTGCGATTAAATTTTACCCGGATTTGCGATTTGAGCTTGCTTCGCCTGAAAACCCAACCGCCATAGCCAACACCGCAACCCAGCTTCCGGTAATCGGAGCTTTCGACCTTGGCTGGTTCTACCTTCCTTTTGTGATTGCGGTTATCGTAGGGGCTACCAATGCGGTAAACCTGACTGATGGCCTCGATGGCCTGGCAGCCGGAACCATGACCGCTGCTATTTCGCCGTTTTTAATAATTGCATATATTTGCGGGCACAGTATTTTTGCCCGTCATCTTGGAGTTTTATACATTGCCGGCGCTGGAGAATTGTCAGTAATCTGCGCCTCACTCATTGGCGGGTGCCTTGGATTTCTCTGGTTCAACTCGCACCCCGCACAGGTATTCATGGGCGATACCGGTTCTCTCGCCCTGGGTGGTGCAATCGGTGCAATTGCCGTGTGCAGCAAAACCGAATTTTTTCTTGCGATAATCGGTGGAGTTTTTGTTATGGAAGCCATGTCGGTAATACTTCAGGTCAGCTATTTCAAGATGACCAAAGGCAAACGAATATTTAAAATGAGTCCGATACATCACCATTTTGAGTTGTGCGGCTGGGCTGAAGAAAAAGTAGTAATCAAGTTCTGGACTGTAGGCGTAATGCTTGCGCTGGTAGGCATGACCCTTTTTGCCGCTCGGCTCGCGGCTATCTGAAAAATTGCAAAAAAAACCCCGGTTGGTTCACCGGGGGAAAGCAATTGGGATGTTATGAACAAAACAAATCAGCGATAGTAGATACTAAGCTGAATGTTAGTCAGTTTGATATCGGCAAAGTCAAGGTTCTGGGCTGCCAGAAAGTATGCACTGCTGGGATTGCTTCTGACCAGTTCGGTTACATCGACGGTATATTCATTGCCAGCTTCGCTAGCATAATAAAGACCCAATGGATTAGAGAGAGTGGCGTTGTAACCAACCCACCAGCTGCCCAGGTCGGTTTCGGCGCTGACCTGCTGGCTCACACCCATGAAAGTGTTAAAACGTGCAGCACCAACACTGCTATACAATCCGGTAAATTTTACTTCGGCTTTGGTGAAGGCCAGACTGACGAAATCGATTTTTATCGGGGTTTCCATTGAAACTTCGGCATAGGTTCCGTTGGCTTCTGAATAAGGGAAGAATTCTGAGAACCAACCGGTATTGGAGACATTGCTGCGTATAACTGCGGGGTTCAACCGGGCAACCACAGTGCTGACCTGCCCGGCTGCGACTTCGACCTGGAAGCTGTAGTCAAGATAATCAGGATGGATAACTCTCAGAGTGTAGAGCCCGGCAGGAACCATGGTGAAGCTGAAAGCCCCATCAGCAGCAGTCAGGACAGAGAAAGAAGTTCCGTCAAGAGAAACGGTTGCACCACTCAATTTGCTGGCATCAACGAAGCTTTCGACATTACCACTGACATCGCCATCGGTAATCGCCGGATCAACCGGTTTGAGTTCAAGGGTAGAAGAAATTTTTACGATCGGAATCAGTATGTAAAACTGCTTACCGAAAATTTTCCATTTGATGATACGGTGCAGAAATTTGATTGCAAGAACGGTAGTATAGCCCTCTTTAATTTCAAACTTTCCGAAAAATCGAACTTTTCTTGAGGGAACTATCATTTTCTTCGTTTCGCCATTAACTTTAACATGTGCATCTTTAACATAGAATTCCATGTACTTGTAAACGCCCTCAGGAAGCTGAGCATCAGCAAGAACACCAGAAAGCTGCGCGGCATCAAGCAGACTGATCGTTGATTCATCTATATTAACTCTCAAAGGGCTGCCACTATCTGGCTTCACTTTCATCTTTTCAAAAGAAATCAAAATCTCCTCGGTGCTGTCGGCCCCAAGCAGACATACTTTAAGGCTGCCGGCAAGACGCTTGACATTCTGGCGAAACTGGGTGTTAATGTTGTGCCCGCATTTTGAATAGGTATAGGTTCGACCCGCCGGTTTTGCAAATGCAGAAGCCATAACCTTTGCCTGGGGCTGAGCAACAATCTGCGCCAACTGCTGACTCTGAGCAACTTCAGAAGCTGCAGGGTTAGATGAGCTTCTGAATAGACAACCGGTGGTGAAAGATAGTATCATCACAGCGATCACAACTATCATAACTTTCAGGTTTTTCATGATCCGGTTACCCCCTTGCAAAACTAAAGTCGGTATGGCGCTAATTAGGTACAAGCAAAACTTGTACCCGATTTGCCACAGGAACGAAAATGGTGGAAACATTGATAAAACGCGACTTTCTGGTTGTGCTGGGTACAAAACAAAGAGCCTGGTGAGGAAATTTTCCCTCGTCGCTTTTTACATTTTAGGGATTATTTTCCCGTCATTTCTCTATGCTATACAGACTAAGAAAATCGACGTAACCGCAAACCAGATTTTTAATGCGACCTTCACCTTCAATACCGGCGAATTTGCCTCAAGATCAAGCATTCACCCTGATCGGGTTTATTTCGATGCTTCGGGCAGCACTAAAATTTTTTCACCCGTTCCAGCTTACACCTCAGATTTTCCAGCCTGGCCGACTAATTACGGAGCCGGGTCTTGGTCAGCCGCCCAAACAAGCAACTCTACGGTCTATTATCCTGCATTCCAGATCGCCCAGATTCCTTCTGACACAACATCTTCGTTTAACCCGGGCAGCCTTATTTTGACCAGAGCCGCCTTCGTAACCGCTACCAGCAAATATAACCTTGAACTGGCAACCTATAATGATGAAACCACCCTGGTAAATTCACCATTTTCCGGCCCCGACATACTTAAAGCCGACATTTCGGGTAAACCCCACGCGCTGGTAGTCACCAGATCAAGAATTTATATTTTCTATCTTGGCAACGACAACAAGATTAAAATGCTTGAACACAACGGAACTACCCTGGCAAGCGAAATTTCATTTACCAATACAGACACCAACAGCTCGTTCGGGCTTGGGGGAGCGAAAATCACCAAAAGCGGTAGCGAATACGCGACCCTGGTTTATGGAAAATCTTCTACAGAAATAAATATAGTCGCTTTTCCGGATGGGAACCTTGCTGCCGCAGCAACCACCACGGTTAGTGTCAGCAATTTCACCTCAAATCATGCCGATATCTGCCAGAACCCCAGAACAGGAATCGTTTATCTGACCTGGCTGGATGGGCAGACCCAATATTACATCAAGAGCGACACAGCCGGCAATTTTGACTTCAGCTCCCCTGCCGTTGCCATTAGCGGTACATGGCAAGGAAGTCGGGGAATGAGCATTGAGGGTTTCAACAACTTTGAGCTTGATTTCGCCCTACCATCAATGGCGAACAAAATAAACAACCTGATCCTCAAATCCTCAGATTCGGTTCTTGAAACTTTCACTGAAAACGGCAATGGCCAGATTTTTCGTTTTTATAGTGGCTCAGACCAATATGCAGGGCTTTTAACCCTTTCAGGCTTTACTTTCAATTTTCGCAAAAGATTGCTTGAATTTCCCAAAACTTTCAGCTGGCAGAAAGTGCCGAAAATTCTTCATCTGCAAGGCCCGCCAACCCTTAACAGCGTAGTCAGTGCTGAAGTGGATTTTGCTGAAATCACCACCGGAAGCTGCCTGGCAAAAACTGTCAATGCCGATGGCGGCCGCAGTCCCTTCATTGGCCAGACAAATTTTGTTGCCAGTTCAGGCAACAGCATTTCATTGATATTCGATAAAGACATGAACCTGAACAACAGCCTGGTTGGCGACAAGGTTAAAATGCTGGCACCAGACAACAGTCTGATCGCCATTACCGCCAATACATTCCTTACCAGAGAACTGCGCTTCGACCTGGCACAGGACCTGGACTATTCGACTACCTACCGAATCACCGTGGCAAGCGATGTGCTTGACGCCAACGGTTCACAAATCTGGAGCGATTATTCTCTGTCTTTTACCACCCAAAGCGTCAGCAGTTCAGTTCTTGCGAGCGAAGTAAACAATATCAGCGCTTATTCTGCCGCCGGAAGAACCACAGCCGATCTCATAAGCAACGGCAGCGAAATCAACGCCACCTCAACGATTTATCTGCGAATGAAGGCAATTGACCCGGCTTTCAACACTATTGACGTATCGACTGTAACAGTCATTTTAAATGGAAGTTCGATCGGCCAGGTCAGTATGATCCAGACCTCTATAAATTCTACGGATTTTGACGGAGTTTATAATCTTACCGCACCGCATGGCGGCAATAATCTCTATGAATTCGTCACTCCGGCATCAGCAATCAGGACAAGCGTCAAAGTTGATTTTCCCACACTCAGCTCGGTAACCCCCACGGATCTGTCAACAGGAATTTTGATTAACAGCCAGCCCCAGCTTGTTTTTTCTGAATCACTGCAGCCAGCGTCGGTCAACAGCAACAGTGTAAGATTGAATCGGGGGGGATCGGCGGCAGGCTACAACCTTTCTCTCAGCGGCACAACTATCACAATCGACCCCGCTGATTCGAGTGAAGGTTATCTTTTAACCGATTCAACCTATGAAATAGCAGCCGGTTATGGGGTTAAAGACCTCGCCGGCAACCCGTTCGTCTCAACCCCGGCGACTTTTACCTCCTCTTTTACGACGCAGGCTTCTCAAACCAGGCCTTTATCAGTCAGCGGCGTCAAAATTTTTTCTGACGCCCTTTTCAGTTCACAGCTTACAGAAAAAGCTGATTATGCAGCAACCGGAACCATTTTCCTGGAGTTTGCCGGTGTTGACGGCGCCAATCTTACCAGAGACTACGCAATTGCTTCAATTTCAAATGGCAATTTGGTTTATCTCACTGAAACTGCTTCAGCGTCGTCTGTTTATCGAGGCTCCTACAGTTTTGCCAATTTGCCTGACCGGTTCAATCTTATTGTTCAATCGGTCAAAAGTCCGGCTGCCAGCGCAAGCCTGCTAATAACCTACCCCAGTCTTTCTCCAAACACCCCTGCCAGTGCGTCTACCAATATTTCAGTCGGCAGCAATATAGTTGTTAACGCTGATGAGGCAATCGACAATACCCTGATCAATGCCGCCAATGTAAAACTAATGCTTGGCGGCAGTCAGATAAGCTCAGCCCTTTCATACAACGCTGCGACAAGGCAAATCACCATAGACCCTGATTCGCCGCTTACAGGGCAACAGACCTATCAGGTTCAGATCAGCAACATGAAAGATCTAAGCGGCAACCCCCAGCTTTCGCCGCTGATTTTCAATTTCACCACTGAAGATAACATTCCACCGACCGTTACTTCATTTTTTCCGGCGCAAAATCAGACCGGGGTCACCATCGAGCAGATTTTAACGGTTGATTTTTCCGAAAATATTTTGCCCGCTTCAATCAGTCCGGCAACCGTTAAACTGACGCGGGGCGGCAGCAATGCCAATTATAATCTCAGCTTAAGCGGAAATAGGCTGACGATTGACCCGCAGGACAGCAGCGAAAATTTCCTTCTGACCGCAACAAATTATGTTCTCGAAATTGGACCATCGGTTAAAGACCTGGCTGGAAACAGTTTAAGTAATGCCCCTGCCACCTTCACCCTGAACTTTTCCACTCAGCCGACAATCACCGGACCAGCTGCCATAAACAGTCTGACAATATATAAAGACGCGCTCTATCTTGAAGGCTGGTCGAAGAATGAAAATGTTCCGGCATCGGCAACCATATACATAAAAATGGCAGGCACGGATGGGGCAACGCAAACCCGCGATATCGCAACGGTAACCATGAACCTTTCATGGGCAGGAATTCAAAAAATCAGTTTAAATGAAACCGCATCGAATTCAACCGGTTTTTATCTTGGCCAGTTTGATCTTGGCAGCATACCCATCTTTGGCTTCCCCAATCCTCTGCCTCCGGTAAGTATCGGCAGTCTGACCTTTGCGGCAGAGATGTCTCCAGAGCAGGCTGCAACTCTGAGTCTGCGTTTTCCCGACATTTTACCGTCGAGCACTCTGGTTGATTCAACCGCCGGCCAGGTCGCGGCAGCAAACGCCACCAATGTCAGAATCGACAGCAGCATAATTACCACGTTCAACGATGCGCTTCTGCAGGCTGGGAACAGCACCAGTTTCAGCGTCGCTTCGGGTGGAAATGCGATTGTCGGCACTCGACTGCTGTCGGCTGATGGCACCAGAATAACCTTTGTTCCTGCTTCATCATTACCTTTTTCAAGCCGGATAACCGTATCTGGCGGTTATTCTGAAACGGGTCTCAAATCAAAAATCGGTAATCCGCTCTACCGATCTTTCAGCTACAGTTTTACGACTCAGGCGAGCAAGACACAACCGCTTGCAATAAACCGTCTTGACCTTTTTAAAGCCAGCGATTATTCTGCGGTTTCAGCTTATGAAAGCAATTCTGACTTTCCTGGTTCCGGAATTGTTTATGTGGAAATTGCGGGAACCGATGGTTCAGCAAACACAATCGATTCGACCCAGGCACTGTTAAGTTCAGGTGAGAGCCTGATTCTGAATGAAACCTCGGCTTCAAGTGGGGTTTTCAGGGGGCAATATTCATACAGCAATCTTACCGATGGCACGGTTCTTCGAATTTCGTCGGCCCTTAATTCTTCAGCCAGTCAGACTCTGGTTTTGTCTTATCCAGAGCTTTCTCAGTCTCAGCCTGCTTCAGGGGCTGCAATTATTTCAGTTTTAACCAATATTTTCGTCAAATCCAACGAAACATTGCAACCTGATCTGGTAAATTCAACCAACGTAAAATTGCTGAAAAACGGGATTACCGAGGTAAGCTCAAATATTTCATGGAACTCAGCTTTGAGCCAGATTGAAATTGATCCTGCCGCCACTCTGGATTACTCAAGCAATTATTTGATTTCGGTCAGCGGGCAAAAGGATCTGGCTGGCAACCACCAGAAGAATCAGTTTTTTGCCACCTTTTCGACCCAGGCAACCTCGGTTGCTCCAACCGTTATATCGGGCATAAAAGTTTTTTCAGACAGTTCTTTCAACACCCAGATAGCCGATAATGCTCTGGTCGCACCGTCAACCCAGCTCTATATCGAAATAACCGCAACCGATCAGTCAACAACAACCGTTGACAGCACCAGTATTCAGATGACTTCAGGCCTTACCGCAGCCAGCTCGCAACTGGCCCTGATCGAAACCGGAAATAACACAGGAATTTTTCGGGGAACAATTCAGTTGTTCAATGAAGAAAATGCCACGGTCACAGTCACATCACTGACCAATCCGGGAATTTTTTCGCGAGTCAGAACTTATGGATTGCCCACAATTACCGGCATTCAGCCGGCATCAGGCTCAGCAAGCATTTTTCTCGACACCAGATTCACCATTAAAACCAGTAAAGCTGTTGACAACAATACTCTCAGCACGGCTTCGATCATCATTTCCGATTCGACCGGCATAGCTTCTTTTCTGCCAACTCTGGTAAATTCAAATGAAATTCTAATTTATTCACGACTGGCAAAGAATTCAAACGTTAACCTCAAGATCAGTTCTCTGCTGAAAGACAGTGATGGAATTTCGTTCCCATTGACTATTGCCGAATTCAAGTCGGTCAATGGGCGGATATTTTCATTGCGGCTATATTCTGACGCAGGTTTAACCAGCCAGCTCGCTGATAACAGTCAGGTTGAGGCAAATCAGACGATCTGGGCAAGAATCGACGCAACCGACTCCCTGAATTATTCAACCGAGCAGCAGAACCTGCTTGTTTCACTGCCGAATTCAACCAGCACGGTTGCTCTCAACGAAAGCAGTCCCGGAATTTTCACCGGTTCTTTCGTTGTTCCCGCAGCCCCTAATGAATCACTGGTAATGAACCCTGCCGAAAACATGGCAATTGCGAGCAGACTGCTGATTCTGCCTGACTTTGCAATTCTATCGATTAACCCGGCCAGTGGCGCAGTTTCGGTTGCCGCAGATGTATGGCCCAGCTGGTATTTCAGCCGCCCGGTCAATTCTGCCGATGTCACAACAGCAAATTTCAAATTAATCAAGGTCTCAGACGGCAGTCAGGTCGCCGGCAAAATCTCGCAAAGCCCAACCACCCGGCAAATTCGGTTTCAACCTGACACCATTCTTCAACTGCTCACTGAATATGAATTGGTCGCCGACGCAGGCATACGCGATGAGAACAATAATTTTCTCGGCACCACTTTAAAAACCAGGTTTGTATCTCAACCACCGCCGCCACCGCCAACAGTTATAAGTTCATTTGAAAATTTCGAGGCCGATGATTATGCAACGCCAACCAGAGTGGTAGCAACCAATGGAGCGCTGTATATCAGAATGGCTGCAACCGATGTTTCATTTTCTACCTACGAAAAAGCCAGAGTAAGAATCGATGCGTCAGACGGATCGATCGATGGCCAGGAATTGGTATTGATCGAAGTTTCGCCGCCATCAGGGGTTTTCACCCTGGCCCTGCCGATCAACCTCAAACCAGGCACGGTTCTTACCCTGCAACCACAGGTAGCCCCGGCAAAAGTCATTACCGTCACGGCTCATCCAAGAACTCTGTTAACTGCAGTTGATCCCGCATCAGGTTCAACTGAACTGCTGCTTGACACTCCGATCACTCTTCGTTTTTCCCAGCCCCTGCTTGCAGCATCGGTTGCATCCGGGGTAAAAATTGTTGCCGAGCGTGATTACGAATTTACTTCGACAGTAGATTCAACCGGCCAGAACCTTATTCTTGCCCCCACAACCGGCTTCGCAACCGGGGCAGCCCATCTTGTAAAAATCGATACCAGCCTTAAAGACAGTAATGGCCTTTTTCTGCTGCCCACCAATATTGGCTTTTCAACCATCGGCGAAAACCTTGCCGGTTTTGAGCTCTATACCGGCCTTCCGCCCCGCCAGGGGCAGCCCGTAAGCCAGACCGGTGAGGCAGTAAATGGCGAAATCAGCATAGTTGCCACAACCACCAATCTGTTCGCAACACTCGCAGAGAAGCGAACCCTGGTAATTCAGGCGGCCACCCAGACTTTCAGCCTGCAACTCGAAGAAAGTTCAATTGCCGGAAGCTTCGCGGGAAATTTTCAGCCACCGTCGGGAATAGCCCAAAGCGGGCTGGTTGCCAGTCTGAGCTTTGCAGGCAGGCCGACTATGACATTTAACCTGGCCCCAACCCCGGAAATTCTCGAAACATTTCCGGCTTCAAATGCACTTTCAATAGGTGAAATGCCGGTAATCTCAGCAAGCTTTTCCAGAAAAATGGCTTTCGATGCTGGTCAGGTCGTGGTTGATTATCCGGGTGGCCAGCTCGGCACCATTCTGCAATCAACAGCAGACTCAACAGTTCTTTCCTGGCACCCTGCGGCTCCACTGCCCCTTCAGGCAAGCTGTAGCATAATTTTTACGGGACTTATTGATTATCTTGGGCAACCAATGCCGACCCGGAAAATTTCTTTCTCAACTGGTGGGCTACAGGGTATCAACCTCTACCGTGACGATGCCTTCAATTTGCAAATCGCTTCAACTCAGATTGAATTACCGGTAGCCTATGCCGAAATAGCGGCATCATCGCCAACAGCACTTCAGGGACGGACTTTCAACCTCATGGTAAGAAGCGGAACCAGGGCAACCGCCACTGTTTCTCTGCCGCTGATTCCCTCAACAACAGGCAGTGGGCGATTTCGCTGCCGTCTTGACTTTGAGCCGGTGAAAAATCTGCCGGGCTACAACGTACCGCTTATGCCGGGTGAATGGCTTGAATTATCGAGCCCGATTTTGACTGGCGACCGCAAGGTTTATTATTATCGGTTTTCAGGGGCAGCTTCACCAATCAAAATTCATCAGATCAGGTTTTTTCAGGAAAAAGATTTTGCTCAGGAACTGCATGGCATTCTTCCTCTCGCAACTTTCTACCTGCAGGTTGAAGCCGACGACCTGAACTGGTTCACCACCGATGTTACCATGGTAAAAATATCTTCAGATGCAGATAAAGCCGGGTTTACCATGCCGTTGACCGAGGCAGGCACCCATTCGCAATTCTTTCAGGGAGTTGCCCATATCGATGTAAACAGCTCCAATTCAGCCTTGTCAAGAATCCTGGCACACCCGGACCATTTAATTTACGTTGAATCGGTCACTGATCCGGGGGTTTCGGCTTATGTGCGTTATTTACCAGAAGCAGGCCTGCGCATGGTTTCCGCTTATCCAAGCCCGGTCAGAGGCAACTCGATGCAATTCAGGTTTTATTTGAATTTCCCAGGAACAGTTGAGATCGAAATTTTTGACAGCGCCGGCGATGAGGTTGACAATCTTATTATTACAGGCCGAACCGGAGAAAATCGCCGCGAATGGCGATTACCAAAATGGCTGGCAAACGGGGTGTACTTTTACGTGGTCAAACTGACCGACTCAACCGCTTACCCTGGCAAAAAAAGGAAATTCCGGGGCAAATTTGCGGTTTTACGTTGATTCTGCTATGATAGGCCGACAAAACCATTATAAGGAGACATTACATGCGCGGCGGTTTTAATATGCAGGGCCTGATGAAACAGGCTCAGAAAATGCAGGAAAAAATTCAGAAAGCCCAGGAAGAACTGAAAAGCAAAACAGTCGAAGCCACGGTTGGCGGCGGCATGATAAAAGTTGTGTTCAATGGGTCTCAGGAAATGGTATCGATCGAAATCGACAAAGAAGCGGTTGATCCAGAAGATGTAGGCACCTTACAGGATCTCGTTCTTTCAGCAGTAAATGCCGGCATTAAAAAATCACAGGAAATGGTTCAGAGTAAAATGGGCGATATTACCGGTGGAATAAATATTCCGGGAATGTTCTGATCACTTAACCCTGTTGATAAAGCAGCTGCCCATCGGGTCAGCCTGTTTATAGCCTTTAAGAACTTTCGAACCTTTACGGATCTTGATGATTTCAGACTTAACTGAATCTTTGAGATCCGTGATTTTTTTTTCTACGGAAATATCGGTTTCAACAAGTCTTGCAAGGCTTTCTTTAAGGGCCTGGCATTCAGCATCTAGATCTGGAGCGAGAATAGAAAGAGCTCTTACCGCTTCGACAAGATTCCTGCAGGCAAATGAATTATCTCGATAGCTGTGATTCATCTCTCTGAGCACATCTTCAGTCAAGACATCGAGATCTTCGATTATCAGGTTTCGCTGTTCTACAAGAGCTTTAAAACTTTCAGTGCCGGGCTCACCGGTCACAAACTTTTCGTTTGCCTGAGCAAGTTGCCGATAAGCCAGATCAAGTTTTTTCAAAATATTTTTTAAAATCATTGTTTATTTCTTTTCGGCAGTGGTTGATTTTGCCAACTGCTTTTCCAGCTGTTCAAAAAGGTTCTGAGAAAACAATATGGTTTCTTTGTGTTCGGCAAATACCTGATGACCGCTGCGGTCAACTCCATTATAGGTCTCGACGATCGAAACCCCAGTCCAGCCAAGTTTTTGAACCGCCACCAGGAATTCAAACGGCCAGAAAAAGCCCTTGAACCCAGCCGGGCTGCGAGGCATTGATCTATCGCCGATCATTACAAAAATTGGAAAATCTTTTTCTTCGTAAGATCCAAAGAACCAGTTTGAGTTGTCCCAGGCAAGATAAGAATCGCGCTTGTTAATTGAAAAAGAGCGTTTGGCACGTTCGGTAAAGTTCATTTTACCGACGATGATATCTGCTCCTTCGGTAGTTGCAAGTTTCTGTTCAATGGTGTTGATATTGAAAGAAATTCCACGTTTTTCGAAGGCAATGGTCTCAAGTTTGAAGATGGCGTTGAACCGGTCAATGACCAGCGGCTGACTCTTGAAACCCAGAGCCATTTTAAGCTGGTTTTCCAAACGTTCGTAGTCATCCTGCAGAGTTTTGCAGAGAACTTCAAGACTTTCAACTTTTTCGACATCAGGGCGTAGTCGGCCTTTTTCGAGTTTAAGCTTCTGCTTTGCATCGATAAATTCGGCTCTCGCCTTTTTGAGCAAGTTCTGCTCGTCGCTGATCGTTCTCTTTTTGAAAGCCCGACGTTCGATTTCAACGCCACGAATGTCTCCGGCAATTCCGCTGAGACCAAGGCCTGATCGGCCCTGACGTGTAACCTCAAGCAATCTTTCAAGTTCGCCCTGAACCATTTCACAGGTTGGATAGCGCTGATTGGGGTCTTTGGCGAGCAACTTCAAAACAATCTGTTCAAGTTTTTGTGGAATGGCCGGATTAAGCTGGCGCGGCGGCGGAAAATTCCACCTGGTCTGCTCGATAAAAACCTGCATCGCCCTTTTCCCTTTAAATGGCAGATGCCCGGTAAGTTTTTCGTACATTACCACTCCGAAAGAAAAAAGGTCGGAAAGGTGCTCTATCGGCTTGTTGGTAAGCTGCTCAGGGCTGGCATAGGCGACGGTAAACATGCCATCAGCGCTGAGGTTGAGGTCATCATCTTTGTCAATCAGTCTGGCAATACCAAAATCAATCAGACATGGCTTGTATTCACTGCCGCGCAGAATAATGTTTTGCGGCTTGATATCACGATGTACCAAACTCTTTTTGTGAATATACCCCAGTGCTTCAAAGCAGCCGATGAAAACCTGCAGATATTCTTCCATGGTCGGCAGCGTCTGCTTGACACCGATAGTGGTCATTGAGTTGCCAAGCGGGAAATTATCGAGAGAAAGCCCCTTTACGTAGTCCATGACCAGGTAATGAAAATCGCCTTCGCAGCCCTGATCAAGAAATTTTACAATATTTGGATGGTGGAGGTTTTTTAAAATTTCGCCTTCCTGCTTGAACTGTTGAAGCACCGCAGGAGTTTCAGCCGCATCAGGATTAAGAAGCTTAATGGCTACCAGCTTTTCTGTATCAAGCTGATAGCCTATATATACTGAACCCATGCCACCGCAGCCAATAAGGTCAAGCAGGTGGTAGCGCGTTAATTCTGGAGGATTAACGACCGGAGGCATTATTTACCTTTCGCTTACTTGCCCTGATTTACGATGTAATCAATACGCTCCTGAGCATTTCTGGCGATCTTTGAATTGGGCTTAAGTCGAATGACTTCGCTCCATTCTTTTTTGGCTTCGGCCATCATACCCTTTTTGAAGTAACTGTTGGCAAGATAATAGTGCTGGTTTTCATTGTCAGGCTTGATTGCCAGCGCCCTTTTGTATGTTTCAACCGCCTTATCGACATTATTGTTGCTGTAATACATGAACGCCAGCCAGTCGAGCAGGTCAACATTGTTGGGGTCACCTTCAAGAAGTTTTTCAACTTCGTTGATGCCTTCCCCGGTGCCGGCGGTGTATTTGGTCAGCAATTCTTCTTCTTCGGCTTTCATATCATTCTGAAGATCAGATCCTGAGAGAACCTGTTTAAAACGTTTGTGAGTAATTTCTTTCTTTTCTTCTTCAGCATTGTTAGCTGCTTTGGCAGCCTGATCCCTGCCTTTATCCTTTGAAGTCAAAACCACCACAATTATGACAATGATGACAAGGATTATGGCCCCAATGATTAATAACGTCGTGTCCATGAAATGAAAACCTCCAGATTTTTCATACTGTATTTATACTTTAAATTCACAAAATTTACCATAGTTTTCTAAACTGAGCCTGCGTCACCCCAGTGAGAAATTAAATTTCGCAGTCGGTCAAGAGAAAATCGTCCTGGTGAAGCAACAGGCAACTCTTCAATTTTCAGGACAACTGCAGTACAATTGTCCTTACCGCCCCCGGCATTTGCAGCATCGATGATCGAACCTGCAAGTTCGCTGAATTCAGGTTGTTTCAGCTGATCGAGAATCTGCTGATCAGTGATCATGCCATAGACCCCGTCGGAACACAGCAGGAAAATATCGCTTGGAACCAGTTCAACAGTGAATATATCAGGGGTAACGAATTGCCGAGCCCCAAGCACCCGACTCAAAATATGGCGGGTTGGATGTACCCTGGCCTGTTCGAGGGTCATTTTTCCCATACGAACCTGCTCGCCAACCAGAGTGTGGTCATTGGTCAGCTGAGCAAGTTGTTGATTGCGAAGTCGATAAAGCCTTGAGTCCCCAATATGTCCGCAGATGGCGGTGGATTGATGAATCAGTATCAATGAAAGAGTTGTTCCCATTCCTGACGCTTCCGGGTTTTTCTGGGCATAGTTCCAGATTTCGAGATTGATCTGCCCAAAAAGCTCTTCAACAATTTCGATTGATATTTCTCTGAGTTTTACCGACTCGAGCCAGCGTCGAGCAGTTTCAACCGCGAGGCCGGAAGCGATTTCCCCGGCATTTTGCCCACCCATTCCGTCTGCAACTGCGAACAGACATGCGCCGGATCTGATCGAAATCCCGCTCCAGGGTGGAATTACCAGGCACGAATCTTCATTGTTCTGCCTGACCATGCCCTTGTGCGTAAAACTGGAAATTTTCACCTGGTTGTACCGCTCCAAAAATCAATACTAATCCGTTAATATATTTTGCCTGCAGGAAAAGTCAAGAAAATAGCACCAAAGAAAAAGACATAAAAAAAACCCCGCCTGGCGGGGTTTTTGCGTAAACCGATTATTTTTTCTTTTTGGCAACAGTGCCATTAACCAGTTCTTTAAGTTCTTTGCCAGGCATGAACTTGGCAACTTTTTTTGCCGGGATTTTGATGGCTTTTTTGGTCTGGGGATTGACGCCTTTGCGTGCTTCGCGTTTAACGGTAGCAAAAGAGCCAAAACCGATCAGCTGAATTTTGTCGCCCTTCTTGAGGCCGTCTTTGACAGCGTCAACAAATGCTTCAAGGATAGCCTGAGCATTGGCATTGGTAACTTCAGCTTTTTTTGCGATTGCCTTCACGAGTTCTGATTTATTCACGGAAACCCTCCTATAAATTTTGGTCACGGCTGATTATACAGATACATCGGCATGGCCACAAGAGACTTTTCAAGGAAAATTCAATGGCTACAAGAAAAACAACAAAAAAATATGGCTCAAACCAACTTTATTAGACACTTTACGGTATCGAAAAAAAATTATTTTTTTCAGAAAAAAACATGTTGGAGCAGAGCAGCTTTTCCACCTTAACCGACCTGAAATCCATTCCTGATCAGTGTTTTCTCAAAATCGCCCTTTCTGGACAAAAAGCCACGCATCGCATGCAGGTCTGACAGCTTTTTAAAAACTTTGGTAAGCCAGAAGAGCCTTTTTCAATGTTATTTACCGGGCAAAGCCTTATGCAGAGGCCACATTTACTGCATTTTTCCAGAATATCCTACCATTTTTCCTGATTCTGCAACATGCGTTTGACAAATTGATCGGCCTAAGCAAGAGCATTGCTTATTCTCAAATCATCACAGTTTTAATCGGGCTTTCGCCCGGATAAAAAATTTTTTCTGCTTTGATCCCACCGCTGTATCCACTTAGAATGTCGGCCATGAAAATGCGATTGTTTCTTGATCGCGGCAATCTTTCTTTTCAGCGCTCTGCATCGACTTTCAGGCCAAGCCGAATCAACTCATTGGCCAGGGTCTCGGCCATTTTTTCTGCCAATTGCTCGCGCTGTCGGGGAGAAAGGTGGTTGATGCGGTAGTAATTCTGAATATCACTGGCTTCTTCAAGCTTGTCAAGAAAATGGTGAATATCAATCGCCTTTGCGATATCGGTATTGTTCATCTGCCACCTGCAAACCAAATAAAATTAACTGACAGGTTTATAGCACATTTTAGCACGTCGAGGCAAAACTCTGAAAATCCTCGCTGGATATGTAAAACGAAGGGTGCCGACGACGCATCGCAGACCATGAGCTAGTCGTTTTTTAAAAAATATTTTTCAAGTTACTTTTTCTCGAAATCCTTTGTGTGCTTTGCGCCTTTGATTGAGCGTTTCTGGCAAAAAAATCGAACAGATACGATATGCCGAATAGAAACATGCCCAAGCCCCCCGTCAGGCCGAAATTCAGATACATCACCCAGGATTCGCTGTTTATTTTGAAACAGAGGTAAGTGAAAACCTTGTCATCAGAAGCAAGCTGCGCAATAAAGGAGTTATTACCAGCAACTTTTACCGGTTGTATTTGAATTTTAACTTTTCCTTCGTTGTCAGAAACCACTTCTTGCTGACCCAAAAACGAATCATTGGCTTTTCCCGGGCGGCTTGCGATAATCAGGTTGAATTACCTATACCCGTAAAAATCAGCACAAGTCGACCGCAGAAAAAAATTCAATGCCCGAAAAGCACTTTCTGGGTAGGCATATCCCAGACGCTGTCAACAACTGCCAGATTTGAAACCTTGAAATCAAGTAAAGCCCTTTTTGCGGATTCATTCCATGAATCGGGCAATTCCTTTTCCCGATAATAGCCATAGAGTTTCAAGCGACCAATTAAAATTTTCAGGTGCTCGGGATTGTTAAGGCTTAGAAGTTGTGAAGCAGTAAGCTTTTCAACTTCTACAGGCGCATTTTCGCGGCGCCATCGGGCAAGGATATCCTGGGCATCCTGGGTGATGCGGGGTGCATGGATTTTGGCGTCCCAGTGAACTTTTTCGCGATCACTACTGTTGTATTCGTAAAATTCACAACGAGCAAGATAATCTTTATTCATTTCATCGAGAAGATCTTTTTCTTGCGGGTTCAAGAGTTGTTCGCGCAAATAGTCGATACGCATTTTCTGAAAAACAACGTGCCTGATCTCGGAGATATCAAGCTTTCGGTTATGGGGACGCAGCGGCGGCATTCTTTCGGGCAATCCGGTTCTACTTGAAACTTCAAGGGCGCGATCGAATGTTTTCTGTAAATTATCGGCGACGGATTCTGGGATTTTCTCAACTTCAGCAGCCTTTTTGCCTGAGTTGAGAAGCTCTTCGCGCGATCGGTCAAGATTAAGACTGCTTCTTTGCGCGGGTTCATAGAGAACAATGGCAACCAGGGCGGCAATTACCAGCGAAACAATGGAATAGGCCATGAAATTGCGCGGAATTTCATTGATATTCTGCAATGCATGATTACGCAAAGAAATAAGGTTGCTGCGTTCATAACCAGAATCAACCATAGGAAGAAACTTGTCGATATTTTGCACGAGACTCGAGAAATCTTTACGGGAAAGATCATCGTCTATCGATTTCCAGTAATGGTTGCGCATGAAAAAAGCTTCGTTGCGCTGCATCAATTCATAAAGCCCCGAAGATGGTCGGGCAGTTCTGATCGTTTTCATTCCACGTATAATCAGGTAGGCTGCAAAAAAATGAGAAATGCTGTTATTGGTTTTCAAAGCCAGCTGATTCATTATGGTCCAGGGCATATCTTTCAAGTCCGTTGAATAAAGCCTATCTGCCACATCAGCAAAACGCCGGAAAAGCTCTCCGGCTTCGCCCGAGCCATTTTCCTTAAACTGAAAATTTTCGACTTCTAGAGCAAATGCTGCCAATTTTCGGTCGATTTTAAGGAACTGTTCGTTAAAAAGCCGCACTGATTCCTGAACAAAATCAGGATAATTTTTTGATTTTGCCACGGCGTCTGCCTCTTCAAGCAGTCGGTAATCAACTTCCTGCGAATCTTTAGCCCATGGTATGGTGGGAAAGTATTTTTCAGGAAAAACAAAGAGAATCAATCGAAGAATCTCTTCGGCCTGCGAAGTCAGCCCACGGTTTTCGAGAAAAGCCTGCAGGCTTTGCAAATCTTCAAACAGCTTCTGCCCCTGAAATTCTTTGGCCGGGAAATTCAGCTCATCCCACTCGTTAAGCAACTGTGAAAGCTTGATAAAAATAGAACGCTCTGCCGGCAATGAGTAGACGGCAAGTATGGTCTTTTTTATCTGCTCAAATTGTTTTTCGCTGTCAATCATACCGCAACCTCTGATATTATCTTAACACAGACAATACCATCAGGCCAGTCTGATGCCAGCATGAACGCAGCAGAAAAACTAATGTTTAAACTCAACCATTTTCGCCTGCAAAAAAAATAAAAGGCTATGTTCTTGTGTGGACTTTCGCACTTTTTAGCATAACCCAGTACCGGAAAAGGCCGATCTTCG
>DYKG01000080.1 GCA_020722725.1 Candidatus Methylomirabilis sp.
ATAAGATTTACGGAGAGCTGAGAATTGCGGACTTTTTCAAGAAAGTTAGCGCCGATCTGAAAATCACTTTTGATCCCGACCTTGCAAACCGCTTTATGACCTTTTCCCGTATTCTAGATCCTGCCTCCAAGCTCCATAGCTCCATGCGCCTTGAACGTTTTTACGAACGACCCGACCTCGAATATATTCACATCCTCCGTTCCATGGATATTCTTGCCGAAAATGGAAACGAATATATTGCCCATCTGTTCAAGCACAGTGGCCAAATTGTTCCTAGAGATACGACCGTTTGCTACTTTGATTGTTCGAACTTTTATTTCGAGATTGAAACACAGGATGAAAACATCGTTGACGAGGTTACAGGCGAGGAGATAAGAGATTTGAGAAGATTCGGCATTTCGAAAGAACATCGCCCTAATCCGATTGTCCAGATGGGACTTTTCATGGATGGGCGTGGTATTCCGCTTTCTATGAGCGTCAACCCCGGCTCTGACAACGAGCAGAAATGCGCCGTTCCTCTGGAAAAAGAGCTTGTCCGTATGTTCGGCGGCAGCAGCTTCGTATATTGCGCCGACGCTGGTTTGAATTCCTTCGATATCCGCTCTTTCAACTCCATGGGCGGTCGGCGTTTTGTCGTTACACAGTCTCTGAAAAAACTGTCTTCGCGCCAGCAGGCCGAGATTTTCAGCGACAGAGGCTATCGCCTTCTTTCTTCAAAAGAGCCTGTCAGTCTTGAAGTAATGAAGACATTCGACAAAAATCTTACTGCAAACCTTTCTCTTTACAAGGACAAAGCTTTTAAAATCGTCGTGGCTGACAGGGATATCGACACCGGGTTGCTCGAAACGAAAAGCTCAGTTTCGGGCAAAACCTCAAAAACTAAAGTTAAAAGCCTGCTCAGGCAAGACCTTATAGTGACCTTTTCAAGAAAGATGATGGAATACCAGCGGGCCGTCAGACAAAGACAGATAGAACGGGCGCAGAAAATTCTAAACTTTCTTGACCCCAAAACATGGAAAAAAGGACAAAACGACGTGACCCGCTTTATCAAACGTGTTTCAGGAAAGGGAGCTACAGGAACCTTCGAACTAGACCGAGAGCTGATAGCACAGGAAGAAAAATACGACGGATTCTATGCTGTGGCGACCAATCTGGAAGCATCTCCTGAAACCGTTCTAGAAATCAGCGCACGAAGGTATAAAATCGAAGAATGCTTCAGGCTGATGAAAAGTGAACTCAGAGCCAGACCTGTTTATCACAGGAATCCGCAAAGAATCGTCGCTCATTTTTTGATATGCTACACGGCTTTACTTGTCTACAAGCTTCTGGAAGCCAAACTAGACGATTGTGGAACTCATTTTACGCCGGAAGATATTATAGAAACGCTGCGAAACATGGAAGTCTGCAACATGGACGATATATGCTACCGTTCTGTTTACAACGCATCGCAGATATGCACAGCCCTGAACAGCACTTTCGGGCTGGAATTGGACAAAAAATTTTATAAACCAAAAGAGCTGAACAAAAAAATTAAAAAAATTTCAAAATAGCTTTTACATACAACATTTTCGCAAGCTTTAAAATAGCCGACAATCCGCACTGGCAGAGGATGGTCGGCTATTCTTTTACGGCACAACTGTCGAAAACGGGATTATAAGAATGCTTCGTACAACCCGCAAGGGCTATAATTTTTTACTTCAGGGTTTGCGGTACAAAAGGAACTCTTCGACCTCGTGGAGCCTGGCACCGATTTCAGGAGTCAGCATACTGCGGTTGAATCTGGCATGTGAAAGTTCGATTCCCTTGTCCTGCAGGCCGAGAGTCCAGATGCCACCGGTGAAATTTCCTTTGCGGTATTGATCTATGGCTTTAATCATGGCCAGGTCGATACGTTTGACCATGCTGGCCGGCACTTTCCCCGGCGCGATGCGGCTCTGGTCTGAATCGACGCCGATCACCATGAAATTTGCCCGGCGGGATGCATCGATCAGGCCCAGGCCGCTTTTTCCAGAAGCATGAAAAATCACATCCGCGCCCTTGCCGGCAAGCTCAAGTCCAAGTTTAAATGCAACTTCAGGCATGTTGAAGGCTTCGGGGTCATTGCCGACATAGCGGCTGACCGTTTTAATTTCAGAATTTACAAAACGGGCACCGTTTTTGAAACCACGTTCAAAACTCGCAATTACCGGTGAATCCATGCCGCCAAGAAACCCGACAGTGCCGGTTTTACTGATCAGAGCGGCGTAAGCGCCGGCATAAAACGATCCCTGTTCTTCATCGAAAAGAATAGAAAGAATGTTGGGGCTGGTAACCACTGAATCAAGCAGAATGAATTTCTGCTGCGGATATTTTTGTGCGACCTGGCGCAGAGCATCATTGGCAAAAATGCCAATAGCACATATCAGATCTGGCTTTTGCTGGCAGAAGTGTTCGAGCCCTTTCTCGATACTGCTGATATTTCCCGGTTCATAAACATCGACCAGACAATTGCCTTCTTTGCGCAGCTGCTGCACTCCTCTATAGGCGGCGTCATTGAAAGACTCGTCTTCAAGGCCACCAATTGAAAGAACCAGCCCGATTCTCGTATCTTCGCGGGCTGAGAGTGAAAAGGTCAAAGCAAAAACGAAAAGCAGTACGGCAAAAGACAAACGGCTGAATTTCATATATCCTCCAGATATTTACCAATCTTCAGATGTTCCGACCAGGGGCTTGGCATCGATGATTCCAAGGCGGCGCAACACGCTTTCGAGGGCATGCATAACTTCAGGGGCAAATTTCCCCTTTTCGGCATTCATTTCAGTGAAACTTTCGAGATAGGTTCGTTCAATGGCATAGGGCCGATAATGCGTCATTGCATCAAAAGAATCGGCGGCTGCGATTATCAGAGAACCGAGTGGAATGTCGTCGCGCACCATGCCGGTCGGGTAACCTGAGCCGTCCGGGGCTTCGTGATGGCAGAGGACCATATCAGCCACCTTGGCAAGCCCGGGAATTTCTCTGATCATCGCCGACCCCACTCGACAGTGGGTTTCAACTATCTTCTTCTGATCAGGGTTTAACCGATCAGCACTTTCAAGGAGCTCAGATGGCAAGCCGACTTTGCCAATATCATGCAGAACGGCGGCCAGCTCAATCTCCACGAGCTCACGCCCTGAAAGACCCATTTGCTCGCCAATAGCGACGGCAAGATTGCGAACGCGATCCCAGTGTCCGATGTGCTCTCTCGCCTGGTTTTCAAGAATCTTCATACTCAAACCGAGCATGCTTTCGAGAATCTGAAAATCAGAGAGCATGCGAAGTGACTCGATTGCCTTATCAGGAATATGCAAGCTTTCCATAGCCGGGGTTGCTGACTGGGGTGCCCTGACGCTGAGCAGCCAGGAAATGCCCTGAACCGGCACAGCCTTCCAGAGACGGCCGCCAAAGCGACTGACCCCTTCGGTTACAAGGTCAGCAGGCAGATCGGTGGGCGGCAGATGGCCGCGCAGATCATGGCCGCGCCAGGTGATTCCCCAGGGAAACCAGAGCTGGAGGTCTTGACCAATGCTGGTGAGTGATTCGCCCAGAATACTCAGGGCGGATTTCCAGATTCCGGTAATACAGCTCAATTCAAGCGGTTTCATCAAGGTTTCTCCGGTAAGAATTTTGTTTTAACCACAATTGCCTGGCAAAACTGTCGTTAGTATAACAGACAATACAAATTCTATCAAAGCATAGGGCATCGTCAGCAGTTGTGATCCATTTGATTACTGAAGCGGGTTTTAGAGATATTTTGTTTTATTTCCACATGCTTTTATCAACAGATTTGCGCAGATTACTCATATAGTTTTCGAATCAAGGCAAAAAAAACATGCAAAAAACTCCTGAATAATCTTTGATAATCCTTTGATCTGTGGATTATTGTGACACAAAAACCGCAAACCTCTTATGTTTAGCCTGTCTGAACGATAGCCCGAGCGAAATTTTCTGTAAAGTTCTCATGAATAGGCAAATGGATTATTACTGGCTCAACAGGCGGATGATTCCCTGTTTCTTCTTTTTTCGTTATTCTATTCTTTTCGGCTGTCCAGAATTTCGAGAACCTGGCGGCAAATGTCTTCTGCTCTTTCTTTCAGGCGGGTGGCTTCGGCTATTTTCTCGCCCACAAAGTTCTCGTCTTTGATTTGAACAGTATTGATGATGACATTCTGATATGCCCCCCAGATGCCGACTTCGAGAGCACGAGCACCGACCTGCACGTCTGATTTCGATGCGATATTCCCATGCCGGGCAACTTCGAGAACGTAATCCCAGGCCTGATCTGCGGTTTTCATGGTGTTGAGCGGAACTTCAATCGCTTTTTTGAGTCCATTCTGCATCGCTTCGAATCTGGTTTTCTTTTCAGCATCATTTGCCTGTGGCAGTCTGACTGCTTCGATGTAATCATTGAACGCATTGGTATCAGCATCGATCATGGGAATGAGCTGCATGGTCGTGTTATGCATCGGCGGGATGATTTTGCGCATGGTTGCATCAAGATGCTCAAATTTTCTGACGCCGTAAGTCAGCTTGGCAACCATCGCGGCAAGTCCGCTTCCGATGGCCGCTATGGCTGCTGAAGCGCTGCCGCCACCGGGCGCGGTGGTGCGGGCGCAGATCGCTTCGATGAATTTGCGGGTGCTCATATTGGCAAGAGGCTCTTTGGGCTCTTCCCTGATTATGTATTCAATGATGCGTTCAGCGGGCTTGAACTGTGAAACCGAGCTGAGTCCGAGGCGGTCGATTACCAGCTTGATTTTCTGGTCTTCATCTAAAATGAACAGGTTTTCCTTTTCACAATAAAATTCGGCGGCTTTCAGCATGGCTTCAAGCGGAATCAGCCCGACCAGCTCAGAGCCGGCAACGCCGACACCGATTTTGGCCGCTTCCTCTTTTACTGCCTCAAAAACTTCATGCGGCGCGGTTACATTGAAATTGTTGAGGTTGAACGAGCACTGGGCCATATTGTATTCATCAACAAACCAGCCAAGTCCTTTGAGTTCTTTGAATCGGCCGGGTTCTTCTGGGCTTCGCCCGGCTTCGCGCAGTTCAAGAGCGATTCGATGAGCCTGGTTGCTTGTTCCAAGTATGTTTACGTTGTAAGCAACCAGGAAAAAGCGGGCCCCGGTCACGGTTGCGCCCCAGGAAGGCACGAATTTTGCCGGGCCGTAATCAGGCTTCCACTCTGGTTTGAGAATCTTTTCGGGCAAGCCTTCATATTCACCCTTGCGGATCGCCGGCAGCTTTTTCCGGTATTCCTGAGGCTGGGAGTATTCGTAAAGGTAAAATGGAACATTGAGCTCTTCAGCTGCCCGCTGGGCAAATTTTTTCGAGATTTCGACGCATTCTTCCATTGACACATTGGCAACCGGAACGAATGGGCAGACATCCATTGCGCCCATGCGCGGATGCTCGCCACTGTGTTTGGTCATGTCGATCCGTTCTTTGGCAGTGCGGGCTGCGGCCAGTGCGCCCTCGATAATAGCTTCAGGGTCGCCGACAAAGGTATAAACGGTTCGGTTCGTTGATTTGCCAGGGTCAACATCGAGCAGCGTAACACCGGCAACCTGCCTGATTGCGTTCGAAATGGCGTCGATAATCTTCTGGTCGCGACCCTCGGAAAAATTGGGTACGCATTCAACAATTTTTTTCATATATACCTAAGTTCCTTTGCCTTGAATTGTAAAAATCTGGTTAACCCGAAACGGGTCTGATATGGCTTTTATAACTAATTTACCAGAATTTGTAAAGCAAAACTGAATCCCGCCAGCAATTCTCGGTGAGCGATAAAACCATGTATTGATCAAAGATTTCATCGTTTT
>DYKG01000081.1 GCA_020722725.1 Candidatus Methylomirabilis sp.
AACCTCATGAAACCAAACTTATTATGAGAAATATTCAATGAGCTTTTGTATAGAATCAAGAGGCGCATCAATTAAGTATTTGCCTCCATACAGTCCAGAGTTAAATCCAATTGAGCTGATGTGGAGCAAGGTCAAAAATTTCCTGAAAGATGCAAAGGCCAGAACAAAGGAAGATCTCTATAAAAAAATTGGAGAAGCATTAAAAAATGTTACAAAGAAAGATGCCCTTGGCTGGTTCAAACATTGTGGGTACGCAACAATTTGAAATGCTATAAAAATTAATGAAATTCTGGAACGATTTGGCAAACTTGGGTTAACAAAATTTTCGGGCTTTGGCAGATAAATGTTGTTGTTTTTACCACTCTTTTCGCAATTGCACAGGTGTTTCAGCGTGATTTCGCCTGAGCTGCCACTTTTTCCATTTCTGCGGCGATTTTAGCCTGATCACCGAGATAATAGTTGCGGATCGGGGAGAAAGTGTCAGCCTTGAGCTCATACACCAATGGTATGCCGGTTGGAATATTCATTTCGGCAATATCAGAGTCAGAAATTCCATCCAGAAATTTTACCAGAGCACGCAGACTGTTTCCGTGGGCTGAAATCAATACCCTGGCCCCTGTGCCAAGGGCGGGTTTAATCTGGTGGTTCCAGTATGGGATAACCCGGTCAACGGTATTTTTCAATGACTCGGTAAGGGGAATTTCGTCATTTTCAAGATCAGCATAGCGCGGATCTTTGCGGGGATTTCGCGGGTCTTCCTGATAGAGGGCGGGTGGGGGCACATCATAAGAGCGGCGCCAGATGTGAACCTGATCATCACCGTATTTCCGGGCTGTTTCTTTCTTGTTGAGACCCTGTAGTGCGCCATAATGGCGTTCATTCAGGCGCCAGCTTTTTATAATGGGAATATGCATCTGATCAAGTTCTTCAAGGGTAAGCCAGAGAGTTTTAATTGCCCGTTTAAGTAATGATGTGTAGGTAACATCAAATACAAAACCTGCTTCTTTCAGCAATGATCCGGCGTTTTTGGCTTCTTCAACGCCAAATTGAGATAATGGCACATCTGTCCAGCCGGTAAATCTGTTTTCAAGATTCCATTGGCTCTGGCCATGTCTGAGTAAAACCAGTTTTATCATGCTCGCCTCCCATTGGCAGTATAGAATCAATAGTAATATAAAAGAGCATAGAAAAACAATCAATGAGAATCTCTAATAGTTATTTAAAATATTGCCACGGTTATGCTAATCTTCGTTGCTTTCGGGTGCGGGGTCATGGGCAAGATAGCGTCTTTGTGACCTGAAATACTTGAAGGGGGAATAGTAGAAGAGATTGGCAATGCCGGCCATGTATATACAGGCATACCTCTCAACCAGGGTCGCGAAGCGCGAAATTTCATTGCCGGCGCGCATTACCTCGCCCCAGTATTTGTTGAAGCCCTTCTGGCTTTCAAAGATCAGATCTCTTATTTCATCGTCGAGCTTCATCAGGCGGTCTTTAACTTCTTCATATTCTTCGCGTAATTTGGGATTGCTTTTATCGCGCAGAAAAATTGCTTCACGCAATTCAAGCGATCTATCTTCGAGTCGTTCTTTCTTCTGCATTTTCACTGCGATTTTATGATGTATTTCACTGGTCTGTTCAAGAACCGGTACCTCTTCGGCAAGTTCCTGAACGACGAGACCAGTTCGCCAGCCGATGGTTTCTTTCAGGGTTACGACGTCGCCAAGAATATGGTCACCCAGATAAAGAATTTCCTGGGGTGAGAGGTCGAGATGCTTTTCAATGATTGAAGCGTTGCCGCCCTGATAGGTGCCATTCCACTCAATTTTGCCGTAAAAATTTGAGAGCAGACCGTTGTCTGGGTCGACTCTTAAAAAGTGGTGGCGCTGAAGAAAGAAATCTGGTTTATTGGCGGCAACAATAATCAGGTCAAAAATTTCCTGCCATTTGCAGTCGAGAAAGGGTTCAAAACAATATTCCATAACTTTGCGGCTGTAAGCGTAGTCGGAATTAGTGATCAAAGCGAGCTTTTTTCCGAATTTTCGCAGTTTAAGAAGTGCATCAACGATCCTTTTGTCCTGAATCAGATATTTTTGTGGATTCCTGGTCACATCACCCTTCAGCTCTTCTTCCTGATGGGAGTCATTAAGTGATTTTCGAACTTCATTAAAAAGTTTGCGATAATTAACCGGTGTTTTTCTCTCTGCAAATAAATCGATCAATTGCGCGTAAAGGTTTCCCTCTGCGAGAGAGAAAAGCGTGTGAACTATATAATATCGCGGGTCGGTTAAATCAATTCCATGATTACCATAAAGATCCTTTTGTTCTTCAAAAGAGAAAAATCTGGTTCCATGCGAGGCTATTCTCACAAAACCGTAGCGGTTCACTTTGAGAAAATTGCCGGTTTCGGTATCGATAACCAGTCCGCGGATAATGAATTCCTTATCGAATTTCAGATTTTTAATTTCTTCCGGGTAGCCATAATCTTTAACCAGTTTTTCCTGAACGATCTGATAGGCTTTTTCTTCGAAGGCCGGAACGTCATAAGTGGCGAGCGTGTAATCCATATCGAAACCGATCAGTTTGATAGAATTCATATTGAGAGTGCGGTTTACAAAAATCCTGTTTTGGCTTGCTATTTGATTTGTATTCATTTTTTCACCTTTTTATTTGTTGGTCAAAAGAATAGCACAAATGCCCAAAAAACTGAATAGGCTTGAATTGACCAGGCGGCTGTGCTATCCTTGGAACATGAAAAGAGTAAAATTTACCCCGGTTAACAACCAGAGATTGCTTCAGGTTTTTGCCAGGTACCGCGGCCCTGACCCCGAACCAGAACCAATAGAAGAGCCCGTTTTGGCTGAAGAAGAAGTTAATTCTCTTTTACAGGAAAGTATTCGCGAACTGCCCAAGGCTAGAAGAATGGTTTTTTCAACTGGTCGCCGTCTGTTTATGCCTGCCCAGGCAAAAGAAATCAAGATTCGATTTGTTTTGAATCAAACTCAGCGATAATTTAAATTAAATATTTGATTTAAGCAAAGACCAAAATTGCCATTATTCATGATAAAAAAAGGCTGTTTCTTCAGATGAAGATACAGCCTTTTTAAATTCGGTTCAATCAGCCATCGATAACCAGGCTTTTATCGAAAACAAAAAGGTCACCATCGACTACCAGGGCTTCAAGTTTGGATCTGATATCGAGAGGATGCCCTGAGAAAAGTGCCAAATCGGCATCATAGCCTTTTTTGATTTTTCCAATTCTCTCTTCAACCCCGAGAATTCTGGCAGGATTTTCAGAAATCGCCATAAGAGCTCGTCTTTCATCGAGACCATATTGAATCGCCATTGCAGCTGCAACCCTTAAAGTTTCGATCGGTAACCCCGGATAATCGCAGGTAAAAGCAACGTCAACTCCGGCATCCATTAGAATCTTTGCACTTTCGAAAGTTTTTTCATTCATTTCATGGCGGAAGCGGGGCATCAGAGTTGGGCCAATTACCACCGGCACTTTCATTTCAGCCAGGCGATCAGCAAGAAGATGAGCTTCTGTTCCATATTCGATTACCAATTTAAGATTGAATTCCTGGGCAATTCTCAGTGCAGCCATAATGTCTTCGGCACGATGTGCACAGGCACGCATAGGCACGTCGCCTTTAACTAGTGGAATAAGGGCTTCCATGTCAATTTCGCGATCCCTGGTCATTTTCTTACTTTGCTTAAGCGCCAGGTAATCCTGTGCCTTCATAAGGGTTTCACGAATCAGAGCCGCCATGCCCATTCTGGTAGAGTGTGACTTCTTGTCGTTTTTGGCGTTATTCCTGGGAACTTCGCCAAAGGTGGCTAAGACTCCCGCCTGCTCAACAATCAGGCCGACATCGGCCGAATTACCGTTCATTTTAAGAATCGAGCAGATACCGGCGATAGGCAATTCAGATGCCGGGCAAACCATACAGGTTGATATTCCGGCGCGGCGAGCGTCTTCCACGCCTTTGTCCCGCATTTTGATGCCGTCGAGAGGTCTGAGATGGGGAGTAACTTCCGGGTGTGTTTCTGCCATGTCGTTCGAGGGCACGCCATTCTCAAAAAGACCGAGATGGGTGTGAGCATCGATCAGGCCAGGTACCAGATATTTCTGGTCACATTCGATTACTTTTTCAACGTTCTTCAGAATTTTAGAGCCGACTGAGGCAATTTTTCCCTTTTCGACCAGAACTTTCTGGCCAGGGAAAAAAGCTCCGCCCATGTAGATCCGAACGTTATTGAAGATAATAGACATTTAAAGCACCCCTAACTGAGGTTAGAATCAAAGAACCTTGTTGCCATCGATATAAACGGCTTCAGTTTTTGATCTTGAATCGAGCGGATGGCCGTTCCAGATTACGACATCGGCATCATAGCCAACTTCGAGTTTGCCGAGGCGTTTATCGAGACCCATGATGATGGCAGGGTTCTCGGTAATGGCTTTAAGGGCTCTTTCTTCATCGAGACCGTGTTTGACGCACATTGAAGCGGCAACGTTGAGGCCTTCGATAGGCATGACCGGGTGGTCGGTAGTGATGGCCACGATGCAACCTTCATCCATGAGGGCACCGACGGTTTCGAAGCTTTTGTTTTTCAGTTCAGGTTTGACCCGGCAGCTGAAAGATGGGCCGACAACGGCTTTAGCTTTCCAGCGTCCGAGTTCTTTGGCAATCAGGTGCCCTTCGGTGCAGTGTTCGAAAACCATATCAAGGTTGAATTCCTGAGCAATGCGGTAGGCGGTGATAATATCGTCGGCCATGTGTGCATGGGCGCGAGCCTGAATCTTTCCTTCAATGAGAGGGATCATGGCTTCGAGCTTGATATCTCTTTCTTTGAATTCTTTGGTTTTTTTGCGTTTGAGGTAATCCTGGGCTTTCATGAGCCATTCGCGAATCACAGCGGCGGTTCCCATGCGGGTTGAGGGAAATTTTTTCTGTTCGCCGTAGCAATTTTTCGGGTTTTCACCGAATGCAAATTTCATTCCGCAACTTTCGCGAACAACGGCTTCTTCAGCCACATTGCCTACCATTTTTACGATACAGCACTGGCCGCCAATCGGGTTTGCCGAACCTGGTGCAACCATTGCCGTAGTTACACCGCCGTTTAGAGCATCTTTAAAAGCCTGATCACGCATTTTCAGCGCATCGAAAGATCTGACGTGGGGTGTGGCAAGGCCAAAAGATTCATTGAAATCGGCATCATAATATCCGACGCCTTCTTCTTCAAGACTAATATGAGTATGCGCATCGATAAAGCCAGGCAGAATAAATTTGTCAGAGCAATCGATGGTTTGAGAAGCTGTTTCGCTTTTCTTTTTTCCGGCCGGGGGTGGGGTTTTCCCTTTTTTTGCCTTGTTAGAAGCCAGGGTGATTTCGGTTAATTTGCCTTTTTCAAAAACAAGCTTTTCAAGCTGGTGAAATTTTCCCTGATAAAAAATGGTACCTTTTTCGAGAACAGTTTTCATAGAGCTCCCCTTTCCTGGGTAACAATTTGGCCTTTCTCTTGCGCCATAAAAAATAAGAGCAGGTTCTAACTGAGACATCTTATCCTCTTAAGCGGTCTATAATAATACAAACCGCGGTCTAAATCAAATTTTTTTTTGCCCACACAGCAATTCTCGGTATGCGGATTGGTGCAGCTTCCGGCAATGGTTTCGTCGGGATCGTTTGTGCTATCCAGCGGGAGTTTGACAGTTAAAAAACTTTTTTTCTCCTAGAAGCCTGATCGTGGGCTA
>DYKG01000082.1 GCA_020722725.1 Candidatus Methylomirabilis sp.
GTGGATTGGTGTCTTTCCTTTACTGTAACCGAAGATCGGCCTTTTCCGGTACTGGATTATGCTAAAAAGTGCGAAAGTCCACTAGCAACATGCTTAAAAGCATAAAACTTGCAGCATTTGCCAGTCAGGAATTTTTCGCTTACGGCTTCAAATCATGGATTTAAAGCGCATCGGTTGCGCCTTTGTGTGAAATTTTTTCGCTGAATCTAAAGATATCAATGGGAATGGAGAGATGGCAGAGAAACAAGAAGTGAGGGGTCAAGATCAGACAGGCGCACCGGGCTGTAACCACGGCTGGTAATTATTTCAAGAATACGACGCAGAGCTTTTGCGCCATTTTTGCTGCCAATGTGCATGAGAATGACAGAGCCACGGCGCAACTTCTTGTCAATCCGGCTGATAATCGTATTGACTGGGTCTTCACGCCAGTCGATCGTGTCGATATGCCAGTAAACCGGGCGATAACCGAGCATTTCGACGATTTTTTCGACCCGCTGATTCTGGTGACCGAAAGGAAATCGGAAGAAAGGTGCGCCCCTCTGGCCGGTAACCTGGGCAAAAACATCTTCGGCGGCGTTGATTTCTGCGGCAATTTTTTCGGCGCTGAAGTTTTTCATATCGGGATGACTCATGCTGTGGTTGGCTATTTCATGACCCCGGGCCAGAATCTGCCTGGCTTTATCGGGGTAATTGCGAACAAAGCCACCAGTGAGAAAAAAGGTACACTTTACTTTAAATTCATCGAGAATATCAACGATTGTTGAAAATCCATCGTCGTCGGCACCGCCATCGAAAGTGAGAAAAACCTGGCCACCGCGGTCATCTGGCAATCTGACTATTTTTTCGGTGGGGAAATCTTCAGTTTTAACTGCTTCAGGCTCGCGCACGATTTGAGATTTCGCCTTTTCCATTGTTTTTTCATACAAATGTTTGTTTTTTGGGGGCGGCACTGCTCCAATATTAGAAGGCTTTTTATCAGGCAACTCGACCGGTTTTTTTATTTTCTGATCGGCGATTTCCGGCATCAAGCCTGACTCAATGCGGCGCAAAAGATCTTTTGCCTGATAAAATTCCCGGTTCAATTCAAGTGATTTTTTTAAAGACCAGATCGCTTCATTGGTCTGATTACGATCGCGATAGATTATGGCAAGATTGTAATAGGTCCAGTATGTTGGCCGAATGGCCAGGGCGGCCGCATACCACTGCCAGGCGTGCTGATCGTGCCCGAGCCTTTGCAGTGCGCTACCGATATTGTTGTAAAGATGAATGTTGCGCGGTGAAAAATCAAGAGCACGTCGCCAGATTCTTATGGCCTCGATTAAATTGCCGGCATTTGCAAGTTCGATGCCGTATGAGTTAAGCAGATCAGGGTTATTGGGGCTCGCCCATAAATATTGGGTAATTCGATCAAGCCGGCTGGCACAAACCAGGCTGCCAACCAGAAGAAAGGTCAGCAGCGGCAGGCAGCGCTTAAATTTTCCGACCAACCCTGACTTCACCTTTTTTCCTGATTCTGACGGCATCTGGTGTAACTTCTACCCATTCGTCGTCGGCTACGTATTCAAGAGCCTGATCCAGAGTCATGCGCCTCGGAGAAGGCAACCGTTCAAGCTCTTCAGAAGTGGCTGAACGATGGTTGGTTACATGGCGTTTTTTAACGATATTAACCTTGAGGTCGCCGCTCATCGGGCGCTCTCCCACTACCAGGCCTTCATAAATTTCTTCGCCGGGGCCGTAAAACAAAGTACCGCGTTCGCACAGGTTTTTTATGGCATAAGCTGTGGTTGAACCGGAATCGGTGGCTACCATGACCCCGTTGCGACCCTGTGGGATATCGCCACGAAAGGGCTCATAGGCCCTGAAGCATTGGTTCATAATGCCAGTACCGTTGGTAAGAGTTAGAAACATCGATCTGAAACCGAGCAAACCGCGGGCCGGCACCGAGAAAATCAGGCGCAGATAACCGTCGAGCAGCCTTCGCGAATTTTCGAGATTGGCACGGCGGGGGCCGAGAACTTCCATGACCGGGCCCATGTAATTATCGGGAATATCGAGAGAAAGCTCTTCAATCGGCTCTACCAGATTGCCGTTTTCGTCTTTTTTCAGAATTGCCTCGGGCTTGCTTACCTGCAACTCGTAGCCTTCACGGCGCATGGTTTCGATGAGAATGCCCAGGTGCAGCTCGCCGCGCCCAGATACCAGGAAGGTATCGCGTTCTTCGGTTTCTTCGACGCGCATGGCCACATTTGTTTCAAGTTCGCGGTCGAGACGGGCGCGAATCTGGCGTGAAGTGAGAAACTTGCCCGAACGCCCCGAAAATGGGCTGGTATTGGCAGCAAAAGTCATTGAAATTACCGGTTGATCGACGCTGATGATCAATTCAGGGTCACAGAGCTCGGTTGAAATCGTATCTCCGATAGAAATATTATCGAGACCACATATTGCAACGATATCACCGGCACCGGCCTCTTCAACTTCAACACGCTGAATGCCGCGAAACGAATAAAGTCGCATGATTTTCTGTTTTTCAGCGACTTCTGTTGGATTTATCCTGAAAACATCTGATTTTCCGGTCAAAATTCCCCCAAGAATTCGGCCAATGCCTATTCTACCGACATAGTCATTGTAATCAAGGCTGGTTACCAGCATTTTGGCTGGAGAATCCAGATCGCCGACCGGCGGGGGAACCTGCTTAACCATTTCTTCAAGCAACGGTCGAATGTCGATGCGGGGGTCATCCATATTGCGTACCGCATAACCCTCACGGCCAGAAGCGTAAAGAACCGGGTAATCGAGCATGCTGTCTTCAACGCCCACATCGATGAACAGGTCGAGAATTTCATCTTCGACATCGGAAACCCGGGCATCGGGTCGGTCGATTTTGTTTATGACGACTACGGGTCTTAGGCCGGCAGCCAGAGCTTTTTTGAGCACAAACCTGGTTTGCGGCATTGGCCCCTCGAAGGCATCGACAAGCAGCAGACAGCCGTTGGCCATCTGCAGAACCCGCTCTACTTCGCCGCCAAAATCAACATGGCCCGGGGTATCGACGAGGTTGATGCGATATTCCATAAATTCGAGAGACAGATTCTTTGAAAGAATGGTAATGCCGCGTTCCCGTTCAAGGTCATTGCTGTCCATGAAACGCTCTTCAATTCGCTGATTATCGCGGAACAACCCCGACTGCTTGATCATTGCATCGACCAGCGTGGTTTTGCCATGGTCAACATGGGCAATAATGGCTACATTGCGGATTCTAGATGGTTCAATAATGTGTCTATGTGCTTTCACTTGAGGCGCTCCGACGAATTAATTCAGGTCAGGATGAGGGCTGCATTGTACTCAAAGTGCGAAATACAAGCAAGAATTAAATGAAATTGGTGCAAAAAAATTTTAATCCACACAAACCTTATTTGACTAATTTCATAAAAATTTTCGTTATTAATCCGGATTATAAAACAAAATAGTTTGGCACATCCACCCAGGTCTGTCTAATACCATTTATACTTAATTCATTCGTGACACTACGATTTAAAGCGGGCCGACACGGTGGTCGGCCACTATCGAATATTTCTTCTGTGATTCGTATAACCCTCATAAACAAAACCTTAATACTTGAAACGTCTGAGAAGCCTCTGAACAATCCATTCTATACGAAAGCACATTATTTTGTTTCATAAACGGGGGGCATTTTATGAAAAGGAAATCGGCAAAATTTTGTGCACAGGCAAAACCGTTGAAAAAAGTTTTCAATAGAGCTTCTGCAGTACACTGCCAGGAAAATAATGGGAAAGAATTCTATCGAAACTCCAGCCCTGCCTGGCCAGGCTTTGAGCGCCGGTCTGGCACATTCCAACACCGTGGCCGAACCCGGCACCTTTAATTTCAGCACTGACAATATAGCCGGCGGCATCACGCTTATAATTGGCGATAAAGCAGGCACTCATCAGGCTGCCATAAATTTTGCGAATGTTGAGCTCTTTCATAACTGTCTTTTCACCGCGTTCGCCGACAAAAGTAATTTGATAGATGCGCCCTGAAAAACCACGGGCAATATTCTTAATGGTTTTTATGCGGCCAATTCCGACCCGGTCGCAAACTGCTTTCCAGTCAGTGGCATTGATCGATTTGGTCCAGCGAAAACGGTTTCCACCTTCAACATTGGGATTATTACAATAACATCCGGGAGGATTGTTGATAAAATCAGTAACCTGCCGTTCTTCGCTCAGATCAAGGGCCGGGGGGGTTCCAATATCCCAGTGGCCGCCGAGAATGGGGTTCGGCTTGGTTGTCCAGACCAGGTGACAGGCTTCTGAATGGCCACCGCAATTGGCTGAATAAACGGCGTCAAGAATTTTGTTGCCGTCTTTGAGCACGTAACCACGGGTCGGTGCGATTTTGGGGGCAACCTGGGCAGAGTAAGTGGAATCGCCGGCAAAAACCTGGCAATGCTGTTCAGAACAGATATCAAACCCTTCACCTGCATGTCTGATGCCGATTTTGGCAAGAATTTCGCCACGAGCCGCCACAGCCTGGGCCCGCAGAGCTCCGGTTTCGGCGTTGGCGGATATTTCAGAAGGAACAACGCCGGCCAGAACGTTTTCGAGGCTGGTGTTGAGAATACAATCGATTGCGTCAGAAGCGCCATAACGGCAGGTTAGAGTGCCAGTATAGTTTCGATCGGCAAATCCATGCCATGGGTAGCCAACCGCGTATTCAACTTTTTTCAGGGTAACTTTTCCGGTAGGGATAATCAGCAGGGTCTCGCCCGTCGCTTTTTCACTGCCATTGATGCTCAGAGTCAACGAGCCCTTTGACCATGAAACGATTTCAGTGCTGATCCAGCTTGATTTGCCCTGGGCGGCAAGCTGGTCGACAAGCCTCTGTGCCGACTCAAGATTGTCGAAAACTCCCACTTCACCTCTGATTGTGCGGTTATCGTAAAGCAGAGAACCGTTATCGCCGAAAAACTGCCGACCAATAGTTGAGGTTTTATAGGTGAACCCGGCTTCACGCCATTCATTTTCGGCCGATTTAGCCGCTTCGTCATCGCCAATGAAGGCTGAAAAAACCATGACATGATAACGTTTGCGGGCTTTTTCGGTCATAACACCGGTTAATTTGCAGTTGTCTCCGGCTACGATCAAACCTGGTTGACCACCAAGCTCATAGCTTGCACCCTGCGGGCAGATAAAATCAATGCTGGATGCATATTGAGCAACTTTGATATCGATATTTTTTTCAGCTGCCAGCAGACTGCTGAATGAAAAGATAAAAATCATGCCGATAAACAGCGCGGTAATGCGCCATAAATACAGGTTCTTATACTTCATACTGATAACCTCGCCTATACTTACTCGATTCTCAATTTTAACACAGATTATGTACGACCCGGAACCCCAAATTTCATATTTTTGCAGGTTTTGAATTGCTTCAGGCTATCATTAAAAAATTTTTTTCGGGAGTAAGCCCTGTTGGTTTTTCTGCCGATTGCTTACGCCGCACTGCATCAAAAAACCGACTACCGGTTGACCGGCACCACCCATGATTGCGAGATGGAGTGAAAATAATGCTCGACCGAGAATTGCTGTTGTAATACCAGCAATTCTCGGTATACGTACAGAAGCGGTTTTTTACACATAGTTAGTTTGATTTACATCTCTCAATGCCATTTTCAGCTACTCT
>DYKG01000083.1 GCA_020722725.1 Candidatus Methylomirabilis sp.
TAATTGGAGAAAAAGTACAAGTATTTTTGAGTATGATTCATTTCGAAATGCTATAAAGCGGGCCGACACGGTGGTCGGCCACTACGAATATATTTTCTACGATCCGTATTACTTGCTCTTAATCAAGTTTCAGGACGTAAAAAAGCCCCCTCTGCCTGAGGGGGCTTTCAATTCAAACAATTATTTGTTTTCGCCGATTGCTTTCAGAATTTCTTCTTTATACTGCGGCAGGCGGTCGTAAACGTTTTTGCCGGGGCATGATTTTGTTGAAAAATCGCAATGCCCGTAAAGGTTAACCCGAGGGTCAACGTTGTATTTTGAAGCAAGCCAGCTTAGAAGATTGAGAAGGGACTGTTCCATGACCGGGGGAATCGGATCTTTATTCGGATCATAATCACCAATCAGACAGATGCCAACCGAGTTGGTATTGGGCGAGCAATGAGCGCCCACAACGGTTTCGGGACGGCCTTCATAGATGGTGCCTTCAGGCCCGATCAGGAAATGGTAACCAATGTCGGTCCAACTGGTTTGGGGGTCATCCATGTGGTAGCTCTGAATACCGCGAATGCTGGCTGCTCCCTTATACTGCGACTGATTGGGAATCCAGCTGTGGTGAACGATCAGGCGCTGAACCTGATGCTGAGTGTAAGCATTTTTCGGTGGCCTTGCGCCCCAGGCTGCACGACTGACGATAGCAGGCCTGGCAACAACTTTCTGTGGCTGAAAAGGCAGTGGTTTCTGCATGTAATACTCCATGGCTTCTTCGGGAATGTAGTTGCCGTTAACGGTGACGGCGTTGAGCCTGGTATCGCCCTTTTCGGGGTCAGTAACCACGAACATCATCTGATATGCAGAAACGGTATTCACTGAAGAAAAATGGTATTCACCATCGAAAGCAAGATAGCTTGTCCATTTGCCGCTATGGGTATACTGAAATCGGATATAGCCCTTAAACATGGCTTTTTCGGCGACTTGGGCATCAACAGAAATGATGATGTTGTTGACCGCGCAATCCATGGTGAATTCTTCGGTCTGGATCTTATCGTAGGCTTTACCGGAAACGGTAAAACCAGGATAATGGGTCTTCTGATAATCGGGCTGATCGATATCAGCGAAAGCCGGTGCGGAAAAAGCGGCCAGAACAAGAAAAAGAACAATACTCGATACATAATTCAGTCTCTTAATAACAAACACCTCTTATACTCCTTATACTCCTTATACTCCTTACCCTACTTTTACAACTTATTATATACCCGACGCTTAATTATAGACAAGAACGCTGTACAATGGAAGTGATTTTTGCACTATGAGGTTAAATATATAGCAAGCAGATAGAAAGAAACAATTTTTATAAAATATTTTTCAATCCCAGATCACGCCATCTATCGATTCAATTCCCAAACCAGGCGCTTCAGTAACTTTCAACCATGGGCCGTCGATTTCGACGCCTCCCTGAATCGGGTCAGTTTTGCAAAGGGCGGGGCTGTCGAGGTCACATCGCGTAATGATCGATCGGGCACAGGCAAGGTGAGCAGCAGCGGTCACACTAAGCCTGCTTTCCATCATGCAACCCATGAAGCATTCAACTCCATGCATTTCGGCCAGAGCGCAGATTCTAAGGGCTGATCTCAGCCCGCCGGTTTTCATCAGTTTAATATTGATAAAATCAGCGGCTCGCATATCGATTATGGTCTGGGCATCAAGGGGCGAAAAAACCGCTTCGTCTGCAAGGATCGGCGTATCAATGCGGTCTTTAACCTCTTTGAGTCCGGCAAAATCGTGGGCAACAACCGGCTGCTCGACCAGCTCAATGTTGAGTTGTGCCTGTTCAAGGGTTTTCATTATTCGCACCGCATCTCTAACTGACCAACCCTGATTGGCGTCAACCCTTATCACGGCATGTGGGCCAGCGGCATCACGGACAGCCCTGATTCGTCGAATATCAAGTTCGGGGTCGAGACCAACCTTGACTTTCAGAATGCGAAAACCGCGATTAATGGCAGTCCGTGTGTCGTCGGCCATTTCTTCAGGGCTGTTAACGCTGATGGTAAGATCGGTCTCAACTTTTTGCCGAAAGCCCCCCAGCATTCGATAGAGAGGAATGCGATAAAGCTTGCCGAAAAGATCAAAAACAGCAATTTCGACCGCTGCCTTGGCGCTGGTATTTTTTACCAGAGCATGATCAAGGCTGTTGAGTGTGTCTTCGAGGCTGGCGATGTCTTTGTCTTTAAGTTTTGGAACAATAAATTCATGTATAGCGCCGCGCACGCTTCCCATTGATTCGCCGGTTATCGGGCCAGTGGGATGAGCTTCGCCGAAACCAACTGCACCGGTATCTGTTTCAACTGCAACTACCATCGAACCAATACTGTTGATAGTCCTTAAAGCGGTTTTGAATGGGGTAATCAAGGGTATCGAAATCACACCGGTTTTAATGTTGGTAATTTTCATTTTTTTCTCCGTAATTTTTCAAAAATTGAATTCACGAGCCGCATAAAGCCCTTCGATATATTTTTTGCCACTTGAGAGAAAAGTTTTCAGCAGGGGGGTGACAAAAACACACCTGGTTTTGGAAGACTTCATTTTTCCACTTTCGTCAGGGGCGCGAAAGCCGGCAAAATCATGAATTATGTAATAATCATCTTCAAACTTCCCGAGAAACAGCATAGCATGGCCATTCATATAAATCGGAGTTGCAGAAAGACCGTCAAAAACCGCGGAACGCTGCTCAACAGTCATATCTTTGGTAAATTCATGGGTGACGCCGAACGACATCTTTCCCTGTTCGCCAGCGTTTCGTGGAAGCAGAACACCCATACTGCGAAAATTATCCATGATAAAGGCGCTACAGTCACGGGTATTGAACATTCCGCCCCAGCCATAGCGCTGGCCAAGGAATTTAAATGCCTGTTTAATAATATTTCGTCTGGTCAGTGGAAGATACCCGGCTCTCACATCGTCGGCCATTGCGATCAAACCAAGCTTGAACTGCAACTTCCCGTTTTTGTCGCGTACCGGGAGTTTCACCACATAGTTACCAGCCGGGTGCTGACCATCGATGTCGATAGGTATCTCTTCGCGTTTTGCAAGGGGAACCCGCACTCCCATATCGAGCTGCAGTTCTGATATATCAGGGTTAACCGGGTTAAAAGCGGTAAGAACACCTTTGCCGGTTACCACCAGAAATGGTTTAGTATCGACATAATCGAAAATTTCTTTGCGGTCGGTCAGAGCCACGGCTTCAACCGGAACCCAGGCGAGATAGTTGTAAGCCTGAGCGAGATACCATTTCTGATCAAGGCTCTGATGCAGAATTACCAATGGTTCCACGGGATACAGTGCGGTTTCGATAAAACGATCAGCTTCTATGTCATCGGGTTCAGAAAAAACCCGGTCATAGGTCGGAAAAGTACGCATTTCGGTTCTTCTAACGGTTATTCCGTATTTGACCACGACAATTTCCGGAACAGCGAAGGCATTCAAGTTTTCTTCGAGAGTGGCGAAGTATTCAGAACCAAGCAACCGCCCATTCAAGTATCGCTTGCTTTCAGGTATTGAACTGACTTTTGCAATCAAACTGCGAACTTCATCGCCCGAAAGAACCTTTTTAAAATTCCGCAGATCTTTCAACACTTTACATTGGCGCAAATTATGCCGATTGAATCTTTGAATTTCATCGTCATCCATAATCAGATCATCATGTTTTTCATTGAGATTTACCCAGAAATCAGCATTGAGCATTTCAATAGTAACACCGGGGATATTCAGATCATATTGCATAACAGCAGCCTCAACAGTAAAAACAGATTGGAAAGCAATTATTGCAAAACAAATTTTTAAAATATATTTTTTAATCATTCTATTCATCAATCATCTCCATTCAGATAGCTGAAAGAATTTTGCCAACCATAAGTCCGCCGCCTGTTCCAACAATATATCCAAGCATCGCCATCAAAACCCCGACCGGAACAAGGGCTTCACTGTATGCCGCAGCAAGAACCGGTGCAGATGCAACACCTCCAATGTTAGCCAGACTTGCAACTCCACAGGTGAAAAGGTCAAGTTTGAACAATCTCGCAATTATGGCGAGCAGGGCCACATGGATTGCAAGAATGACAAAACCTGAAAAAATATAGAATGGCGCTTGCGTTAATTCAGAAAAATTGGCCCGTGACCCCACCAGAGCAACGATCAGATAAAGACTCATGCCTGAAAGTTGTGAAATTCCTGAAACCTGGCCAAGTCGCGTCATTGCTGAGAGAATTCCAGCCGTAGTTACAATTAAAATGGTCCAGGTTTCGAGGTTAAGAATATCCGAAACCGGAAAAAAATTAGCCAGATAACGGGAAGCGGCTGCAACTAAAAAGCTGCTGCCTGCAAGCAAAGACAGATGACTGAAATTCATTGGTTCCTCAGGAGGTTTTTCCTCTTCAGAAAGCTGCTGACTAACCTCGTCGATAGCGCTCGTATCAGCGCCGGCCCAGTGATTAAACCTGTGGGCGCAGGGAACCACAACCAGGAGAATCATCACCCATACAGAGTAATTAACTGAATCCATCATCAATGTATAACCCATTTGCGAATCAGAAACCCCCAAAGCGGCCTGAATCGCTACCATATTGCCGGTTCCACCCATCCAGGAGCCGCACAATGCGGCAAAAGTTTTCCATGTATGGGGTTCATACCAGGGTTTAAACATGGCATAAGTGGCGATAAACCCTATACATATGGTCAAAGATGCTGAAAAGAACCCAAGCAGCATGCGCGGCCCAAGTTTAAATATTTTTTTAAGATCACAGCGCAGCAGCATCAAAAAGATCATGATCGGCAGGATGTTGCCTTTGACATGCTTATAATAAAGATTAACTTCATCTGATTGTTTCCATAAACCGACATTGGCAAAAACCATCACCATGAAATAGATGACTACAATTCCGGGAACGTAACTGAAAAAGCGCTCGAACTTCCTGTCCAGCTGCACCACCACAGCAATAGTAACGAGCAATGCAGCAATATAGGCCAATCCGCTGTCAATCATAAAATTCCTTTCGCAGAAATCCTGTTTTCGTCTTTTAAATGAGATTATAACCGGTAAAGAGAAGTTGAACCAATATTTTTTTTGATGCGCGGCTGCACAAGTATTTCTTCTGTTTGGCTATGCGGAGAAAATGGATATATACTTACAACAATCAAAGCTGGAGAAACGCCATGAAATATTTTCGTTACGCAATTGTTCTGGCTATGTTTTTCTCTCTTGCCGTATCGGCACAGCAATTTTCGGTATGTGACATGGTGCAGCTTCAGGCAATGGTTTCGTCGGGATCGTTTGTGCTATCCAGCATTTAAGCGAAGTTTCGAGCCTCTGCCAGGATAGTTATTTAAAAGAGTTGTCCAGTCGGGCCATAATGCTAGT
>DYKG01000040.1 GCA_020722725.1 Candidatus Methylomirabilis sp.
CTGTTTGATTTGGATGCAGTTACAATATATCATACTTTAACAAGAACATAGCCTTTTTGAAATTCTGCCTGAATCTGATTGTTTCTCTGCTGAAACCATGGCTGTAAGCTTCATGAGAAATTTTAGCCGGCGGTTTGCCAGGATTTTAAATGATGATTTAACCATTGTGGTAATAAAAAAAGATAACTTCGAAGGAACAAATCATGGAACAGAATCTGCTCGAACTTGAAAAACGGGTAACCTACCTCGAAAAATATGTTGATGAACTAAATGAGGTGGTGATCGAACAATCACGCATGCTTGCCCGCCTCAAAAATGAATTTAAAATTATCCGTGATAAACAGGTAATTTCGCCGGCTGATCCCAGCCGCCCCGCCAATGAAAAACCACCCCATTATTGAAATCATTTTTTGCGAATCAGATCGTGTTTTTTCAGCTTGTATATCAGATTTCGTTTGCTCATGCCGAGAAAATCGGCAGTCTGTTCGCGATTGCCGTCGAATTTTTGCAGGGCTTCAATCAGTGCTTTTTTTTCGGCAAGCATTAGCGGTTCATCTTTTTCACCGGCTTCTGATACTGTGTTGATGCCATGTAGGTGCTGCAGTTGCAGTTTGTCTGAGTCGCATAAAAGAACCGAGGCTTCGATGACGTTTGCCAGTTCTCTTACATTACCAGGCCATTCATATTTCAGCAAAGCTCTTCTGAAATCTTCGCCAAGTTCAGGAGCAGGTTTCGAAAACTTGCCAGCCGCTTCTTCAATGAAAGATTCAGCCAGAAAAATAATGTCTTCGGGTCTTTCGCGCAACGGCGGAATTTGCAGAGTGAAGACAGAGATCCGGTAAAACAGATCCTCGCGAAAAAGCCCTTCAGTTGCCTGCTGCTTCAGATTTCGGTTGGTTGCGGCAATCAATCTGGTATTTGTGCGAATCAGCTGGTTTCCGCCGACTCTTCTGAATTCTTTTTCCTGAAGAACCCGCAGCAGTTTTGGCTGCAATGAAATTGACATTTCTCCTATTTCATCAAGGAAAAGTGTTGAATTGTCGGCTTCTTCAAAACGCCCGGTTTTAGAACGGTCGGCACCCGTAAAAGCCCCTTTTTCATGACCGAACAGCTCGCTTTCGAGAAGTGTTTCAACGATGGCGGCGCAGTTAACCGCCACCATTTCATTTTGTGAGCGGTTGCTGTTCAGGTGTATGAATTGCGCCATCCGCTCTTTTCCGGTGCCTGATTCGCCGGTAATCAGAACGGTAACATCAGTAGCCGCAACCTTGGCGGCCATTTCGAGGATTTTTTTCATGGTGGGTGATGCACATGGAAAAGGATTTTTCACCTTTTTTGCAGCCTGATGCAGTTGATTCTGCTGTTTCAGCCGCTTTAGCTCCAGAAGCCGCTCGATGGTTATAACAAGATCATCTACATGGGGCAGTGGCTTGGTGAGATAATCGGCGGCTCCCTGTTTTATTGCTTCAACCGCAGATGGAATCGAACCGTGGGCAGTAAGAAAAACTATCGGAAGTTCGGGCTGCCTCGTCTTTAGCCGTGACATCAGCTCGCGGCCATCCATGCCGGGCATCATCAGATCGAGAATAGCCAGATCGGCTTTTCGTCGATTAACAATTTCGATGGCGGCTTTTCCTGAGTCAGCGGTCATGGTCTCGTAACCGGCATCGTTCAATACGGCAGAAATCATCGAGCGGTATGATTCTTCATCGTCAACGATTAAAACGGTTGCTTTAAATTCGTTAGCCATTTTTTTGCTTTCTCGGCAGAGTCAGTTCTGCACATACATTTTTTTCGTCAAGATTCTTGAGGGTTAAATTTCCGTTTAGCTTTTCTGCCAGCTTGCGACTGATTGACAAACCAAGGCCGTATCCACTTGTTTTGGTTGAAATAAATGGCTCGAAGAGATGAGGTAATACCTCGGCGCTGATTTGGCCTGAATTTATTACTTTTATGCCTATTGTCTCTTCAAATACTGTAATCTTTACAAAAACCGGTTGACTATCTGAAGCTTCAAATGCATTTTTTAATAAATTGATTAAAATCTGCTTGATGGCATTCTCGTCGCTGTAAATTTCATGGCTGGTTTCCGGAAGGCTGAGTTCGATTTTCACGTTATGGTGGTCGAGCCTGAAAATGCAAATTGAATCAGAAACTACTGAGTTTATCTGAATTCTATCGAGTTTAACCTCGGCCTGCTTTGAGTAGTCAAGAATACTTCTGGTCAATTCTTCGAGCCGGAATGTTTCTTTTTCGATGGTTTGGGTCATGGTTTTTAAATCCGGCTGGTCAACCAGTTTTTTGTCGAGAAACTGAGACATACCCCTTATTGCACCAAGGGGATTCCTTATCTCATGAGCCAGGCGGGCCGACATTTTGCCGATTGCGGCTAGATGCGATTCTTTCTGCATTGCCTGTTGAAGCTCTGCCATTCGATATTGATTGTAGAGAATGGTCAGCCACAATAGTGAGCCAATCAGCCATACTACCGGCCAAAGGTATTTTTGATAAATAAGAGGGGCGATCAACTCTTTGTCGGGGCCCTTGAAAACAAGATAAAAGCTGATGCGGTTTTCCGGGTCTGGCGGGTCATCATTCTCATTTCTCATCCAGGGTGGCCCCTGACCGCCCCCGTGCCATCGACCACCGCCTCCCGAGCCTGGCCCTGAATGCTTTCGATACAGGGTGAATTGCTCAGAAAGAATGGTGGCGCCGATTGGGAGATTCTTCATTGCCGGGTATTGCTCAAAGTCAAGAGTTTTGCTGAAACTTGCCAGCACTTTCTGGCCCAGCATAATTCCGGCGGCGGCAATTTCACTGTCGCTGGCAATAGCAGTTTCAAGCAGTTCTGGGGTCTGAAAAAACATTCCCGGGCTCATGCCGTTTTCGTGAACCATTCTGGTGAAAGCCGCTTTTCCTTCGCGCTCTGCAGCCCATTGAGTGAGCAGTTCTGCCTGATTCGAATTCCAGTTTGCAATGAAAAAAACCAGAATGCCCGAAATGCCAATTAATATTGCTGTTAGAACTTTTCTGCCGTCGGTTTCCATTTTTATTGCCTGCGATAATCTACAAGATATGATAAGACCTGAGATTAAATAGAGCAATTCTTATTCCAGGATAGCAAAAGCTTGCTGAATGTTTCTGAGTTTCAGGTGAAATGTACCACTGATGATAAAAGAATGGCTTCAGAAATCTAAGGCCGATAAACCAATAATGGGAATCCGTTTTATCAAGTGCAACTCTTTGCATTTTAGCAGTGAAATATCTTGCACTTTTTTACGCCCAGGTTTTATCAAATCCAGGTGAAAATTTATCAAAATCCTTTTTTGATCATGGTTTTGGCGTTTGAATTCAGAGTTGGCACATCGGTTGCAATAACCTTTTACAAGTTCAAAAGTTTATTCTGGAGGAAAAGTTTGAAAAAGTTCGCAAGTATGGTTCTCGCAGTATTGATGATGGCAGTTTTTACCGGTTGTGCAGGCACCAGTGGCAGTTCGGCGGATTTCACCGAAGCGGTTGCCACTAATGAAGAAGTGGCTGCGGTAGAAAGCAGTCTTTTGCTAGATCGGGTTATGGCAGCTGAAACACTTGATGCAACTTCTGCTGAAGTTCTTGCATCCACCCTTGGTTCAACCGGGTCAATGCGCTACCGTAATCGACTCTACCGTGCCGAAAATCGCGGCACCGGCATGGGACTCAGTCGTGGCACTGGCAGTTGCATGGTAGTGGCTGGTGATTCATCGATTCAGGTTGGAACCGAGCAGGCAGTGGTAGAAAAGCTCGAAAGCGGTGCCATTAAAATTACCAGGGGCAACGGCTCGATTATTGAAACTCCTGCCCCGGTTGCCGGCGAAATCGGCAGTTTCATCGTAGATGGAATCGAGTGGCAGGCTACTTTCGGAGCTGCGGCAGAAGATCCGCTGGTAACCTTGAGGAATACCCGTTCAGGTATGATTTTGCGGGTTTCTGAGGGCGATGATGGCAGTCTCACCGTTGTTCGAGACAATTCGGAAGTTTTTGCCGGTCGCTGGGCTGAAGACGGTTCTCTTTATCTTGCTGACAATCAGGGTAAAAAGTATCGATATCGATACGGTCGCACAATTTAAACAAAAATTTAAGTAAGGAGTAGTGATTATGAAAAACGTCAGTATGCTGGTTCTTGTGGTTCTTCTTCTCAGTGTGTATGCAGTAATGGCACAGGATGTGAATCCGGTTGATCAGACATCAACAGTGGTTACCACCACTACCAGTTCCACAACTTCGACTACCGATTCAAGCCAGGTGCAGAAACCGGTTAATTGTGATGGTAACGGTCGAGGATACGGTGATGGCACAAAACCAAGACCCCAGAATGGAACAGGTTTTGGTGCAAAAGCCGGTGCCTTTAAAAATCGCAATGCCAATAATGGCAAGGGTTTAAGAAAAGGTCTGCAGAATGGCATAGGGAAGAGACTCAGACTGCGCAGGCGTGACGGTTCATATCTGAATAGCTGCAGCTCAAACAGCTGTTCTTCATGCCGGGCTGTGCCTTCAGCCTCAGCCTCTCAGCGCCCTTTCTGCCGCCGTGGCAATTCCACTCAGAAATAATAAGAATTCAGATTTCTCATAAATTCGTTTAAAATAAAAACTGAGAGTAGCTGCAAAAAATGCAGCTGCCCTCAGAACTTTTATCAGACGTGAGCCGGTTCGCGATATTTTTCGCTGGTCTGCATCAGCTCTTCGTGGGTGCCGATGGCAGCTATCTGGCCGTTGTCGAGAACGATGATGCGGTCGGCCATCATGGCGGTTGCCATTCTATGGGTTACGATCAGGCAGGTAATGTTGCCATACTCTTTTTCCAGATCGGCCCAGAGCCTTTTTTCATTTGCCGCATCAAGACTGGCGGTAATATCGTCCATCAGCAGCAGTTCCGGTTGACCAAAGAAAGCGTAATACGCTCCCAGCGAAAGCTCGCCCCTGATCACCATGATGCCGCCGAAAATCAGAACCAGAACTTCGCCGGCATAGTTGAGGAATTCAAAAAAAACATGAACATGCCCCAGAGTGAATCCACTCTGACTTCCTGGTCAATGCGTTTCTTCATCAGCTCGGCGAACAGCCTTTTCTGCGGCTGCTGGGCATTGAAAGAGGTGACGATCTTGATGCCTGAATAGGCTGCTTCAAGAAAATCATTGCCGTCAGACATGCCGGTCTGCAGCTCTTTGAAGGTCTGGCCGAATTGGGTTTCGAGCCTGATGAAGATATACAACATTATTGGCATCGGAATACATGCGAGCAATGCCGGTTTCCAGTTCAGATACATCATGGTGCCAAGACAGAAGAAGATGATGCTGGCCGAGTTGATCGCCCTGAATATGCCTGAACAGCACAACCAGGACAGGCCCGGAGGCCCGGTTCTGATATCTTCGGTCAGTCTGGTAACCAGATCGCCGGTTCTGAATTTTAGAAAGAATTTATGACCTTTTGCGAGAATTTCAGCGAAGAATTTTTCACGGAAATACATCTCGAAAAAAAAATATTCATTTTTGCCCGGAAAAATGGATACAGACCGCCGAATATCGGACCAAGACCCATAGTCAGCAGCATTTTGTTACGCTCTGATTTCGCGGCATCAATCGTTATCTGCCCGGTCTGAAACTGTTTCAGGCCTTCAACCAGACTATCAATTATGTATTTGAAAACCATGGGAAACAGCACTGCTGTAAACGCTGACAGCACAGTCAAAGCCAGCAGAAAGAGAATCATCGTTTTATGGTTCCGGTATTCGTTCCAGATCCATTTTAGATAGTAGATTCTGCCGTGTCTGAGCTGTTTTTCATCGGATTGCGTTTTCATGCTACAGCTCCTGCTATTTCTGCAGCGGCTTTATTATTCGCAAGTTCAGGAATAATGTTGCCGGTTGCCTGGATGAGAACGAGTTCTCGATAGGTACCGGCCTGAAGTATCAGTTCGGTGCCAACGATCAACATTGAAGTTACCGCGATCATGCCGATGGTTTGGTCTTCGCGAAACAAAACGATGATGGTGCCGGTAATCAGCATGCCACTAGCAAGCAACTGGGCAGTTGACTGGGTGAATAGCGATTTGAGCTGGTTGGCATCAGATTCGGTGCGGGCAATGAGTTTTCCGGTCTGATTCAGATCGAAAAACCGCATTCCCTGGCCGAGAATATGCCCGAATAGTTTTCTTTTTATTTCGGCAACGACTTCAGCGCCAAGAATTGCCATCAGCCTTACTCTGATATACATGGCCGAAGCTCCGACCAAAAGTAGCAGAATGAAGGTGCCGGCAAGCCAGGCTGCCATTTCGATGTTCTTCTGTGGAATAGCAGAATCAATGATAGTTCTCAGAATCATTGGTCTGGCCAGATGAACACCGGTAACGACCACCATTGAAACCATCGCGATTGCCAGTTTGCCGAGATGGGGGCGGAAGAACGGCAGAAGTCATTTCAATACTGAGGTTTTGTCATTTTTCTGCATATTTTTGTTACCAAATGTTTCATTTAGGCCCATGGCCCGGGTGACGGAGAGGGATTCAGCCTTTTTGAGTTCCTTTTTTATTCATGGTTTTTCTCTTGTTCTGTGATTCCGGTGGCATGCATTTTCAGTTTTGTGGGAAAAATAAAAGCGGGTCGCCTTTTGTAAGGCAACCCGCTTCTGAATTAGAGATTCAGCGAAGAAAAGATGCGCAGACGAAGGCGAATGAATAGTCAAAAACAACTGCTTTATTGAGCATTTTTCATTTCCTCCATTTCATAAATTCAAATTAAGCAAAATTGTATCGGCTGTTCGTTTAAATGTCAATAGTTTAAATTAAATCAGTGTTTAAAAAATCAAGGTTGCGAAATGTCTATTTTAATTGCCGGTTATTTATCTGGCTGCAATTTAAAATTAAATTTAAAGCATTCTTTTGTATTGAAAGCCGGGCGCATTACCATAAGGCCTTTAACTGATTCATGATCTTTAAGATATTGGTTGAAATCCTGATCGACGATTCGGTTGAGTTTCAGGGATGCGTGTCTTAACCACTTTTTCTTGTTTTTAACAATGAAGAAGGCCATGTGGGTTACGTCGAGGCCTTCCCTGTCGGTAACCAGCGCCAGAATGTCGCCGGACTGCAAATCAGCTTTACCTGCCAATACTGTTTTGCGATCAAAATACCAGACCATTTTGGGCTGGGTTGCGATCATGAAGCGGTCTTCAACGTAAAAGGTTCGATTGTTTCCGACTTTGTTGAGAAACAGAGTTCTGCTTGTGGCCATTGGGTGGTGCCGGGCAACGTTTTTAAGGTAACCTTTCTGCTCGTTCACGTCAGCCCAATGCGAGGTAAAATGACTGCGCTGATGGTTGTAAAGAGGCCCTCCGTCAGAGTTGAACATGATGTCGATCAGGCGACAGAGAAATTCGTTGCAGTAATCAGCTTTGCTGCTGTTTGCCAGTGCCAGAACATGTTCGACATAGGTCATGCAGTCGAGATACTGCATGCTGGTTCTGAGAAAATCAACTGAAAGCGGCTTTTCATTAGTGGCTTCTGTCTTTATTGTTTTCTTTGCAGGCTTGCTGGTTTGCTTTTTTATCCTTTTTTTCGTTTCCGGGTGGTAGTAGCGACCGAGCAGATACCTGGATGCAGCCTCAATACGCCTTTTGCCACTCATTGGCAGAAGGTGCCTGATCAGACGCTCGACTTCAAGCTTGTCGTCGTCGCTTTTGAGGAAAATCGTGGTTTTTTCGGCTGCAGAGGCGGTGAGCATGGTCAGAAAAGATAGTGCAAGCGAAAGAAGGCAGGCAATTAAAAGTTTTTTTGAGTTAAGAATCAAGTTTTTACCTCGGCGATGGTGGACTTTAGATTTGATAGCCAGAATAATCTTTCTGCCAATATCAGGGCAAGCTCGCCAAAAAAATATTTTGCCTGTTTAATCCATCTGTTGATAAGTATTGAAAGCAGACTACGCGGTTATAAAAAGGCTCGTTGAAAAAATCAAATTTTTTACACCGCTTGGACCAGCTAAGCTGGCTCAGCGACCGAAAAAATGCGGTCATTGAGCTTTTATATAGGGCGAGTTGCGGCGGCATAAGTATCATGATATTTTCTGGCCTGAAAACTTCAGATTTTTTTGGCAAATGCCGATGTAACAGTCGCAAAACTAAATTAAGGAAGCCTGTTATGAACGAAAATTACGACAAAAATGAAAACGACGAATCGAACGAATCGCCGCCACCCAAGCAAGATCCTGCTGCCGAATTAAAGCAGAAAATTATTTTTATGGTGGTTGCAATAGCAATTTTGCTGGCAGTTAAATTTCTGGGTGTTTAAGAGAATCAGACCCTAAATCTGAACTTTTTGCCTGGTCACATTTTTGCAATTCTGGAAACTCCCCGGTTCATGTGTTAAACTTTTTTTATAATGCATGAATTTGCAGGAGGTAAGAGATGCCGGTTGTTGGCAAGTCGGTCCCCAGAAAAGACGCCTGGGATAAAGTCCAGGGCAAGGCACGCTACGTAGATGATTACAGTTTTTCAGACATTCTATACGCCACCACGGTAAGGTCTGAACTTGCATACGCACGATTGAATGGCATTGATACCGCCAGGGCTCTATCTATGCCAGGAGTTAAAGCGGTTCTCACACACGTTGATGTACAGGGCAAAAACGCCGTTCCGCTGGTTTTTGAAGACGAGCCTTTTCTGGCCCAGGATTACCTGCGTTTTCACGGCGAACCTGTGGCACTGGTAATTGCGGAATCTTATGAAGAAGCTTTGGCTGCCGCCGCCCTGGTTAAAGTTGATGCCGAGCCTTTGAAGCCGGTATTAAGCATTCGTGAAGCGATTGCGGAAAATGCCCCGAAAATTTACAAGGATGACAACTGTTTCAGTCGCTATAACATTAAAAAGGGCGATGCTGAGACCGCCATGAAAAAAGCCCGACATATTTTTGAGCGCGAATATGAAACCCCTTATCAGGAGCACGCTTACCTGGAAACCAACGGGGTTATCGCAGTTCCCGGACTTGAAGATTCGATGGCCGTTTATGGCACGATGCAGTGCCCGTTCTACGTGCATGATGCAGTTGCTCAGGCAATTGGTATTGATCGCAACAAGGTTCGAATCGTTCAAACTACTACTGGTGGCGGCTTTGGTGGCAAAGAAGATTTTCCTTCGGTGGTTGCCGGGCAGGCGGCAATTGCAGCAAAATTGACCGGCCGGCCGGTAAAGCTGGTCTATAAAAGAGAAGAAGATATAATTGCCAGCTCTAAAAGGCATCCCGGGCTGATCAAAATGAAAATAGGTACCGATGAGCGTGGAAAAATCGTGGCAGCCATCATCGACTATTATATTGACGGCGGTGCTTACTCAACTTTGACTCCGATCGTTCTCTGGCGCGGCACGGTTCACGCGCTCGGGCCTTATGAATGCCAGGATATTCTTATTAAATCATACGGAGTGGCGACCAACAAGGTGCCATGTGGCGCATATCGCGGTTTTGGTTCGCCCCAGGTAATTTTTGCCGGTGAATCGATTATCGATGAAATTGCCGACGAGCTTAAGATCGACCCGCTTGAAATCAGGCGGTTGAATGGTTACAAAGTCGGTTCAAGCACGGCTACCAGCCAGATTATCGACCAGTCATGCGGCCTTATGGAAACTATCGATCGGGCAGCCGCAAAAGCTGACTGGAAAAGCAAATGGCAGGCCCCTTCCAGCAAAAAAGGGTCTACCAGAACCGGCCTTGGTATTTCAACCGTCTATTATGGTGTGGGTCTGGGTGCCGGTGGAAAGCATCTTGACCGGGTTGCAACCAGTATGACCATCATGAAGGATGGTTCGGTACATTGCGCTATCGGCAATGTTGAAATGGGGCAGGGCGCTCGAACGGTTCTGGCACAGATCGCCGCCGATGCTCTGGGTGCTTCTTACGAAATGGTGAATGTGGTTGAAACCGACACAGCTCTGGTTCCTGATTCGGGGCCAACCGTCGCGAGCCGCACTACCTTCATGTCGGGAAATTCTTTGATGATTGCGGCTGCCGAGCTGCGTCCGCGTTTGCTGCACGTTGCCAAAGACATGCTTGGTGAAACCCGGGATGAAGATGTGGAGCTTATCGACGGCTGGGCTTTTTCGAAGAGGAATGCCAACGGGCAGAGAATTCACTTCAAGGAACTGGCGCAGAAGCTCTATGCCTACCGCCTGATGCCGAGTGCTTTCGGCTGGTATATCGCTCCCGATTCGTCTTACGATAAGGATACGGGGCAGGGCAACGCCTACTTTGTTTACAGCTATTGTACCAACATCGCTGAAGTCGAAGTTGACATGGAGACCGGAGAATTTCAGGTTAAACGCATTACCTGCGCTCATGATATGGGCAAAGCCATCAACCCTCAGCAGGTCGAGGGCCAGATTGAGGGCGGTACATTGCAGGGCATGGGCTATGCGACCATGGAAGAAATCAGACATGACGCCAATGGCAAAATGCTCAACAATGCTTTTGCCACCTATATTCTGCCGACAACAGAAGACACGCCGGTGATCGATCCGATTATCGTCGAACATGCCTATGACCGTGGGCCTTATGGGGCCAAAGGCTTTGGTGAAGTCCCGCTTATGGGAATTGCGCCTGCGATTGCCAATGCGGTTTACAATGCTACCGGCAAAAGAATCCGTATTCTTCCGATCAAGCCCGAGAAAATCCTGGGTCTGGAATGATTGGAGGGTTAGTCTTGTAAGTTGCTGATGTTTGTATTATCTTGTGGCAAACATCAGTGGGATTTCTGGAGAGAGCATGACTGAGCCAAGGCAGATCGAATGGAACCGGGTTGCAGCTCTGGCTGCAACGGTTGCGGTTCTGTTTTTCTTTACCCGTGCCGCGCCTTTTCCCGCCACCACATACTGGGAACTGATGCTGGCGCGGGATTTCGATTTAAGCCTTGGCTCGGTCTTTTTGCCTGAAACCATTGCCCTCGATATCGTTAATTCTTCAGCTTCGCTGCTGGGATTGAAGGCGGTTTATCACATCGTCTATTTTCTGCTGGGCTGCGTTTTATGTATCTGGGTTTTCAGAAATCGTGAAATATTGCCTGGGCTTCTTGTTCTGGCGATTTTTTCTTTGTCGATGCAGTCTTTTCTGAGCTTTCGCATGCTGCTGCAGCTGATTTTTGTGCTTGGCCTGCTGACCATTTTAGATCAGGACCGCCTGAAAGGTCATTTTGGCATAGTTTTGATTCCAATCACGGCGGCAGCCAGTGCTTTGACCCTCAACAGCTGGCTGATGCTGGTTTTGATCGCCTGTCATGCAATTTTTAACAAGAATTACAGTTTGAGTCTCATTGTTTGTGGACTTCTTGGGGTTTTGTTTTTTCCGGAAGGTGCGGCAGAAGCGGTTAACCCCGGGTCGGTTCTCGCCTGGCAGTTTTTACCGCCCGCCGACCAGAAAATTATGTACCTGCTGGCCGGAATATTTCTGTTGATCAATCTCATAACTATGGGCCACTTGAGTTATGAAGACCTGCCTGATCTGGTTTTTTATGCCATTGCTGGCCTGATTGCCCTGATTAACCCGGGGAGTCTGCCGGTATTCATCATGATGGGAGTGATCATGGTGCTAAAAAGCGTGTCAGATCTCGAGCCGATGCCTTTGAACATGCACCTTGCCGGTATTGTCGTGTTGACCGCCATCATTCACCTTTTTCTGTTTGTAAACCCGTTTGGGCTGAAATTAAACCCGACGATTCGCGGTCAGCTGGGCAAGAATCTTTCGCCGATTCTTGACGGTTATACCAACGAGCAGGAGCTGTTCAATCATGAGCTTGGCGAAATTGCCTGGAAAGGCATGATCAGCCTGGATGTTCAGGATCTCGAAGCCATCTCCAGCTTTCGCAACTGGCGGCTTATTCGCCTCGATAATGGCGAATTTGAAATTCATCCCAAAGTCGCTCAGCTGGCTGAGTCGGTTCCTGAAGTAACAGCCCCGGACCAGATGTAAATGCGGATCGCACCTGGCATTTTTGCTATTCTAATCGCAATTCTCGCGGTTCTGGTTCTGCTTGCCGTGGCTCTGGCTGTGGTTTCCATCATCGCGGAAAAGATCCGCCAGATGTTGCTCAAACCTGGTCATGATGATCAAGTCGGTGATTATCTGTTTCGAAATGGGTCTGCAGAAGCTATAGCATTTCAAATTGTTGCGTACTCGCAATGTTTGAACCAGCCAAAGGCATCTTGTGGAATGGTCAAGTCACTTTCACTGCATCCTGTTTAAATTCTTTGCTGAACTTTCTTCTGACCTGTTCTTCTTTTTCATTGGGGCACTTGGTGACTACGTTTAATCTATCTTAGCGCGGTGTCCACTTTTATTTTACCACTCCCAAATACCCTGTAACCCAAATTTTAAGCTCATTGAGAAGCTACAACCGCGTTCAACTTGACGTGAATACGTTTCGGTTTTCATACATACCACAGGTGGAGAAAACGGGCAAATCCGCTATACAAAGCAATTTGCCCGTTTTTACTTCAAAACTTGAGATGAGTATGTTTTATTTTTATCTGCGGTTCAGCTGGTTGATCAGATAAGGGGGCGCAACCACTGCAGCTTGCGCATTTTGTTCATCTTGTTAACGGTTTTGCTGTTAACATGATCTTCTGGCCCATAAGCCTTGATTATGCGGCCTTCTGAATCAAGCTGAATTTTGTATTCAATTACTTTTTTCATATCGGGGCCGAGGATTCTCAGTCTTACTCTGGTTGCGAAGCTCTTGTCGAGAACTGCGGCGACGACTTCGGAGTTAATGTCTTCGCTCAATGGATCCATGTTGTAGGAACCGATAACGGTGATCAGGCTGTCAAATACGAAGGTTTTTGAATGCAGTCTTTCGTTCTGGCTGGGGGCAACCATGATTCTTGAACCGGGCATGTCTTTGAGAATGCGTTTCCAGTCATTCATCAGGAAAGCCTGGGGGAAAAGAGAATCGGTAGATTCAGCACTGTTGGTATGGAATATGATCTTAACACCGCGGGCAGCGGCGCGTTTGAGAGCTGCTTCGGCTTCTTCGGTAATGACGAGATAGGGGTTCTGAATGATGATTTCTTCTCTGCAGGCATCGATCATTTTAAGAAGGTTCGGAGTAATGCCGTTGAATGCTCCGATATAAGAATGTTTGTCGAGGATCTTGACCGGCATCGGTCTTTCGCCTCTGAACAGCTGATATCCTGAATATGAAGAAATGTTTTTGTAATTGCTGATTTCTTTATTCATCTCGGTCAGAATCTTTTTTAGTTTTTCAGACATCCGACTCTCTTCAGGGTTGAAAAGTCCACGGCCCTGCATGTAGCGTGACATTACCCGATAAGCAAGATCTACCGATGCAAGCTGGTCTTTGAAATTGATGGCATCTGCTTTTACCACCGAGTTTTTCAGCTGGCTCCATTCATCTTCAAATGCTTTTTTGAGCTGCCGGGCAACGTGGCGGCCCTGCATGATGATGTCGGTGTCACGGTAAACTATGTCATTTTCACCATTCCCGGCGAAGTAATCAGCACCGATATTGCGGCCGCCGATGATGCTGGTGAAACCATCGACAATGATAATTTTGTCATGGTTTGATGCGGCAACTTTTTTGACGTCACTGAACAAGCTGGTCAATGATTTGCTGACCGAATTGAAAAGCTTTATCTGAACATTGGGAAAGGCGGCCAGTTCCTCAATCTTGTCTGGCATCTTGCTCATATAGGGCATACGGTAAACACGACCATCGATCATCAGTCTGATCTTAACGCCGCTGCGGGCTTTTTTAAGCAGAAGGCCAATGTAAGCCTGACCGAACATGTCTTTATCGATTATATAGTAGGTGCAGTCGATAGTTTCTTTGGCATCTTCAATCATTTTCCAGCGACAATACAGGGCATCGTCGTTGTTGGCGATGAATCTGACTCTGGTAAGGTCAGGACTGTCTACCTTAATGCTGTTGAAAATTTCGCTCAGGCTGCGATTGTCGGGAACCGGCCGATAAGCGGCCCAGGCTGTAGAAGCCAGCAAGGCGAAGATGAAAAACAGAGCCGATAATCTGAAACAATTTTTCATAATGCTCTCCATCAGGAATTTTAGCTTATTTTAGAGATAAAATCTCCTATCGTCAAGGTACATCGCTTTTTTGCTGAAATAATATTTTTGTGTCAGGGTTAGTTGTGGGTTAGCCTCCGGAGTCTTATAATTGTGCGTACATTTAATTTTGGGGTGAAGAAACTTGTTTAGACAAATCTTTGTGGGTTTACTGATCATGCTTTGCGGCCTGCAGATGACCGCATGGGCAGATCAGACCAGATATGTTTTTCCACAGAATATCAGAATGTCGTTTGCCGATGGAATAAAGAAAACCGAAGGCAAAATCAGTCTGACCGCGATTATTGAAAGCCTGGTCGGAGATTTGAAGAATGTCGAAGTTTACTTTTCCAGTTCAAAAGACCTGAAAATTTTGAGTAATACGACCACTCTGCCTCTGATCAAAAAGAGTTCGCTTAGAAAGGTGAAGGTTCTGGCGGTATCTACCGGTAAAAAGACCGATGAGACGGGCAGCTGGATCAAAATGGGGGTGCGTTATCAGCCTGATTATGCGGCAATTCTTGCTGCTGTGGGTGATGTGAGTGCTTACCCCGATCAAAACGAGCGCCAGAGACTGATCGATATCGTTAATCGCAATTCGCGGATCAAAGAGCCTTATCATGAAATGATCAGGTTTTTCATCGATTCTGAAAGAAGGTAAACCATGAACTCACTGCGCCGTGCCGGATTTTTGTCTGTTCGCATTCTTCATTGCCGCAGCGGTCTGGGCCGGCGATGTCAGTCGTGAAACATTCGGGCATTTGACTGTAGAGCAGATGACCGGTATTCTCGGCAACAGCTCTGGCGTTCAGAGCTATCTGCAAAAATGATCGGAAAATGGTTCGGCTGAGGTTTCTTCAGTTGAGCCTGCTCAGCCGCCGACCGATGGCCGTGAATATACCATCATTGCCTCACAGCCGCAAAAACCGGTGAAAATCGAGAATGTGGGCAGCGACAACCCATTCGATCCGCGCTGATTGTTTTAATTATCTGTTTAAAAAATGATATTTGGCAGTTTTGTAGGCTAAATCAAGTTGCTTTTGCATTGGTTCGCGGCTAAACTTGGCAAAACTCAACCATGCGAATACTACAAATAATCAATGCTTTGACTTTTGGCGGCGCCCAGATGATCATGCTCGATCTGGTCAGAAAACTGCTGTCAGAAGGCCATGATGTAGAAGTTCTGGCTTTCAGAGACGGGCCGGTGAAGCGGAAACTGATTGAAGCGGGGTGCCGGGTTCAAATTCTCGGTGAAAGCTTTTTAGACCTGCCGGCCTACGCTCGAATCAGAAAAATTCTGTCTGAATTCAAGCCTGATCTGGTTCATTCCCATCTGTTCAGGGCCACTTTCCTGGCCCGTATGGCCTGCGGAAGAGAGATTCCGGTCGTTACTTCGATTCACGGCTGCGAAACTCTTATTTATCATTATTGCGAGCGCTTTACCGCCTGTTTGTCACGGCATCTGATTTTTCCAAGCCGATTTCTGCGCAGCTGGTATCAAAAAAATATTCGCAATTTCCCGGCCTGCTGTACCAGCATTATTTACCCGGGTGTCGAAATAGCGGGGGAGTGCGAGAGTAAAAACGGCGGTGAATTGCCGGTTGTCGGAACTCTTTCGCGTCTGCACCCGGTTAAGGGGGTTGACCTGCTGATCAGGGCTGCCGGGTTGTTGAAGGGGCTGCCGTTTCGGCTTTTGATCGGCGGTGACGGCCGGCAGAAAGAGCAGCTTCTAGGCCTGGTAAAAGAGCTGGGGCTGGCCGAAAAAAGCAGCTTCGTTGGCGAAGTTGATGATGTTAAGGGCTTTATCAGCCAGATGGACATTTTTGTTGCGGCTTCCCGCCAGGAGGCTTTTGGTATTCATGTTTGCGAGGCAATGGAGCGGGAAATTCCGGTAATCGCAGCGAGAACCGGCGGCCTGCCTGAAATAGTCAAAGAAGGAGAAACCGGCCTGCTTTTTCCGACCGATGATTGCGGGCAGTTGGCCCAATCTATTGAGAAAATGCTTGAAGATAAAGCTCTGCGTGATACTTTCGGAAAAGCTTCAAGAAAGAGAATCATTAGTGGGTTTAATCGAAAAATAGCTCTGGAAAAGCATCTTGAGCTTTATGAGAAAATTGTGTCAAAAAACATGAAGGTGCATTTTGCCATTTCCTCATCGGAGCTGGGCGGAGGCGAGCGTCTGGCGCTGAGTCTGATGAAACGATTTGTCGGCCTGGGCTGGCAGATAACCGCTACCTGTTCCGGCGACCCTCTGGCAGATGAAATCAGAAAGTTTGGAATTGCGGTTTCTGTGGCATCTCAGCGCGCCGGTGGCATATTTTTCGCCCGCCGGCTGCTGCGCGATCTTCGGGTTCACAAGCCGTATATGATCAGCTCTCATCTAAACAAGGCCAGCATGTTTGCTGGATTTTTCGGGCGTTTGCAGGGTGTTCCGGTTGTTTCACACGTGCATGGTCTGAACCGGCTTTCTTACTACTCATGCAGCTCACATTTGATTGCTGTTTCTCAAGCGGTGGCGGCACACCTGATCAAGCAGGGGGGCGATACAAAATGCATCTCGACGGTAAAAAATTGTATCGAATTGCAGGCTGGGGCTGCGGCCAGACAAACCGGGCAGCCGATGAAAATTGTAATTCTGGCCAAACTGCATCGAAACAAGGGCCATGAATGGGCTTTAAAGGCTATCTTTGAACATATCAGCGCTTTGCCTGAGCTTGAATTGCATATTGTCGGCGATGGTCCTGAGAAAAACCGGCTTGAGGATCTTTGCCGAAAAAGCAGTACGGGTAACCGGATTGTTTTTCATGGTTTTCAGAATGACCCGGCTCCGATTCTCGATCAGATGCATGTTGCTCTGCTGCCGTCGCTTGGCGAGGGAATCCCGTTGAGTCTGCTCGAGGCCATGAGTTTTGGGTTGCCGGTAATTGCCACCCGGGTCGGCGGAATTCCTGAGATTATTACTGAAAATGAAAATGGTTTTCTCATTACACCAGAAAGCCCACAGGATCTGGTTGCCGCAATTAGGGAAATTTCCCGCCCTGAGATTTACCGCAAATTCAGTGATGCAGCTTTGCGCAAGTTTTCCGAGTTGAATGATTTCGATGAAATGCTGAGGCAGACGCGTGAAATTTTTTGCCGAGTGGTTAAACAGGCGCAATGAGGCTGTTTTTTGCCGCGCCAGCTGATTTTTCGGCGCTGAGTCAGCGTCACCATGCATTTGCCCGACTTCTGGCCGAGCGTGGTTTTTCGGTTTTTTATCTGGAGCCTTTGCGAAGCCCGGGGTTTGGTTGCCGTATTTCATCGGCCGGCAATCGTTTGCGGTTGGTTTCTTTGCAAATGCCGTTCAGAGCGGCAAATAATGCTTTTTTTCATAATGCGATCGTGCGTTTAAGTCTGGCTGTATTGAAACTAAAATTTAAAACAAATGATTCAGATGTTCTGTGGGTGGCTGAGCCTTCAATGGCTGCGCTTGCAAATTGCAGCTGGTCAAAGATTATTTATGACCGTTGTGATCTGCACGGTTTTTTTCCTGGGCAGCGTCTTTTGGCATGGCAGAAGTATGAATCACTTCTTTTTTCGCGGGCCAATCATATTCTTGCAAGTCATCAAAGGCTATTGCAGAATATTCCGTCTGATTCCGAGGCTAAAGGGATTCTGGTTGGCAATGCCTGCGCTGATGAGATAAGGTCGTTTGCCGGTCGCCGGTCCGAAGGACGTTTGCGTCTGGTTTCATCGGGTGCCCATTTTGAGTGGATTGATTGCGATTGGCTGGCCATGCTGGCTCAGCACCCAGGCATCGAACTGCACGTTGCCGGCAGCGGTAGAGGCCGGGCTTTTGAGCGGCTGATTGCTCTTGATTCGGTGAAGTTTCATGGCAAATTGAATCAGACAGAGCTTTTTGAATTATACCGACATTCTGACGTTGGTCTGGTGCCTTTTGCCGATATTGAGCTGATTTCGGCAGTTGATCCAATAAAGGTTTACGAATTTGCCGCTGCCGGGTTGCGGATTTGGGCAAAACCTGTGGCAGGTTTGCGGGGCAATGTCTTTATTGACCGGTTTGTTGGGGCTTATTCTGATCTTGAAGAGGCGGTAGCGGGGTTTCAGCCGGTTTTACAGGCAAAGCCGGTGCCGCGCTGGTCGGAAAGATTGCAGACAGTTCTTGACAAGACCGGTCTGCTTCGGTCAGATTGAGGTATGAAAATTTTAGTTACCGGTTTTTTTGGTGAAAGAAATTTTGGCGATGAGGCTATTCTCAGCGCCATAATCGGCAATCTTGCTAAAAAGCACCGTTTAACTCTGACCTGCGGGCAGTATCCTTCGGTTTCAGGTCCGCGTTTCATTACTCGCCGGGGTTTGAGCGCCTGGCCTGAATATATTTACAGTCTCACCCAGAATGACCGGGTAATTTTATCCGGCGGCATTCTTCAGGACTGGAGCTATGAAGGAATCACCTTTTTTGCATTGCGTATTCTTGCCGCTTCGATCTTTAACGCCGAACCATCGCTTTGGGGGGCGGGGCTTGGTCCGATCAGGCGCCTGGCGGCCGGAAGAGTAGCGGCAAAAGCGCTGAGCCGGGTTAAGACGGCGTGGGTTCGCGACCTGAAATCTTTAGAGCTATTTTCTGAACTCACCGGCAGAAGCTGCAATTACGGTTCTGACTGGACCTGGTTTTTCCCGGTTCGCCAGGCACGACAGGCTTTCGGCAATGCTCCGGTCGGCGTGAATCTGCGGCAGTGGCCTGACGGGGAATGGCAGAACGCGGTTGAATCGCAGCAGAAACATATAGATCGTCATGTAGTCGGTTTGCCGGCGCGACCGTCGGATCGTCAGGTAATCAAGCAGTTTTTTCATGCCGCGACCCTTGCGGAACCTGGCAGTTTTTACGAGGCTGCCGAGCTTTGTGATAATCTCAGTTTTGCGATTGCCATGCGGTTTCATATCGCTTTGCTGGTTCTCAGGGCCGGTTTACCGAGCAAGCTCATTGCTTACGATGAAAAAGTGGCGAGTCTGGCTGCTGAAGCTGATATTACTCTGCTTAACCAGAATCATGTGGCTGATTTCCGGGTGGCGGCTCCTGGTTTTATTGCTGCTAATGAAGCTAGATTTGCGGCGATGCAGGCCGCTTTTAAAGAATATTTCAAATGAAATTTTTATTAAGATTGCTGCAATTGCCTTACCTGGCCGTAGTAACCATCGACCGGCTTTTTTTTAAACTGTTTCCATCGCTGGTTTATCGCCCCAATGCCAGGGTGGTTTCGATTGGCAATCTCAGCATGGGCGGCACCGGTAAAACCCCGGTTCTTTTTGCCCTGTTAAATGAAATTTTGAACACTGGCATCGACGTGGGCGTCTGTGTCATTACCAGAGGTTATCGAAGCCCATGGGAAAACAGCCTTTATCTGCTGCAGGGCCCGGGCCCGCACCCGGAAGAACTTACCGACGAAGCTCTGCTTTTCAATCAAAGATTTGAATGGTTGCCACTGCTGATCGGTAAAAGACGTTATCGTTCAGCCAGAATTGGCGACCGGCAATATAAACCCGATCTTTTTCTTCTCGACGATGGTTTTCAGTATCGCCGTCTTGAGAAAGACTACGACATCGTTCTGTGGGACAGCCACTGCCAGCCATGGGAGGCGGAGCTGATACCCTTCGGGTGTCTGCGTGAGCCGATTTCGCGGCTCAGCGATGCTAATGCAATTTTGCTGACCCGCTGTGAATCAGCGGCGGAAAAAGATGTGGATTTCTGGTGCCAGTGGCTGGCCCGGAATGCCCCCGGCAAAAAAATCATAAAAATGCAGACGGTCTGCGAGGGTCTGTTTGATGCGGCGGGTAATCAGATCGAAAAAAATCCCGCAGAGGTTATTGCGCTTTCAGCGATCGGCCGCCCCGCCAGTTTTTATCAACAGCTTAAGCGGCTTGGCATCAAAATCGTTCACCAGACAGAATTTCGCGATCACCACCGCTTTTCTGCCGAAGAAATCGAAAACCTGGCCGCGATGCATCACCAGAGCGGGCTCCCGGTCGTGTGTACCGAAAAAGACTGGGTAAAGCTGAAACAGTCAGATGCTGAAAAACTTGGGTTGCTTACCCTGAGAATCAGAATGCAGACCCTTTCAGGTAAATCTCTTCTCGAAGAGCTGCCCGAACTCGCAAAGCTCATATTCAACCCTTTGGCTTAGAAGGGTTTCCTGGGCAGTTTACTTTTATTCGGCATCCAGATACTTTAGAATCTTTATTGCCAAAGGTTCTTTGATTTCGTTATCCCTGGGGAGATCTTCTATGACACCGGTTTTAGGGTTTATCTAAAGAGAATGGATGCCCCTTCTCTTTTCAGATCTGTCCGTTTCATGAAAATAATAAAGTTGCTTTTATAACGTCTTGAGGAACAATGAAATTGGTCAAAAAAAGTCATGCGGGTTCTTCTACAGCTGGTTGATCGGGCTGACTGGGCGGGGTGACGAACTTTAGAAAGAAGCGGGCGGAAAGATAGCCTAGTAATGCGCCTGTCAGCCATCCGGCCACAACATCGATGGGAAAATGCACGCCGCAGTAAACCCGGGAATAGCCGATCAGAAAAGCCAGCAGCACAAAAGGAAGAGAGGCTTTCAGGCCGACAAAGAATAGAACGGTGGCCGCAAATGCTGCGTTATTTGCCGAATGATTTGAAGGAAATGATTTGCTCGATTTTTTTGGCATCAGCAGGCGGCATTGAAAGTTTTCGCCGGTCTCAAGCGAACAGGGCCTCTGACGACTGACCATTGGCTTGATGATGCGGGCGCAGACCAGGTCGGAGAGTCCTACCGAGACCAGCAGAGCCAGGCCGAGCAGGCGCAGGCGGCGATCACCGGCAATCAGCAGCACCAGCCATGATAAAACGATGATCGGCACCCAGGTTTTGGCATTGGTGATGAAAGGCATGAACCAGTCGAGAAAAGAAAAGGTAATGCCGCTGTTGAACAGCATGAAGAGAGAGTGATCCAGCGAAATCAATGTTTCAAGCATGTTTTTTACCTATCCTAAAAAAGCGTTTGTACTTGTTGCCTTATGGCGCTTTGACCCTTTACGCCGGCTCAGCAACCGTAAAGGGCCGGTCATTGAGCTCGTCGAAATGACCACCCTTCACGAAACAAAAAAACCAACTTTTATCGAGCATGTTTAGTCTTCGTGGTAGCGGGTTTCGAGGTTATCGAAACGGGCAAAATTTTCGACGAATGCCAGTTCAGCGCTGCCGACAGGTCCGTTGCGCTGTTTGGCGATGATGACTTCGCCTTTTCCCCGGCTTTCTTCTTTCTTGGTGTAGTAGTGGTCGCGGTATAGAAACATTACCACGTCGGCATCCTGCTCGATAGCGCCAGATTCGCGCAGATCTGAAAGCATCGGGCGTTTGTCGGTGCGGCTTTCAACCGCACGGGAAAGCTGAGAAAGGCAGATTACCGGGATATTGAGTTCACGCGCCAAGCCTTTCAGGTTGCGGGAAATGGCCGAAACTTCCTGCTGGCGGCTTTCGGGCTTCTCGTTTCCTGACCAGGAAATCAGCTGAAGATAGTCGATGATGATCATGCCGATTTTATCCTGGGCGTAGGCCCGGCGGGCTTTGCTGCGAATTTCGAGCAGACTGGCGTTGGCTGTGTCGTCGATCAGAAGGGGTGTTTCCTGCAGGTGCCCGGCGGTAAGCATAAGCTTGCCCCAGTCTTCGTCGCCGAGATAGCCTCTTCTCACTTTCGAACCATCGATTCTCGCTTCAGAGCAGAGAAGACGGGTAACCAGCTGAGTATGCGACATTTCGAGGCTGAACAGCATTACCGGAATTCTTCCCTGGTGAGCCGCATAATGAGCAATGTTGAGACAGAAGGCGGTTTTTCCCATTGAGGGGCGGGCGGCGAGAATGATCAAATCTGATTTCTGAAATCCGGCGGTCATTTCGTCGAGTTTGGTAAACCCGCTGGGAACGCCGGTAACCGGCTGCTTGTTCGCATAAAGCTGTTCCAGATAGCTGAAAGTGGGCCCGACCAAGTCTTTCAGGCGGTGATAGGGTTTGGTTACCTTGAACTTGCTGAGTTGTAGAATCTGCTGTTCAGCCTGGTCAATCAGCAGTTCGGCCTGGGACTGTGGGTCGTAAGCGCTGGTTGAAAGGTCCCCTGAAAGACTGATCAGGCGGCGCAGCATAGATTTTTCCTTGACGATGCGGGCGTAGTGCTCGGCATTTCTCGAAGTGGGCACGACGTTAAGTAGCTGAGAAAGATAGGTGACGCCGCCGACTTCGCTGAGTTTTTCCTTGCTGCGCAGTTCTTCCTGAAGGGTGATCAGGTCGCAGGGCTTATGATTTTTGTAAAGATCGACGAGTGCCTGAAAAATGTTTTTGTGGGCTGACTGGTAGAAATCTTCGCCTTCAGCGATTTCGAGGGCGACGACCACGGCTTCGTCGCTGAGCATCATCGAGCCAAGCAGGCTCTGTTCCGCTTCAAGACTGTGTGGGGGAACCTTCTGAAAAAAATCTGACATGGCGATTCTCCAATGGGTACCTTAAACAAAGTGTAGTGAACAGAATTTTCTGTTCACTACACTCCAGGTTTCACAAGAAACAGCCGGAAACCATACCAAATACACAAAATTCATTCATATCGTTGTCGTATGATGCGGGTCGGCGCGGAGGCCGACCCCTACGAATAAATCTTTGGAATCCGTATTACTTCTTTTCGGCTTCTTCAGGATCTACAACGACTTTGAGATGGGCTTTCACTTCGCCGGTAAAGCGGATAGTGATGCTGTGTTCGCCGATTTCTTTGATGTGGTCGGCAACAACCAGTTTTTTGTCGATATCGAGGCCAGCCTGTTGCTTGATTTGGTCGGATAGTTCCTGGCTGGTGACTGAACCAAACAGGCGACCCTTGTCGCCGGCTCTTTTGATAATCCTGAGCTGTATGCCTTCGAGCTTGGTGGCCATATCCTGAAAGGCTTTCTTTTCGCGCATTGCCTGATTTTCCCATGAGGTTTTCATCAGTTCAAGGTGCTTTTTGGCGCCGTCAGTGGCGAGTATTGCAAAATTTCTCGGGAACAGGAAATTGCGGGCATAGCCTTCGCTGACCTTGATGATCTGGCCTTTTCTACCTACCCGGGGAACGTTATTTATCATGAGAACTTCCATTATCTTCCTCCTGAATTTCTCAATCGGTCAAAAATCATCATCGGAATCATCCGATGCAAAGAGCGCCGGCTTAGGTGTGCGGAAATCGGCCCAGACATCGATGATGCCAAGCCAGACAACCGCCTGCGTAAGCAGAAGCGCGAGACACGACAGGCTCACTCTTCCGAAAGAGCCTACCTGATATTTGTCGAACATGAAGAACAGCAATGAGAGACCGGCAATAAAATAGATTATTTTTCCGATTGCCAGGCAGTTGGCTCCGATGACCTGCCACAGATTCGCTCCCGGCATTCCCTCGACGTTGCCGACATAGTGGAACAGCAGCCAGCCAATGATGAACAGCCAGACCAGGTTCCAGTCGAAACGCCAGCTTGCAAATGCGGGCAGTGAAGGCAGCTGATACCCAAACTGGGGTGCCAGCTGGGCTGCGGCCATGTAAATGATGGTCAGAGAGATCAGATGCCAGGCGAAAACGAAGGTAACCGGCACCAGAAGTGCAAAGAAACTGAATGTTTCGTTGACTGCCTCGCGCAGGGCCTCGACGCTTTCAGGCGTGGCTTCACCGCTCTGCTGTAGCTTTTCCAGCTGCTGCTCGACTACTGCGAGCTGGTCGGCAAACTGCTTTTTGATCGGCATGATCTCTTTATGATTGAAGCCGGTAGCAATGCCCCAGGACGCGGTAGAGAACAGAGTAGCGGCCATTAATGTCAGCCCTATCGATTTGAGGGGTGACCAGCCGAATTTTATGGCTCCCGACAGGACTGCAGCGGGAACCAGCAGCATGGGAATCAGCAGCACTGCCAGCGAAAGGTCGCCGACCAGGCCGGTAAGCGTGATGGTCAGTGCTGAATATAGCAGAAACCATGTGCCGCCCCAGGCCAGGATGATCAGAAATGCCGGCAGACCGGCAAACGACAGCAGAATTGCGCCGAATACCGACAATTGCGAAGCGCCCAGCAGCCCGGCAATGGTAAGAAAAACCATTACGGCCAGGGTCAGGGTTCGGTTGCCGATTGATCTGATCATTTAAGCTTTTTCAATCTCTTTCGTTATGCTGTTTTTCTTTGCGGATCAGACGTTCGAGAACGGCAGCAGTGCCATGTTGCGGGCACGTTTGATCGCGGTGGTCAGGTGTTTCTGGTGAGCGGCGCAGGTGCCGGTTGATCTGCGGCTGGTGATTTTGCCGCGATCGTTGATATATCTTCTCAGGCGGGAGATATCTTTGTAATCAATAAATTCAACTTTGTCCTTACAGAAATGACATACTTTTCTATGTCTCTGTCTTCTAAATTCAGCCATTTTTTCCTCCAATTAATTTCAATAGCGGGTGATCGGTCTAGAATGGAACCTGATCGTCATCGTTAGCATTGGCATAGGAACCGCCAAAGTCGCCGGCAAATGAATCTGAGTTTTCTTCCTGGGCATCGCTTTTGCTGCTTCCAAGGAATTGAACGTTATCGGCCACGATTTCGGTGACGGTTCTCTTCTGACCATCCTGGGTTTCGTAGCTGCGATTCTGCAGGCGGCCTTCAACCAGAACCGGTCGGCCTTTGCTGAGATACTTCTGACAATTTTCTCCGGATTTGCCCCAGACAATGATGTTAAAATAGTTGGTTTCTTTTTTAAATTCACCATCGCTGCCTTTAAAGCTGCGGTTAACCGCAATGCTGAAATTGGCAACCGAGGTACCCTGAGCGGTGTGCCTCAATTCCGGGTCACGGACGAGGTTTCCCATCAGAAAAACTTTGTTGAGATTTACAGCCATGTTAACTACCGGTTACTTGTAGCGGGTGGTAGTCATGAACCGAAGAATCGTCTGGTTGATCAGATAGGTTCTTTCGAGTTCTTTGAGAGTTTCGGGCTTTGCCATGAAATTCACAAGAACGTAATTACCTTCAGTGTGTTTTTCAACCGGGTAAGCCAGCTGGCGTTTGCCCCATTTGTCGATCTTTTCGATCTGTCCGCCATTTTTGGTAATGGCATTTTCAACTTTGCCGATAAGCGCTCCAAGAGCTTCATCGTCAATGTTGCCTTCAGTAAAGAACAATGTTTCGTAAGGTTTCACTGTGAAAACCTCCCTTCGGATAATTGTCAGCCCACATCACTTTGTGGATATGAGCAGGGACGTACCCCGCAGGATAGCACTCTTTCAAGTTAAAATCAACCGGTTACCGGGCAATTCTTGGTTAAGTTATTACATTCTCTATCAGCGCGGTTTTTATGTCAATTTTTTTTGCAGTTATCAATAACAGTGCTCAATTCTTTATGGTTTGACTTGTCCATGATTCACGTTGGAATTAAATAAAAGACAGGCGGTGATTCCATGCAGGTAATTTCAAGATTTTATGGCGTTGTCTGGAATGATGAACTCGATATTTCCTGCAACTAACTCTGGAACGATGGCAGGCCACGCCAGCAAAAAGCTGCCTGACAATCTTTTTTTATTCTTGTGATTGTTTTTTCAACCTGGCAAGGGCTTTAAGAAGCTGGTAAAAAATCCTTTGCAAATAAATTTGGTTTTTATCACTTATCGGCTTGGCCAATTTTCTCGGATCACCACTTTTCGCGGTGGGTGGTTTCGTGCTATGGTAGCGAAGTTTAAAAACCGAGGAAGAGAGTTTATGGCCGAAGAAAAAAAAAGAACGAATTGAAAAACCCGAAAAGCCGAAAATTGATATGCAGGCTGAGCATCGCAAGGTGATTTTTATCATGGTTGCGGTGTTTGTTGCAATTATGGTTCTGATGATTCTTATGCAGAATCATGTTGAATTCGCCTCAACCGGCGGCATGTAAAGGAGCTTCTGATGCGGGTAATTGACAAGACGCCGGAAGTTTTGAGCGAAGCCTGCAAAGCCTTCGATACCAATCCATTTTTCGAGCTGCTCAGCGATGCGCAGCGCGACCAGGTAATCAGCAAAGCCGGCACCATCGAGGGCTATGCTGATGGCGAATTTATTCTGAAAGCCGGCGATCCGGCAGATTTTCTGTTCGTCATAATCTCAGGGCAGGTTGCCATTGTTGTCGGTGAAGGCGAAGAACAGATGGAAATCACCCGGCTTGAACCGCCGCAGATGGTCGGCGAGATGGCGGTAATTCTCAACGAGAAGCGCACCGCATCCTGTGTGGTCCGTGGTGAAACGAAGATTCTCAAGCTTGCCCAGGAAGTTTTCAAAAAAGTGGTAGCCGGGATTCCTGAAGCTGGAATGTCAATGATCCGCATGCTGGCAGAGCGTTTGAAGAAGACTTCGCGTCCGCCCGCCCACCGGGAATTTCACGCCGATGCCCCGATTCCGCCCGCCGACATTCTGCGCCTGATTCCCATCGCTTTCATGCAGCGCCACCGCGTGGTGCCGGTCAGAAAGCAGGAAAACAAGCTGCTGCTTGGTTTTTGCGAAAACATGGATGACAGTTTGATGGCTTCGGTCGGCAATCTGCTGCCCAGCATGAAAATCGAGCCCGTATCAATCGAGAGCGGCTATTTTCAGAAGATCATGAAAAGCTACGGCGGCGAGTCGGCGGTGACCGACAAGTCGGTCAGCGGTTCTGGAGTCAGGCACATTGACGACCTGCTCAAGCGCCTGGTCGAAGAAGGCGGCTCAGATTTGCACATGTCGGCTGGCCAGATTCCGCGCTGGCGCATCGACGGCCAGATAAGATCGATTTCTGGTTTCATGAAACTGGCTTCGGAAGAGGTTTTTCAGCTTCTCGCGCCGATCATGCGCCCCGACTCGATCGAGGAATTCAAAAAGACCGGCGATGAAGATTTTGCCTACGCCATGGACAAGCATTCGCGGTTCCGTGTTAACCTGCTGCGCGATCATCTCGGGGTCAGTGCGGTGTTTCGCCATATTCCCAATACCATTTTCACGCTGGAAGAGCTGGGCATGCCCGACATTCTCCGGCAGTGGGCCGAAGCCCCGAAAGGGCTGGTGCTGGTGACCGGGCCGACCGGAAGCGGCAAGAGCACGACTCTGGCGGCGATGGTCGATCATATCAACCGTACACAGGATGGTCACATTCTTACCATTGAAGATCCGATCGAATTCGTGCATCAGAGCCGCAAAGCGCTGGTTAATCAGCGTGAAGTAGGGGTTCACACGTCTTCGTTTTCGCGGGCTCTGAAAGCGGCATTGCGCGAAGATCCCGATGTGGTTCTGGTTGGCGAAATGCGCGATCTCGAAACCATTTCAATGGCGCTGGAAACCGCTAATACCGGGCATCTGGTGCTGGCGACCCTGCATACCTCGACGGCGATCAGTACGGTGAGCCGTATTGTCGATCAGTTTCCTGCCGAAGCGCAGGAGCAGATCAGATGCGGGCTGGCAGACAACCTGCTCGGGGTCTGCTGTCAGACGCTGTGCCGCAAAACCGGCGGTGGCCGGGTTCCTGCTCTTGAAATAATGGTAATGGATTATGCGATGGGCAACATGATCAGGGAGGGCCGCACGCACATGCTGCTGACCGCCATGACCACCGGGCAGAACCGTGGCAATCGTCTGCTCAACGACGATCTGCAGAAACTGGTTACTTCCGGCAAAATCACCAGGGAAGAAGCGCTGAGTAACGCGGTAGATCGCCGTGATATGTCGCGCCGGCTCGGTTTGAGCAAAGAATAAACGGATCAGAAGTCGCTGCGCACCATGTAGCCGGTTTTGGGGTCGCCGGGATTGACCAGGTAGAAACCTTCGCCGAAATCGTCGGGTGGAAGCTCTGGCAGGAGCTTTGATTCGACGAGTTCCTGCAGTTTCAGCGGGTAGCGCCCGGTCAGCGCTTTGAATTCGCGGTTTTTGGCTTCGAGAAAAAGCATGGTTTGCAGCCATAAAATACGCAGATCCATGAGTTCGTTGGTATCTTTGTCTTTGCCAGCGCCGGCTTTGAGCCTTTCAGCCTCGGCAAGTGCCATTTCGAGGTTGGAGCCACGGCTGAGAATGTGAACCGATGCGGTTTTTAAAAAAGGCAGGGCGCCTGGAAGCTCAGAAGCTATTTTGTAGAACTCGGCAGCTTTTTCAAACTTATCCAGTTGCAGATAGTTGAAGCCGATCCAGTAGGGAAACCGCCAGTTGCCGGGGTTGCGCTGTCTTGCCATTTCGAGCAGATCGATGGCTTTAACCAGGTCTTTTGCCCGGGCGGGAGTTACCATTCCGCCGAGAAAGGCTGCCTGATCGAGTTTCGGGTCGAGGTACACCGCCAGTCGGAAAAGGGCCAGCAGCAGATCGACTTTCTGGGCAGAGTTGTAGGCCAACTCCTGGGCCCCTTTCATATAAAAAGCCAGGGCAATCTGATTGCGGAAAGTGCCGCTGATGCGCTCGACATAATGTGGTTCGGGGACAAAAAGAACTTTCTGTTCGCCAAACGGGGCAACCTGACTCAAATGTATTGATAAGCCCAGGTTAATGCCCATCACGATTAGCAAAGCCGGCCAGAAGAGCCGGTTTAAAGTCTTTTCAATGTTCATGGCGTGAAAACACTCTCCAGGCTATAAGAAAAATGACGAGAATATAAATACCTGAATAAGCGGTGGTTTCAAGCAGATACCCCGCTTCCGGCAAGGTGCCGTGGGCGGCCTGATATTTCAGGTCGATCTTGTCGAAATTGGGCAAAAGATGATAAAAGACCCGCGAAACTGTGTTGGGCACCAGAGTCGGGATATGCTTCATCATGGTCAGCGGAAAATAGGCGTATTCTGCGGCAAAATTCACAAAAACCGTCATCAGTGAAGCGAAGATCGGCGATGTAAACATGTACGAGAACAGGGCGCAGAAAGAGCAGATGATGCAGAGCTTGAGCATTATTGACCATGCTCCGAAGATAAATGAGACGTGCCAGGCCTCTTCCATGTATAGAATTCCCGAACATGCCAGAGTGGAAAGGGTTATGTAGGAGGTTATTAAAAGGCAGTTGCCAAGCAGGCGACCGAGGGCGTGGTCGAAGTAAGACATGAAGGTCAGGTGAATCGACTGTAGGCGGGTTTCGCGCTCACGGTAGTAGCCGCTGATGCAGCCGAAAATGATGAGCAGCAGACCGCTTATTTCCATGGCGCCAAGGCTGAAACTGCGCAGCATGATGTCTTTGTGGCCTACCGAGAGAACTTTGAGAAAGTAGCTTACCGCGAGCAGTGCGGCAAACAGAAGGGCAACGATGCGAAAAGTCTGAGTGCGAAAGCCTTGCATGAAGGTAATTGCGGCCATAGCCATGGATCTACGCATGAATACCTCCAATCTCCATTAAAAAGGCTTCTTCGAGTGAAGATGTCTGGTGTTTTGCTGTGAAATCGCCGATTTTTCCGGTATATTTGATTTGGCGGTCGTGCACGATGGCAACCCGTCGGCATAGTTTTTCAACCTGCGAAAAATCATGAGAAGACAGCATTATCGTCTGTCCTCCCTGGTTAAGCTCTTTCAGCCAGTCGAGCAGATTCTGGCGGGCAAGCGGGTCAAGCCCGAGGGTCGGTTCGTCAAGAATTATGAATTCAGGCGATTTGAGCAGGGAAATGGCCAGCCCGAGCCGCTGAATCATGCCGCGTGAGTAGTCTTTAATCGGTTTGCGCGAGTCGAGGTCGGTTTTTCGGAAAAGGTTTTCGATGTCGGGGCGGTTTCCTGATACTGCCAGGCTGAGAAGGCGCAGATATTCGTGACCGGTCAGTTCACCGGGCGGCAGATAGAATTCGGGTAGATAGCCGATTTTCTGGTGAACCATCTGCTGGTTCAGCTCTTTGCCTCGATAAAGAATTTCACCGCCGTTACGGGAAATCAGGCCAAGAATACATTTGAACATTGTGGTTTTGCCAATGCCGTTCAACCCGAGAACTCCGAAGATTTCTCCTGGTTCGACTTCGATTGAAAGGTCTTTCAATATGCAGACCGCTCCGAAATTTTTGGTGAGGTTTTTTACCTGTAATAATGGTTCCATGCTTGTCACCTATAAGGAATTCCAACTGTATAATTAGCATGAATTTTATCGTCTTTCAATCGCCTTCATCGATTTCCAGCAATTCTCGGTATGCGGATTGGTGCAGCTTCCGGCAATGGTTTCGTCGG